>JAUJOK010000022.1:40965-54411 GCA_030447685.1 Armatimonadaceae bacterium
ACCCTTCAGCCGTTCGACCGGAACCTGGAAGGCAGGGACGGGGACGTAGCGATGGCGAAAAATTATATCGACCTCGCGCTGCCCAAAAGTCCGCAGCTTCGTATCTACATCTACTCGCGCTGGCAGCGCAAAGACAAGGACGGCAGCCTGGACTTCGACCACAAGTGGCTCAGAAAATACACCGGCGGCTGGGACGGCACGGAAGAAACGCGCGACTACTTCGAGAAACTCACCCGTGAACTGCGAACGGCGTACCCGAAGATGCAGAACCGCATCTTTCTAATTCCTGTGGGAGAAGTTTTATTTGAACTTAACCAGCGGATGAAGGCCGGAACGGTGCCGGGATATGCCAACATAGCTCAGGTCTACTCCGACGGCATCCACTTCAATGACGTCGGCTCGTACATTGTCGGCTGTACGTTTTATACAACCCTGTATAAAGAGAACCCGAAAGGCTTAACAGCAGGCCCCTATAAAGTGGATAACCCGGTGCTAGTCAAGGTGATTCACGAAGCGGTATGGAAGGTGGTAAAAGCGCATCCCCTTTCCGGCGTCGCCGCCGCACCGCCTAAAAGGACGCAGCAGGAAACGCCGACGCCGCGCCGTTTGATCGGGAGCAGCCCATGTCATCCCTGATGCGGCCACGTTATACCGCCGAGCAGTACCTTGCTCTGGAGCGCGTGGCGGACCACAAAAGCGAGTTCGTCAACGGACAGATTTTCGCCATGGCGGGCGCGAGCCGAGAGCACAACCTTATTGCCGGTAACGTCTTTGCGGAACTGCGCGCGCAATTCCGAGGACGCCCCTGCGAAGCGTACATCAGCGATATGCGGATTCAGGTAAGCAGTACCGGCATCTACACCTACCCTGATGTTGCTGCCGTGTGCGATGAACCCTTATTTGATGACGCGCACGGAGACACTCTGTTGAACGCCACGCTCATCGTGGAAGTCCTTTCGCCTTCCACGGAAGCCTATGATCGCGGCGAAAAGTTCGCGCATTACCGGCGTCTGGAAACACTGACGGATTATGTGCTTATCACGCAGGACAAAATTCGAGTGGAGCATTTCGTCCGGCAGGGGCAGCAGTGGGTTCTTACGGAAGTCAGCGACCGGGAAGGCCAGGTTCATCTGGTATCCATCGATTGCGATCTGGCGCTTCGGGAAATCTACGAACGGGTAGAGTTCCCCGCCAACGAGGTAAAGGAACTATTGGTATGACAGCGCAAAAACAGACCAAATTTATCCCCGGCCAGGAGGAACTGGCCCAGGTGGAGCGCGACCTGCGGTTTCATCCAAGCGCGGTAACGAACCCGGCGGTGCTTACGCCGCCGCAGGTGGAAGCCTACAACCGGGACGGCTACGTCAAAGGCATTCGCGTCTTTGACGAGGACGAGATCGGAGAGTACCGGCGCTATTTCGATGCGCTGCTGGCCCAGGTGATGGCGGCGGGCGGCGACAGCTACTCCATCAGCTCCGCGCACCTGAAGTACCCGAAGGTGTACGACCTGCTGACCCACCCCCGAATAGTTGCCTGCGTCAAAGACATCCTGGGTGAGAACGTCATCGGCTGGGGGTCGCACTTTTTCTGCAAGATGCCCCATGACGGCAAGCGGGTTTCGTGGCATCAGGACGCCAGCTACTGGCCGCTGACGCCCACAAAAACCGTCACCGTCTGGCTTGCCATAGACGACGCCGACGTGGACAACGCCTGCATGCGCTTTATCGCCGGTTCGCACCACTTCGGCCATCTGACCTACCGGCTGAGCGAGGACGACGAAAACAACGTGCTGGACCAGACGGTCGAAAACCCGGAGCGGTTCGGGGAGACGATTCCCGTGGAACTGAAAGCCGGGGAGATGTCGATGCACAACGACTTGCTGCTACACGGCTCCGAGGCCAATAATTCCGACCGGCGGCGCTGCGGGCTGACGCTGCGCTATTGCGCCGCCGAAGTTCGCGCCCATCTGGGCTGGAACGCCAAAGGAATTGTGGTCAGCGGCGAGGACGCGAGCGGGCACTGGGCGAACCCGCCGCGCCCGGAAAGTGAGGGTTAGACGATGCCGGATAGTATTCCCGTTTTGTTCGACACCGACATCGGCTCGGATATCGACGATGCGGTGGCGCTGGCCTACCTGCTGCGGCAGGAGCGGTGCGAACTGCTGGGCATCACGACCGTCACCGGCGACACTAACCAGCGGGCCGCGCTGGCCGAGATCGTCTGCCGGGCATCGGGGCGCGAGGACGTACCGATCCACGCGGGCGCGCAGACGGTGCTTCTGCACGGGCCGGGTCAGCCGCAGGTGCCGCAGTATGCCGCCGTGGAGCAGCGACCGCACCGAAAAGACTATCCCGCCAACACCGCCGTCGATTTTCTGAGGCAAACTATCCGCTCCCGCCCCGGCGAAATCACCCTTCTTGCCGTCGGCCCGATGACCAATCTGGCCGCGCTGTTTGTCGCCGACCCGGAGATACCGACGCTTTTAAAACAGATCGTGCTGATGTGCGGCGTCTTCACCGGCAAGGCGGGCCATGGGCCGGGGGCGAAGGAGTGGAACGCCCTGGTCGATCCGGTCGCTACGGCTATCGTGTTTCAGCGCGGCGGCGCGGGCAAGCTGCTTTCGGTCGGCCTGGAAGTGACCACCCGCTGTAAGCTCCCCGCCGACGAGTGCCGCCAGCGGTTTTCGGCGGCGGGCGGCGGACTGGGCGTGGTCGGCGAAATGGCGGAAGTCTGGTTCAAGCACGCGCCCGTCATCACCTTTCATGACCCGCTGGCGGCGGCGCTGGTCTTCGAGCCGGAAATCTGCGGTTATCAGAGCGGCACCGCGTCAGTGATCGCCGACGAAGGTGCGCTTGCCGGAATGACGCGCTGGAAATCCGACGAGGCCGGAGCGCATAGGATTGCCGTGGACGTGGATGCGGAGCGATTCTTCGCGCATTACTTCAGCGTGGCGTAGCCCCCTCCCCGCGCGGGGAGGAGTAGGAGAGTCAGGAAAAATATGCCGACCATTCTGATCAACCTGACGGAGGACAGCCGGCGGCGTGTCTTTCCAAACGACGAGTTCAACACACTGAATACGGTTGGGGAGATTGTCCGGTTCGACCCGAAAGCCGACGACGCGAGCGTATTTCCCCGTTTGCTTGCGGAAGCGGATGCGGTGCTGACGTGCTGGGGAAGCCGCGCCGTCACGGCGGATGCCTGGCAGGAGCGGGACAGGCCCCTGCTGGTGGCGCACGCGGCGGGGTCGGTGCGCGGCGTCGTGCCCAGAGAGATGCTGACGCGCGGGGTGCGCTTGACACAGTCCGCCGCCCCGATGGCAATCGCCGTGGCGCAGTTCGCCGTAGGGCTGATGATTCTCGCGTTGCGGCAGACGCTGGCGCGGGGTGCGGCGCTCCGGGCCGGGGGCGACTATACCGACCCATTCCCCGCACGCGATCTGACCGGGCTGACGGTGGGCCTGGTGGGGCTGTCGCAGGTCGGGCGGCGGATGCCGCCGCTGTTAGCGCCGTTTGGCTGTCATGTTATCGCCTACGATCCCTACTGGAGCGTGGAGGACGCCAGCGCGCTGGGCGTGGAACTGGTTTCCGACCGGGAAGAGCTGATTCGCCGCTCCGATGCGCTGTCGCTCCACGCGCCGGTGACGGCGGAAACGCGGAACCTGCTCGATGCCCGTCTCATCGCATTGCTCCGCCCCGGAACCGCCGTCATCAACACGGCGCGTCCCCAGATCGTGGATCAGGACGCCCTGTTCGCTCGTGCTATCGCCGGGGATATACAGGTCTATGTGGACGTGACCGAGCCGGAGCCGCTGCCGCCGTCACACGCTGCCTTTAATTCTCCGAATATCTTTATCGCGCCGCATATTGCCGGGCTGTCCGAGCAGGGCTACCGGCGCATCGGCCAGAACGCTCTTGATGAGATCGCGCGGTTCCTGCGCGGCGAGCCGCTCCAAACGGAGGTAACGGCGGAACGGTACGATATCTTGGCGTAGCTTCTGGCCTTTGCTGACCTCTCCCCCCTGCCCCCTCTCCTAAAGGAAAGGGGGAGCCAGCAAAATGGGAGGCTCTGCGAAAGCGAAAGGCTTTGCAGAAGCGTCCATACCACTGGCACACCCCCTTTCCTTTAGGAGAGGGGGCAGGGGGGAGAGGTCCATAGGTTAACCATGCGCCTTCCGTAGGGTATTATTCCGGTATATTCCCCTGGAAGGAGGCGGCTCCCATGCCAAAGCCCATTGTCGCCGTCGTTGGCCGCCCCTGTCGGCAAATCCACCCTATTCAATCGTCTCACCGGCCAGCGTATCGCCATTGTCGAGGATATTCCCGGAATCACCCGTGACCGCCTGTACGCCGACGGTGAATGGAACGGGCGCACCTACACCCTCATCGACACCGGCGGTATCGGAATGGACGAAGAAGACCCGCTTGTTGCCCAGATTCGCGTCCAGGCTGAGGTGGCGATGGAAGAGGCGGATGTCATCCTGTTCGTCGTCGATGCCGAGCAGGGAGTGACGAGCGTCGATCAGGACTTAGCCCACCTGCTGCGGCGCGGCGAAACGCCGACGCTGCTGGCCGTCAACAAGGCCGATAACGCCGCCCGCGAACGCGATGCGGCGGATTTTTACGCGCTGGGCATGGGCGAAGTCTATTCCGTCTCCGCGCTTTCCGGGCGCGGCGTCGGCGATCTGCTGGACGTGGTCGTCTCGCACTTCCCCCCGGACACCGGCGAGGAGGAAGCGGACGAAAACACCGTCAAGCTTGCGCTGATCGGTCGGCCCAATGTCGGCAAATCTTCGATGCTGAACGCAATACTGGGCGAGGAGCGCGCCATCGTCTCCCCGTCGCCGGGACGACGCGCGACGCCATTGACACGTCCTTCGAGTGGGAAGGGCACGATCTTCTGCTGATCGACACGGCGGGCATACGGCGCTCCGGCAAGATTCAGGGGACGGTCGAATACTACTCCGTGCTGCGCGCCCAGCGTGCCATCGAGCGGTGCGACGTGGCGCTGACGGTTATCGATTCGGAGGAAGGGCTGCGCGACGGCGACAAGCGGGTCGCGGGCATGGCGGATGAGGCGGGCAAGTCGTCCGTGCTGGTGGTCAACAAGTGGGATGTGGGCAGGCAGAAGACGGCGCAGGCACACCCCAACAAGAACCCCCTCGGCGTTTTCACGCAGGAGTTGCGCGATGAGATGCCGTTTGTTAACTACGCCCCTGTCGCGTTCTGCTCAGCGCTGAAACGCACCGGTATCGGCGCGCTGGTGGAAACCGCGCTGTCGGCGGCGGAAAGCCACGCCATGCGAATTCCCACCGGCGAACTCAACCGTATTGTCCGCGATGCCGTGGACTACCGCCCACTGAACGACAAGGGGCGCACGTTCAAGATACGCTATGCCACTATGCCCGCCGTTAAGCCCCCGACGATTATTCTGTTCGTCAACGACCCGGAGATGATGCATTTTTCTTATAAGCGTTATTTGGAGAACCAGATCCGCAAAGCCTATGCCTTCGAGGGCACGCCCATTCGCCTGATCGCGCGCAAGGCCGAAGACAAGCGTGATAACGGCTAACCGTAGGAAGGAACCATTCCGATGCCTCAGTTCAACTTTCCTGTTCCTCCCAAAATCGATGAAACGCTTTCGCTGCTCAACCGCAGCAAGGATATGCGGCTGACACTGATACTGGCGGACGGCACCGTCCACGGCTATTTTGCCACCGAGTACGGCAGAGAAAAAGTTACGGGCAATGGAACGCTCCAGGTCGTTAATGGCGCGCTGGACGATTCCCGTGTCCTGTTCGTGGCCGACACCGCCGAACAGGCGGCGATCTTCCTTTGCGGCTGTTTTTCGGCTCCTTTCATGGTAAAAGCCTTGAAGCCGTCCACGACTCCGTCGCTCAGCCGTTCGATACGTTTTAGGGGAATGCCCCCCTGCCCCCCAAGTTTGGGGGGTTCAGAAATGGCCCCCACTCCCAGCCCCTCCCCCACGCTGTGGGCGACCGTCGCCTGCGAGGAGAGGGGAGCAAGATAAGGGTCATGCTGCGCAATCGGAACCCCCCAAACTTGGGGGCAGGGGGCCAAACAGCCTATGCCGGATAAGCCCACAACCGACACAGTGAATATGACGGCGGCGCTGCGCGCCCTGCCCGCTGTCGAGCGGCTGGCGGCGCGGCCCGAACTGGCGCACCTGCCGCGCACGGTCGCCGTCGCCGCCGCGCGCCGCGCGGTGGACGAGGCGCGGACGGCGCTGCGCCGCTCCGGCAATGGCGTCGCGCCGCCTTCCCCCGACGCGCTGGCGGCGCGCGCCGCCGGTTTCGCCGCCGAGGCCGACACGCCGACACTGCGCCGCGCCGTAAACGCGACGGGTGTCCTTCTGCATACGAACCTGGGACGGGCGACGCTCGCCCCTGCCGCCGCCGCCGCCGTGGCAGCCGTCGCCGCAGGGCATGCCGCGCTGGAAGTGGACGAAGAGACCGGCGGGCGCGGCTCGCGGCAGGCGCACGTCGCCCATCTGCTGTGTGAGCTGACCGGCGCGGAGGATGCGCTGGTGGTAAACAACAACGCGGCGGCTACCTTTCTGCCGGTCGCGGCGATGGCGGCGGGCCGGGAAGTGATTCTGTCGCGCGGGCAGTTGGTCGAGATCGGCGGGCAGTTTCGGCTGCCCGACGTGATACGCCAGGCGGGCGCACAGCTTGTCGAGGTCGGCACGACGAACCGGACGCGCATCGGCGACTACGAAGCCGCTGTGACGGAACGCACGGCGATGCTGCTGCGCGTCCACCCCTCCAACTACAAGATCATCGGCTTCGCGGAAGAGGCGTCGTTGGAGGAGATGGTTGCGCTCGGTCGGCAGGCGAACATTCCGGTGGCGGACGACATCGGCTCCGGCGCGCTCGTCGACCTCTCCCCTACGGCCTGACCGATGAGCCGACCGCCCCGCACAGCATCGCGGCGGGCGCGGACGTGGTCTGGTTCTCCGGCGACAAGCTGCTAGGCGGGCCGCAGGCGGGCATCCTCGTCGGTAAAAAGAATACATCGCCCCGATGAAGAAACACCCGCTGACGCGCGCCCTGCGCCCCGATAAGCTGACGCTGGCCGGGCTGGAGGCGACCCTGCGCCTGTACCGCGCGGGCCGTGCCTGGTCGGACGTTCCCATCCTGCGCCGCATCGCCCGCCCCGAAAGCGACGTGCGCGCCGCCGCCGAGCGTCTTGCCGACGCGCTGCGGGAAGCGGCTCCCGCACTCTCCGTCGAAGTCGTCTCCACGGTGGCCGAAGTCGGCGGCGGCTCGCTGCCCGGCCACTCGCTGCCCTCCTGGGCCGTCGCCGTGTCCACACCAGGCCAAAGTACCGATGAAACAGCCCGCGCGCTGCGAAAAGCCCCGTTCCGGTCTATGGACGTATCGAACGAAACCGGCTGCTGCTGGACTTGCGCGCCGTGGATGAGGACGAAGAAGCGCAGATCGCGGCGGCATTTTTTATCCCTATCCCTAACAATTTATGACAAGTTGAATTTGTGACTTCGCCCCTATAGAAAAAGAGTGTAGTGGATGGTGAGTAGAAGATGGATGACGCAGCATTAGCATTGTTCGAGAAGGACTTTCCTGCTTTCGCTCAGTTCCTGCGCTCCGGCGCAGCCGAACCGATTGATGAGTTCCTGCCTCCCGCCCCGGAGGCTGAGATAAAGAGGTTAGAAGAACATTTAGGGGTGCCACTGCCCGCCTCGTACAAGCGATTTCTCCAGATCGCTCGGGGAATGACCTTGATGGGAGGCAGCCTTCAGATGTACGAAGGGCATCCGTTCTTCCACGCCTTCCCCCCGCAGGAACGGGAAACCCCATTGCATAACTCAGCGGTTGCGCGTAAAGGAGGTGTGTGGCCTCCTCCCAGTGAAGGGATGCTGTGTTTCGGGGAGTTCTGCATGGAAGGGGATGGAGATCAGGTGCTTTTCGATGTCAGCGGCGGTCTCGTAGACGGTGAGTATCCGGTGTTCTACTACGAACATGAGCAGCCCAGTGTTCGGAAGCTGGCCGATAATTTTGCCGAGTGGCTGGAACAGATCGGCGACGACTAAGCGCCTACTTCGCTTTTCTCGCCAAAAGTGACAACCCTTCTTTTGAAGAAGCACGGAGGGGAGCATTTCAGCCCCATTTATGGGGCTTTTCTTCTTCAAACAGCCCGTTCCTTTAGGGACGGGGCGACGGCGTCGGGTATCCTATAAGCATGACTGTGGAAGTGACCAAGACCGCTGATGAACGAAAGCGCGCCGCCGAGCGCCTGACCGCCCGCGTGCGCTGCGCCGGGTGAGCGTCGAAAATAGGGCCGTCGGCCCTGAAAGAGATTCTGGCGGGACTGCCCCCCGTGCGCCATGCGGATGTGCTGGTGGGCCTGGACACGAGCGACGACGCGGGCGTGATACGCCTTTCGCCGGACCTGGCCCTGATCCAGACGGTGGACTTTTTCACGCCTATCGTGGATGACCCGTACCAGTTCGGCGCAATCGCGGCGGCGAACTCGCTGTCCGACGTGTACGCGATGGGCGGAACGCCACTCACCGCGCTGAATATCCTCTGCTTTCCGATAAAAGAGCTTCCGGGAACGGTGCTGGCCGATATTCTGCGCGGCGGCGCGGACAAGATGCGCGAGGCGGGCGTCCATCTGGCCGGAGGGCATTCGGTGGATGACCCGGAGCCGAAGTACGGCCTGTCCGTGACCGGCACTGTCCACCCCGACCGTATCGCCACGAACGCCCACGCCACCGATGGCGACGTTCTCGTGCTGACCAAGCCGCTCGGCACGGGCATCCTGACCACGGCGGCCAAAAATGACGCGCTGGATGACGAGACGCTGCGCCTTGCCTGCGAAACGATGGCGACACTGAACCGTGCCGCCGCCGAAGCGATGCAGGCTATCGGTATCGGTTCCGGCGAAGACGTTCATGCCGCCACCGACATTACCGGCTTCGGCCTGCTGGGGCATCTCAGCCACGTCGCGCGGGCATCGGGCGTCGTCCTGCGCCTGGACAGCGCGGCAATACCGCTGCTTCCCCGCGCGCGGGAACTCGCTACGGCGGGCTTCACCACGGGCGGCGGGTCATCGAACGGCACGTATCTGGAGTCTATCGTTACTTTCGCGGAGAGCGTGCCGGGCGACCTGCGCGATGTTCTGCTCGATCCGCAAACGTCGGGCGGGCTTTGTATCGCCGTCGCCGCCGACCGCTGCGGCGAACTGTTAAGCGAACTCGAAAAGCGCGGCGTCGCTACCCGCGCCGTTATCGGACAAGTGGAAGCGCCGTCCAATCTTCCGGGAGCAGGAGCAGGGTCTATCTATGTCCGGTGAGTCGTTTCTTGGTTTGTCGCCGCGCGATGTCGGGCTGTCGGAGCATTTGAGCGGCGATATAGAACTGCTGGATAAGCTGCTGGGGACGGTTTTGGAAGAGCAGGAAGGGCCGGAACTGGTTCGTCTGGCGCATCGCCTGTACCGGGAAGAGGGCAGCGACCCGCGCACGCTGGCCGAACGCATCCCGGAGATACGGGACCCGGCGACGGCTAAACAGCTCCTGCGGGCGTTCACGACGCTGTTCCAGCTTTTGAACACCGCCGAGCAGAAGGAGATCGTCCGGGTCAACCGGGAGCGGCAGGCGGGGGGCGGCTCCGTCCCGCGCGCCGAATCCATCGCCGAGGCGGTGCAGCGGCTGGCGGCGTCCGGAACGACGGCGGACGAGATGCAGACGCTGCTTCGCGCCATCGTCATCTCGCCGACACTGACCGCGCATCCTACGGAAGCGCGCCGCCGCGCCGTGCAGGACAAGCTGCAGACTGTCGCCCACTGCCTGGCCGAGCGCGCCCAGCCCGCCGACGTGCCGCTGCTCGACCGCCCGCTGAACGCCGAGGGGCTGGCCGAGCGGGAGATTCGCCGCGCTCTGACCGCGCTCTGGCAGACCGATGAACTGCGCGCCAACGCGATCACGGTGGAAGACGAGGCGCGCAACGCGCTCTATTTCTTCGAGCGCAGCATTCTGGATGTGGTGACGTGGCTGCACGAAGACCTGACCGATGCCCTGCGCTGCGCGTATCCGAACCATACTTTTGAGATTCCGCCGTTTGTGCGCTATCGCTCCTGGGTCGGCGGCGACCGCGACGGCAATCCCAATGTCACGCCGGAAGTGACCTGGCAGACGTTTCTAATGCACCGGCGGCTCGCGCTCACCGTCTACCATGATCGGGTGGAGACGCTGCGCCGGGAACTGACCCAGAGCGCGCGCCTCGTCGGTATCAGCGAGGAGCTGCGTCTTTCGCTGGAGCGGGACAGCCAGATTGTTTCCGTGCCGCCGGAGCGCCGCCAGCGGTTCGCTCTGGAACCCTACGGCCTGAAGCTGATGATGATGGCCGAGCGACTGGCGGCAGGTCTGCGTCATCTGGAGCTAATCCGCGATTTCCACGCCGAAGGGCCGGGCTTCGCCGCCCGCCCGCCCGCCTATACCGATGCCGACGAGTTCCTCGCCGACCTGTATCTTATTCAGCGCAGCCTGCGGGAAAATCGCGGAGCAGCGATTGCCGATGCGGGCGCGCTCAAAGACCTGGTGACGCAGGTAGAGACGTTCGGATTTCACCTGGCCGTCCTCGATATTCGCCAGCACAGCGACGAACACGCCCGCGCCGTGGATGCCATGCTCGCCGCCACCCGCGTCCTGCCGCCGGGAACCAGCTATGTGGATCTGGACGAGGCGGAAAAGACGCGGATACTGACCCGCGAGCTGATGAATCCGCGCCCGCTGCTGGGAGCGGCCTGTCTGAACCTTCCCGACGCCCAGGCCGCGCTCAATGTTTTTGCCGTCGTGCGTCTGGCCCGGCGCTATCTGTCGCCCGAGGCGGTTACCACCTATATCATCAGCATGACCCACGGCGCGAGCGACCTGATGGAGCCGATGCTGCTGGCGAAAGAGGCGGGCCTGCTGCGCTGGACGATGGACGGCGACGAACCTGCGCTGGAGAGCGATCTGGACTTCGTCCCCCTGTTTGAGACGATTGACGATCTGCACCGCTCCGACGGCCTGATGCGCCGCCTGTTCACCAACAAAGCCTACCGGGTGCACCTGGCGGCGCGCAGCGGCTTTCAGGAGATCATGCTCGGCTACTCCGATTCGAGCAAGGACGGCGGCTTTCTGGCGGCAAGCGGGGCGCTGTACAACACGCAGGCGCGGCTTGCCACCGTCTGCCGCGAATCGGGCGTCACGCTTCAGTTGTTTCATGGGCGCGGCGGCACGGTCGGGCGCGGCGGCGGGCGGGCGAACCGCGCCATTCAGACCCAGCCGCCGGGTTCCTTCAGCGGGCGCATCCGCTTTACCGAGCAGGGTGAAGTCATCTCCTTTCG
The DNA here is from genome assembly GCA_030447685.1 of Armatimonadaceae bacterium. Taxonomy (GTDB): domain Bacteria; phylum Armatimonadota; class Armatimonadia; order Armatimonadales; family Armatimonadaceae; genus JAUJOK01. Next base: position 52,332 of record JAUJOK010000022.1, read on the forward strand.
CTACAGCCTGCCGCCTATAGCGCACCGCCACCTGGAACAGATTGTCCACGCCTCGCTGCTTGCCGCCGCGCAGACGCGCCAGGAAACCCGGCAGGAGCGGCAGTGGCATGGGGTCATGAAAGAGATCGGCGAGCGGTCGCGGCAGTTCTACCGCGACCTGGTGCACGACGACCCCGAGTTCTGGGAGTTTTACACGCAGGCGACTCCCATCGTCCATATCAGCCGCCTGCCCATCGCCTCGCGCCCGGTTTCCCGTTCCGGCAAGAAGCTGTCGAGCGTGGACGATCTGCGCGCGATTCCCTGGGTCTTCGCCTGGGTGCAGAGCCGCTACGTGTTGCCCGGCTGGTACGGGGTCGGCACGGCCTTGGAAGCGTATGCCGCGCAGTCGCCGGAGCACCTGGCGACGCTGCAAACCATGTACCGCGACTGGCCGTTTTTCCGCATGATCCTGGACAGCGCACAGTTAGAACTCTTACGGGCGCACCTGCCGACGGCTTCCTGGTACGCGCAGCGTGTCGAGCCGGAAAAGCTCGGCGCGCGCATCCATGACCTGATCGCCGCAGAGCACCAGCGAACGCGGAACTGGATTCTGCAGGTGGCGGAGCGCAGCGATCTGCTGGAGCACGCCCCGGTCGTGCGGCGCACGGTGGCCCTCCGCAATCCGGCTATTGTGCCGCTCAGCAAACTCCAGGTGGCCCTTCTGGAACATTGGGAGCAGATGGACCCGCAGGACGAGGAAGCCAGCGCCCCCTGGCGTGACGCTATCCTGCTGAGCATCACCGGTATCGCCGCCGGAATGCAGAGCACGGGGTGATAGGGCCTCTCCCCCCTTCCCCCTCTCCTAAAGGAGAGGGGGTGTGCCAACTGTACCGGCCCTTCTGCAAAAGCGTGACGCTTTGCAGAACCATCAAGGGCACAGGCTCCCCCTGGCGCCCCCTTTCCTTTAGGCGTGGGGGACGGGGGGAGAGGCCCCCATTATGACGCCACGCATCTATCTCGATTATGCTGCCACCACACCCGTAGACCCTGCCGTCCGCGAGGCAATGCTGCCGTTTCTGGGCGACGGGCCGGACACGTTCGGCAATCCCTCTTCCGTTCATACCTGGGGACAGGAGGCGCGCGCCGCGATTGACCGGGCGCGTGATACGGCGGCGAATGCTATCGGGTGCCATGCGTCGGAGATTTACTTCACGTCCGGCGGCACCGAGGCGGACAATACGGCGATTCTGGGCGTGCTTCTGGCGAACTGTGATCGGGGCGATCATCTCGTCACCACCACCATCGAGCATCATGCCGTTCTGGACTGCGCGCGGTTCGCGCAGGATATGCTCGGCTTTTCCGTGACCTATGTGCCCGTCGGCACGGACGGTATCGTTGATCCGGATGCGGTCGCGGCAGCGATAACGGAGCGTACGACGCTGGTGTCGGTGATGCACGCGAACAACGAAATCGGTACCATTCAGCCAATTCGGAAGATTTCTAAGATTGTCCAGAAATTTGGCACATACTTTCACACAGATGCCGTGCAGACGCTGGGACAGACACCACTCAATATCACTGACCTCGGCGTGGATTTGATGACGCTTTCCGCGCATAAAATCTACGGCCCCAAGGGAGTCGGCGCGCTGTATGTCCGCAAAGGGACGAAGTTCCTGCCCTATTTGCATGGCGGGCAGCAGGAGCGGGAAAAGCGCGCCGGTACGGAAAATGTCGCCGGTATCGTTGGCTTCGGCAAAGCGGTGGAGATGCTTCCGGCGTGGCGTGAAATCGAAGCGCTCCGTGTCGCCGACCTTCGGGACAGATTCATCGCGGCGCTGCGTGACCGGCTGCCCGACGTGCGGCTCAACGGCCATCCCCGCCACCGCCTGCCCAACAACGCCAATCTGTCGTTTCCCGGCGCGGACGGCGAGGCGCTTCTGCTGAACCTGGATATGCGGGGCATCGCCGCCTCGTCCGGATCGGCCTGCGCGTCCGGTTCCATCGAGCCGTCGCATGTGCTGCTGGCGCTCGGTCTTCCCCTGCCCCTCGCCCGCGCCGCCGTCCGCTTCTCGTTCGGGCGCAGCACAACGGACGAAGACAT
>JAUJOK010000022.1:54511-86106 GCA_030447685.1 Armatimonadaceae bacterium
CCATTGGGATACAGAACCTGGCGCAGCTTGAAGACACGCGAAGCGCCTTGCAGGAGTGGCTGCGCGATTTTCCAGAAGATACGGCGATTCGGGAGATTGACGAGCAGCTTGCCGGGCAGCAGCAGAACTGGGACGCGCAGTCCCCGGCCAGCTTTGCGTATCTGACCACGAGCCACCGCGAACCGCATCCTCCGGCGGGCGGCATAACCGAGGGAGGAGTAGGCTCGGCGGCAAGCGAAGCATAGCCCGTTATGGCAACTCCTTCGCTCCGCATTCTGGTCACCAACGACGACGGTATTCATGCACCGGGTATCTTCGCCTTAAAACAGGCTCTGGACGCCGCCGGCCACGCGGTCACGGTCTGCGCGCCGGACCGGCCCCGGTCAGCGTCCGGTCACTCGATCACGCTTCACAAGCCGCTGCGCCTGCATGAGGTGACGCTTCCCGACGGCACGATTGGCTACGGCGCATCGGGCACGCCCGCCGACTGCGTCACCCTCGGCATCCTGGACGTGATGACGAACCAGGTGGACCTGGTGGTTTCCGGCATCAACCACGGCCCGAACCTGGGTTGGGATGTCACCTATTCCGGCACAGTGTCGGCGGCGATGGAGGCGGTCATCATCGGTATTCCGGCGCTTGCCGTATCGCTTGCCTCCTATGAGAAAAATATCCACTGGGACGGGGCGGCCCGCTTCGCCGCCCTGCTTGCCGGTCGCTTTGCTACGCACTCGCTTCCGCCCGCCACCCTGCTCAATATCAACGCGCCCAACCTGCCGCAATCCGAGATACGCGGCGTGCGCGTCACCACGCAGGGCGACCGGCAATATGTAGACCGCCTGGAAAAGCGCCACGACCCGATGGGTCGCCCCTACTACTGGCTGGGCGGCAAGATTCACGACAAAGAAGCCGCCGAGGGCACCGACGTCAAGGCCGTCGGCCAGGGCTATATCTCCGTCACCCCCATCCACCTCGACCTGACCGCCCACGCCTTTCTGCGCGACCTGCGCGCCTGGGGCGTGGAGGAGATGCCGTAGCCGCCCGCCATTGCCTTCGTCGTTAGGAGATGCCATGAATAGGAAGAGACGCGCCGTGATACCGCTCCTCTTGATTGTGGGAATGGCTGTGGTCTTTTCCATCTTCACGCTCTCTTCGGGTTCTGCCCCGTCCTATCGTCGCTACATTAGCCCTCCGCTGACGTATGGCATACGTTATACTCTTCTTTATCCTTCAGATATGGTCCCTCGCCAGGCACCGCACAGCCCTTTCCGGATCGTGTATAAGCATAACCCCCTTATCGAAACATTTCAGCAGTATGCGAGACGATTAGGTTTGCGTGCTTTCTTGCCTGATGAGCAGATAGGCGTAGATGCCTATGTCATAGAACCGGAGCGCGAAATCCAGATATGGGATAGGCAACAGGTCCTTAGCAACCGTGCATGGCGACAGAAGCGATTCTGGGATGCCGAGACACGGACCCTATTTACCCTAACCCATTCCTGCGGCAAATCCACTATTCCGCTTTATCGAAAGACTGATCCCGTTATCATTGGAAGTTTTCAGGTACTTCAGCCAGGTGCCGAGGTGCCTAAAGAGTGAAAAGGCAACAAACGATGCTTGAACCCGGAGCCATTTGGCTCGATACCGACGGTGCGCCGATTCAGGCGCATGGCGGCGGCGTGCTGTATAGGAATGGGACGTATTACTGGTACGGCGAGAACAAGAATGCGGAGAATGTCGCTGACCCGGCAGGCACCGGCGCATTTCTCGACCGGGTGGATGTTATCGGCGTCTCGTGCTATTCATCGCAGGACCTGCTGCACTGGAAAAACGAGGGGGTCGTGCTGCCTGCCGTCGCGGATGATCCCGCGCAAGATCTGCACTCCGGCAAAGTGGCGGAGCGGCCCAAGGTGCTGTATAACGTGCAAACGGGCAAATATGTACTGTGGCTGCACATAGACACCGCCGACTATAAGTATGCGCGCACCGGTGTCGCCGTGAGCGACCAGCCGACGGGGCCGTTTGAATATCTCGGCAGTTTCCGCCCGAACGGTGCCGAGAGCCGTGATATGACGCTGTTCCAGGACGAGGACGGCGTGGCTTATCTGATCTACTCCGCTGAATGGAACGCCACCACCTATATTGCCCCCCTCACCGACGATTATCTATCGACGCGGGGCGAGTTCGTTCGCGTCTTCGAGCAGCAGTACCGCGAAGCGCCTGCGGTCTTCAAGCACGAAGACCAGTATTTCATGGTGACTTCGGGCTGTTCCGGCTGGGCACCCAACGAGGCGCAGTATGCCGTCGCGCCGACCGTGCAGAGGCCGTGGACGGTGATGGGCAATCCCTGCGTCGGGCCGGACGCCGATAAAACCTTCCACGCACAGAGCACGTTCGTCCTGCCGGTAGCGGGCAAAGCCCCCGGTTCGTTTATTTTTATGGCCGACCGCTGGAACAACAAGAACCTGCGGGACTCGCGCTACGTCTGGCTGCCCATGCAGATTGAAGACGACCGCCTGACCATTCACTGGCGCGACCGCTGGGATTTATCGGAGTTCGAGCAGCGCCTCTAAACGGTCTACCATGCCCGCCAGCACGCCGAACGCGCGTTCCACCGGCTCCGGCGTCGAAAGGTCTACTCCTGCCTGCTTCAGCGCGTCCAGCGGGTAAAGGGAGCCGCCGGCTTTGAGGAACGACAGGTACGCCTCCGCCGCGCCCGGCTCCTCCCCCAGAACCCGGTCGGCCAGCGCGTGCGCCCCGGCGATTCCCGTGGCGTACTGGTACACGTAAAAGTTGGAATACAGGTGGGTCGGAAACTGCATCCAGGTACTGCCGACCCGATCCCGGTCCATCTCCACCGCATCCCCGAACCCTTCGGCGAATAGATTGGCCATCAGCGCGGTCAGGTTTTGCGCCGTCAGCGGCTCGCCGCGCCATGCGCGTTCATGGATCTCCTGCTCGAAGCGCGCCAGGGTCGGCATGACAAAGAAGTAGCGGTGGAAGTTGGAAAAGGCCTCCTCCAGCAGGGCGATCTGAAAGTCCGGGTCCGTTTGCGTCTGGAGCAGATGCGCCCGCACCAGCGCCTGATTGAAGTTGGACGCCACCTCGGCGACAAACAGCGAATAGCCGCTGTACACCCAGGGCTGCGTTTGCCAGGAATAGTAGGAGTGCAGTGAATGGCCTAATTCGTGCGCCAGCGTGCTCAGGCCAAGCAGGTCGTCGTTGTAGCTCATCAGGATAAACGGGTGGGTCCCCTGCACACCCGCCGAGAATGCTCCCTGCCGCTTGTTCCGGTTCGGGTAGATGTCCACCCAGCGCGCCTTTAGCGCCCCCCGGCGCAGCGTCTCGACGTACTCATTTCCCAGGGGGCGCATCCCTTCGGCAACCCATTCCACGGCCTGCCCATAGGGAATGGGATGCGTGTCCGCCGTGAGCGGCGCTTTCATATCCGACGGGTGCAGTTTATCCTGTCCCAGCGCACGGCGGCGCAAATTCCAGTAGCGGTGCCACGTCGGCAGGTGGCGGCGGTACGTATCGATGAGGCTATGAAAAACGGCGACGGGAATCTGGTTCGGCGCGAGCGAGGCTTCCAGGGCGGAACCATAGCGCCGGGCGCGGGCAAGAAACACGTTTTGCTTGATTCCGGCAGCAAGGCAGCTTGCGAGGGTATTTTTGACGGATAAATGCGCATCCGCGTAATTCTCCCAGGCGGTGCGGCGCACGGCGCGGTCGCGATGCGTGAGCAGCGCCCCGATATTCCCCTGCGCAATTTCGACCGCCTGCCCCGCTTCGTCGGTGGCCGGAGCGAACCGCAGATCGGCATTGGCAAGAATGCCGTGCGTGGCGGAGGCATTTCCAAAAGGCTCCTGCGCCTGCTTCAGCAGTTCCTCCACCTCGGCGGAGCGGACATGCTCGGCCCGGCGCAGCAACCGGTCGAAATAATGGGCGTAGCTGGCAAGGCGTGGTTCGTCCCGTATCCACGCATGCAGCGCCTGCGCGCCGATTGCCAGCATCTCCGGCTCGGCGAAAGCGGTCGCGGCGGAAGCGCGCGCATACAAACCACGCGCCTGGTCATTCCGGGCCACTTCCCCCTGATCCTGGGTATCTACGGCATAGCGCAGGCTGGCATACACAAACGCCTTGCTCAGCCGCCGCATCACCTGCTCCGTGGTATCCAGATAGTCCGCCAGTGTCGCCGGGCCGTCCCCTAAACGTCCTTCGAAGCGGCTCAGCTCGGGAAGAAGCGCCTTGACGGCCTCCATCTCGGCTTCCCAGCCGGATTCCGTCGCGAAGATGCTGTCGGTATCCCAGGTATGCTCGCGGGCAATTTCGGCGCGTGGCGGAACGGTTGCGGTCATGGCTTCTCCTCGATACGCAGGGTAAAACGGGCGACGCTGACCCGCCGGTCGCGGTCCCAGAGATACAGAGAAATCGGTATCTGCGCACCGGGGCGGGCGTCTTTCGCGACCTGAACCGTGAAGCCGCTCTTCAGGGGAACCAGCCGGTACTCCGACGGCACGACAATCGCCGGGTCTTCGCTGACCAGAACGGCGTAATCGCACGGTCCCTGGATAGCGGGCGTCCAGGTGACGGTCGCGCCGGGCGCAAGGGCGGCGTCCGCCTTTCCGCCCGCATAGACGGCTTTCCCCGGTGTTGCCAGCGGCAGGCGCGCGCTTGCTTCCAGCAGATACAGCAGCGGCTCACGCACATTGGCGTGGTATTCCGCCTCGATCTGCGCGGGCGGCGGATAACGGTCAGGCAGGCCGATCTCGAAATTGAAGCCGTAGACGCCCTGCGTATAATACGCCCAGGTATAGGTCAGGCCGGAGTCGCCACGCCGCACTCCCGGCGGCGGCTCCGTATCCGGCTGCGCCTGTGTTATCGGGTACGGCGCGCGCTGAAGCGCGCGCATGCGCCGCGCCATCAGGCTGTAGCGCACCCATTCCGGCCCGATAAGGTACGCGGGAAAAAGGATAGTGCGAAGCGGGCTATGGATGTCTACGAACGCGTGCAGGGGCCGCTCGCGAATAAAGCGCGCCAGCGCCTGTGTTTCCGGCTCGGAGTGCGGGAACGGGCCTTCGTAGATATTGCCGTGCGAATGGTCGGTAGCCGCCTTCCAGCCTTCGCTATACGTCCGGTTTCCGCCCCAGCGCACGCCGAAGTTACGGTTCAAATCCACGCCGAAGGTGCCGCCGCGGTTCGGTCGGCGGTTTTTACGCCAGTCCGCGCCCCGGTCCTTGCCGTTCCCGTGGCGCATATCGTATATTTTGCCGTCCACATTGAACATCGGGACGATCCATATCTCCCGCTCGTTCAATAGCCGGGTCAGACGCGGGTCTTTTCCGTAGCCGCCTAACAGTTCGTCCAGCAGGCGTATAAGGCACACCTGCGGCTGCTGCTCGCGCGGATGGATTCCCGCTATCAGAAGAACTTCCGGCTCGTCCTCATCCCGCGCGGCGTTATCGGAAAGGCGCAAAAGCGGAATGTCACGCCCTTCCACGGTTTTCCCCAGCGATGTTTGATGAACGAGATGGGGATACGTCTTGCGCCACGCGGCGATTTTCGTTTGAATTTCCGGCCAGGTGTAGTAGCCGCCGTAGTCGCCGTTAGGGGTTTCACCGCCCGCCGGAGCGGGCGGAACAGGGGCTGGCGTTTGCTGCCCAAAGGCCGCGCCGGAGACGAAAACCGCCCCCAGCACCGCCCATGCCGCCCAGGGTACTGCACCGCGCATGGCTTCTTCGACCCTCCTTACGGCTGACAGCCTAATTCCGCCAGCAGACATGGTGAGCAGGCCACGGATGCGGTATCCCTGGAGGCCGCCGCGCATTGCGACCGGTATCGATTGTCGCCGGGCGCGACGAAGAATGATTTAATCTTATGCGCTTTGACGTGACCGTCCACCCACATAACGTTGCAAATTCCGGAGTGGCGGGCACGGGGACCGGCGTAGTCGTTGGAAGAGTTTATCAGGTTGGAACCGGAAGAAACCAGAAGCCAGGGAACACGATTGGCCGTGGTGGTTCCGCCAATAAACGTGGCTGTCGAAGTGCGCTTCTCCGGCCAGTCTTCGGGCTGCGCCGGGGCAGGCCTCGGGGTCGAACCGGAGTCTACGATCATGACCGTCTCTGCCGGTTTGACGACGGACGGAAGCGAACGTGTGGCGACGCCGCCGGAAGGGTTGTTGTTGCCCGCTAGATAGTAGTTATAGGCAAGCGTGACGGGAAAGCCGCTCCCGATGCCGCAGCCGTTCGGGTGGGCGATAGTTCCCGGCGTAATGCCGCTGGCCGCCACCGACGGGCATTTGAAGACGCCCAAATTTTTGATGTAAGGCTGAATCATCGCGGGCCATGAGCAGAGCGTCTGGCTCGCGGCGTTGGACCCGTTGGACTTCCAGAATCCCATGAGCAGCATCTCGTCGTAATCCTGCGCGTACATCAGGATACCGGTAGCGATCTGCTTCTGATTGGAGAGACAGGACGTCTGCCGAGCCTTCTCGCGGGCCTGGGCGAAGACGGGGAAAAGTATAGCGGCAAGTATAGCGATAATAGCGATGACGACGAGCAGCTCTATGAGGGTAAAAGCGGAACTTTTACCGGGGGTAAATGCACGCCGTCTCCCCAACGGGAAATGAGAAGTAAGCATAACAACGATTCTCCTTTCCGCAAAAGCAGAAGTGTAAGTGTAGGCGCAAAATCGTCTTGCTGTCAAGGGTGCGGACGACCGCAGGTATAATAGGCGCATGATTGAAAATGAGATACCGTCGGTGCTGACGGGAATTGATGTTCTGGTACGTGACGATTTTGCGCTGCTTCGGGGGGCGAAAGCCGGGCTGATTACGAACCATACGGGCCTGGACGCCAACGGCACGCCGACGGTCGATCTGCTGCATCAAGAGGCGGCGGGCGTCGATCTGACGACGCTTTTCGGCCCCGAGCACGGCATTCGGGGCGCGGTGGATGAGGCGGTGCCGGACAGTACGGATGCGGCCACCGGGCTGCCTGTCTTCTCGCTCTACGGCGCGCGCTACCAGCCGACCCCGGAGATGCTGGCGGGGCTGGATACGCTGGTCTTCGATATTCAGGACATCGGCTGCCGCTTTTATACATATCTTTCGACGCTGGGGCACTGCCTGGAAGCGGCGGTGAAGCACGGGCTGCGCTTTGTCGTCCTCGACCGTCCCAATCCGATCAACGGACTGGCCGTGGAGGGGCCGCTGGCCGACGACACACGCCTTTCCTTTACCGCTTACCATCCCATCCCCGTGCGCCACGGGATGACCCTGGGCGAAATGGCGCTGCTGCTGCGCGCCGAGCGCAATTGGAACGTCGACCTGGTGGTGGTGAAGTGCGAGGGCTGGAAGCGCGCCGACTGGTGGGACGCCACGGGCCTGACCTGGGTAAACCCGTCGCCCAACATGCGCTCGCTGGCGCAGGCGACCCTGTATCCCGGCGTCGGCCTGCTGGAGTTTACCAATGTATCCGTTGGGCGCGGCACGGACACGCCCTTCGAGGTACTGGGAGCGCCCTATATCGAGGGCCGCGCGCTCGCTGCGACAATGAACGCCAAAAATCTGCCCGGCGTCCGCTTCGTCCCCGTCCGTTTCACGCCACAGGCTTCTAAGTTCGCGGGCGAAACCTGTGGCGGCGTCAGCCTGCTCATCACTGACCGCAGCAAATTCGCGCCTGTGCGCACCGGCCTGGAGATCGCGCTGGCTTTGCGCGCCCTGTATTTGGAAGAGTGGCAGGCAAGCAAGTTCCTCACTCTGCTGGCTTCGCGCGCCGTGATGGACGGTCTGCTTGCCGGAGAGCACTACCCTGCCCTCGCCAAACGCTGGACCGCGGACCTGCGCGGCTTCAACCAGGCGCGCAGCAGTTTCCTGCTGTACGATTGACGCCTGCCGCAGTTCGCGGTTAGCGCGGTGGAAGAAGAGGACAAAGGTAAATGCCGGATTTTGAAGTCACGCTGTATCTGACAAACGGCGGCAGGGCCACTGCCATAGAAAATGCGCCCAGCGCCGCCAACATGGAAGCGCGTATCATCGCCCAGCTTCAGCAGGAAGACGACAACCTGCGCATCGCTACGGGTCACTCTATCTTATCCGTCAATAAGGACCATGTTATCGGTTACTCCATCGATCTGACGCCGGAGCACGGGCACCACCGCCTGCCGTAACGATTAGCAATCCTGCCCTTGCGCTGATTGGAAGGATAGCCTGGATACCCGCGTTACTCCCTCTCCTTCGTCGCTTCGAAATCAAGGGAGCGTCCCAGCCACCAGCGGAACGTGACTCTGCCCTTAAAGGAAGTCTTGTCCGAAGACAGAACCGTCAAGCGAGGCTTCACCACCGTACACTTGCCTGCGGCTGTTTGAGCGACTACCTGTAGCGTGACGGGTACGGGCCAGTCCTTGTTGAGGCAATGCTCGATCCAGAGTAAGCCGATCTGAAACAGGCTCAAATCACAGCGGTGGCCACGATGCACCAACGGAAGCCAGCCTCTTCGGACAACGCGCGCTCCCAGGCATACCATCCACAGATACGCCAGACGTAGCCAGCAGCAAGCGCTGTAGGCGATAGTCGCTTAGATGACTGTGACACACATAAAAGCCCCGGCTCTTCTGGTCTGAGAAGAACGTCTCGATAGAAAAGCGCTTTCGATAAAAGAAACAGGCTTCCTCCAACAGTTCCAGATTGCTGACAAGGTATAGCGGGCTGTCGTGGCGCGGGTTCCATAATGCGATCACCAGCACAGGACCAAAGCCTTGCCCCGTGAACAAGACATCGGCCATTTCCACTGTGTCGCCCGGCTCTATAGGAAGCTCGGAGAGGGAAAGACTTCCCTGCTCACACACCAGGGTGTTCTTGCTGATGCGGCAGACAAAGGACCAGCCCAGGCGCTGCACCAATGCCAGCAGATCGGTGCCATTGAACTCGCCGTCGCCCAGAAAGATAACCGGGCGCTCCAGGGCACAAAAGCGGCCACTTGCCGTACCAAGTGCTCGTGCATCTGCTCGCTCAGGTGTCCCTTCTTGCCCCGGACAACACTCCAGGCCAGAGGCAGCGCGCGCTTCTTGTAGAGCACACTGATGACCAGAGCCTGGCAGGTGCGGCCAATGGGACTGCCGTCGATGACCAGCACCAGAGGCCCCGGAGGCAGGCTGGCAAGCAGAACCTGGAGATATGGCAGAAAGTACATCTCTGTGCTGATGTGCTCGTTCATCAGCCAGCGACTGTAGCGCTTGATGCGGCTTTCACGAGTGCTGTTGCTGGGCACTTTGCTGGCAATAGCGGGCAGGCTGCTTCTCTTGCTGCCGACGATGCCGCTGACCAGATGCGCCAGCGTTTGAAGATGCCGCGCATGATTTCCTTTGGGTTCCTTGGGACAGAGTTGTTTGAGAGCCGTGTGTATGGCACAATCGCGTTCGAGGTTGTCGCTCATAGGTTACTCCTGGGTCTGTGGTAGGAACCAGGGTACCCGAGAGCGGCAGCCGTTTCAACGACAAGTTAGTGTCACCTCAAAAGTGTACGGTAGTGAAAGCGGGCTTGGAGTCTTGATGTATGGCAAGGATTTGCTCCGCATAGCTGTCGGTGTATCCTTCCTCGGATCGATCCTGCAAGTCAAGCTTGACGCCTTCCAAAGACGACGGCCACCTCCCCGCTTTCGCCAGACGTCGCGGCAGGAACTCGCCCTTCAGGTACATCATGTAATGGGCTTCCGCGAGTTGTCTGAAGACAAAGTTAAGGTACAGCCATCCTACCAAAAAAACGAGTAATAAGAATGACCCCTGCAATCAATAATCGTCTACGTATCATCGCAAAATAGCTTTACTATCCCCATCGACATCTTCGGAATCCCGCTACGCCGAACGTGTTGACGGCGGCGACATTTCGTTCCGCCACCGGACATCAAATAATCCAGAATACCAACCAGGGTGTTGCGGCAACGATCAAAAGTAAAAGCGACATCAGCAGAGCGGCTCTTCCCTTGCCCGGTACGTGCTGCGACTGCTCCGGTAATAAAGGCCAGCAACTCGAAGACGACGAACAAGACTGCAAAGGTCAGAACCACAGCCAAACCGGGATACAGACCCGCCGAACTCGGACGATCTCTGTAGAACAAAAGCATCCATGCCCAGAAACTCAACAGAGATAGGAAGCTAACAAACACAAACCACAGTGAGAGGTGAATCTTACGCATATTCCATTGCCACCCCGGTTCCAAACCCCGGTCATGGTTATAATCGGCTCCCGACTGCTTGAGGATGCGCAAATTGCATTCCCACCTGCTCTTTATACCAATATCCTATGATGTTGCCGCTTTGATTGGCTTTCCGGGAACACTGACTTCTTTAGTTCTGCGCCAACCTGGATAATCCAGTCCCAGCCAATCAAACGGCGCAACCGCTCGGTGTCAGCGGCCAGCGTTTTCAAGAACCGCTCGACCGCCTCCACTTTGTCTTGGAGCGTTTCATACAACCGCCCCTCCACATGGCGGCGCACCTCCAAAGAGACGCTCACTCGGGTTCAGTTCCGGCGAAAACGGCGGCAGGAAACCCACGGCAAGGGCCGTGTCACGCACGACTTTGGCCCGATGCGCCGGAGCATTGTCCCAGATCAACGAACGGATACCCGCCTGATAAAACCGCTCCAGGGTTTCCAGCATGCTTGCCACCTTCAGGTTTGGTTGCCAGCACCAGGTCAGGCGGCAGGCAGTCACGTCGACACAGACCGAGAGCCATGCCCACTCAAAGCGCATCTGCTGGGGCTGGACCAGCTTCACTCCGATTTCGCACCAGCGTCTTCGCAGTTGACTATGCAGGCCCAGGCGCATCTCGTCACAGAAGGTAACACTGCTGGATTGCACCGAGAGCAGCCAATCCCTTAGCCCCTTTTTGAACGCCTCCTGTACCTGGGCACTGGCTTTGGCGTTCTGCGGACGCGGCATTTTCTTTCTGAGGCGCAGCATCACCAGCAGCTTGTAGAGGCCGGAGGCGCTGTAGGTGACGCCGAACTCTTGGGCGACAAAGGCCACCGCATCGGGCACGCTCTCCAGATTCCCGGCATTGGCCCACGCTTTGAGCCGCTGTTTCTGTTCTGGCGTCAGGTAACTGGCTTTGCCTTTGCCCGCTCGCTTGCGCCGACGCAGCGCGTCTAAGCCACCCTTGCGATAGCAGGCGATCCAGCGTTGCCCCGTTCGGCTGTCCACGCCCACCACTTGCGCCGCTTGACGAATCTGATGCCCCCTGCCGAACCAGCCATAAAAGGTGCAGTTTCGGCTTGACTTGATGGTCTTTCTCCTGCTGATAGGCCGCTTTCAAAGACGATTCGTCATCGCCCGATGCCCAAGCGACCCGAGTCACTTTGCCACGCATGAAAACAATATAGCACTAACAAACGGCAATCTCACAGGAGACTGGTATTTACCCTCTATTCCCCAGGCAGGCCCGCCCTTTTTCGCTGCCCCTTCCTTCAGGAAAAGGGCAGCCAGGGAAAACGGTATACTGCCGATAACAGTATCGGAAAGAAAGGCGCGGCGATGCAAACGTGGCGGCAGTATATCGGTGGTGAGTGGACGGGCGGACGAAGCACACGCAGTGTTGTCAGCCCGTACAAGGGGTGTGTCGTGGGTGAGGTGGCCGAGGGCGACGCGGCGGACATGGACAGAGCGATAGCGTGCGCCGCTGATGCGTTTGCCCAGACCCGCGCGCTTTCCTCGGCGCAGCGGCACGCCATACTTACGGCGATTCGCGACGGGCTGGCGGCGCGCAAAGAAGAGATCGCGCGGGGAATTACCGACGAATCAGGCAAAACGATCCGCGATGCCCGCACCGAGGTGGACCGCGCGCTGCTGGTATTTTCGCTGGCGGCGGACGAGGCGCGGCGAATCGGCGGGGAGGTGCTGCCGCTGGATGTGAATGCGGCCAGCGCCGGGCGCATCGGGCTGACGCGCCGCTTTCCCGCCGGGCCGGTCGGGGCGATCACGCCGTTCAACTTTCCCCTGAACCTGGTGGCGCACAAGGTCGCGCCCGCTATCGCGGCGGGAAATCCGGTCGTCCTCAAGCCCGCCGAGCGGACGCCGCTGACGGCGCTGCGGCTGGCCGAGGTAATTGACGCGACGGATTGGCCGAAGGGAGCTTTCAACGTGGTGGTGGCCGCCGCGCCGGAACTGGGAGAGCGGCTGGCGACTGATGAACGTATCCGCGTGCTCAGCTTCACCGGCTCCGCGGCGGTCGGGTGGCGGCTGAAGGAGCGGGCGAGCCGCAAGCGCGTTACGCTGGAACTGGGGGGAAGCGCCGCCGCCGTCGTCCACAGCGACACCGCCGACTTGCCGGACACGCTTCGCCGCTGTGTCACCGGCGCGTTCGCCAATGCGGGACAGGTGTGTATCTCCGCACAGCGTATTTTCATTCATCGCCCCCTCTTTGCCGAATTCGCCGAGCGTTTCACGGCGGGCGCGGCGGCGCTGCGCCTGGGTGATCCCGGCGAGGAGGCGACCGACATCGGCCCGATGATCAGCGCGGCGGCGGCGGAACGCGCAGAGCAGTGGATAGGCGAGGCCGTGAACGGCGGCGCGACGGCGCTGCTGCGGGGCAGGGGTGACGGGACGCTTCTCGGCCCGACCTTGTTGACCCATACACACCCGGATATGACCGTCTGCCGCGAAGAGGCGTTCGCCCCGCTGGCCGTTCTGGAACCGTATGACGACTGGGAGGAGGCACTGCGCCGGGTGAACGACAGCCCCTACGGGTTGCAGGCGGGCGTTTTCACCCAGGACATCGGGCGGATTTTCGAGGCGTTCCGAACGCTGGAGGTGGGCGGCGTGATCGCTAACGATGTGCCGCAGTATCGCGTGGACAACATGCCCTACGGCGGCGAGAAAGCGTCCGGTTTCGGGCGCGAGGGCGTCCGCTATGCGATAGAGGAGATGACCGAACTGCGGCTCCTGGCGCTGAACCTGCCCACCGCTGCCTGACGACCCGGTTTCGCCGCCGCTGCCGCTGCTGACCTGCCCCCATTCGCCCCGCCCTTAAGCTCCGAAGCGGAAGTTCCGATAATCCATAGCAGATAACCGGCACGTTTGCCAGGAAGAGTTGTCATAAGGACTATGGAAGTTCGCAGATTGTTTCGGCTTGTTAGCGGCGCGCGGGCAGCCTGGTTCCTTGTCGCCTCCGCTTTATTGCTTACTGGGGAGCGTCCCGCGCTCGCGCAGGATCATCTTATCTTCTGTAATCGCCCGGAGAAGATTCGGATGGCGGGCGGCTATGCGGATGCACGGCTTGTCGGCGGGCGCACGTACACCGTCTTTTTTCATTATAAGAACGTCAGCGCCGACGCGGGGCCGCTGGTAATCGCGGTTCAGGGGTCGGTGGGAAAACCGATTGGGCTGGAGGTGCGTAAAGGCGTCGCCGATCCGCAGCGCGAGCCGCCGCTGGCGGGCCGACAGGCGATGGCGCGGTTTCTTTCCAGCGGCGCGAAAACCTACCGGGGCAAGGGCGGCGCGCGTTTTACCATGCGTCTGGACCGGCGTCAGATCGCCTCGGGCATTCTGACTGTGCGCGCCGACCAGGATGCCCGCCTTCGTATCTACTTCCGGCACAACCGCTGGACGGTGCCCGGCGCGCGCGCGGTCGCGGTGGATGCGCCGCGCCGCGAGGTGAACATTGCGCTTTCCAAAGCGACCCGTCGGCAGTCCTTCCGTATCGGCGAGCCGGAGACGGGAATGAGCAAGCATCTGGACGGCACCTATGGCCTGCTGTATGCCTTCAAGGTGGACGCTCCCAAAGGACGGCGGGTGCGCGTGTCATTTTCGCCGCGCGGTGGGCATGCGGGGCTGGTCGGCTCGATCAACGGCGCGCTGCGGCAAAGCCGGATCGTCGGGGCGGCGGGATGGTCGGTGTTCTTCGAGGCCAAAGTGGGCAAAAACGGCGTCAGCCTGACCACTGCGCCATTCGGCGGGGTGTTTTATCCGGTGGAGCTGGTTTTCCAGTTACTTTAGAGAAGTAAATTACGGAAAATTACCGGGTGCGGTTGCAGGCGTGGCTGCCGATAATGCGAGAAGAACTATAATTTCTTCGTGACGGCCCGACACGAGGAAAGTGAGGTATTCTCGTGACACTGCCCGATTTTCTTCAGTCTGACAGCCCGCTTCAGCCCTGGGCTATCGTCAGCGCCGCCTGCCTTCTGGCCTGTCTCGCCCCTTCCACGCGCCGCTGGGGCGGCACCATTCTTTGTCTCGTCGTTGCGGTCGGCGGAATCTACTTCGGCCTGAACTATATATTCGACTCGTTCATGCCCAGGGCGTAGTGCGTATGCCCCCGACCTACTGCGCCGCGTTTACGGCGAGGCTGAGCGGGCGGCGCGCACCACCGCACCGGGATCGACGGTTCCCGACAGACGGAGCATCCCCTGCCGGACCTCGGCGCGCTCGACACGCACGGGAAGGCGCAGCGTGGATAGGTCGACAATCGGGTTGACACGGCGGGCAAGATAGCCCAGAACCGGCGCGGGGACGGGAACCACCGAAATACGCGCGCCGCCGGGGGTAAAGTCCAGCAGGCTGCCCCCGGTGTGCGGGGCGACGGTTCCGCGCACGCGGACGGGCACGGAGGCCAGTTCCAGCACCTCCGGCTGCGCGTGCACCGTCATGTCGGCGGCTCCGATCTCCACGCGCAGCCCCGCGACATCAGGGCGGCGGGCGCGCAGGTAGCGGTTCAAACCGGCTTCGCCCAGCGTCGCGCCGAAAGCGATGCTTTCTACGTCACGCAGCGATCCGGCTTTGGTGTCCACATCCACGCCCTTCAAATCGAGAGTCAGCGTATCCAGGGTCAGTTCCGACGATACCTGAACGCCGATTCCCTCGATGTGGACACTCCGCAGCCGTCCCCGCGACAATGCGCCGGGGTTGCCCCGCACGCGCGTCGAATACTTTTCCGCCGGTCCCAAAAAGGCCGGCAGCAAGGGATTCAGCCGCCGCTCGGCCATGCGCTCGACACTGCGCCCACAGCCGCCCGTGAGCACCAGGCACGCCAGGGTAAGGAGAATCAGGAGAAAACGAATCGGCATCTAAAATCCTTTATTACTCACCGGAACGCTCACCAGCATCTCCTCGCGCTTCGCCAGGGCCAGCAGCAGGGCCGCCGCCATCACCGCCGCCGACAGCGCGTAGGGAACCGTGGGACCGGCATACAGGAAAAGTCCGCCGCCGGTGAGCGGCCCGAACGTGCGCGCCAGCGCATCGAACGACTGTGATGTGGACAGGGTCAGCCCCTGTCCCAGATTCGCCTTGCGCGACACCAGGGCGGACAGCGCCGGGGCAGTCAGTGCGCGCCCGATGCTTAGCAGCAGCATCGGCCCCGCCGCCAGCGCCCAGACCGTGCCCGGCAGTGAAAACACGACGAAGCCCAGCACCAGACAGGCCACACCGGCCACCGCCACATTGCCCTCACCGAAGCGCGCCACCAGCCGCCCGATAAGCCCGCCCTGAATGATGATTCCTATCAGCCCGGCAAAGGCCAGAATCCCTCCATATACCAGGGGCTGCGTCTCTTCCGTCACATTAAACGAGGGCACGCTGAGCAGATAGAAACCGAATGTCTGCTCCAGCGCGGAAAAGGCGAAAGTCACCAGGAAGGTCAGCGCGAACAGAAAGCCTCCCGGCCCGCCCAGAACCGCCGGAAGCAGGCGCGGCGCGAAGCCCCGGCCCAGAGCTTCCGCCCGGCCCCGGCTTTCTTCGGACAGCGATTCCGGCAGATAGCGCCAGGCGAAAACGAGGTTGGTCAGCGCCATGCCTGCCGCCACGAACGCGGGCAGGCTCAAAATCTTGTGGCCCAGCAGCCCGCCGAAGGCGGGTCCGAGCATGAAGCCCAGCCCGAAACACGCTCCGAGAAGCCCCATGCCGCGCGCGCGATTTTCCGGCGTGGTAACATCGGCGACATAGGCAAAAGCGACACCGATGGAGGCGGAGGAAAGCACGCCCGCAAGCAGACGCGCCGCAACAGCATCCACAAACGGTCCCCCGCCAGGCCGAATAGCAGGAACGCCCCGGCGACCCCGGCGAGCGACAAAAGGATGACCGGGCGGCGACCCGCCCGATCCGAATAGCGCCCCCAGAACGGCGCGAACAAAAACTGCGTGAATGAGTAGGAGGCCCCGGAGTATCCCCCCGATAAAAGCCGCCTCGCTGTGATTGATCCCCACCGCCGTTTCGATATAACGCGGCATGTTGGGAAGCACAATGCCAAAGCCGAGCAGCTCGAAGAAAACCGTTATAGCCAGCAGAAGCAGCGGCCGCTGCTGCATCGTAGTGGCCCGGCTGCTTTCTTTGGATAGCGAGCGACGCAACATCTTCTCCGTAGCGACCCGTCCCGGACATGGTCCGGCAGATTTATACTACCGCACTATCGCCGCTCCGTAAAGCCGCGTTACCCGGTGCCGCCGCTCGCTACCGTCAGGCGGTTGCTGACGCCCCGGACACCGGGAACGCGGGCGATAATCTCCTCGGCGCTTTGACGCTCGCGCTCCGAAGCGACCGAGCCGGTCAGTTCCACGGTTGCATCCGCGACAGCCACGGCGATATGCCCACCGCTCCCGATACGGCCATCCCCGGCCAGAACTTCTTCCACCCGCGCCGCTATCTCCCCGTCGCTGTCGTCGCCCATGCCGCCGCCGATGGAAAGCAGACCCAACCCCAGCCCGATTCCGGCAACAGGTCCTGCCGCCGCCACGCCCGGCCCCATTCCCGCCCCCGCGCCGATCATACCGCCCGCCATAAGCCCGCCTGCGGCCCCGAGCGGCGCAGCAACCGCCGGAGCAGCAGCGGCAGCAGTCGTTTCCTCCCCGTCAGAAGTCCTATCCGTCGTTTCGTCTCGCGATTCGTCGGCCATAGTAGTCATCCTTCCCCGCAATTCGTTCATGAATTCGGTGAATTATTCGTAACCACTTACCCGTTCTTGGCGTCTTACTATACAGGATAGCAATCAAGGCACGCATAAAATGATGCCTGAACAATTTGGCGTTTTCTGAACTTTTTGAACCGGTACTCGTCTTTTAATCGTTTGAAGAGTTTGTTTCGGGACAGTTCCAGGTAAAATCAGGGCAAGTCGCGCTGGAACAAAAGCGCAGCCTCCCTATTACTTTTTCCTTCTGGGAAATTCCAATCAAATCCAAACGAAAAGCACCAGGCCGGTCGCCAAAACGGGTGCTGTTTTGTCGTCGCTCGGGGCATCGCTTTTAAGAGGAGTCAATTTATCGTGCGCAAATGGAGCAAAGAGGGGATCGCGCAGGAAATCCTGCGGCGTTACGAACAAAAAGAGGACCTTTCCTATTCGACGATGGCACGCGAAAACCTGCCCCTGCTGCGCGCGGCGACGCGCTATTTCGGAAGCTGGCAGGAGGCGGTGGAGTTCGCGGGCCTCAATTATGAGGACATCCGCAAATACCGCGTCTGGACGAACGAGCGCATCGTGGAGCGTATCCGCGAACTGCATGCCCAGGAGCGCGATCTCTCCTGGCGTCACGTTTCACTCCACCTCGATCCCAGTCTGGCGGCGGCGGCGACCAAGAAGAGCCACTTCGGTTCCTGGCGGTCAGCTTTGGAGGCGTCCGGTCTGGACTATGATGAGATTCGGCGCTACCGTGACTGGAGCGCGGAAGAGGTGCTGCGCCGGGTTCGCGACCTCCATGCCCAGGGCAAGGCGCTGAACGCCAAAAGCATGGAGATGGATAACATCTCGCTGATTACGGCGGCCCGCCGCCGGTTTCCGTCGTGGGATCGTACGCTGTCGGCGGCGGGACTGGATTACCGGGGCATCGTGATGCGCGCACCATTTGTCCGCAAAGGCAGCAGCCCCCGGCGTCCCTTAGCCGCGAAACCGGAGCGTTCGGCAAGCAACGTCGGCGCGAAATAGACTCGAATATAGCTTTCCGCTTCCGGCACGACCTGCTCGACCACGCGCGCGAGCAGGTCTTATTTTTTACGGCGTCGGAACCTGCGGGCTATCCAGCAGCACCCGCTGCATCGTGCGGGGCAGCCGCGCCGAAAACGCCGCCGCATCCAAAAACGGTTCCGGCAGGAACCCGCGCAAGGCTCCGGAATCTCCCCCATTCGCCCACCCCGTCACTGTGTTGACGGGCCACTTCGGCCAGCTTCTCCGCATAGGGACGCGGGTCGGCTCCGGCAACCACGCCCGCATTCTGCGCGGCAGATGAAGCGCGAACGGGTACTATCGGTACACGGTATGATGGACGGGCAGCCCCTGCGAAGGGATCGATGAACTCTTAGAAAGCAATGGGGCTATAATGACCATGAAAGGCCGCCTATCTTGCGCAGCAGCAGACATCCCGGTGCCGGGCGGGGTGGTCGTCACGCGGCGGTGAGTGCGGCACCGGTCCCAATGGCGGCGCCGGGAGAGGAAAAAGACAGTGCCATCGAACAGCGAGAAAGAGCGCAAAAAGCGCGCTGCGCGCCAAAGCGAGCGCGGTATCTATATTTCCGCCATCCTGGCCGGGGCCGTGCTGCTTGGCTCCCTGCTCTGGGCCAGCGGTGTATTGACGCAGGTTCCGCGCATCGGTCGCTACATTGCTTTTGGCGCTCTGACGCTGCTATGCCTCATCCTGCTGCTGCCGGGCGTACAAACCTGGCTTGCCCGCCGCGATGAGCGCGATGAGATGGAGCGATGGCGCAAGTAGAAAGGAGCACAGCATGACTTCCTCAGGAAGACGACGCCACCGGCGACGGCGGCAGCGGCAGTATGCCGGGACCGGCTGGATACTGCTGGGCATCGGAGCGGTGGTGCTTGCTTTTGCGGTGCTGTGGGCCATGGATGTGGTTGCCTTATCCACTTCCATCGGACTTATCGGCATAGGGATCGTCAGCCTGACGCTTATCGTGCTGATGCTGCCCGGCACCCAGCACCGGCTGCGAGAATGGGAGCAAAAGAAGGACGCACAGCGATGGCGTAAATAAATCCGGCTGCCCTGGTGGACGATTCGACCGTTACGGGAGACAATCCCTGGAACGCGCATGGGTAATCTAACGGGGAAGAACCCGGCACACCTGACTTGTTCAAGCCGACTTTGCCGGTGTAAGTAGAAGTGCGCAGATCATGCGGCCAGGCATTCCGGAGAGGGAGTGCCCCTCCTCCAGACGCTCAGCATCTCGAGGATGGCCGCTGATTCCTGCCCCTCACGCTCGAACCAACCAAGGGCAGCAGTAGGTGAACCTGTAGAAATGAAGGGGCGTAATCCGCAGCCAAGGAAGCCTATTACCAGGTGCTGTAGGCCGTGCCATCAAGGCCGTTGCCCGTGGCGCTGCTTCTGACTTTGCCGGTGTCGGGAGGAGAAGTCAGGTAGGTGAACGGAGCGCCCGACACCGGGTCTTTATCCACTCTTTCGATATAGGGGCCGTTCCAGTCGGAGGCGTTGATGGGCTTCAGCTGGCCGCCGCCGTTCAGACCGTTGGCGGGCGCGGTGGTTGCCGCCAGGTCATCAAGCGTCACCGGGAAGCGGCTCGTGTCCATCTCGAAGGCATGGATGGCATTCCGCAGCGGGCGCAGGTTGCTCCTCAGCATCGCCTCCTTGCTGCGCCGCCCCTGGCCCGAGAACTTCGGAACGGCGACCATCGCCAGCACGGAGATGACGACGATGACCACCAACAGCTCGACGAGCGTGAACGCACTGTGTGCGTTCATAAAGGTGCGAAAGGCCCGTCCTACTTTTGTAATCCCTCTGCTGTTTGTGCGCGTTGTGGCAGGCATCGCCATCCGTGGTCACCGTTGCTGTTTATGTAATCTCCGCAATAGTGATTATGGAAGAATTGCCGGGAATCAGCACCGTCCCTGACAGGGGAGGGCCATAGAACAGCGAAAAAACAGCATTACAGCGGGTATTTGATGGCAAGGACAGCAGGGTATTTAGACGGCTTGTGATCTCGTTTTCTGTCCACTGGTGTGGAAGCCGCCGCGTCTGCTCGTTGACTTGTCCGAGTTTATGGAGCGGCGGCTTTTTCTTAGTCGCTTTTGCCCCTGATTCTGGAAGCATTCTCCCAAGCGGGTACCATAGGGTTATTCCATAGCAGCAGGCCATCAGGCACCAAGGTGCAAAAAGACGCCTCGATTATGAAGGCAGGGGATTTGAGCGGGCACGCAGAACAGCACGTTTGGGAAGGGGATCTGTCCAATGAAGAACATGACACGCGCCTTTTGTCTGCTCAGCGCCTGCGGCGTTGCGGGCACAGTGGCCACCGGTGCCGTCTTCCAGCCCGGGCCAAGTCCTGCGCCACCCGAAGCGGTGCCTGCATCGCCACCACGGCGGCAATTACCACGGCGAGCGCCGCAATCGCCGCCCGTTGCCTTGCCCCTGGAACCGCAGGGAACACAAGAGCTACGCGCAGAGGGACAGCGTTACGTCTATGGACAGGTCTTCCGCAAGTCATTCACGCACCGCTCGGGCGACCCCTGGCCGGTCAAGCAGCGAGAACGCGGGCTTGTGCGCTCTCAGATCGCTGATCCCAGACCGATCCCACCCCTGCGGGTGCGCTATGCCGTCGTCTCCCTCACCGCACAGGAGACGCTACAGGACCGGGCACGTGCGTCCCATCCTGAGCTGTTTCGCATTTCGTTTGAGATTTTCAATAAGGGCATTGACGCTACCCTGGATCGGGACGGTCAGGAAGTGCTGGCGGAGATGGGGCGGCAATATCCAGGTGCTCGATTCCGCCTGGATTACACAGGCGAGGCGGTGCCTGCCCCTGAGGGCACCTGGTCTAAGGAGCATAACGGGCGAGGCGTCGACAGAAGTGAGATATTCCTGGGGCACGACGGGGCTATTTTCGATGCGGGCCTCCTCACTACCGGGGAGATGGCTGTTCAGGTGGAAACCAGTGGCAGCATTGCTCGGCATGCCGCTGACGGCTGGCACGGCGGGGGCAGTGGGGGCGGAACCCCAACGCGGGTTCTGGGGCGAACCTACAAGGTATGCGCAACCGGCCCCGGAGGCAGGGAGTGGCCGAGCAGCCACCTCTTGCTGGTCTGCTTCGTCCCGAGCCAGTCCCGGCGAGAGCAACCACGGATACCGGAGGCTGTGTATAAGGCTGCGGAGACGATGCCGCCCCCCGAGGTACTGGAGACACGGAAACGGCAAAACCTTCTGCTGATGGAACGGCTGAGAGCGGGCCAGATTCTGCCGCCGCCAGCAGGAACGGCGTCCCCCGTCACAGGTATATGACCCTGATGCCTCGTTAAAAGACAGAGGTCGGGGAGCAACACCGATGCTCCCCGGCCCTCTAAAAACGGTTCGTCGCCGTGGCCGATT
Organism: Armatimonadaceae bacterium; assembly: GCA_030447685.1. Lineage (GTDB taxonomy): Bacteria > Armatimonadota > Armatimonadia > Armatimonadales > Armatimonadaceae > JAUJOK01. Next base: position 75,819 of record JAUJOK010000022.1, read on the forward strand.
TGGCAGATCACTATCTTGACCTCCGGCGGCGCAGGCTGGGCAAGCGCGGCGGTCAGCGCCGTCAGCACATCGGCCTTCTCCACATCCTTGCCGGTGCAGGCGCAGCGTGTCGCAGGACGCGCCGATCCTGGCGTGAAGCGTTCGCAGGAGACGTGTCGAGCAGGTGAATCCAGGAAACACTTCTCAGACGTGGCCATAACGCGGCTGTCAACATCCCGATGGCGGGCAGCAGGCTTCGAGGTGTTATAATGACGACGTGATACGGCGCTTGCGAAGCCTGCCCCACCGGCACCACGGCATCGGTACGATTCTTGTGATTATCGCGCTGGCCGTGGTCTGCCTGATTCCGCCCACGTCGGAATACTGGATTAACGAACTGGGCCAGTTCGCCAGCGTTCCGCTGAACACCGCTTTTCTCACCACCGGTATTCTTGGCCTGCTGTTTTTGGCGCGGCGGGACCGCTCCCGCGCCGCCGCCGTGCGCGTGGCGTGGGTAATGCTGACCGAGACGGCGCTGGTTCACCTGCTGAAGACGGCAGCAAGCCTGGTACGCCAATTCGGGCTGACCGAGGGGGTGTTTTTGCCGCGCCCGAACGGCTCTTCGGGAGGATTTCCGAGCGGCCACGCCGCCGCGTCCTGTGCGCTGGCGTTTCTGCTGACGGAGCGAATGCCGCGCCTCGCGCCGCTCTGGTACGGCATTGCGGCTCTGATTAGCTGGTCACGCGTGGAGGCGCGGGCGCACTTCCCGTATCAGGTGGTCGGCGGGGCGATACTGGGACTGACCGTAGCCATTGTCGTCACGCAGCTACTGCGACGGCGCGCGGCGCGCTTAGAAAAGCTTGCGGAAGAGGGCGAATCGCCGCGTTTCGCGAAAGCCGAAACCGGCGTATAAACGGGCCGCCGTCCTGTCATCGGTCCACAGAAACCAGGCGTTATGCAGTCCCCGCGCCCGCATCGCCCGCAGCGAGTGATCCAGCAGCAGGACGCCGATACCCCGCCCACCAGTTGTCCTTATTTGTGGGGGCGCAGGCAGCAGTGCCTGGACCCCACAAAAGGAAGCGGCAGGATTACTTACGGTTCGGCTTTCAATTCTACGCGGAATCCGGTGGGATTGTCGCTGCTTCCGCCGTTTCGCACGACGAACTCCAGCGTGTTGGCACCTTCGACAAAGCCCTCATGCAGGGAAAAGTCCGTCCAGTACCCGTAGTTGGGATTACCCGCCGTCCAGGACACCGCAGCGCCGTTGAGACGAACCGCAACCAGAGCGTCGTCACAGCTAACGCGCCCCGACAGCCAGATGCCCTGGCTGCCATCGCTGACCGTGAAGGTAGTACGGTAGGTGTAGAAGCCCGGCGCGCTGCTGCCGCTCTGATCGGCCCGGGGAGAAAGCCAGCGTGAGGCCGCGCTGTTGGCAAGCCAGGCGTGACCTATCGGCCAGACGTTGTTAGTCACCTGCGCCGCTGCCGCGTCGGCGCTCGCCCCGGACACCAGCGTGTAGTGCGGGTCGCTGGCACCGTCGCCCAGAACCTGACCGCTATCGCCAACACCCGTGCTGAAAAGACCTAAGAATTGGGGTGCGGGCGGAAACACCGGCTCGACGCTTGCCGACATCTCTACGCGGAATCCGGTGGGATTGTCGCTGCTTCCGCCGTTTCGCACGACGAACTCCAGCGTGTTGGCACCTTCGACAAAGCCCTCATGCAGGGAAAAGTCCGTCCAGTACCCGTAGTTGGGATTACCCGCCGTCCAGGACACCGCAGCGCCGTTGAGACGAACCGCAACCAGAGCGTCGTCACAGCTAACGCGCCCCGACAGCCAGATGCCCTGGCTGCCATCGCTGACCGTGAAGGTAGTACGGTAGGTGTAGAAACCCGGCGCGCTGCTGCCGCTCTGATCGGCCCGGGGAGAAAGCCAGCGTGAGCCGCGCTGTTGGCAAGCCAGGCGTGACCTATCGGCCAGACGTTGTTAGTCACCTGCGCCGCTGCCGCGTCGGCGCTCGCCCCGGACACCAGCGTGTAGTGCGGGTCGCTGGCACCGTCGCCCAGAACCTGACCGCTATCGCCAACACCCGTGCTGAAAAGACCCTTGACATTAGCGGTAAAGAGGGCATTCAGCGCCGCCCGGAAATTGACTCGCCCCGGAATCGTCGTATCCGGTATGGCATCCATAGACGCCCGTATCACGTTCATAATCTTTTGCGGCGAGGTCGACAAACGGGCTATGGAAAATAGAAGCGCCGCCTGGCCCGCTACCAGCGGGGTAGCCATAGATGTTCCAGACCAGGAAGCATAGCCGCCTCCCGGCACGGTGGAAAGAATGCCCCTGCCCGGCGCGGCCACGTCCACCCAGGAGCCGTAGGTGGAAAAACTGGAGCGGCGGTCGTCCTGATCCGTCGAGGCGACGCAAAGCACGTTTTCCGAGGCAGCCGGATATTCGCGTAGCTGTCCCCCGGAGTTACCCGCCGCGACCACAGTTACGACGCCACGCGTCAGGGCATAGTCTATGGTATCTTGAAGCGCCTGCGCCGCTGCCTTATCATGCGGATCGTTGAGATCAAGCTCCCCTGCCAGTGACATATTGATGACGCTGGCCCCATTATCCGCCGCCCATTGAATGCCGTCAATCACGGAACCGAACGTGCCGCCCCCGTTGTTGTCGAGCACCTTTACCGGCAGCAGGGACGTGCGGAACCCCGCTCCCGCAATACCAACGCCGTTGTCGGTAACTGCCGCCGCGATTCCTGAAACATGGGTACCGTGGCCATGGCCGTCCGCCGTGTTGCCGGTTCCGTCCAGCGTATTGCGACCGGGCAGCAGCTTACTTTGAAGGTCCGGGTGGGACGCATCCACGCCGGTATCGAGAATGGCCACCACAACACCGGGAGAACCCGTCGTAACCTCCCAGGCATCCAGCGCCCGCACCTTGTGCAGGCCCCACTGGTCGTTCGGCAGGAATGGGTCGTTCGGAGAATAAACCGCCTGTACCGTATGGTCGCGCCCGGCGTAAAGAACGCGGGGGTCCTGCCGAAGCTCAGCCAGAGCGGCGGCGATCCGGTCGGGGCGCACCTTGACGCGGACGATGCCGCGCTGCGGCAGAAGCGCGTCCGCGCGCAGAAAACCCGGCGCGTCCGAAAGCGCCTGGCGGGCGGGCGCGGCGGCAAAAAGCCGGCGCTCCGTCGGCGCTTCCGTCCGCAGGCGCACCAGCAGCGTATCGCGCGTCGGCTTGGCGACGGCGACACCGCAGCAAAGGAGCGCAAGGAAAATTGTACTCAGAAGGACGAGAAGGCGCGGGCACCGGCGACACGTCGGCGTGGGAGCAGTGCAAAAAGACACGACAAAACCTTTCTTGAAGAATCGCAGCGGAGTCCACGCACTATTGCAGACCCGCCCACGATACGTACTCAGCCTATCATCAGAGTTTGATCGGTGCAACCCGCTCCGCAAAGCGCAGGGGTGACAGAGCGAAGCCCTGCTGCCGGTTCTGCCTTAAATGCCTGCCGCGTGGCCGTCGGTGCGCGGGTCGGAGCCGACCGCATACGCGCCGCCGGACAGAACGGACAGAACCTGCGCCGCCGACGAGTGCGCCCAGGCCCCGATAGGCCGCACCTCGTGACCACGCGCCGCGAGGGTGCTGAATAGAGTATCGGCGGTCCGCTGCTCGATCTCCAGTATTCCCGGCAGGGAGGGTTCGGAGGTGGAAGTGCCGCCCGCGCTCAGATGCTGCCAGCGCGGGGCCTCTATCGCCGCCTGCGGGTCCATGCCGCCGTCCACCAGATTTACCACAAGCTGAAGGTTGGTCTGCACCTGCACATGACCGCCGGGCGAGCCGCCGACATGCGCGAGCGCATCGTCCCCTGCCCTGGTCGCCAGCCAGGCGTTCAGTGTGTGCGCGGGCCGTTTTCCCGGCACGAGTACGTTGGGTGATTGAGGGTCCAGAAGAAACCCGGTCATCCGATTATTGAACAGAATTCCCGTTTCCTCGGCGACCTCGGCGCAGCCGAAGCCGTGGAAAACGCTCTGGATAAACGACACCGCATTGCCGTTTCCATCGGCGACCAGGAAGTAGGTGGTGTCCGAGCCGCCCGCAAAAGGGTCTCCGGCAGGCGGATGCGCGCTCGCCCGCGTCAGGTCTATGAGCGTACGGCGGCGCGCGGAATACTCCGGCGACAGCAGCGCGGTCATGGGAACATCCACGATCTCATCGTCGGCCAGGAACGCGGAGCGGTCGGCAAAGGCCAGCTTTTTCGCCTCGACCAGAACGTGCATCCGGTCCGCCTCGTCCATCGCCGCCAGATCGAACCCTTCGGCGAGGGCCAGTTCCTGCAAAAGAATATGCCCCTGCGACGGCGGCGGCTGACCATGTACGATCAGGTCGCGGTAACGCACCTGCAGCGGGGTCAGAACGCGCGTCCGGTGCGCCCGCAGGTCGTCGGCAGTGAAGTGCCCTCCGGCGTAGCGCGCCGCATGGGAAACAATGCGCTCGGCGACCGGACCGGCATAAAAGGCATCTCGCCCGTGCGCCGCAATCTGCTCCAGCGTCCAGGCAAGGTCCGGCTGCCGAATCGTGTCGCCCAGGCGAACACCCGGCCCCGCGCCCAGAGACCGAAGCGTCGGCTGCTCGGAAAATAGTGCGCCGCTCCCGCCGAAAACACGCACCCCGCGCGGTCCCGCCGGAAAACCGTCCGCCGCGTAGCCGATAGCGGGCCGGAGCAGATCGGCGATGGGCCGCGAGCCGTACCGCTCGTGCAGCGCGAACCAGGTGGAGACAAGACCCGGCACGGTGGCCGCCCGCAGGCCGCGCAGGGGAATGCCGCCGTCCGCATACGCTTCCGGCGTGGCGCTGCGCGGGGCCGCGCCCGACCCGTTGAAGGCGACGGTTTCGCGCCGCGCGGCATCATAAACCACCAGGAACGCATCGCCGCCCAGATGGCTGTTCCACGGCTCGACCACGCACAGCACCGCCGAGGCCGCAATGGCCGCGTCCGCGAACGTGCCGCCTTTTTCCAGCACGGCAAGCCCCGCCGAAACCGCCAGCGGCTGCGATGCGGCGACCGCTCCCCGCCGCGCCACCACCACTCCCCGGTGCGCCCCATAGTTCTCGAACGGCACGAAGATTATCCTTTCTTGTTCACCGGATCCATCCACCGCCGAAAAAGCGCGGCGTCCTTCTCGGTCTGGGTCAGCACTTCATCGGAAGTCAGGTCGGCGAAGCTGTGGCTGCCCTGATACTCACTGTGCAGGGAGACCGGGCCGTGAAAGTTGATCGCCTTCAGATGCTTGAGGACGGTGGGCCAGGGCGTATTGCCGGTTTCCAGCGGGCACCACTCGGTGCTGTGCCGCCGCGCGCCCGCGTAGCCTTTCTTGTCGTCGCGCCAGCGGAAATCCTTCACGGCCAGCATCGTGATACGGTCGGAAAGCAGGTCCATGCCCATGCGCCAGCCGTCGCTGCCGCCTTCAACAACCGCATGGGCCGGATCGAAGTAGAGGCCCAGCGCGCGGGAATCGCAGCCTTCCAGAACGTGGTGAATGTCCCATAAGGACGCCCCGAAGAAGTTCGCGGAATGGTTGTGGAAACCGCCGTGAATGCCGATCTCGCGGTTCAGGGCAGCAAGCGCCTTCATCCGCTCCGCCACCTGGGTCCGCTGCCGCTTCAGCGTCCCGAACCCCTCGTAGGAGAAGTAGCCCAGCTTGTAATAGCGGATACCGAGCCGTGCCGCCGCGCGCAAAACGACCGGAGTCAGTGGGTCGCGGGCGTCGGTGATGCCGGTGGTTATCATGCCGATGCGGACGCCCGATTTTGCCAGCGTCTCGTGGACACGGGGCAGGTCGTCTTCCGCCTTCGCCGGTTCCACATGCCCGCCGGGACGAACGGTCAGGTCAATGGCATCGATATTCATGGCGCGCAGGCGGCTGGCGACCTTATCAAGCGGCAATCCCGCCAGGTGCTTGCTAAACACCATGAGCTGCATAGGCGTCCTCCAAATCCAGCACGTACACCTGACGCGTGCCCTCGTGGGTCGAATCGATGCACACCTGCTTTCCGTCGCGGCTCCAGCGCGGGTGCAGGTCGCAGCGTATCTCCACATCCGCCGGGCGCGGCCCGTAGAAACGGCCCACGTCCACGCGCCGCTCGGTGGCCGGGTCGAACAGGATCAGCGTGCAGTAGCCTTCGGCGTCGGGGTAGGTATCGGTCAGAAGCCAGCGACGGTCGGGCGAATAGGAGCAGTGGCCGTCCACCGTCAGCACACCCTCGCCGACGATAGAAACCTCGTCGCTCCGGTCCCGAAACAGAAAATAGCGGTTGCCGATATTGTCCCGGCGCGCCCAGGCCAGCAGGTGCGTGGAATCGCGCCAGTCGAAGTGGGAGATCATCCGGTGCTCGGAGACGCAGAAGGGGTCGGAGCCGTCGGCGTTCGCGGTGAACATGCGCGTGCGCCACGCGCCTCCCCCCACCCCGCCGGGAATACCCCACCGATGAAGGAAAACAAAGCGCGAACCATCGGGGCTGAATTGTAAATGGTTGAAGCGGTGCTTGCCGCCGCTCATGGTATCATCGGGGCTGCCCAGCGCCGCCACCTGTGCCAGCGAAAGAACGAGGTGGCTTTCGCCGGTGGCAAGGTTCAGGTGATAGATGCCATCATCGTCCGGGCATAGATCGTCCCGCCAGGGGTCCGGGATACCCGCGTAGCCGTAGCCGGGGCGCACGTCATGCAGGCGCGAAAAGTTCAGGCTTACCGCGCTTTGGCCGTCCGGGCGGACGGCGTAGATGGGCCGGGACAGGACACGGCGCGCGCCGCTGTGCGGGTCAAGAACCACCGAGACAAACCGGTCGCCGCCATCGCGGTCATTGTAGATGATTTCGCCGGTCGGCAGCCATTGAAGCATGCAGCCCTGCTGCCAGTTCCAGGCGCGCGTCGCAGCAACGGGCAGGAACCGGTCGTCATCTTGCCGATCAATCAGGCCAATCACCGCCTCGTCGTCGCCACTGGGACGCCGATCCATGAAGGTAGTTTCCTGCGCTAACAGATAGCGTCCCGACACATCCCACGGGCACTTATCGTAGTAGCCGAAGAAATGGTACGCGGGGCCGCGTGTAACGGGTTGTGCGGTCATCGACCTCTCCCCCTCCCCCTCTCGCGGGGCCGCGTGTAACGCCCTGTGGGCGGAAAGGGGGACCTATCCCCGATAGAGGGAAGGGGGAGCCTGTGTATCGGGAGGCTCTGCGAGACGCATCGCCTTTGCGAAGACGCTGGTATCCCTGGCACACCCCCATCCCTGTAGGGGAGGGGGCAGGGGGGAGAGGTCCAACGGGCGAGAAGAGGCCCATCACCCCTTTATCGCCTCGATCTTTTCGACGTACTGGCGGGCGCGGGCGTGGGCGTCTTCCTCGTTCCGGCCCTCCGCAAAGACATGGAATAACGGCTCGGAAGCGTCCGGCAGCACCAGCACCCATTCGCGCTCGGAATCCTTGAGCTTGATGCCGTCGATAAGCTCCGCGCGTCCGCCCTGCCCCCGCGACTCTTCGGTCAAACGTCGCATCACCTTGCCCTTAGCCTCCCACGGGCAGCGCACGTCCACAGTGGACAGGTACACTTCGGGCAGTTCCGCTGAAAACTCCGACAGGGGACGCTGAAGCCAGGAGAGCATTTCCAGCGTCTTCGCGAAGGCGAACATCGCGTCGAAGGTCGGGAAGAACTCCGGGAAGATAAACCCGCCGTCCAGATCGCCCGCCATCGCCACGTTCTCGGCGGGCAGCGACGACAGGGTCATCAGGTAGCGCCCGTCCGTCTTCGTGCGCGTGACAACGCCGTTCGTGCGGCGCATGACCGCCTCGATCACACTGGGCGCGGTCACGGGCACAGCCACCTTTGCACCGGGCCGAGTCTGCGCCACCAGCGACGACAGAGTTGCCAGCAGGCGCGCCCCAAACAGCGTGTCGCCCCGCTCGTCCACCAGACCCAGTCGCTCCCCATCGGAATACAGGATCACGCCCATATCCGCGCGCAGGGTCAGCACGACCTGCGACAGATTATAAAACAGCGCCTGCCGTTCCATCGCATTTTTAGGCGCGCGGGCCGGATCGGTATAGGCGTTCAGCGCGATTACATCGCAGCCGAGCCGCCCCAGCAGATCGGGCAGCACCGACGAAATACGCCCGTAGGCGTAATCCACCACCACCTTGAAGCGCCGCCGGGCCACATCCCCCGCGCGGATATTACTGAAGAACCGCTGCGCATACTGCTCCAGGGCGCGGGGCGCGAAGTCGATCTCGCCAACCTCCTCCATGTCGGTGCGGCCATAATCCTCACGGAAGAAGATCGTTTCTATTTTGCGCTCAGCGTTCTTGGTCAGGTAGATGCCCTGCTTGTCGAAGAACTCGAACAGCGCATGGCGCGGATGGTCGGGATCGACGCGCACGTTGATGCCGCCCGCGCAGTTTTCCGTGCGGATCGTGCTGCGGGCAATCGGCATCGGCAGCGTCTGCGCGTCCAGAACATTGACGCCGACCGACACCAGTCCGGCGAGCATGCCGCGTTTGAGCATGCGCGACGCCGGGTGCGGATCGCGCGCCACCAGCACGGTTGCGCCTTTTTTCAGAAACGCGCCGTAGCTCGCGCCCAGCTTGGTCGCGAACTCCGGGGTCAGCTCGATATTGGCGATACCGGAGACGCCTAAGTTGCGGAACAGCGAGGCGTTGTACTTCGATCCCCAGATAAGCGACGAGGTGACGGTGGCATCGGCCTCGATGACCTTATCCGGCCACAGTTTAACGAGAGTACGAATTTTCGCATTCGAGTCTATATGGCAGCGGTCGCCGACAACGGCCCCCTCCTCAATAGTCACGCCGTCCTTGATGGTCGCGTGGTGGCAGACCGTGCAGCCGTTCAGGTCGGCGTTCTTGCCGATATAGACGGAATCCCACAGGATCGCTTTTTCGAGACAAGCGCCCTCTTCGATCAGGGCGTTGTCACCGATAACCGTGTCCTGGCCGATCTTCACCCCGGCTTTAAGGCGGCAGTTCTCCCCGATAATCGCCGGGCCGGTAATTTCGACGGTCGGATCGATCTCGGTGCCGTCGCCCACCCACACGCCGTCCTTGCGCTGCTCGCCCAATATCGGAAGCTGCGTCTTGCCGCCCAGCATCTCGTACTGCGCCTGCCGGTATTCCGGCAGCGAACCGACATCCGTCCAGTATTCGTCCAGCACATAACCGAACAGCGGCTGGCCTTCCGCAAGCATGCGGGGGAAGATATCCTGCGACCAGTCGTAGTTCTTTCCCGGCTCCATCAGATCGAGCACGCCCGGCTCGATAATATACATGCCGGTATTGACGGTGTCGGAAAATACTTCTCCCCAGGACGGCTTTTCCAGGAACCGCTGGATGCTTCCCTGGTCATCGGTGATGACGACACCGAACTCCAGCGGGTTTTCGACTTGCTGTAACACGAGCGTCGCCTGCGCCTGGTTTTTCTTGTGATAGGCCAGCGCCTTGGAAACATCGATGTCGGTCAGAGCATCGCCCGACACGATGATAAAGGCGTCGTCTTTCAGCCACTCCTCCGCCTTCTTGACGGAACCGGCGGTTCCCAGCGGCGTGTCTTCTATGGAGTAGTACAGGTTGACGCCCAGGTCGGAGCCGTCTCCGAAATAGCTTTGTATCTCTTCCGCGAGATAATAGAGCGTGACGACGATATCGGTAATGCCCGCTTGCTTGAGGTGTTCGATGATATGCTGGGCTATGGGCTTGTTGAGAATGGGGACCAGTGGCTTGGGGCGGTTCGAGGTAAGGGGCCGAAGCCGGGTTCCTTCCCCTCCCGCCATCACGACGGCTTTCATCGGATCATCTCCCTCTTGCTGCTCGCAAAGGTTTCAGCAACGGCGCTATGTTGACGCTTCTTGCCGCGATGCAGGAGCTATTCGCGCAGTATGCCGGTTTCTCCTTTTTGTTGTACCCGCTTTACGCGCCGGGTGCGCCCCAATCGGCGCGCGGCGGCGCAAAGACATCCAGAACGACCGAATCTTCCAGCGCCCGCGCGCCGTGAAGCTCGCCCGGTTCCAGATGCAGCATGTCACCGCCATGCAGAACGACCGGCGCTCCCTCGACGGTAAACTCCATAGCGCCGGTAAGGACTATAGCGAACTGCTCATTGTCATGCCGATGCGGCAATACGGCGCTCCCGGCGGTGAATGTGACCGTAGCGACGGTTATCCGTTCCCCATTCACGAATCGCCGCAGAACACTGCCCTCGGCGGGCATCGGCTCCAGAGCGACATCGCTCCATGTATAG
>JAUJOK010000023.1:0-5385 GCA_030447685.1 Armatimonadaceae bacterium
CCGATAGACGTTTTAACACAGCTGCATCGGGTCGTTCCTGGGAGTATCTCTGATTTTTTTGTAGGATAGCACCTCAGAGATCGAAAAAATCAGGAACAAGGGGTAGAATAAGGTTCAGTAGTGGCAATCCATGGCCGTTCTATTTTGTAAACAGCGGGTCACGGGTTCGAATCCTGTCGTCGGCTTTCACCTGTTCTGTGTCTTTACTTGGCTCTTGTTGATATTTCCTGCTAATCTGGAAATGTCTTACAAGTAAGAAGGGCACAGCACATGTCTGTTTTATCCTCCCCAACCCCGGTTTCTTCGGAAGTAACCTGGAGCGTAGCGCTCCGCGAGTTCCTCCTCCACAAGGAAGCCGCCTACGCTCCCAAAACCGTGCGCTACTACAGGGTCCAGCTCTGCGGCCTTGCCGCCTGGGCTGAAGCCAACCAGATCCCTTTTGAGGGGTTCGGCAAGCGCCACCTCGACCGCTACCTGGTGGAGCGGCTGCGCCAGGGAAAGGCGCAGCTTACCATTCATCATGGTCTGCGCCCTTTGATGTAATCCAGGAGGAGCCTTGGTCTCGGCCCGTGAAAAAACGGGAGGGACAGCATGAAACAGAAGCAGTTTACGGATGAGCAGATCGTGGCCGTTCTACAGGAAGCGGCGCGGGGCGAGAAACCGATCACCGAGCTTTGTCGCCTGAATGGTGTCTCAGAAGCTACCTTCTATGCCTGGCGCAAGAAGTTCGGCGGCATGCAGACACGAGACGTGCAGCGGCTGAAGGAACTTGAAAAGGAGAACGCCCGGCTCAAGAAGCTGTTAGCTGAATGGGACTTGGAGGTGGATTGTCTCAAGGAGGTTGCCTCAAAAAACTGGTAGGCGCAGACACTCGTTCCGAGTGCTCGTGCTCCCCAGAAGAAAGCGGCGGCACGGCACCTGGTTTACAAAGGCTTATGTTCCCAGCGCCAGGCCTGCCATTTCGTTGGTCTGTCTCGTTCTACGGCGCGCTACCGTCAGCGTCACCGAGTGGACGAGGCCAGTCTGGTGGAGCACGGACACAGCTTTGCTGTGCCTGCCCTGAGAGAATTTGCCAGGAAGCGACGACGGCGCGGGTATCGGCTGGCGCACCGGGAACTGCGTCGGCAGGGGCTGGTGGTCAATCACCAGCGTGTTTATCGGCTGTGGAAGCAGGAAATGCTGGGAGTCCCCGCGCGTAGAAGCCGTAAGCGCATACGTCATATGTCACCGCCGCGCTTGGTGACGGCAGAAAGACCAAATGCGGTCTGGTGCCTTGATTTCGCGGAAGACAGGACGCTCAGCGGGACGAAGCTGCGGATTTTATGTATCACTGATGAGTTTGCAAGTGTGCAAACGGATTAACACGCGAGTCATTGGCCCTTGAGGCAGGCCGCTCGTTCAAGAGCGAGCACGTTTGTCGTGTGCTGGAGGGACTGATAGCAAGCCGAGGCGTGCCTGTAGCTTTGCGAATGGACAACGGGCTGGAGTTCGTGGCCTTGGCGTTGCGCGGCTTGTGCCACCGACGCGGCATCAACGCCAGTTATATTGATCCCGGCAAGCACTGGCAGAACGGCTTTGCCGAAAGCTTCATGTCTCGGCTGCGGGATGAGTTTCTGGACGGAGAAGCTTTTCTGTCGGTGTTGGAGGCTCAGGTTAGGCTGGGGCTGTGGCGCAGATACTGGAACGAGGAGCGGCTGCATTCCAGCCTCAGCTATCAGACGCCTGCGGAGTTTGCGGGCTGCTGGACCAAAGAGACGAAAAATGGGGCAGAGGCCAAGGTGCTGGGTGGAGTCTAAAACAGCGCGCAAATCTGCTTCACTCGATACTTCCGCCAACGACAATACCATGTTCTGCGTGGCCGCATAACCATCCGCTGCACCAGACGCGGATGCAGCTCTTACCGCAGGAACCTGAAAGCAGGCGTTTCGCGCCGGTGAGTGGGCCGTTAAGCCGCTGAGCAAATCGTTCGGGAACTTTCCGGTATCCGTCCCGTATGAGTAGGTATACGAAACAAGTCGTAGTTCATCGTCTCATACCACGGGAAAGGAGCCGGGATTGGACAAGCGAGGAAACCAGGTGGCGACCGTCGTCGCCGCGTCGCTGGCGCTGGGCGTGGGCTTCGGCGTCGGGCAGGGATTAGTCGGGGGCGGCAAGGCCCCTGTCGTGTGGGCGCAGGGGAGCGTCGCTCGCAACGCCGAGGAACAGACGACCATCCGGGTAGCCAAGCAGGCGCTGCCCGCCGTGGTCAGCGTCAGTTCCGGGCGAGGCGGCGGGTCGGGCGTTATCATCAGCAGTGATGGGGTGGTCCTTACGAACGCGCATGTGGTGGGAAACCGGCCTGAGGTGCAGGTATGGCTGGCGACCGGAACCTCGCTGACAGGGCGTGTGGTCGGCAGGGATAGGTCAGCGGATATTGCCGTGGTCAAGATACCGGGCAAAAACTACCCTAAGGCCGCCATTGCCGATTCGGATCGCCTGGAGGTCGGACAGGCGGCGATTGCCATTGGCAATCCGTTGGGACTGGATCGCACGGTCACGACAGGCGTCGTCTCGGCGGTCAGCCGCCGTCTTCGCAGAGATAATGCCGACGGCTTTATCCAGACCGATGCGGCGATCAATCCCGGCAACTCCGGTGGGCCGCTGCTGGATTCGCAGGGGCGCGTTATCGGGATCAACACTCTGATTTTGAACGGCCCGGCGGGTGGGCTGGGATTTGCGGTGCCTATCAATGTGGCGCGCAGCGTCGCTGATCAGTTGCTGACCACGGGCCGTGTCCAGCGCGTGCTCATGGGCGTCTCATATACGGATGTCGATCCGGCCATGGCGGCGGCATTTAACTTGCCGGTCGAGCAGGGGCTGGTGGTCGGTGAGGTTCCCCCTGGCTCGCCCGCGTACCGCGCCGGAATCCGGGAGCAGGATATTATTGTTCAGGTGGATGATACGCCGGTCCGCGCAGGCGGCGATTTGCGACGCGCGCTGCGCGCCCGCAAGCCCGGTGACACGGTTGCCGTGACGCTGCGCCGGGGCGAGCGCACCCGTGTCGTCGATGTACGCCTGGCCTCGATGCCGACGGAAATCGACCCGGAATAGTTTCTTTGCGCGGTCTAAAAAAGAGCTTCGCGTCGTAAAACGTGAAGCTCTTTTTTAGTTTGACGAACGGTGTGGGTACAAAGAACGCGGCAGTCATTCAATTAGAGTCGCGGAGCGACAAAACGGAGCAGGTATGGCAACACCAACCACATCGCCGGAAGAAACTAAAGTTACCGAAATCCCCCAGGGGGCCACGGTTATTGAGGGGCAGGCGACCCCGGACTGGACAAAGGACGAGCGCAAGTCCGTCACCGTCATTTTTAACCCGGTGTCGGGACAGGGCGATCCCGAGGAGCGAAAAAAGCGTATCGAGGAGGCGCTGGCCGAGCATGGCTACCGCGCCCAGCACCTCGTCACCACCAGAGAGCAGGGAGCGCGCCACTTCGCCGAGGAAGCCTTGCGCGATGGCGTTGACCTGCTCGCTGTCTCCGGCGGCGACGGCACGGTGATCGAGGCGATGAGCGCGCTGGTCGGCACAAACGTGCCCATTGCCGTCTTTCCCGCCGGTACGGGGAATCTGCTTTCCGTAAACCTGGCTATTCCCCAGGAAGTGCCCGAAGGGGTTCATGCCGCGCTGTTCGGGGATAAGCGACCCCTCGACTTGGCGCGCATCAGCACCGACGGGGGAGAAAGCAAGTATTTCGCGATTCTGGCCGGGGCGGGTTATGACGCCCAGGTGATTCGGGACGCCGACCGCGAGGCGAAGAACAAACTGGGCCTTTTCGCCTACCTGTGGGCCGCAGTGATAAACCTGCGGCGCAAGCCCGTTCGGGTTCGCGTCCGCCTCGATGACCACCCGACGCCGCTGATGCGCCGCGCCAAATCCGTTATGGTGGCGAACATGGGCCGGGTGCAGGGCGGCGTCGATGTCATCCCCGATGCTTCCCCCCAGGATGGGCTGCTGGAAGTGACCATCCTGAAAGCCGAGACGTTCGGCGACTGGCTGCGCCTCCTGTGGAGCGCCCTGCGCGGCAAGTTGCACGAATCGCGCGCCGTGGAGTACCGCACCGCCAGAAAGGTGGAAGTAGACCTTTCGTTCCCGCAGCCCATCCAGTTCGACGGCGAAGATGCGGGCCGGGTAAGCTGCTTCAACGTGGAGGTCGTTCCCGCCGCCGTGCAGGTCATGGTGCCCAAAGAAGCGCCCGTTTAAGCTTTCAGCCGGAAGAGCGCAGGAAATTGCGGAAGCCCTGTGGAACATTGAGCGTGGAAGGCATCACCGCTCGCTCCTGCAAAGTGACTGCGCCGAATGTGTTCCTGAAGAAGGCAATGACCTACCAGCAGCAAGAGATCCACAGCCCATCTTCTCCAGCATCCGAAACGCGCGTGGACATAGATGAGCTTGCTGCAGCGGTGGCATCCCTGCACGCGCGTCAGGAAGACGAAACCCGCATGCGAGCGGCAACGGTTGCCATCGGCGATGCCGTTCAGGAACTGCACCTATCCGTCGCGCCGCACGAAATTCTGGCCGAAGTGCAGGCGCAGCGGGCGCGGGAAGTCCGCAGGCGGCGGGGTCGCAGCTACGCGCTTCGGGCCGCAGGCATCTGCCTTCTTACTCTGCTTCTTGCGGGACTGCTCACGATGGGCGTGCCCCCTCTATCCCGTTCCTTCTCCCAATGGCATGCCCGGCGCGCTTCCCAGCGCTTCGACCAGCTTCTCTCTCAAAGCCAGGGACCGGATCGAAAATACGACCTTGTCGTCTATTCCTCTATCCGACCCCGGTCGGATCTGCTCACCTACCCCTTGAGCGTTGTTCCCGATGGGCATAGCTTTCATGCCAACGAATCTGACCTGAGTCGTTCCTCGGGAACCATGCCTTTATCGTTCTCATTCCGAAACGCGCACGATGGAACGACGCTACGCTACAGGACCTGGGCTTTCACGCGGTACAAGGGGCGGCTCTACCGGCGGGGGTGGATTCGCGCCTCGGATAGGAATAACGTGCTTAGCCACCGCCAGTTCGACTTTTTTCCGACGCGGGAACTGGCCAGGAAACTTACCGGGGCTGCTTCCTTTTTGCGTCTGACACTGCCCCAGGACGCGCCCGGCAGGTACTACGGCGGCGTCGGCATTGACCGCTGGGCGCGGTTCGATGCGGGAACTCCGATTACGCTGGACGAACACGCCTGGGAAGAGTACCGATGACAATGCAGCGTAAGGTGATAATCCCGCCCGAGCCGGAGCAAGTGTCGGAAACGGGCGCGGCGGCGGAAGCCCGCGCGACGGCGGAAAGCTGCGAGGCCGCGGAAGCCCGCGTGACGCCGCAGGAACTGGCGGCGGCGCTGAAGTCCATCGAGT
>JAUJOK010000023.1:5485-10772 GCA_030447685.1 Armatimonadaceae bacterium
GCGGAAGCCCGCGTGACGCCGCAGGAACTGGCGGCGGCGCTGAAGTCCATCGAGTCGCGTTCGCCCGAAGCCGCGCCGCGCGATGATCGGACAGTGCTTATCGGCGAGGCCCTGCGAGACTTGAACCTGGACTGGTCACCGGAAGAGGTCCTGGCGGAGATTGAGGCAAGGCGTGTACGGCAGGCCCAAGCTCTGCTTGCGACTCGCCGGGTTAAGCGAAACCGTATTCTGGCGCTTGCCGTGGCGCTGTGCGCCCTGACCAGTATCTGGGCTGCCTATCAGGGCTTCTGGATCGCTCCCAGCGTGGCGGGACGGCCCCATATGGTGCTACGGTCCCATTTTACCGGCATCTCAGACCCCGGCTTTGATGCCGGTTCCGAAATTCGACCTCTTTCCACACTGCCGGAGAACCGTCCCATACACGTCAGCACCTTCACGCTCGGGCAGATTCTGGAGGGGCAGCCGCCGACGCAGATACTGGTGGACGCTCGCGAAAATCTTGCCGCTTCGTGGACCATTGTCAAACGCGACGGTGCGATCTATATACGGGCCTGGCGCATTACCCCGTCCCTAAGACCGCCCGTTACCGTTTCCCCAAAACCACCCGCAGGTACCATCGAGGTCTATAGCGACCCTTCTTTAGCAGCAGACCTCGCTTTCCGGAGACCACCCGGCCCAAAAGCGACGCCGATAACTTTGCGGGTAGGCGCGTTTAAACGTTTCGAGACAGGCTGGATGGGGCCAAGCACGCACATGACGGTAGCGTACATGACTATAGCTCCCATTACTCCCGATAAGGATACTCAGAAAAAATAACGATTCCGGGCAAGAAAGGCCGGATACAGACTTCATGGGCTATGGGCCATTTTTTGCGTAAAGGTGCGGCACGGCGTCCGCTTCACGACAGACCGTCATCAGGCAACCGTGCCGCCTGTTCCGCTGGCGCGAACGCCGTAATCCGCTATTTAGGCTAAGGGGTTCCCGGACGCCCCGGCGCGGGGCCGGTTCCGGCTCCACCGGCTCCGCCCTGCCCGCCCGTTCCCGTACCGCCGCCGCTGGTCGCGCTTCCCCCGGCTCCCGCACCCAGTGGCGTACCGGGCCGGTTGCTGCCCGTGTAGACAAACACCGTCTGGGTCTGTCCGTTATAATCCGTCCGGGCGTTAAAGAAGCGCGCGATCTCCCGCAGGGGAAGCAGGACCCGGCCTTCCTGCATGACCGGAGCCGACCGCAGCGCGCGCCCTTCGGTGTTGACCATCGCCCGTGTCGAGCCGGGGGTCAGCGTTATGACCATGCGCGGCGCTTCCTGGACGATCCGCACCTGGCGACTCCGGTTGTTCCAGTCCACCTGTGCGCCCATGTACTGCGCCACGAAGCGCAGCGGCACCATGATCGTGCCTCGAACCATCTGCGGGCTAACGTCGGACGGGGCGGGCTGCCCATTGACTACGAGCCGGTGTACGCCGCCCAGAACGTCGCCACCGGGAATCTGCCTTCGCTGACCGCTTCCCATTTGCCCGCCCTGGCCCTGGCGGCCCTGTTGTCCCCTCTGCCGCATTTGTCCGCCTGCCTGGCCGGGCTGCTGCTGCCCGAACGCGGGAGCCGCTGCCGCCGTCACGCAAAACACCAGCGCCGCCGCCGCGCCGATCACTTCGATGCCTGTTTTCTTCATTGCCTTTCCCCTTCCACCAGCCTTCACGTCTTTTGTCGAGTAGCTTTCTCTACGGGTTTACCCACTTCGCATCATCTTGACAAAGCCGCGCGCCGGATATATACTGACGGCAACAATCGTTTTCACCGGCAACGATGGGGAAGAGTAGGCGGGATGCGTCGCGCCAGAGAACAAAGGCCACCGGCTGAGAGCCTTTTCCGTAAACGCACCCGCTGAATGTCGCCCCTGAGCCGCGCGCAGAAAGCGTCAGCACCGCTGATAGCCAGTAGAGCGCGCCGGGTCCGCCCGTTATCGCGTAACGAGGGCGGAACGCTATCTGTTCCGAACCGAGGTGGTACCGCGCGAGGCGTTTTTCGGCTTATGCCGTTTCAAAAGGCCCCGCGTCCTTGGGTTTTCATAGCTCAGGGGCGCGGGGCCTTTTTGCTCCTAACCCCCCTGCCCCCTTCCCTCCGAGGGAAGGGGGAGCTATGGGCATCATCATCAGATGCTTCGCGCCTGTCCCTCAAATGTGACAGAGCCATCGCGCGAAGCAGAAGCTGGAAACGGAACTGGCTCCCCCTTCCCTCGGAGGGAAGGGGGCAGGGGGGTTAGGAGAAACAAAATGAACGAACTGCCGACGCGTTACGATCCGCAGGCGACCGAGAATGACATCTACCAGCGGTGGCTCGACGCCAACTGCTTCCGCGCCACGCCGGATGAACGGGAGCCGTACTGCATCACCGTGCCGCCGCCCAATGTGACCGGCGCGCTGCACCTGGGCCACGCCCTGAACCACACCATCATGGACGCGCTCGGACGCTGGAAACGGATGCAGGGCTATAACACCCTGATCCTGCCGGGCACCGACCACGCCGGAATCGCCACCCAGAGCGTGGTGGAGCGCGAGATCGCCAAACAGGGCTGCACCCGCTTCGACTTCGGGCGCGAGGGCTTTGTCAAGCGCGTGTGGCAGTGGAAAGACGAGTACGGCGACCGCATAGTGAACCAGCTTAAGCGCCTGGGCTGCGGCTACGACTGGGACCGCCTCCGCTTCACCATGGACGAGGGCTATGTGGACGCCATCATGACGGTGTTCGAGCGCCTGTATGACAATGGCTATATCTACCTGGGCAACCGTATAGTGAACTGGTGCCCCTTCCACCAGACAGCTATCTCCGACATCGAGGTGGAGCACGAGGACGAGGTAGGAAACCTGTGGCACATCCGCTACCCCTTCTCGGACGGCTCCGGCTACGTGACCGTGGCGACCACGCGCCCCGAAACCATGCTCGGCGACACCGCTGTGGCCGTGAATCCGAAGGACCCGCGCTACGAGGGCCTCATCGGCAAGGAACTGCGCCTGCCGCTGACCGACCGCGCCATCCCGCTTATCGGCGACGACTACGCGCAGATGGAGTTCGGTACCGGCGCGGTGAAGGTGACGCCCGCGCACGACCCGAACGACTTCGAGGCCGGGCAGCGCAATAACCTGCCCAGCATCACCGTGATCGGGCCGGACGGAACGATGAACGAGAACGCCGGGGCCTACGCCGGACTCGACCGCTACGAGGCGCGCAAGCGGGTTGTGGCCGACCTGGAGGCGCAGGGTTTTCTGGTGAAGGTGGAGGAGCACCCGCACTCCGTGGGCCGCTGCGACCGCTGCAACACCGTCATCGAGCCGCTGCTGTCCGAGCAGTGGTTCTGCAAAATGGCCGGAACCCCGATGGTGGAAAAGGCGATTGCCGCCGCGCAGAACGACGACGTGCGCTTTATTCCGGGCCGTTACAAGGAGCTTTTCCTGCGCTGGATGGAGAACATTCGCGACTGGCCGATCTCCCGGCAGCTCTGGTGGGGCCACCGCATGCCGCTCTGGTACCGGCGCGACGCGAACCTTCGCGACCAGTCCTCCTACTTCGTGGCCCGCACCCGCGAAGAGGCCATAGCAAAAGCGGGCACGGAGGAGATCGAGCAGATCGAGGATGTGCTGGATACTTGGTTCTCGTCCGCCCTCTGGCCCTTCGCGACGCTCGGCTGGCCGAACGAGCGGGAAAGTCTGGATTACTACTATCCGACCTCGGCGCTCTTTACCGCGCAGGAGATTCTTTATCTCTGGGTGGCCCGCATGATCATGACCGGTGAGGAGTTCATCGGCGCAAAGCCCTTCGACGACGTGTACGTGCACGCGACCATCCTGGACGAGCACGGGCGGCGCATGAGCAAAATGAGGGGCAACGGCGTGGACCCCGTAGACCTGATCGAACTCTACGGGGCGGACGCCACTCGCTTCGCCCTCGCCAGCCAGGCCGGGCTGCGGCAGGACATCCGTTTCAAGCCCATCCGCGACGGACGGCACGAGCAGGTGGAGCAGGCCCGCAACTTCGCCAACAAGATATGGAACGCCAGTCGCTTCGCCCTGATGAACCTCGAAGGGTACACCCCGCCTGCCTCGGACCCCCAGCCAGCGGAGTTGGTGGACCGTTGGATTCTCTCGCGCTTGGACGCCACGACGGCGGCAGTCAACGAGGGACTGAGCACCTATAACCTGGACGACGCCGCCCGCGCGCTGTATCAGTTCTTCTGGGACGACTTCTGCGATTGGTACATTGAAGCGGCAAAGCCCCGGCTCAACGATCCGGCGACGGCGGATAGCGCACGTCATGTCCTCTGGTTCACGCTGGAGCGGACGCTGCGACTGCTGCACCCGATCATGCCCTATCTGACCGAAACCATCTGGCAAACGCTGCCGGGGGCGAAAGAACAGGCGGGGGTGGAGTTCCTGATGTTCGCCCCGTTCCCGCAGGAAGGTATCACGCCGCGCGATGAGGCCGCCGAGCGGGAATGGGCGCTGGTGCAGGAGGTCGTGCGCTCTATACGCAATCTTCAGGCGCAGAACAATCTCAAAAAGAGTGGCCCGGCCTTCTTTCTGCCCGCCGATGCAGCGGTGCGGGCGACGGCGCAGGCAAGCGCACCGCTTATTGAGTTCCTGGCCCGCTTCTCGCCGCTGACGCTGGAGGTGGGGCCGGAGGACGCTCTGCTTGCGCCGACGCCTTACGGAGACGTTCGCCTGCCGCGCCCTCAGGCAAGCGAGGAGGAGATCGCGCAGCAGGTGCAGCGTATTCAGGCCGATATTGCAAAGGCGGAAAAAGACCTCGCTGGGCTGACTGCGCGCCTTTCGGACACGAAGTTCACCGAGCGCGCCCCCGCCGCCGTGCTGGAGAAAACACGCCAGCAGGCCGCCGAGCTGACCGAGAAGCGCGACAAACTGGCGGAGCGTCTTGCTCAGTTAAGCGCAGCCGCTTAGGTGCCGGGCCGATAAACGACCCGCCTGAGAGAAACAACCGTCCTCACGGACGGAAAAGCTATGGCGGCGTGGCGGATGTGCGTCCGGCAGGACGCCCGCTTTTCTGTGCCGGGTCGTTTATCGGCCCGAGACGGGGGAGGGGCTAAGGTGCCCGTTATCGAGACAAACAGCCTGCGGAAGGTCTTTCAGTCGGTGCAGAAGGAGCCGGGGCTGTGGGGCGGTATCAAGGGCCTCTGGTCCCGGCGCTATGTCAGCAAAGAGGCCGTCCGGGGCGTTGATATAGGCATCGGCGAGGGGGAACTGGTTGGCTTTCTGGGGCCGAACGGGGCCGGGAAGAC
>JAUJOK010000023.1:10872-14628 GCA_030447685.1 Armatimonadaceae bacterium
GCGATGCTCGCCAGTCTGCCCGTCGCCGACGTGACCATTGACGAAGTGGAGGCCGACGAGGTCATCCGCCAGATGTTCGCCGCCTCGCGAACGCCATAGTGCCGCGGTGCGTCACTTCGCCAGCTTCTCCGAGATCAGCTCGGTCAGCGATTTGTTCAGCGCCTCCGCCTCCAGGCGCAGGCGCTCCCGCACCGACAGCGGAATGCGGAACGTCGCCTTGACACGCGGTTCGTCCATCTCATTGCCGCAGCAGACCCCGACCGCGCGGCCCAGCGGCGTTTCCCAGAACATTTTGGGTATCTCGGGGCTGTGCGCCTGCGGGTGATAAAAAAGAATTTCACAGATATGGCGCGCGGCGGTGAACGCCTGCTGGGGGTCTATATCCGCCCCGCCCGCGCGGGCCAGCACGCAGGAAACATCTGCCAGCACGGACTGCTTGATAAGGCGCGTCGCTTCGATATCTTGGGCCACGAGTAGAATCCTCCGAGTAGTGTTGCGAAAACCATCTTCCGCAACAAATGTGCCATATCTGCCATACGTCTGTCATAATTTTTCTTAATGGCTGACGTTTTGCCGCATGGTATAATCCGAAGCGTGGAATTCGGGCGTGTTCACGGACTGCGGCGGGAAGATTTAGACCTGGCGGCGACCTTACGCAGCGGTCAGGTGTTCCGGTGGACACAGGATTCAGACGGGGCCTGGGCGGGAACGATAGGAACACGTCGGGCGCGGTTTTTGCAGGAGGATGACGGTTCATTATTCTGGGAAGCGGATGGGCCGGATGGGGAACGCGCGATCTGGGAGTTCCTGCGTCTGAAAGATGCCGACCTTCCTGCGCTTGCCGAGAGGTGGTGCGCGGCGGACGAACATTTCGCGGAGGCATGGGCGCAGCAGCCGGGCATACGGGTGTTGCGTCAGGATCCGGCGGAATGTTTTTTTTCTTTTTTGTGCGCCTCGGTGGCCCCAATACGGCGCATCAGTTCCATGCTCCGCGCCGTGGCCGGTGCCTATGGGGAGCCGCTGGGCAGTCTGAGTAATGTGCCGCTGAAGGCATTCCCTGCGGCGGCGCGGTTGGCCGAAGCGGATGAGGAGACGCTGCGCGGGTTAGGACTGGGTTTCCGGGCGCGGCGTGTGGCGGAGGCAGCCCAGGCGCTGATTCTGCTGCCGGAAAATTGGCTGTGGACACTGCGGGACGAACCCAAGTCTACGGCTAAGCGGGAACTCATGCGCTTTTTCGGCGTCGGTGAAAAGATAGCCGACTGCGTGTGCCTGTTCTCGCTGGACAAGGACGATGCCATTCCGGTGGACACACATATCTGGCGCATGGCCTGCGCCTGGTACGCGCCCGATCTGGCAGGCCGTTCGCTTACTCCCGCTGCCTATGCGCGCGTGGGAGACGCATTCCGCGACCGGTTCGGCCCCTTCGCGGGCTGGGCGCAGCAGACGTTGTTTTATCGCGCCGCTGTAAGCGGCGCACGCATGATCTGAGTGGACGCTTTATGGATTTCTTTCTCTACAATACGCTGACACGGACACGGGAAAAATTCGAGCCGATGACGCCGGGGCGCGTCGGTCTGTACACCTGCGGCCCGACTGTCTACAACTACGCGCATATCGGAAACCTGCGTACCTTCTTATTTGAAGACCTGCTGGCGCGCACGCTGAAGCTGTTCGGCTACGACGTGACGCACGTCATGAATATCACCGATGTCGGGCACATGACCAGCGACGCCGACGCGGGCGAAGATAAGATGGCGATTGCCGCCGAGCGCGAAAAGAAGGACCCGTACCAGATTGCGCGCTTTTACGAAGAAGCCTTTGTGACTGACCTTGCCCGCCTGAATATCCGCCGACCCGATGTGCTGCCCCGCGCCACCGAGCATGTCGCCGAGATGATCGCGCTGAACCGGCAGCTTGAGGAAAAAGGCTTCACCTACACGACGCGCGAGGGCCTTTACTTCGACACGTCCAAAGTGCCCGACTACGGGAAACTTGAAAAGAAAAACCTGGCCGAGCAGCTTGTCGGGGCGCGCGAAGATGTCAATATAGACCCGGACAAGCGCCACCCCGCTGACTTCGTCCTCTGGTTCTCGAACAAGCCCAACCATATTATGAACTGGGAATCGCCGTGGGGTGTCGGCTACCCCGGCTGGCATATCGAATGCTCGGCCATGAGCATGAAGTACCTGGGGGAGACCTTCGATATTCACTGCGGCGGCATCGACCATATCCCCGTCCACAACACCAATGAGATCGCCCAGAGCGAGGCGGCGACAGGACATCCCTTCGTCCACTACTGGATGCACGCGGCCTTTTTGAACATGGGCGGCAAAAAGGTCAGCAAATCCGCCGGGGGGTTCGTCACCGTCCAGACGCTCGTCGATTCCGGCTATGATCCGCTGGCGTACCGTTATCTGTGCCTCCAAGCGCATTATCGGTCGCCGCTCGACTTTGCCTGGGAATGGAACGACGACGGCAAGACGGGCCGCGCCGAGTCTCTCGATAATGCGGCGGGCGGCCTTAAACGCCTGTATGAGCGCCTCGCGTCCTCGAACACCGACGAGCCGCTGACCACGGACGCTGCTTTTGAGGAGGCGCGCAGCGACGTAATGACGCATCTGGGCGACGACCTGAACCTGCCCAAAGCGGTCGCCACCCTGCACACCTACGGCTCGCCGCGCTTGTGGCGGGCATTCGACCCGGTGCTCGGTCTGGACTTCGACAAAAACGCCGCACCGCGCGGCCAGACAACCGCTCCCTCCGACGTGCAGGCGCTGGTGGAGGAGCGGGAAACAGCGCGGAAATCGCGGGACTGGGCGCGCTCGGACGCACTTCGCAAGCAGATTTCCGAAATGGGCTGGGAAGTCGCCGATACACCCCAGGGACCCACCCTCAAACAAAGGTAACTATGTACGACGCACTGATAGTTGGCGGTGGCCCGGCGGGTTTATCGGCAGCCGTGTATCTGGGCCGGTTCACGCGCCGGGTGCTGGTCTTAGACGCCGGAGAAGGCCGCTCCTCGTTTTCCCAGATCAACGAGAACTATCTGGGTTTTCCCGAAGGTGTCACCACCAGAGAGCTGCGGCAGTTGGGCAGGCAACAGGCCGAGCGTTTCGGGGTCGAGTTCAAGGAGTGCCGGGTCGAGCGCATCGAGCGCTGCGATCAGTCGGCTTCCTCTGTCCCCGATGCCTGCTCCGCCCAGGCCGCCTTCCGTGTTTACACCACCGAAGGAACGTTCGAGGGACGCACGCTGCTCTTCGCCACCGGCGTCACCGACATCTGGCCGGACGTGCCCCATGTCCACCAGTGGATAGGCCGCCAGCTTTTCTGGTGCATCACCTGCGATGGGCACCGCGCTCTTGACAAGCGCCTGGTCTGCATCGGCAACACCGATGAGGCGGCCACCACCACCCTGCAGTTTCTCCTGTTCACCAGGAACATCATTCTGGTGGCCGACTCGGATAAAGCGCGCTTCTCAGAGGAGAAACTGGCTGACCTTGCCAGAGAAAACATACCGGTGCGCTTTGCCCGCCCGCAGCATTTCGAGCTATCGCCGCAGGGTGAGCAAATAACGGCAGTGTGTCTTACGGACGGCACCCGGCTTCCCTGCGATCTGGTCTTTTCGTTACTCGGGGTGCGTCCCAACACGCAGCTTGCCCGCCAGATGGGGGTGGCGCTGGACGAAGAAGGCTATATCCACATCGATGAGGAAGGCTACACCAGCGTCCCCGGTGTGTTTGCCGCCGGTGATCTGAC
>JAUJOK010000023.1:14728-75355 GCA_030447685.1 Armatimonadaceae bacterium
CCGATCTGCTGGCCCAGCTTTCGATACGTCAGGCGCGGCTCGATGCAGCGCCCCCGCGCGGCGACGGCCACCTCGAAATCGAAGAACTCTCTCCGGCTCAGATCGTAGCGGACAAGCCCGGCTAACGTAAAACGTCCGCCCCGGCTGCCGATCTGGCCCCGCACCTGCGCTTCGCTGGCAGTATCCACCACATCGAATACGAACGGCGTCGCGCCCTGCGTAAAGCGGCGGATAAGGTTCGCGCCGACGGATGTCCGGGTGCCAAAAACATAGTTCGCGGCCAGATTGGTTTGCCCCACTCGATACGAGTCGCCACGCCCGTAGTCCTGGTAGGTCAGCGATACCTCCGGGCGCACAAGGAGCCGGTTTCCGATGAGCAGGGGCAGCGTTCCCACGCCCACCGTCGCGGCGACACGCGAACGGTTGACCTGCGCCTCCGCCGGAGAGAGAACCTGCTCTTCGTAGCGGCCCACGGACAGATCACCGGTGAGCAGCGGGCGTGGGCGTCGCAGATAGCTCCGCGCCCCGGCGTTGGTTTCGGGTATCTGCCCCATGACGGGAAACTCGCCCGTTATACGCAGTTCCGGAAGGCGCGATAACAGCGACTCCCCGCGACGCCTCCCGGTGATGTCCTGGTTCCCCGCCGCCGTAATGGCTGCCCGTAAAGCGCGGCGCGGTGCGCGTGTCGGGAACGAGAGCCGGTCGTCCGTGGTCAGAATGTCTTCGAAATCCAGAACCGGGTCGGGTGGCGGGGGCAGGGGACGCGCCCGCAAGAACGCCCGCAAAGGCGATTCGCCGGGGACACGCGCATTGACGCCACCCGGTAACGGCAGATCGCCGCGCTGACGCACGGGCCGTGTTTCCCCCAGAAAATCGCGTTCCAGAGAAACCGCGTATTGCAGCGAGCGCCGCGTCGGCACATCCAGCGTTGCGCTCCCGGTCACGCCGCGCACGACGGTAAAGGGCACGGTTGCGCCGACAACCAGGCCGGAGATGCGGGAAGCGCGGACATGCAGCGGCAGGTCAATGTCCAGGCCCGCGCCTTCGCGGCCCTGCGCCAGCGGGATGCGGTAGCGCGGCACGGTCAGCAGACGCGCCCCCCACAGTGACAGGCTGGCACGCCGCACGATCAGATAACGGTCGTTGACCACCTCGATCTCGCGCGCCATGATACGCAATTCGCCTTTGCCTTCGGGGCAGGGCGTAAACAAAGCGTTTCGCGCGAACAGACCGGTCGCCGACCGCTCGATACGCTCGCCGGAGACATAAAACGGCGGCGAAACAGCGACGGCGTTTTCGGCAATGCCGATGCCGGTCGCTGGATCGAATGAGAACGAGGAGCCGCGCAGCGTCTCATCGCCGCGTGTCAGGACGACATTACCGGTGGCGACGAAGCGGCCCGTCGCCGTCTCATATTCGATGCGCTCGGCGACAAGGCGCACGTCCCCCCAGGCAGCGTCCGTGTTCGTGCCGACAATTTTCACGCCTTCAGGCGTGATCAGCATCTCGCGCGAACCCTTCAATGTAAACTCCGGCAGCGGGTCGCCGGGGCCGAGCGGCTTTTGCGCGGGGGGGGCGGTAGGTGCTTGGGCGAGGGCGGGCCGAACGAGACCGCAAACGAGAGCTGCCAGAAGGACGAGCAGGAACTTAGGCAAAGTCCAGCTCCAGGTTGCGTTTGCGCTCCGCTTCGACGCGCGCGTCTTCGATACGGGTCTCTTCGCCGCGAGCGTCCGGCACGTCGTCCACTCCTTGCTTCACGCGCCGCCCGCTGCTGCCATTGCCGCCGGAAGAAAGCGCGAGGTCGCGGGCGGCGGTGCGGAAACTGCCCATCGCCCGGCGGAACGCCTCGTCGTCGTAGGTGCGCGTCTTGATGACCACCGGCATCGGCACGGCATGGCCCAGCACCAGGGCCTGCTGCTTGGAATCGAGCGACGCCAGCACGCCGCGCAGCTCGCGCGCGCCGGAAACGCCGGTCAGCACCGCCTCGATGTCCTTTTCATCGTTCAGCAGGCAGGTAATGCGCGTTCCGACCTGCGACAGCACCTCGTCATCAATACCGGACGGGCGCTGGTCCACGATCAGGAGCGTCACGTTGTATTTACGCAGTTCGCGGGCAATCGTCCCGAAGATCGTCTGTCCGGCCAGATGGGGCGCGAGGAACTTATGCGCCTCCTCGATGGTGATGACCAGCGGCGTCGGCTCCGCGCCCTGGCGGCCCAGCGCCTCCTCTTTTTTACGGACATAGGCGGCATGCAGGCGGCGCGTCAGGATATTGGCAACCAGCATATAGGCCAGCGGCACGCCCATCTGCCCGAACTCCAGCACGACGCTGGTGCCGCTGTCCAGCCGCCGCAGTATCGCCCGCACCGCATCGTCCTCGGCGGGCAGCGACGGCAACAGAAACCGCTCGCAGGAGTTCGCCATCATCTTCAAGCGGCGCTGCAAGGCCGCGAGCGCATGGACATTGCCGTTGTGCTGTTCCGCAAAGCTACTCAGCGCCGGGCCGTCCATCCGCAAGAATTCGCTTAGCCAGTTTTCCCGGAAGGTGGAATGAAGAAGGTACGTCGTCTCGGCGGCGGTCGGGGTCAGGTTCAGTTCGCCCGCCAGCAGCAGAATATCTTCCGGCTCCACCTGGGAATAGGGGATGCGAACGGGGAAATCCGGCTGCACGCCGCGCCGCCGCGCCGATTCCGGGTCAAGCGTGAATAGCTGCACTTGCGAGCCGAAATACTGCTTCAGGCCGCGCACCTCGCTCCGCCCATCTTCCACCGGCGCGCTCCAGCCGTATTCGGAGTGCATATCGAAGATCAGGTTGACGGCCTTGCGGCTTTTGAGCATGCCGCACAGGCAGATGCGCGTCAGGAATGTCTTGCCGGTGCCGGACTTGCCGAAGATACCGTTCGTGCGCTCGATAAAACGGTCGAGGTTCAGGCAGACTGGCGTCTCCATATCGAGCGGCTCGCCGATATGAAAAAAACGGCCCCCCACGCCCTCGGCGTTTTCCGAACCGAAGATACGCGCCACGTCCTCCTCGGTCGCCTCGTACACGGGCCGGAAATGCGTCGGAATAGTTTTTACCGGGCGCAGCGCATCCTCCGAAACCGTCTGCCCGTCCGCCTCGGCCCGGTCCAGCATCAGCAGAGGGCGCAGCTTCACCGAGGCGAACGTGCTGGTTCCCTGGAGAATACGCGCAAGCAGGGCGTCGATGCTGTGCGCCGCACCGTCCGGGCGGGGCGGATCGGCCAGGATGCGCGAATCGGTGGCCTGGAGAGTAACGTCGGTGATAAGCGAGAAAAAGTGATGCTGCTCCCCGCTGACCACGACGAACTTCCCGGCGCGCACATTCTCCACGGAAGCGCCCGCATCCAGCTTCATGGTCAAGCCTTCGGAAAGCGACCCCTGCACCACCACGCCCATCTCGCGGCGGGGCGTGTCATTTGTGACGCCGTTGGTGCCATTTGTCGCCGCGTGCGTCCCGTTGCGCTTGCCCATGCTCGTAGGATAGCGTCGGCGGCGACGTTTGTCAAGAAAATGCGGGCCTCCCCCCCCGGCCCCCTTCTCCTAAAGGGAAGGGGGGAGAGGCCAGCCAGTGGGTACAATAACCCCGGAGGAGAAAGAAATTATGGCGAAGCGCAACTGGCTGAAGGATGG
Organism: Armatimonadaceae bacterium; assembly: GCA_030447685.1. Lineage (GTDB taxonomy): Bacteria > Armatimonadota > Armatimonadia > Armatimonadales > Armatimonadaceae > JAUJOK01. The sequence continues at coordinate 18,380 of JAUJOK010000023.1, forward strand.
CGCTGTCACAGGTATTGCGGGCGCGGCGGCCACCACGGCGATTATTGCGGCGCTGGGCAAGGCAAAGGGTGAATCCGCGTGGACACCGTTCAATGCGATCTCGCACATGCTGTTCGGCGAGAACGCGGCTAATGTGGAAGGCTTCAACGCGAAGGAGACGCTGAGCGGCTTGGGGCTGAACACCAGCGTGGTGGGCGTCTGGGGCGTGCTCTATGAGGGGCTGGCGCGCAAGGTGCCGTTTCCACAGTCGCTGGCGGCGGGCGCGGCGGCATCGGCACTGATCTGGTTTATTGATTATAAGGTCGTTCCCGAACGCCTGCGGCCCGGTTTTGAAAAGCGGCTCGGCCCCCAGGGGGTCGCGGCGACCTACGCGCTGCTTGCGCTCTCGCTGGGGCTGTCGCCCCTGTGGAAGAAAGACACCTCCGATGACGATAGATGACAACGCTGCCCTGGTTCCAGCCCCGCCTATGGACTTGACGGAGCTGACACCCGAAGCGGAGCTGCATTATACGCGCGGCCTGCTGCATCTGCGGCGCGGCGAATCGGTGATGCCGTATTCGATGGCGCTGCGTGAGGAAAAGACGCCGCCGGGAACCGACGTGCTGCTGGCGCTGCTGGGCCTTGCCACGGTGGCGACATCGCGCGCGCTGCGGCAGACGCGCTGGATCGAGGAGTACCGCCACGAGATGCGCGAGGCGCTGGCGCACCTGGACCGGGCGGTGGAGGTTGCGCCGGGCTTTGCCGACATTCATTTTCGCCGGGCGCAGGCGCTGCGCTATCTGGGTGAATCCGAGGCCGCGCTTCAGGCGGCGCGCGAGGCGTGCCGGTGCGCGCCCGACAACCGCGAATACATGGCCTTCCTGCGGGTTTTGGAGGGGGGCGCAACACGGCGGGCGCTGCAAGCGAGCGCGGAGGAGGCGAACCGAGTGCTGACCTGGGACGATGTGATTCTGCCCACGAAGACGAAACGGGAACTGCGGCAGATGCAGCTTGTGCTGGAAAACCCCCAGCAGGCGCGAAGCCTGGGCGTGGACCCGCCGACCGGTCTGCTCCTGTACGGCCCGCCCGGTACCGGCAAGACCACCGTCGCCCGCGTGCTTGCCGCGCAGGCGAAGTGCCATTTTCTTGCTACCAATCCCGCTGAGATCAACCAGATGTGGGTGGGCGAGTCGGAAAAATCGGTCGCGCGTATCTTCAATGAGGCCCGCGCCGCCGCGCCCTCCATCGTCTTTCTGGACGAAGTGGACGCGCTTATCCCTTCCCGCGCGGGCGGCATCCACCAGTATTCCGACAAGGTGGTGAACCAGTTCCTGCACGAGATGGACGGTCTGAAGCCCAATCAAGGGGTGTTCGTAGTGGGGGCGACCAACCGGGCGGATATGCTCGACCCGGCGCTGCTACGCGGCGGACGGCTGTCACGCCAGATAGAGATTCCCCTGCCGGATGAGGATTCGCGCCTGCGCCTTCTGAAGCTGATGGTGCGCCGCGCGCAGGTGGATACGACCGTGGATATTGCGCTGCTGGCGGTTCAGACCGAGGGCTTCAGCGGCGGCGATCTGCGCGCTCTGGTCAACGAGGCGGGCCTGCAAGCCTTGATCCGCATCGCGGACGAGGGCGGAACCCGCGCCCTCACCGCCACCGATTTTCAGATCGCCATCGAGAACCTGCGCCGGGGCGCGTAACACACGCTCCGGCATCGGCAGCCGGGTCGCACCGCTCTCGGCAGCGAGCGACCCGGCCATCTACTCCAAGACCGCGCCGCCGCCGCTTTTCAACCCCCGACATATACCGAATTGACAGCGCGGCGCTGCTGACGCATAATACACGTACCTATGGCAGCAACCATTGACAGCATTGTGACGAAGGTGCGGCGTTACAACCCACAGGCCGATATAGACCTGCTGCGGCACGCCCATGCCTACGCCACCGAAAAGCACGCGGGTCAGACGCGGCGCACGGGCGAGCCGTATATCCAGCACCCTATCGAAGTGGTGGATATTCTGGCCGGTCTGGAGATGGACACGCCTTCGCTTGCGGCGGGCTTCCTCCATGACGTAGTCGAGGACTGCGGCGTTTCCCGAGACCAGCTTGCCGCCGTCTTCGGTGACGAAATAGCCGATTTGGTGGAAGGTGTCACCAAGCTGAAACTGGCCGACTTCGAGCGGCGCGACCCCGGTGCGGCGCAGGCGGCGGCGGCGGAGCGGGAGGCGGCGGAACGGGAAGCCGCCGAAAAGGCCGATCCGCGCCGCAAAAAGCGCCTGGAAACACGTAACTCCGCCGATAACCTGCGTAAGATTCTGCTGGCGATGGCCCGCGATGTTCGCGTCATGGTTATCAAACTGGGCGACCGCCTGCACAATATGCGGACGCTGAACGGACTGCCGGAAGAGCGACGCAAAAAAGTGGCCGCCGAGACGATGCAGATTTTCGCGCCGCTCGCGCATCGCCTGGGCATCTGGCAGGTCAAGTGGCTCCTGGAAGACCTGGCCTTCAAGTACATGTATCCCGAAGAGTACCAGGACGTTACGGAAAAGGTATCCCGAACCCGGCGCGAGCGGGAAAAGGACATCAAGGACGCGATCTTCCGGCTCAAGGGCGCGTTCGAGAAGGCCGGGTTGGATGCGGAGATTCAGGGGCGGCCCAAGCACCTGTGGAGCATCTATAACAAGATGCGTAAACAGGAGCTGGATTTCAACGACATCTATGACCTGATCGCGCTGCGCGTCATCACAAACTCGGTCGGCGACTGTTATGAGGCGCTGGGCATCGTCCATGACCTGTGGCTGCCTATCCCCGGCAAGTTCGATGACTATATCGCCAAGCGCAAATCGAACCTGTACCAGTCTCTGCATACCAAAGTCTACGGCCCGCGCGGCGAGCCGCTCGAAGTGCAGATACGTACGTGGGAGATGCACCGTGTCGCCGAGTTCGGGGTGGCGGCGCACTGGGCGTACAAGGAGAACGGCGAGGCCGCGAAGGCGGGCGCGGACTTCGACCGCAAGATGGCCTTTCTGCGCCAGCAGTTGTTCGACTGGCAGCAGGACAACCAGGGTTCGACCGAGTTTATCCGCTCCGTCGTTTCCGACCTGTTTACCGATCAGGTATTCGTCTTCACCCCGAAAGGCGATGTTATCGATCTGCCCGCCGGGGCGACACCGGTGGATTTCGCCTTTCGTATCCATACGGAGCTGGGCGAGCATACCGCCGCTGCCAAGGTGAACGGCAAGATCGTTCCGCTGTCCTACCAGTTCCGCAACGGCGACATCGCCTCTATCGTCACGCGCCCCTCGGCGAATCCGTCGCTGGACTGGCTGAGCTTCGTCAAGACCAGCCATGCCCGCTCCAAGATAAAGTCCCATTTCCGCAAGCTGCGCTACGCCGAGAATCTCGTCCGTGGCCGGGAGATGCTGGCGGAAGAGGCGTCGCGGGTGGGCGTTTCCCCCGATGCGCTGCGCGACCATAAGCGGCTATTGGAGATCGCGCGCGCGCTCAATAAAGAGACGGTCGAAGACCTGTACGCGGCCATCGGCTTCGGCGATACCGCGCTGGGCGTTGTCACTAACCGTCTGCGTGCGTCTGCTCACGAACAGGACGAGGGTGAGATCAAGATCGGGCGTCGCGCGCCCGGCAGCAGCGGCAAGCTGTCTATCGCGCCCGGCGGCGTGGACGATGTCGCTATCTCGCGCGCCCGGTGCTGTCTGCCCCTTCCCGGTGACTCGGTCGTCGGCTATGTTTCGCGCGGCAAGGGGATGCAGCTTCACCGTGAAGGCTGCCCGAACATGGTGAACTGGCGCGAGCGCGAGCCGGAGCGTCTGGTGGATATCGATTGGCAGGCCGGCGACGGGGCGCGTTTCGAGACGGGCATCGTCATAGAAACCCTGGACCGCGTGGGTCTGCTGCGCGATGTGACGGAAACCTTTTCCGAGAACCGCACCAACATCCTGGGTATCCACACGCGCTCCAACCGGCAGGCGCACACAGCGGTTTTGCGTATCGACTTTGAAAGCTCCTGCGTGGAGCACGTCGAGACGCTTATCCGCAAGCTGCACGCGCTGGACGACCTGCTCGCCATCTATCGCCTCGGTGTGGGCGCGGAAGAGCCGACCCATCCCTCCCGCACGCCATAAACTTCTTATTTCCCGGCCCTGTTCCCTTCGTATCGGGCGAACGAAAAAATAATTTGCTCAGCTTATAACAATCAGTCCTTTTCTTTCGCTCTTAAGCCCCTTTCTTTCGTTCTTATAAATAGAAGTGACGGATTTGATCCGTTAACAAAATAATGGCTACTTCCTTGATGTCTCCGAATCTCTGTAGGCTGATCCGCAGAGCGAAAGCCGTTTCTGGAGGTTTATGTCCCATGTTCATGCTCCAATTCGACAAAATCTATCTGCCCTTTCTGCTGGTGATGCTTTGCAGCATTTGCTTTCAGCCCGCCCCGGCGACCGGTCAGGCGGCGGCGGAAAGCGGCGTTCCGGGAAGTAGCAGCCCCGGCGAGCGGTTCGCGGCGAGCGCCAAACAGGACGCCCTGTCCGGCGATGCCCGGCTGGAAGCTAAAATCTCCCTTCAGGACACCGGAACCCGTTTATCGGATGTCTGCGGCAAGCTGTCGAAAGCCGCCGGGGTGCCGATATGGTGCGACCGCAGCCTGGGCGAGAAAAGGCTGCACCTTCGCATCTCCGACAAGCCGGTGCGCGAACTGATGCTCGCTCTGGGCGAGGTCGTTCCCGGCACTTGGGTCAGGAACGAGGAGTTCGGTTCGTACACCCTTATGCCCAATGCCGGGGCGGTCAAGTACGCGAACTCCTGGTGGCGCACCTTCAACAAAGAGCGGGACAAGCAGTTCTCTGCACTGCGGGACACACTGTTGGTTCTGATGAACCGGAAGGACTTCGATCTCCCGGAGGAGGAGCTGCGCCGGAAAGAGGTTCAGAACGGGCTGCAGGAGGTTCGATTCTGGAGGGGCCTGCCCAGAGCTGCCCAGACGCAGATAACCCGCCTGTCCCCCTTCCTGGATACCTACCAGAAGGCCCCGATAATGAGCTACGGCCTGGATCATGGGGCTGTCTTCGTTGACCGGGCAGACCTGCCGGAATTCTCCTTCAAAGGTTTGATCCATGCCGCGAGCCAATTAAAATTAGATGGTAGGTTATCGGCGAGCGAGATAGACGACATCACAGGCGTCAACGTGTTCGGCGGCGGTTCATCACTCATCGCTGACATCGTGCGGCGGAACGGGACGACCTCTAGTTCCGGCATAATCCTGAGTCTTCCGCGCTCAGTTATGTCGCGGATCGTCTTCAGCGACCACCGCTGGCTGCCGGAAGCGGCGAAAAAGGAGGGGGATGCGCTGCCTGCCGCCTGGAAGGAACTCCTGGCATACCAGCAAACAACCTACTGGCCCACTGCCCCGGCGGCGGAAGGGGCGGAGAGCGAGCCGCTGCGCGCCCCGAAAAGAAAGCCGGACTCGCTGGCGGAGTTGTCCAAGAAGCACGGCTTTGACTTCGTTTCCGACTACCACTCCCTGCCCTATCGGATATCGCGTCCGCGACCGGGTGACAGACACCCAGGCACGGGCGCGGGCGCAAAGCCGGAGCGTAAGACGGGCAACGATAAAGAGAGTGAACTGAACCAGGCGGCCCGAGCGCACGATATTAGCTGGAAACGGTCCGGCTCCGGCCTGATCCTTTTCAAGAACAACCGCTGGTATCGGGACGATCCGCTCGAAGCCCCGGACCGGGCGCTGGAGCAGCTTCAATCCCTCTACCGGCAGGCGGAGGCGGCGGATACCGACGAAGCCAGGTTGATGAACCATCTGGAGATGGCTTCCTACGCTTTGACCCACCTTAACACATGGCAGATAGCCAACGGACTGCGGTATTACACAGACGAGGCGCGCCTTGCCCGGCTCGGTGACGGTGAGAACCGAGCCAAAGCCAACTGCCAGCCCTACGCCGACATCGCGGCAACGGCGCTGACCTACCCCAGCCTGTGCCGGTTCTATGGGATGCTGAGCGCGAACCAGAAGCGTCTGCTGGTAACGAAACGATTGGCCGCCGGGGACATAAGCGCGGAGCAGGCCCGGTTCCTGTTTTCCGCTTTCCCCGGCTTGAACCGCGCCCGCGCCGGGGACGCCTTTGTGGGACTCGACTTCAGGAAACGGGGCCTTGCGCTTGTCGTGCCCGACGTCTTCAGCAATGTCCGTCACGGGAACACCCCTTACCGGCTCAAGATCGTAGCGGCAGCGGACGCCGCACAATAAGGGTTCGTGGGCAGACATTGGGGACGGACGGGGCGGCAGATTCAGGGGGCCGCCTGCCGCGTTTCGTGCCATGCCTGCCAGCGCGCCGACCACGGCAGATAGGTCGCCGACAGCACGGTCACACCGATCAGGGCCAGCAGAACCGTAGCGGCGGCGATGCGCCGCCAGACCGGAGCCTGCCTGCCGATAAACAGCCCGGCGACTGCGAGGCCGAACAGCAGCCCGCCGATGTGCGCGCCGTTGGCGATACGCATCATCCCCATCTCGGTCAGGGCGAAGGTAAGGACAATCCATCCCAGCAGAAACCGCACGGTTTCGTCCGAGGCGACCTCTCGAAAGGCCGGAACAAACCGTCGCGCGCCCCAGGTCAGGCCGAACAGCGCGTACACCACCCCGGACGCCCCGATGCCTGTATCGCCGAAAAAAGCAAGCTGCACGCTGGAAGCGACACAGGCCGCGCCCAGACAGAAGACGGCCCACTCCAGATGCCCCAGCGCCCGCTCCACCACGCCGCCGAAGCGGAAGAGCATGACCACATTGAAAAACAGATGGAGCGGATCGCCGTGCAGAAAAGTGCTGGTAACGAGCGCGCCGTAGCGACCCTGCCAGATAGCTTCCGGCGGAAAATGTCCCCAGCCGATGTCGTTTCTCCCGGTGATCCAGTAACCCAGCGTCAGCCCGACGCACAAAACGCAGGCGATACCGGTCAGCCATGGGATTCCGCGCTCCTGCCGATCCTCGGGTAGCGTTGACATTACAGACTCATTCCGGTTCCGCGCTGCCTTCCAGTATCAGGCCGCGTGTTGCGGGGAACTGTTCGTACCAGAGCGCCAGAACATCGCGCAGGTGCCGGGCGTAGCGGAAATGTGCGCCGGTTCCCGTTCGTATCTCCGCTTCATAGATAAACTTGTCGGCGGTCGTGACATGCTCGAACGGGTACTGCGTGCCCAGCAGCGTCCAGTAGACATAGGAAGGATCGCCCTTTTGGAGCAGTGACCGCGCCCGACCTGTGGTCGTCCGCCCGGTACGGCTCAGCAGAACGAGCCGCTCGTCAGAAGCGCCTGGCGGCAGTTCATCCAGGGCAAAATAGAAGCCGCGCGGAACGAGCGGGCAATAACGGGTGCCGGTGCGGTGGCGGTTCAGGTCGCGAATCTCGGCGAAGGCGACGGCGTCCCAGCGGAATCGAACCGCTGTGCGTTTCAGCGTTTCTCCCGTCCAGGCGTAGCGGTTATCGTGAAAGCGCAGGTCGTTCGCCATCTCCTCGCCAGCGGCCTTGTCCGGCGGCATCACCTGAAGCGAGGGAGTGGGCGGGCAGTCACCGATTTCGCCGTCACCCCGCACAGCCAGGCGCTGGACGTTTACGAACTCCTGCCGTATCCCCTGAGCCATCGACTCCTTTTCCGTGGCGTGCCGGAGCAGGCGCGGCGCGGACAGCGCCATCTCGTTCCGAATCGCTCCACCCAGCTCACGGGCTTCGGGTAGCGGGTGGGAAAGAAGATACTGGCAAAGCTGCACCCAGCCGCGCGCTGACATAATCAGCATCAGGTTTGTTTGGGCGGCGGCAGGCAGGAAATAGCGGGCGCGGTCAAAGCCGTAGTTGCGCCGCATCCGGGCCACCTGTTTGCGCGCCTTTTCGGAAGCGTCTTCGCGCAGGCTGCGGGGAATACGCGCGACCTCCGGGTTCTGTGCGGCGACCTCTTCCCAGTGCTTCAAAGCGGACTGGTACCCCGCGAAGCTGCCTGCCATCATCTCCTGCCATTCGGCGCGCAGCGGCTCGGGAATTCCCAGCGTCTCCGGCGCCGTCAGGGCGTCCACGGACAGCTTGATATAGCGGGTGGAAGACTCCTGCCCGCCCGCCGTCGGGCACAGTGTCCACACATAATACGCCAGGTATAGGGAGACACCATCGATGAAGATCGCCACGGGAGCCATGTCCGCGATGGACTGATGACCGTAGTCGATCATGCGGAAAATCGAGTCCACGGACTTATCCAGGTTGTCCGGGTCGATCTTCTGGAGGATCGCGTCCAGCCCCTCGTTGTTGCGCGAATACCGCGCACCGCTCGCCGCCAGCAGTTCCGGCGTCAGCGCGGGCCGACCGGCTTCGTTAGAGGCTTCCGTGGGCCGAATGGCTACCTGAGTGACCTTCATAGTGAGCCAGAATTACGCGACGGCATGGGTAAATCCTTTGTTTCAGGCCCCCTGCCCCCCAAGGTTAGGGGGGGCAGGGCGAACTGCTCACTCAAGCGCAGTTACGGCGAAGACGGCGGGCGCGGATTCCGTACCGGTTGAGGTGATTGTGATGCCGCGCACCGGCAGGTCCGGGCTGGGGTTCTTCCAGGAGACACGGCGCACAAGGAAGGGCTGCCCATCTCCCATGCGGCCTTTCCAGACAACGGCGGCGTCGGGCAGGGCAGTGGTGTCGCTTGCGGCGGAGATATTCCTGCCGTATACCAGGTCCACCGTGCGCTTCGTGCCGTCATCCATTACCATCGTCATTGCGCCGATCTTTGTACCGGGTGCCGTCGGGTGTGAGGCTGCCAGCGCCACATCTATCTCCTTCACCTGGCGGGCCACAATCGCATCGCCGACACGGCTGGCGAGGGGAATATCGCGCGTGGCGGGGTAGGAGCCGGACGGGTTCAGCTTACCTTCCAAAAGCAGCGCGCCGGGGGCAAAGCGGTACAGCGTGCCGTCATAGCCACGCGTATCGCCGGTGGGAAAAGAAGCGGGGCCATGCGCCGCGCCGTAGCCGAGCCAGTCGGGCAGCGGGCGGTTGGCAAGCGGGGACAGGTCGGCGATAAAGCCGCTGCGAGTCTGGCTTTTTACGGGAAGCAGCGGTTCCTCCATCTGCCGGGTGAAGACCTCCTGGGCATCGTAGGGCAGGTCCTCGGGAGCGGGACCCGCGCCACCGTTCCAGAAATAGTCGGCGGCCAGAACCATCGCCGTGAACTGCTTGCGATGCTCCGTCTGTAAAACGTCCGCCTTTGATTCATAGCCCGCCCAGGTAGTCTGCATCGCGCCCAGCGCGCCCACCTGCGCCGCTTCCCGCGCGAAGTTTTGTATGTTCGCCGGATTGAACCAGGTAGCGGCGACAACGGAAAATCCAGCGTCCTTCAGCAGCTTCAGCGATGGGAAACGCTCATGCGGGCCGTATTGCCAGTCCACCAGCACAATGTCTTTGGGGACTTCGCGGCGCAGGCGCGCGGCATCGGCGGGCGTGGGCGCGGTGCCGAACGAGGGCGCGACTTCGGAAGGGTGCAGCAGCATATCGGCCCACATCCATATCGGTTTGCCGCGCTTGGCGAAGAAGCTGCGCCAGTGGTTGACGCCCGTGAGGTACAGATCGGCGAAGGTGCGCGGGGCGGAGCGATAGGGAAAGCGTCCGCGCATCGTCACCTCGTCGAGGCCGACATGGAAGGCGGGAGCGTCGAACAGGCCGTCTGCCTCGGCGTTGATACGTCCCAAATGCGCAAGCGCGGCGGGATTGGTGATGTTCAGCGCATACGGCGTCTGCGGGTCTTCCGCGTACTCCAGGTTACGTTTGCCTGCGAAAAGCCACTCCATATGGCCCATGCTCTGCACCAGCGGATAGACGGTGATACCGCGCTGCCGGGCGTATTCTATCTCTTCCTTTACCTGCTCCTTGCGTCCCGCCCAGGCAGGGGCGATAGCCGGGTTGGCGTCCCAGCGCAGCTGTTCGGCCTGAAGAAACAAAGCATTGAGCTTGAAGGGGGAAAACACGCGGTCGATAAGCCGCTTATGAAACGGCAGCGCGTTTTGCCCGTGGAACAGGTGGACGGCGCGCACACTCAGCGTCGGCCAGTCCATGATGCGGACGGGGCGCACCTGCACCGCCCCTTCCGTTTCGGCGACAAGAAGCTGGGCCAGGGTCTGGACGCCCCAGAACGCGCCCTGCCTATCCCGCCCGGCCACCAGCACGGAGCGCGGCGTGACAACCAGGGCGTAGCCTTCGGGTTTGTCGGGCACCGAAACGTTCTCGACACTCAGCAGGCGTGTCAGCGCGGCGTTTCGGTTTCCGTCGCCGATTACGATAACGTTAGTGCCCCGCACCACATCGCGGGCACGCACCAGGGGCGTATCCTGCCCAAAGCGTTTCTGCAGCTCCTGACGCAATATCTCCGCGCCCTGTTTGTCCGCAGCGGTCGCCCCATCGGCCACGACGATGCGCGTTTGCCGATTGATGCGAAACGGCTTGCCCGTTACCGTCATCTGCTTGGGCCGTGGGATGACGAGCGGCGTCGGGGGGACATAGGGCACGCGGGCGTTGGGAACGGCTCTCACCCCGGCAGAAGCCCCCACCCCCGCACTCGGTCTGCCGAGGCGCTCCCCCGCAGCGGAAAGAGGGGTGCTGGGCGAGAAAGCAAACGTAAACGTCGCGCGTCGCTGCCCGTCCTGGAAAGCAATGGGCTGGGCGGGCGCGCCGATACCCATCCAGAAGACCGGAAACTCCCGCGCCCATCCCTGCGGTTCCGAGCGCGCATCGAAAATTATCGGACGCGGGGCGTCGCCGGAATAGCGGAGGGAAACGCCTCCGAGCCGTGTGTTAAAAGCAAGTCGTTCGAACGGCGGCGCGAGGCGGTTCGCTTCCTGGGAACGTCCTCGCGCGGGCGGGGTCGCGGCTGCCTGACCGCGTCGTTCGCCGTCTGCGGTTGCGGCTATAAACGCCGCGCCCTGAAGCACGGGGCCGGACAGATAGGCAGCGGCATATTCTATCTCCGCCGGAACGTCCTTCATCAGCCGATAGGTGAGGGCGACGGTGACGGTGTCGGGCGCGGCGACAGTCAGGGTATATATGCAGGCGGCGTTCTCGTTTTCCAGTGCGATGCGGGCTGTCTTTCCGACCGACGTATCCGTCCAGGGGGAGATGCGAACGGGCGCGCTGCTCTGGTCGAGAAGTACACCGTTCCAGCCTGCTTTCACCAGATACAGCGACGATTTACGCACGACAGGCACACCGTCATAGGCGACGGACAGGCCGTTTTTGGGCGTCCATCCGACGGTGCAGCGTCCTACGGTAATCGGAGGCAGCGTGTTCACCGGGGAGCCTTCCTGCGCCGCCGCCGCCGCCGCCGTTGCTGCGCCCGTACCGAGAATCACGCTCCAGACGAGCGCCACAGGGAGAAGAAAGCGTGTCAAAACGGCTGCTGTCGGAGCCGGGCAGGGCCGCTGCTCACGGCCCTGCCAAAAAAGCGAATACGTCATGGCCTTATTATAAGCGACGCGCTACGGCTTGTCCAATCGGGCAGGGGACAGCGAGGTCGGTGTCCAGTCATACGAGGGCAGAAAGGAGCCATCGGTGCGCTCCAGTCCGCGAGAATGGAACGCGACGCCGACCGACTGCCCTTCGGCCCGCACGGCGATGCGCTTTATGGCAAAGGCCGTAAGAGGCATTACCTCGCCCGGCTCCGAGATGGCGTTGCCATTACTGTCCTGCCAGACGGCGATACCTTTTAGCTCGCCGTCCGCAAGCCAGCCATCGCGGTTATCGTCCAGAGCGGCGAGCGGCTGGTAGCCGTTTTTCCAGAACATCCACCAGGTCGCCGAGCCGAAAAGCTGCTGCCCGGAGGTGATGCGTCCTGTATTCTTCGGGTCCCACACCAGAATGCCGGTGTGCGGTCCCACCCAGGGCCACAGACCGGGCCTGCCGTTTCCGGCCAGGTCGAAGCGAACCCGGCTGTTCGACGTCAGCAGATCGCTCAGCGGTGCGGGCATGTGCAGGGGAAAGATTATCGGTGTGATCGCCATCGGCTGGCTGCGAAGTCGGGCAAGCGCGGAGGCGACCCGCGTCGCCTCCGCCTTTTCGGCGCGCGTAAGCGTGGACCCCTTTAAGAAGCGAAGGATACCTTCAGCGGCTTCACGGCTGATCATGGTAGTTCCCGACAGATGACCCTGCGCCTTCAAATCTTTGTTCAGGGCCAGCGCGTAGGCCCGGCGGTACGCGGCCAGGGAGCGCTTCCTCCAAAGATTCTGCGTTTGCGCATCCGTCCGGCGCTGAGCCGTTTCGCCGGGCGGCGCGCCCAGGACGGGCCAGTACGGCATGCCCTGCTCCAGCATCCAGGCCAAGCCGAGTTGATAAAGTGGGTCGTGAGGCGCAAGCTGTGTGGCGCGTCGATAACTGCGTATGGATTCTGACAGGTTATGCCACAAGTAGTGACGATCTCTGCCGGAAAGTGTCTTTGCCGTTTCGGGACGCTGTACCAGCGGGGAATGGAAGGCGGCGAACTCGGGCAGGTTGGAGCTTTTATTTTTTTTCCACTGCTTATCCTGGATGACCTGAACGTCTCCTGCGCCCTTCGCGAAAGCCAGGCTGTGCAGACGCCCGAGGACATAATACCCCTGCGCGTCTTTCGGGTGTCTGGCGACATGGCTGCCGACGTTTTGGAGCAGCCGATCTACGGGAACCGGCCTGGTAACGTTGGCCCAACGGGCGTGTGCCGTGGCTGCCAGAACGACGGTTATTGCCGCGAACACCGACATCATTGCGGCGGTGTATGCTTTGCCGCTTGAAAGTCTCATCGATTATGCTCCTGTTTGCCGGGAATGGTCACCGCAAGATCGCAGACGACTATGCGGTGGTCTGAATGAGTCGTTTTTTGTGCCCACACGGAGGAAACGCGGTAAAGGGGGGTCGTGCATGTGGGGTGGATAGGCAATGGCGGTACGTCATTGATGATCGTGTTGCCCCAGCCGCGCCCGCCACGCGCGAAGCTGTCCGAAAGCCGGGAACGGAGCAGAGCGAATATCGCGTCACCCGCCGGGGCGTTAAAATCGCCGCCTGCCAGCACCGGCTCATCGGGCGGCAGGGTGGAAAGACGATTCGCTATCGCCTGAAGCTGTTCGCGTCGCGCCTGCCGGTTCTGCTTCTGCGCCCGCCAGCACTCCGGGTTCCACAGGTCCATGCGAAACAGCGGGGGCAAAAGCCGCAGGTTGACCACCTCGACCGCTACGCCCTGTGCCGCTTGAACCCGCCCCTGAACAAAATACATCGTGTGACGCGGCGGCAGTTTCGCCGGAGTGATGCGGCCCCGTGCGATTATGCAGGTATCAAGGCCCCAGAGCAGGGCGGCTTCCCTGCCGTACAGGCGCCGCGCCAGCGCCTGAGCCTGCTTTCGGATCGGCGCTTCCTGCAAAAGCACAATGTCCGGCGCAAGCTGCGCCACTTCGGCGGCGGCCTGCGCGCTTCCTCCGGCGCAGTTCAGCGAGACCACACGCAGCGTCCGCTGCCGTCCCGGTTCGCTGCTGTGCGGCAGCGGGCGGCGCAAAGACCGCAGCAGGCTCCACGGCTCTTCCGCCAGGACAAGCAGGTACGCCAGCCACAACAGGACGACTGCTGCCGCAAAACGCTTCGTGTGTCGGCTCCACCCCGTCGCCGTCAGGAGCAGGCCCGGCAGGGGCCATGTCCAGACCGGGAACACGGTTATTGCCGCGCAGTCGTCGGGACGAATCGCGTAGCAAAACGTGACGAAGCCGCACAGAAAGGCGGACAACAGAAGGGGAATCGCCCGGCTCCATCGCGATTTTTGCGTCGTTGTCTCCACATGCGCGCCCCCTGCCGCTTCTTGTTCGGTGTCCGGGGCGGAATACCCTGTTTTCACTCTGCGATGTGGGTGCCCGGTCGTTTCGCCGGGCACCCAGCGGGGTAGCACTCAATAGCGGAACAACCAGCCCGGAAAATCGCGCCGCGCACACTCGCCTGGCCGGGCACCTGGTACAAGGAGTTAACTTCGATGAACGGAAAGTTTACCACCCTTTTCTCGGCAGCAGCGATAGTCGCTCTGCTGGGCAGCAGTGGTCTCATCACTTCTGCCCATGCACAACGCGGGCGGGGGATGCAGCAATCGCGCGCCAACTTCGACCGGCACTTTATGATGAAGGCCGCGCAGGGTAATGTCGCCGAGGTGATGACCAGCCAATTGGCTTTGAAGAAATCGCAGAGCCGGTCAGTCCGGGAAACGGCGGATCGGCTGATAAGAGAACACAGCGCAGCCAACGCCCGGCTCAAGCAGATCGCGGGCGGCAAACGCATCAAACTGCCGAATAGGCCGGACCCCATGCAGAGGGCGGTTTACAACCGGCTGGCGAAGCTCTCCGGCCCGGCGTTCGACAGAGCGTTCATGGGCGCGCAGATCCGGGCGCACCTGAATGCTATCAGCCTGCACCAGAGCGAGGTGCGCGCGGGCAAGGATGAGGCAGCCGTTGCCTATGCCAGCGAAACCCTGCCCCGCATTCAGGACCACACAACAATGATCGTTTCGGTCGCTCAGAACCTCGGGGTTCGCATCCCGGCGGCGGCAGCGCAGTACCGAAAAGTCCAGAACGCTTCCGGAATGGGAATGTAATCGGCGCAGCGCGCCGCAACGCTGCTGGTCCGTGGGCGCGGCGCTTAGTACGCCGCGCCCATGTTGTTTAGACAGAAGGAGCCGATGCATGACGGAAACGACGAACACCGGGGGCACTGGCGCTGCCGTGCATCCCGGCGCGCAGGATGATCCCAACGATACACGGGAACCCCCCGTTACTACGCCACCGACCCCGGAAGCTGCCGAGCAGTTGGCGGCACAGGATGACGAGGAGCATGGGGAGTTGTCGGGCACGAATCAACCGACGCAGTCCGGGGCGAAGACGCTGGGCGAGGGCTTGACGGAATAACGAGGCTATCTTAGGAAGGCTGTCCGGGAAAATATCATGGAAAGCAAAGCAAAGCTGTTCGGGCACCCGATCCATCAGCAGTTGATCGTGTTTCCGCTGGGCCTGCTGGTGATGTCGCTTATTTTCGACATCATCGGTCTGGTGAGCGGGAACGGCGAATGGCATCGTGCCGCCTTTTATATGATCGGGGCGGGTGTTATCAGCGGCCTTGTGGCCGCCATCTTCGGCGCAATCGACTGGTGGGCGATTCCGTTTCATACCCGCGCCAAGGCGGTGGGTACCTGGCACGGCGTCGGCAATGTGGCGATGATTGCCCTATTCGCCATTAGCTGGCTGCTGCGAAACGGCGTCCCCGCACCGTCGCCGGGAGAACCGATGTCGCCGGGCGCAATCCCGATAATTCTGTCGTTCATCGCCGTGGGGCTGGGCGCGGTGACGGGATGGCTCGGTGGAGAACTGGTGGACAGGCTGGGAGTCGGGGTAGACCCCGGAGCGCATCTGGACGCGCCCAGTTCGCTGTCGGGCCGACCTGCCGGGGAGAACGCAAGCGCATCCCAGACGCCGGTTACCGGGGAGCGCCCCGCGTAGCGGAGCGAGCGCCCGGCTTAGCAAGGAAGTTCGATGCCTAAACCATTGCGCGAGCAGGTTATCGTCATCACCGGCGCATCGTCGGGGATCGGGCGCGAAACGGCTATCGAGGCGGGGAAGCGCGGTGCCTCCGTGGTGCTGGCCGCGCGCGGCGAGAAGGCGTTGAATGATACGGCCCGCGCGGTCGAGGCGGCGGGTGGCAAAGCGCATGTCTGTGTTACCGATGTGGGGGAGTGGGCGCAGGTGAACCGTCTCGCGGAAGAAGCCGTAGACCGCTTCGGACGTATCGATACCTGGGTCAACAATGCCTCGGTCAGCACCTATGCCGCCGTGGAAGACACCACCGTGGAGGAGATGGAGCGGGTTATCCAGGTCAACCTGCTCGGCACGATCTACGGCTCGAAGGCGGCGATTCCGCACATGAAGCGGCAGGGCGGCAGTGGCGGCGGGACGATCATCAATGTCGCTTCGGCGCTTGCGGTGCGGGCTGTTCCGCTTCAGGTCGGCTACTGCGCGGCCAAGCACGGGGTCAAGGGCTTTACCGAGGGACTTCGGCTGGAGATGGCGCGCGAAAAGAACGGTATCCATGTGACGCTGATCCTGCCGTCTTCCATTAACACGCCCTTTTTCGACCACGCCCGCTCAAAGCTGGGCGTCAAGCCGCAGCCGGTCCCGCCGGTCTATGAGTCGGGCGTCGTCGCCGAGACCATTCTTTTCGCTGCCGAGCATCCCCGGCGCGATCTGTTCGCGGGCGGCGCGGGCAAGTTATTTGGAGTTTTTGAGTCAATAAGCGCGCCGCTTCTAGACGGGTACATGCTTCAGAGTGAGCGGCTATGGAAACAGCAGAAGTCGGATCAGGCCGACAGCGGGCAGGACAACCTGTTCGCCCCCCTGAACGGCCCGGCATCGTCCACCGGCAGCTTCGGTCAGATGTCTATGCCGGTCAGCCCCTACACGCGCTTTCTCGAACTGCACCCGGCCCGCAAGCGCTGGGTGCTGGCGGCGAGTGTGGTCGGAACCATTGCGCTGCTGGCGCGAGGTCGCCGGTAACCCGACGCAATAAACGGAAAGGAGCGAAACAATATGGCCGAACATGGTGCGGAAACTATCGTAAACGCGCCAGCGCATCAGGTATTCCAGCTCTGGAGTCACTTTAATGACTTCCCGAAGTTCATGTCGCATGTCAAGGAAGTGACCTACCACGACGAGCAGCGCAGCCATTGGGTGGTGGATGTGGTGGGGCGGCATGAGTGGGATGCGATAAACGAGGACTGGATACCCGACCGGCGGATCGGCTGGCGCTCCATCGACGGCCTGGAAAACTGGGGCCACGTCCACTTCGAGCCGCTGGACGAGAATCGGACGCGCTTGCGCGTTCATATCGGCTACAACCCGCCCGCCGGGGTGCTGGGCGATATTGCCGAGGTGCTGGGTGCGGGCAGGCGTTTCGAGGCGAAGCTGCAGGAAGACCTGGACCAGTTTGCGCAGATGGTGGCCCAGGCCCCGGCAGGCGCTCTTGACCCGGAATCGTCCGCCTACCTGTTCCACGCCGACAGCGCGGCCCTGCGCGGCGACACGACGCAGGCGCAGGAAGCGACAATGGACGAAGACGAGGTGTTTCAGGACGACGCCGAGCGGGCCAGAACCAACATCTACTGAACTGCGCAAAGGGAACGCCCCGGACAGGCAGCACTGCCTGTCCGGGGCGTTTTTTCACCTACGCGCTTTCTTCCGTATCCGCTACCCAAACGTTTTCGGCTCCGAAGACCTGCTTGCAGCTTAGCTGGCGCACAGGAAAGCGGCGGCTGGGAGCAGCGGCAATCGCAGCGCGGAGCCACTCCACGGCCTGCGCGCACGCCGCCGCCTCGGAATCGGCGCTTACCTGGAAAAGTACAAGTCCCGAATCGATTACCCGCACGCGCATTCCGGCTTCGGGCGTGCTTTGCGCCACCACCCGCAGCCATGCTTCCGCCTGCTGTCTGGCAATCACGCCGTTCTCGTATCCCACATCGACGCCAATAAAATACGTGCCGGGGTTAGTCAAGGCAGCGGGAAGGCTCCATTCGTGGTCGGAGCAGTCGGATTGTCTCCGCGCAGCATTCGCCGTGAAAAGTGTATCAGAGGACGGTGCAGCCTACATTAAGAGAATGTTAAATGCTGCTGGTGCACCCGGTAAGCACAAAAAGCGGCCCGCGACGGGGATGTCGCGGGCCAGTTTGAGGGGTGGGGTTATTGAGGATGAGATACTGATTGCTTGTGGAACTTCCTTTTCTCCGAGTGGCTCTAAGCCACTGCCGTTTTAGCGAACCGGATTGCCCTGCTGGTCGAGGACAGCCATGCCGCCGCCGGTGTAGACCCGCTTGCCCCACAGGAAGTTGTTCGGGTTGACAGTCTGCTCGAACCGGAACCATTTGGCATGGCCGTCGGCGAAGGTGTAGTTCGAGCCGCCGCTGTGGCGATCCGGCTGGAGGTACGCAACATGCGGCAGGCCGCCGGAATACCCCGGTGCCTTGCAGGCATCCCACGTCGCTTTCGCTACCGCGGGGGTCATCGCGTACACAGCGTTACGGGCAGGCGGAAATTCATTCGGTGCTTCGCCCTTCCAAGCGCCGCCGCCTGCACCGGTCATGTAGGCATTCATCGAGCGGTGCGACTTGTTCTTGAAGTTGGTGCTCGTCTGATTGGAGGTGTCGTTGACACACGCCGCTGTATTGGAGAACTCGGCGACCAGAATAGTGTCCGCCGGAACCTCTACGGCAGCAAGACTGGCGACGGTGGCCGGATCGATGCTGCGCCGCTTGCGCGGCATAACGGCGGCGTTGACTGTGTAGGAGATGCGTGGAACCTGGGCGTCCACCGGCGGGCTGGTGGGCTGGCTGCTGTAGGTCGGGTCATGCGGGTTGGTCGGCGGCAGCCCCTTGTTAGGGTCGGAAGGGCAGACGAAAAGCGTCGCGTTCTTTACATAGGGCTGAATCATTCCGGACCACTGCATATAGCCGTTCGCGTCGCCCGCGTCGTTCTTGTACCAGTACGCCTGCGGATAGGTTTCGTCATAATCCTGCACGTACATCATGATGCCCGTGCCAATCTGCTTCATGTTGGACAGGCAGGAGGTCTGCCGGGCTTTTTCGCGCGCCTGGGCAAATACAGGGAATAGGATCGCTGCCAATATAGCAATGATGGCAATAACGACGAGCAGTTCGATCAGGGTGAAAGCCGAGCTTTTACCCGTGGTAAAGGCGGAACGCTTTTGTGTCTTTTGCATACGATTAAGTCTCTTTCTGCCGGTAACGGGTGGCACCGCAACATTGGGCACAGCCACTTGGAAGTATACGCCGCCAACATTAAGAGAATGTTAAGCCTGTATTAAGGCAATGTTAAGAGAAGATTAAGTTTTTGTGAAGTGAAGATTGCCCTATAGATTTACCAGGCGTTTTCCGATGATTAGAACACATACCTATCTCCTTGTACTCGGGCGGGGGCGAATCGCTCCCGCCCTTTTTCTTTCGACACAACGGGGAAGAGGGAAGAGGGGAAAATATGCGGCTACGCCTCCGCGCGGGCCGTTTCCAAAGCCTCGAATAGCTCGTTGGGCGCGCCCTGCGCGTGCTCCTCCTGGCCGCCCCGAAGAAGCTCATACACCCGCGCCGCCGCGACCGCCCCCAGCGCCGGGCCGACCAGATACACCCAGAAGCTTGCCAGCGCCGCGCCGCCCGCGAAAAGCGCGGGGCCGAGCGAGCGCGCCGGGTTCATCGAACCGCCCGTGATCGGCCCGCCAATCAGGACATTAAAGACAACGGTAAGGCCGATGGCAAGGCCCGGCACCGCGCCGTTCACCCGCTTATCCGTGGCGACCGCGATAATCACCAGCATCAAAAAGAAGGTCAGCAGAGCTTCTATCCCGACGGCGCGGGCGATAGGGCCGGGGGCGGGGACGTGCGCCCCATGCCCGCCGCCGCTGAACAGAAGCCGGGCGACGCCCGCCGCCGCGATGCTCCCCGCGACCTGCGCCGCCCAATACGTCAGAACGCCGCGCCACGGAAAGCGGCCCGCGACGGCAAAGCCCAGAGTGACGGCGGGATTGTAGTGCGCGGCGGAAATCGGGCCGAGCGCGTAGATCATCGCCAGCACGGCCAGGCCCGATACCCAGGCGGCGGCCATTAAGCCACCGTCCCCACCGCCCATCTTGCCCGTCGCCGACAGCGCCACCGGCGCGAAAACGATACCGAACGTGCCGATGAACTCCGCGACGCCGCGCCGCGCCATGCCCGCGCTGCTCACGCCGCGTCCATCTCGGTCAGAAGGTTTTCCACGCGCTCCTTGATCTGATCGCGTATGGCCCGTACTATCTCTACCGGCTGGCCCTTCGGGTCGTCCAATCCCCAGTCTTCCGATAGGTGAATACGGGCGGGGCAGGCATTCGCATCCACGCCGCAGCCCATCGTGATGATCCGGTCCGCTGCGCCCGCCATCTCCTGCGTCAGCGGCTTGGGCTTTTGGCTGTCCATTCCGATGCCGATCTCCGCCATCACCGCCTCGGCGACCGGATTGATGCGCTCGCCCGCCACGGTTCCCGCTGACAGAGCGCGCACGGCCAGCCCCTGCTCGGCGGCGAGGGCGTTGACGAACGCTTCAGCCATCTGGGAACGGCCCGCGTTATGGACGCACACGAAGAGGACGGTCTTCATTTCTCTCAACCCTTGCAGCACTCCGAAGAGCAGCAGGAAGAGGCCGCCGCTTCGGGCTTTACGGCACGGATAAATGCGCCCATCACGCGCCCGTCCAGCGCGGCTTTCTCGTCGTCAGGCAGCGCGGCCACTTCCGGCGAGCAGCAGGTGGTCGCCTCCAGATCAGCGAAGGCATAGCGACGGGTCGGCTCAATCGAAGCGTCCATGAAGCCAGCGCCGGCGAGCCGCCGCAGATAGTCACTTTTTTCCAATGCCCCGGCGACACAGCCGACATACGCCTCCATATCCGCGCGGACGGCGGGCGGAAGCTCCCCCTCCACCACCACATCCGACACCGCGAAGCGTCCCCCCGGCTTCAGCACACGAAACGCTTCGCGCAGCACCTGATCTTTGTCGGCGGACAGGTTGATGACGCAGTTGGAGATTATCACATCCACGCTGTTGTTCGGCAGCGGAATGCTTTCGATGTGACCTTTCAGGAACTGGACGTTTTCCGCGCCCGCCTCGGCTTTATTTTTTTCCGCGAGCGCCAGCATTTCGTCGGTCATATCGAGGCCATAGGCGAACCCGGTCGGCCCGACCCGCCTCGCCGACAGCAGCACGTCAATACCGCCGCCGCTGCCCAGGTCCAGCACCGTTTCACCTTCGCTCAGCGATGCCAGCGCCGTAGGATTGCCGCAGCCCAGCGACGCCAGCAGCGCCGCCTCGGGAATATGGGCCGCTTCCATGTCGTCATACAGATTGCCCGTGATGGTATCGCCGCCGCAGCAGGAGTCGTTTCCGCCGCCGCCGGTATTGCCTCCGCAGCAGGCCGCGCCTGCACCCGAAAGTACGGTAAGCGCCGCCGCGCCGTACTTCTGCCGAACGATCTCGCGCACGTCGTCGCGCTCCGTCAGAGTGCTTTCCGCCATTGTCGCTGGTTCCTTTCGTATCGGGTCAGCAGCAGTCGCCGCCGGTATCGGTAGTCATATCCTCTGCCAAATAGGCGCTGAGCGCGGCGACCGCATCCCGATTTATGCCGCAGATCATGTTCTTGCCGCGCCGCTCAATAGTGATAAGCCCGGCGAGGCGCAGCTCTTTCAGATGGTGCGAAACCGTGGAATTGATACGCTCCGCGCCGGTAACGTTGCAGCATACCTCGCCCACTGTCGGCCCCTGCACGGGGCGAACATCGCCGCTGGCCTCCTCGACGGCTACCGCGCAGCAGCAGGAGCGCAGAAAGTCGAAGATACGCAGCCGCGTCGGGTCGCCCAGCGCCTTGAACATCGCGGCTTTATCAAACTCTGGTGCTTGTTGACTCATAACATTTTCATATTTCGTAAATCGTTGAAATGATTCTACGGAACTGCGTTCTGTCTGTCAAGGGATATTTCGAAAAAGCACGAAATGTTTTTAGCGGGGCAGCGTCACTCGATCTCTCCCTGCGTCTGTATCTCCGGCATCTCCGAGGCGGATACGCCGTTCACAAAGGTTCGGGAGACCATCGGGTGGCTGTCGTCGGTGGGGCCGAAGTCGCTGTCCGGGCGCCAGGCGATCACGTCCAGGCTCTCTGCTTCGGTAAAGAACGAATGGAGGCAGCCGGTAGGAATGCGCCAGCCCATGCCGGGGCGCAGGGGGAAAAGGGGGTGCGGCACTCGCCCTGCCCGCGCAGAATAACTCCGATACGCTCGCTGGGGTGGGTGTGCGCGCTCTGGGCGGTGCGCGGGGGGATATGCAGATGGTTCAGGCACGGCTCGCCCCGGCGCGGCGGGCAGACCAGCAGCGTATCCGAGCAGCCGTCGATATGCAGACGTCCGCGCGCCTCCAGCGGCCCGCCGACCTGCCGCAGCCCCGGTAACCCAGGCGGGAGATAACCAGTCCCTTTCCTCCCGGCGCGCTCAAACGGCACCGGTCCACGGCGACGAAGAACATCCCCGCGCGCAGCCGGAACCTGTCCTGACGGTCGTGCAGAATCGCGCCGCCTTCCGTCACCATGCCGAAATGCGTCGCATCGTCCACCAGTTCCAGGTCGCTGTCGTTCCAGCCGAAGACCTGCGCCGGGTAAATATCTTCGCTCAGGTCGGCGAGCAGGCCATTTTCGATAGGTAAGGGCCTAAAGGTCATATGATCTTTTTCGACCCATCTTCACCCTGTCCCTCCTGTGGTATAATCGTCGCGTTCATCCGTGATCGCGTTGCTCGGATAAGAAGCGACGATCTAACGCGGCAAGCTTTCTTTGTCGTATCGGCCCCGCTCACGAGATGGGCGAAACGTCCGGTTTTGCCTTTCCTATCCGGTGGGAAAGGTGATGGCGTTCGCGTCTCGTCGGTCAACGGGGTTTTTGTGTTCGCGGGTCTTTAGCCCCGTTGCCGTCCTCCCCCCGATTGTGCCGCGCGCTTGCCCGTCCCTGACGTTTGCGCATCCGGAAGGCTGTACGTACGAAAGGGGAGAGTATGTTATTTGATTCGACGGAGTTTGCTTTGGCTCATGCCGCCGCGCGGGATGCGCTTCTGGAGCGGATCGTGGCGGCGCTGCGCGCGGACGAGCGGTTTGTGGCGGCCTGGCTTCGGGGCGGCTTCAGCGGCGCGGCGACGACGACGCGCTCAGCGACCTGGACCTGGACGTGGTTCTGCGCGATGCCGATGCGTCGCGCCCTGTGCGCTCGCCCCTGGCAGACGGGCGGCGCGCACCACATGAGCGGCAGGAACTATTTAGCCGCTTCGGCACGCCCGCTATCCTGATCGATATGCGCCTGAACGCTCCCGAGGGCGGCAGCTTCACCACAGTTGTGTACGAGTCGGCGCTGCATACGGACTGGACGCTCATCCCCCAGGCGAACGCGTGGCGTCCCCGGCACCGCCATTCGCGCCTGCTCTTCGACAAAGCGGCTATCCCTGTCGATGGGCGGCTCGCGCGCCGGAGACGCGGGAACAGCGGCGGGAGGCGGCCTCGCAGGATACGGCGGCCTTCTGGATGGCTGCCGAGGTAGCCGCAAAGTATCGGCTTCGCGGATGGGGCTGGGATTTTCATGCGATGCTTAATTCCCTGCACACAGCCTGCTGGCCCTGGTTCGGCGGCGCGTTGAAGGCACAGAAGAGCAGTGGCGACGCCACTCGCCGGTGGCGATTGCCGCGACGCCCGAAGCGCAGGCCGCCGCCCTTTGCGCCGAGTGATCACAGGCACTGGAAACTACTGAGGATGAGGTGACAAAGGCGCGAGTACGGGAACTTGTGACGGAGTATGAGAAACAGGTTTCGCACTTGGCAGGATTAAACACCGGCGGGTAAAAGCCCGCGTCGGTAGGTTACTCATTCACGCGGAGCCAGAGTTCGAGGGTGAGCAGGTGCCACAGTTTGACGCCGTGGCGCGGCCAGAGATTGCCCCGGTAGTCCAGCCATTCGCGCACCACGTTCTGGTTGATATAGGGGCGGATGCGGGCGCGGCGGCTCAGAAGATGGGCGCGGGCATAGCGTTTCAGGTCGCGCTGGAACCAGCCCTGTACGGGGACGTCTTGGGCCGGTTCAAAATAGCTTCCGGCAGCAGGTCGGCGACGGCGCGCTTGAGCACCATCTTTTCCCTCTTCCGGGGGAATCTGGCTGGTGCGAAGCATGACGAAAGCCTGCCACCTTCCCCGATAGTATACCTGCGCCGGAGGATGAACTGCCGCCGGACGGCAATACGCTGCCTTCTACACAGATGGTGGTGGCTGCCGTGTCCGGCTTTGCGCCTATCGCCGAGGATGCCGTGGCGCCCGGCTCCGAAGCGGCTCTCCGGATGTTGAGCAGGTGAAAGTTCTGGTGTGGCAGGCGGCGTAATTGGGGCGAGAGTGCATCCGCTGGTGCATCGGATACCAGCGTCGCCCACACCCGACGAAGCGGCGGCGGCGGCAGCAGCGGCGATTGTGGACAGTGATGCGCCGCCGCCGCCGCCGCCGCCGCTGCCCGACACTACGGCGAAACGACGGCTGGGTTTTCGGCAGGTGGTGTGGCGCTGTCTTCCGGCGCTTCGGGATCAATGAACCGGCCCAGCGAGCGGAACTTTTCATAGCGGCTGGACAGCAGGCGTGTTTTGGAAAGGCGGCCCACCTCCTTGAGATGGCGCACAACCGCCTCCTTGATCACCTCGCCCGTCGCCTCCGGCGCCCGGTGCGCGCCGCCGAGCGGTTCGGGAAGCACCTCATCAATAATGCCCAGCGCGCGGGCGTCGCGGGCCGTAATCTGCATCGCCTGCGCGGCCTCGGCCTTGCGGGCCGGGTCGCGCCACAGGATGGACGCGCAGCCTTCCGGGGCGATGACCGAATAGACCGCGTGCTGAAGCATCAGGACCCGGTCGGCGACGGCGATACCGAGCGCGCCGCCGCTGCCCCCCTCGCCGATAATGATCGAGACAATCGGTGTCCGCAGAACGCTCATCTCACGCAGGTTGCGGGCAATGGCCTCGGAAATGCCGCGCTCCTCGGACGGCACGTTGGCGTCCGCGCCCGGCGTATCCACGAAGGTAATCACCGGGCGATTGAACCGCTCCGCCAGCTTCATCAGGCGCAGCGCCTTGCGGTAGCCTTCCGGGCGCGCGTAGCCGTAGTTGCGCTGCGCCCGCTCCTTCAAATCACGCCCCTTTTGCTGTCCTATTACCACCACCGGCTTACCGTCCAGCGACGCCAGCCCGCCGATCATCGCGCCGTCATCATCGAACAGCCGGTCGCCGTGCAGGGGCAGGAAATCATCGAACAGCAGCGGCAGGTAATCGAGCGTGTATGGGCGTTTCTCATGGCGTGCCAGCAGCACGTTATCCCACGGCGTCAGCGCGTCGAAGAATTCCCGCAGAAGCGCGTCGCGGTTCTTCTCCAGGTCCTCAATCTCGACACCGACATCGCGATTTTCTCGTCCGGCGATCTCGCGCGTCTTGCGAATGTTGCCTTCCAGCTCATCGATGAGCTTTTCAAATTCCAGGACGGTAATAGACGGCATCAGTGCGGACCCTTTCCGTTGCGCCCGACGCTTTTGGCCGGTTCGCCCATTTCGCCGTTTCCGTTCGCTGCTGCTGCTGCTTGCGCGAGGGGCGATGACTGCTGGGGAGCGCCGAAAAAGGCCAGAACGCGCACAAGCGTCGTTTGCAGCTCTTTGCGAGGAACGATGCGGTCAACCATGCCGTGCTCCATCTGGAACTCCGAAGTCTGGTAGTTAGCGGGTGGCTTGTGGGTCTGGGCCTGCTGGGCTACGCGCGTCCCGGCGAACGCCACATATGCCTCCGGCTCCGCCAGAATAATATCCCCCAGGGAGGCGAACGAAGCGAGCGCGCCGCCGGTGGTCGGATCGGTCAGCACGGAGACATAGGGGACACCCGCCTCGGCAAGCTGCGCCACAGCGGCGCTGGTCTTGGCCATCTGCATCAGTCCGAGCAGTCCCTCCTGCATCCGCGCGCCGCCGGAGGCGCAGAAAACGACGAAGGGAATTTTCTGGTCGAGCGCGTATTCCGCCGCCCGCGCGAACTTTTCGCCGAAGACCGACCCCATCGAGCCGCCCATAAAGCGAAAGTCAGCGACGCCCAGAACGCAGGCATAGCCGCCGATACCCGCCGTGCCCGTCACCAGCGCGTCCGGACGGCCCGACACGGACACGCCTTTTGCCGCCTTGGCCGCGTAGTCCGGGAAGCCGAGCGGGTCTGCCGAGGAAAGTCCCGCGTCCATCTCCTGAAACGAGC
This sequence comes from Armatimonadaceae bacterium, assembly GCA_030447685.1. Taxonomy (GTDB): domain Bacteria; phylum Armatimonadota; class Armatimonadia; order Armatimonadales; family Armatimonadaceae; genus JAUJOK01. The sequence goes on from JAUJOK010000023.1 coordinate 44,267, forward strand.
CGGGGTCGGCGACATGGGCGATGCGCTCGTCGGCGGAAAGCTTATGGTGGTGATCGCAGCGGGGGCAGACTTTCAGGTCGCGCTCGAAGTCCTTGGCGAGCAGAATGCGCCCGCACTTCTCGCACTTCGTAAAGACGCCCGCAGGAACATCCGGGACACCCGTTGATTGTGAATCGTTCGCCACGCCCGGCGGCGCGTGACGGCGGCGGAACCAGTCCGGCATCAAAAAGTCCTCAAAAGTTGAAATCAGGCTCGTGGTATACTGGTGGCAATCGTCCCCGGCTCCCCGGAACCGGCGCGAAAACCCCACTTTCAAACTGCCGAAGGGCCTTTTATGTCCATCCAGGAGCTTCGCCGCGAAATCGACGATATCGATTCCCAGATGCTGGCGCTTTTATCACGCCGCGCCGCGCTGGCCCAGGAGATCGGGCACTCCAAATCGCGCACGGCCACGCAATTTTTTACCCCGGAGCGCGAGCGTCAAATCTTCGAGCGACTTCGGGAAAAAAACCCTGGCCCGCTGCCTCATGAGTCGGTGCAGGCCATCTTCCGCGAAATCATCTCGGCGTCGCGCGCTTTGGAACAGCCGCTCAAGATCGCCTATCTCGGCCCGGCAGGAACCTTTTCCCATCGCGCCGCGCTGAGCAAGTTCGGCACATCTTCGGAACTGGGGCCGGTTGATACTATACCCGATGTTTTCGCCGAAGTCGAGCGCAAAGGCGCGCACTACGGCATCGTTCCCGTCGAGAACTCCACCGAAGGCGTCGTTCCCTATACGCTGGATATGTTCGCCCAGACCAGCCTGAAAGTCTGCGCGGAGGTCTTCGTTCCGGTCTACCACCACCTGGCGACGCGGGCGGAGACGCTGCGGGACGTGAAGCGTCTTTATGCCCATCCCCAATCGCTCGCCCAGAGCCGCGCGTGGCTGCGGGAAAATCTGCCCAAAGTAGAGGTGGTGGAGGTGACTTCCAACTCCAAATCGGCCCAGATGGCGGCGGTGGACTCCGAGAGCGCGGCCATCTGCACCGACATCGCCGCCGAGATATATAACGTACCCCTGGTCGCCGAGCATATCGAGGACTCGCCGCACAATCGCACCCGCTTCCTGGTGATCGGTGAAAACGAACCACAGCCCTCCGGCAAGGACAAGACCTCTATCTTCTTTTCCGTGCGCCACAAAGCCGGTGCCCTCCTTCGGGCGATGGGCGCATTCGACGCCTACGACATCAACCTGACCATGATCGAATCGCGCCCCACCAAGCAGATGCCCTGGGAATACGTCTTTTTTATAGACTTCCAGGGCCACATCAAGGAAGAACCCGTCGCCCACGCCCTGAACCTTCTGCGTGAGCAAAGCCTTTTCGTCACCGTCCTCGGCTCCTACCCCGAAGCGGAATGACCTTATCTGTCCCCGATTAAAGATAAAAGAACCTGAAGGAGACAACATGGACTTCATTGACTAACTGCAAGCTTTAGCCACGAAAATTCCGAGACTCTGCGACGTGCTCCAGACCGAAGAGGCAACCAAGAACGCGCTCATTATGCCCTTCATCGGTATTCTGGGCTATGACATCTTTGATCCGACCGAAGTCATCCCAGAGTTCGTTGCGGATGTCGGTATCAAAAAGGGCGAGAAGGTAGATTATGCCATACAGAAAGACGGCAAGATCATCATGCTCTTCGAGTGCAAGCACTGCGGGGGCGACCTCAGTATCAACCATGCCTCGCAGTTGTTTCGCTACTTCTCCGTTACTGATGCGCGTATTGCGGTACTGACGAACGGCGTCGTTTATCGCTTTTTCACAGACCTCGAAGCCCCTAATAAGATGGACGAGAAGCCATTCCTCGAAGTCAATATGCTGGAACTTAACGAGGCGCTGGTCGCGGAACTTAAGAAACTCAGCAAGCCCGCGTTCAAAATTGATGATTTGATGACGACAGCGGGCGAACTCAAATACACGCGCGAAGTCAAGCGTCTGCGTCTGCTGACTGAGCAGATGGAAAATCCTTCCGACGAGTTTGTGAAATTCTTCGCTTCAAAGGTGTTCAACGGTCTGCTGACACCAAGTCGCCGCGAATATTTTTCTGGCATCACCAAGCGCAGCTTCAACCAGGTGATCAATGAGCGGATTAACGAACGCCTTAAATCCGCGATGTCAGGAGCAACCGCTGTTGAAGCCGCGCCTACACCGTCCACTTCTGCCGCGCCGGAACCAGCCCCAACTGAGACCGATGCAGCAAAGCGGGAAAGCCTGGTTCAGACTACTTCTGAAGAACTTGAAGGATTCTACATTGTAAAGTCTCTGCTGCGTGACATGGTTGACCCGAATCGCATCACCCATCGAGACACCCAGAGTTATATGGGCATCCTGCTTGACGACAACAATCGGAAGCCTCTCGTTCGGCTGCACTTCAACCGCACTCAGAGGTATCTTGGCATCTTTAATGAGAGCCGCAACGAAAAGCGGGTACCCATTCAAAACCTTAACGACATCTATCAACATGCTGACGAACTACGCCGCGTCTTTGCATTCTATGAACGTGAAAATGACATAGGGGATGACGCGGGGCGTACAACTGAGTGAGTGACGAACGGGTAGCCCGTGAAAAAATCTACCGCTTGCCTTCTTCGCCGTCCGGTCCCAGCAGGTCCTGATACGCGCCAGGCGTCGAGTCGGCAATCGGGATTGCGCCGACTGTCTTCACATAAAAGTCCACCGGTCCCGCCGCGCCGATAATGCCGTAGGCGTAGCCCATCTCGCGCAGTCCGTGCAGCGAAAGGACAAGCAGCGCCGCGCCGATTCCCTTGCTGCGAAACGCCGGGTCCACGCCGGTCGGCCCGAAAAAGCCCCGGTGGAACGATTCGACGCAGCCGAAACCGACGATCTTCTTCTCGGAAATCGCAAGCCAGCAGGTAATCGGCAGGCGCGCAAATGTCGCCTCGGCTTCGTCGGCCCAGCTTTCGGTGAAATGGCGGGCGATGAAGCGGCGTGTGCGCGACAATTCGAACGGGTACGCACGGCGCACGATAATGTTTTCCGCCCGCAGCGCCTCGATGCGCGGCGCGGCGGGGGGCAGTCTATATAAGGGAACCAGCAGGTCGGGCACGGAACCTCCTCCAGGCAGGGGATAGGAGAGTATTCGGCTTTGGGGCCTTCGCGCCCTGCTGCTTTGGACCTCCCCCCCCTTCCCCTTTAGGAGAGGGGGAAGGGGGGAGATGTCCACTGGTTGACCAAACGCCTGTTTCCACGCTATACTACGCCGAGGAAACACAGGCAATAGCGATGGTGAAATCCCGACCAACGGCTCCGCGAAAGCCGCGACCGCCCCGCGACTCGCCTGCCGCCCTGAAGCGGCGGCGGGCCAACACGCGGCTGGCATACGACATCACAGGTATTGGTCTGGTGGCGGTGGCGCTGCTTCTGCTGGCGACCCTGCTCTGGCCCGCGCCGGAGGGGGAAAACGTCTTCGGGCGCGCGGTGGTCGCCGGGCTGCGTCTGATCGTCGGGGCGGGCGCGTGGGGCTTCCCGTTCGTACTGCTGTTGTGCGGCGGAATGCTCGCGGTGGGGCGCAATCGCTCGCTGGACAATGTCGGCGGCGCGACACTGCTGTTTCTGGTGTTTGTGGCCTGGTGGCATCTGGGCCATGTGCCGCCCGCCGGTCAGTTCGCGCGCGACAACCTGCTGGCCTACGGCGGCTATGTCGGGGCGGGAATCTCGTTTGTTTTGCGGAAGCTGGCGGGGCCGGTGGGGGCGCATATCCTGCTGACCGCGCTGGCGACCGGCGGACTGATCTGGCTGATCGATGTGCCGCTGCCGTTTCTGCTGGGGCCGGTGGATAACGCCGTTCGCTCCGGGGCGAGCAAGGGGAAGCAGGCGGTGGCCGACGGCGCGCGCAGCGCGGCGCGCCGCGTGACCGAGCGGCGCAGCGGCAGCGGCGGCGCGATGATTCCCGACCGACCCCGCGCTCATCGTCTGGGCGGCGATTCAGACGATCCGGCGCGCGCGCGACCGACCCTGTACCGCCGCAATGTCCCGGAACCGCAGGTGGAGGCCGAGGACGCCGACGACGGTACGATTCCCCTGCGCCGTGGGGACAAGCTGGGCATGCCGCCGTCCGCCCGTCCCCGGTGAAGAAGGAAGCCGCCAAAAAGTCGGCTATCAATCCCGATGCGCCGCTGCTGGAAAATGTCGGCGATTTCCCGCTGCCCCCGGTTTCACTGCTGCGCGCGCTGAAGTGCAGGCCAAGCTTCCGGCGGGCGAATCCGAGGCCAAGCGGCAGATGCTCCTACAGACGCTCGACGACTTCGGCATCGGCGCGGACGTGGCCGAGGTCGCCCATGGCCCGACCATCACCCGTTATGAGGTCGCGCTGGACCGGGGCATCAAGGTCAGCAAGATCGTTTCGCTGGCCGACAACTTGGCGATGTCGCTCGCGGCTATCGATGTGCGCGTGGAAGCGCCGATTCCCGGCAAGTCGGCCATCGGTATCGAGGTGCCCAACGAGCACCCGGCCACGGTGACGCTGCGCGAGGTGATCGAGCGGGGAGAATTCCAGAACGCGCCCTCGAAGCTGACCTTTGCGCTGGGCAAGGATGTCGCCGGGTGTGCCGCTATGCGGACTTGGCGAAGATGCCGCACCTGCTGATTGGCGGCTCGACCGGGTCGGGGAAGTCCGTTGCTTTGAATGCGCTGATCTGCTCGCTGCTGTACCGGGCATCGCCGCGCGAAGTCAAGCTGCTGATGATCGATCCGAAAAAGGTTGAGCTTTCCTTATATGACGGCATCCCGCACCTGGCCGCGCCGGTTATTACGAATGTCAAGCAGGCCCCCTCCATCTTCAAGCAGGCGCTCAAGGAGATGGAAAACCGCTACGACCGCTTCGCCAAGGCCGGGGCGCGCAACCTGGAGGGCTACAACAATCGGGTTTCAGAAGACGAGCGGCTTCCCTACTGGGTGATTATCGTGGATGAACTGGCCGACCTGATGATGACCTCCGGGCCGGAGATCGAGACAAGTATCTGCCGCCTGGCCCAGCTTGCTCGCGCCACCGGTATCCACCTGGTCATCGCCACGCAGCGGCCCAGCGTCAACGTCATCACGGGAACAATCAAGGCGAACATTTCTTCCCGCATTGCCTTTGCGGTCAACTCTGCTGTAGATTCGCGCACAATCTTAGACATGACCGGCGCGGATCGGCTTATCGGGCGCGGCGATATGCTGTTCATGCCCATCGACGCCGCCAAGCCGCAGCGCATTCAGGGGTGCTTCGTTTCCGAAAAAGAGACCGAGGATCTGGTCGCGTATCTGAAGGCGCAGGCGCAGCCCAATTATGAGGTTCTGCCATCCACCATAGCCGCCGCCGGGGAGTCCGACGAGGGCGAGGAGGACCCGGATGACGAACTCTTTGAATCCGCCGTCAAGCTGGTGGTCACGAACGGGCAGGCGTCCACGTCTATGCTTCAGCGCCGCTTCAAGATCGGCTACACCCGTGCCGCTCGCCTGGTGGATTTGATGGAGCAGCGCGGCATCGTCGGCCCGCTGGACGGCGCGAAGCCTCGCGACATCCTGATGACCCGCGACGACGTGGACGCCATGTTCGTGCGCGCCGCAGGCGGCAGCGGCGGCGGGGATGAGGAGTAAATCGGCAGGGCGACGACCATTCCCGCCGAGCAGGAGCGCAACCAGCAAAGGCAGCGCGCAGAACGGCTGGAAGCCCGGCTGCGGGAGTTAGGCATAAACCTGCACGCAGGCGATACGTACTGCGGAAAGGGGTGGCGCAATGAGGCGTCAGGCAGGCGGTACACGAGCGGATTTAATAGCGATTACCGTGATTCTCCTGGTGCTGGCGGCGGTTATGTATCCGATTTTTGCACCGGCAAGGGGAGGCAGTCGTAAAAGCTGCCTGTCGCACGTAAAGCAGTTAGGTCTGGGTATGTTGATGTACCTCCAGGATTTCGACAGCGTGTTTCCGCCGGAGAACGCGGCGCGCATGCCGGGGCGGAACTGGGACGATCTGCTGCTTCCCTACGTAAAAAACGCGGGCCTGTTTTGCTGTCCTACGGTGGAAAAGCCCCCGAAAGACCGCCTTCCCGCCGGGCGCGTACGGGGCTATGCCTTTAATGCTCGTATTCTCGGGTGGCAGGTCGATGGAATGGGTGAACCGACCGCCGATGTTGCCCATCCCGCTACCACGGTTGTTTTGTGCGAAACGCATTATCGTGTACGGGGCAGGTGGTGGTGGAGCCGTGAATACCGGGTTCCAGCGACGCTGAACGGGCCGGATGTGGATAATGGAAACGAGAAAGCGGGCTGGAAACCGCTGGGCGAGCCGGGTGCGGTTCGTCACATGGGGGGAAGCTTTTACGCCTTTGCGGACGGCTACGCAAAATGGTTCCGGTCTGAAGCGGTGCGCAGCGGCGACGTGCCCAACGACGGGAAGCGGCCCGGCTTTGGCCTGTAAATGACGAAGGAGAAGGCAGAGATATGGCAGCGGAAAGCAGCTTCGACGTGGTGTCGAAGGTGGATATGCAGGAAGTGAAGAATGCGGTAGACCAGGCGCAGCGCGAAATCGGCACGCGCTTCGATTTCAAAGGTTCGGTCAGCGAGATCGACCTCGATGAGAAGGCGGGCACGATTGGGTTGACCTCGGATAACGAGGTGCGCATGAAGGCGTTGATTGACGTTCTCCAGGGAAAGTTCATCAAGCGCGGCATCGATATCAAGGCGCTTGACCTGGGCAAGATGGAAGAGGCGACGAAAGGAACCGTGCGCCAGCAGGCGACTATCAAGCAGGGACTGGATTCGGAGACGGCGAAGAAAATCGTCAAGAATATCAAGGATGCAGGGCTGAAGGTGCAGGCGCAGATTCAGGGCGATCAGGTTCGCGTCGCTGCCAAAGCGCGGGACGATCTCCAGGCGGTTATCCAGATGCTTAAGAACAGCGACATCGAAGTGCCGCTTCAGTTTGTCAACTATAGATAGGAAACGCTAATTAAGCGACATTGACAACTCCGCTTTTCGGAAGTATAGTAAAAGATAGACGGGTTACGAAAAAGCCGCCGCGCAGGGCGGCTTTTCTTTGTCAGGGTGGGAAAGCAAGACGCATGGCGGCGACGAAAATCGGTCTTATCAGTCTGGGGTGTCCGAAAAACCTGGTGGATTCCGAGGAGATGCTCGGCGCGCTGACCGATACCGGGCAGGCGCAGATGGTCGGGGACGCCGCATCGGCGGATGTTCTCGTCGTCAACACCTGCGCCTTTATCGAAAGCGCGAAGCAGGAAAGCATTGATGCGATTCTGGCCGCCGTCAAGCGCAAGGAAAAGGGGCAGGTCCGCAAGGTCGTGGTGACGGGCTGCCTGTCACAGCGTTACGGCGCGCAGCTTGCCGAAGAGATTCCCGAAGTGGACGCTTTCCTGGGAATCCAGAGCGCGGCCCAGATCAACCAGGCTATCTTCGGTCCGGCGCGGGGCAGGGCGCTCCCGATGGCCGGGGACACGACGCGAAACCAGGTTGCCCCGATTACGGAAAAGTACCCGCTCATCCCACCGTCGCGCGTGCGGGCGACCGCACCGTGGACGGCGTACCTGAAGATATCCGAAGGATGCGACCACGCCTGTACCTTCTGCTCAATCCCCGGCTTTCGCGGCAAACACCGCTCCAAACCTATCGAGCGGGTGCTGGACGAAGCGCGGCGGCTGGTGGACGATGGCGCGGCGGAGCTGAACCTTATCGCCCAGGATACGACGGCCTATGGCATGGATTTATATAAAGAATTGGCCCTCCCGCGCCTGCTGGAAGGGCTGGGCAACATAGACGGCCTGCGCTGGGTGCGCCTGCTGTACTGCTACCCGACGATGATGACGGACCGGCTGATTGCCACGATGCGCGATACGCCTAATGTCGCGCGGTACGTAGACGTTCCGCTTCAGCACGGCGACGACGCGATGCTGGCACGGATGAAACGCGGCGGTTCGGTCGCCTCGTATAAACGTTTGTGCGAACGTCTGCGAAACGCGATGCCGGACATCGCCCTGCGTACGACGTTCCTGGTCGGATTCCCCGGTGAAGACGACGCCGCATTCGCGAATCTGCTGGAGTTTGTTAAAGAGGCGCACTTCGACCGCTTAGGCGTCTTCGAATATTCGCCCGAAGAAGGCACGCCCGGCTTTGAAATGACGCCGGTCGTTCCGCAGCGCATCGCGGCGCGGCGGCGGCGCGCGCTGATGGCGGCGCAGCAGCCGCTTTCGCTGGCAAAGAATGAGGCGCTGGTGGGGCGGGAAATGGACGTTCTGGTGGAGGGACGGCGGGGCGCGGACCTGATCGGTCGTTCCTACCGCGATGCTCCGGAGATTGACGGATCGGTTATCGTGCGTGGTGAGGGCACAGACTCTGCCGCGCCGGGGGAATGGGTGCGCGTCCGGATAACGGAAGCGCAGCCCTATGATGTGGCGGGGGTTACGGTTTAGCGTTTCAGAGTATAAAGTAGTTTAAGTTTTTCTGATTATTTTAAACAGCATTTTGGTTTTGGAGGCATCTGTTTGGCAACCACGAAGGAGGCGGCGCGCGCCGATCTGGCTACGCTGCTCGCCGAGGAATATCTGAGCGATCTGATCTACGGTGCGCTGCTGGAGCGCGGGGAACCCGCCAAGGCGTCTGAGATAACGCTGGAAATCAACAACGAGCGAATTACTTTTCCCGTCGTGCGCCGCGTCCTTTCCGACTCGCCGCGCTTTTTGTCTGTCGACCGCATGTGGAACCTCGCGTCGCGGTATCTGGACAAAGGCCGCCCGACCGAGCGCAATCTTCAGGAAGTTTTGCGGGCGGCAGGCCGTCCGCTTTCCACTGCCCAGCTTGCCACCGAGCTATCAACTATTTACGACCGGCCCGGCGAAGTTTACCTGAGCCTGCTGTCCAAGATCACGCGCAACAGGGACTATCTTATTACACCCGTTGGCGTGGCCCCGCGCGCCTGGCTTCCTCTGGTCGATGCCGATGAGGAAGAAGACATCCTTTTCGATAATGAGGTCAGCGCCGCGCAGGTGGCAATTTTCGCGGCGCAAAATGTCACCTGGTCGGCGGCTGCCTATGCCGAGACGACGCGGGCGATAGTTGCGGCAGCACCCGAAAATCAGCCGGTGCCGCACCGTATTCTTGGGGTGCTGGCCTGGCGCAGCCTGCGCGAAAAGTACGACCCGCAAAAGCATCTGCTGGCCTGTTTGGCGGACCCGGAACTGGTCTGGCTGTCCGGCGGGCGCTGGATAACCCGCTCGCGCGCCGATGCGCTGGAAGCTCTGCTGGCTGAACGCGGAGCGCAGCTTGCGACGGAAGAGCCGGTCGAAGAACCCTCGCCGATTCATGTAGCGGACGGGCGGCAGGCGAAGGCTGCCGCCGCCGCGACGACGCCATCCGCCGCGCCAGAATCCGCTGCTGCCGCTGCGCCCGTGGAAGCTGAGGCTGCCCCCGAAGCGGTGCCCGCCGCCGCCCCGCCCGTGCCCGTGCGTGAGCCGCTGAGCGTGACCGAGGAAGACCTGAGCGCGCTGGAACAACTGGTGGCAGGGCGTGAAACGGCGGTGGACGCCGTAGACCTACTGGCGCTGCATTACGAGGTCGTGCCCGGCGACCCGTCGTTCCGCGACGATGTGGCGACACTGACCGAGGCGCTGCGGGGCAACGTCCGCTTCCTGTATGTGGGTTCGGGGCGGTTCCGTGAGCCGAACTCCCTGCCGCTGTATGTCTTTACCGTGCCCGAATCGCTTGGCTTCCCCGACCTTCAGTTCGTTTCGCTCGAAGGCGAGATCATGGACGAGGAGATTGAGGATGAGGGGTTCGCGGGGTCGTTGCGCTCTGAACTCCGCAATCCGCTGGCTCAGGACGTGGGCGATGACGAGGGACACTATACCGGTGAGCCGCCTGCCGACATGTCCTCCATCCGCCTCGTGCTCAAGGCGCATCACAAGGAGATCGGGACCTTCCCGCTATGCCAGGTCCCCGACGGCTTTTTCCCGAATGATGCCCCTGTCGTCGAGGTGACGATCAAAGACCCCACCGGCGGGTCACACGAAATCATTGTCAACAATGAACTTCGCATCGCCTTCAACCTGTTCGGCTTGTACGATCTGGTTCCGGCGGATTCCGGCGGGGTATTTCGTCTGGAAAGAACGGCAAGGCCGTATGAATATCGGTTTGTGCCCGGCGAGGAAAACGACCCGCAGGTTTATCTTTCTCCGGCGCGTATGGACGAGCTGCTGGCTTTGCGCGAGCAGGCCGAAGAGACCGGCGACATGGCGACCTTCGATATTGTCTGCGAAGTTCTGGCCCACCACAACCGGGGGCTGGATTTCGTCGCCGCGATGGCCGAGGTGAACGTGGTGCGGCGTGTCACTCGCCGCCGCCTCGCCTCGATCCTGTCCAACTATTTCTGCTTCAGCCAGCGGCCCGGCCAGCCGCTGTGGCGTTACGACGTGAAAAAGCGCGATCTGGGAACGGACCGCGCCAAACGCAAGTACCTGAAGCGGTAGGAGCGGGCGGCGTTCCCATAGCCCTTCAACCGGCGGCTGTTGGTACGCGGGCGGCGGCACCACCTAATTATTCGGAGATCAGGAAGAAACGTGCATTATGGCAGCGACACGGAACATAACAAACACCATCCGACGGCGAAAACGGGGCTGGGGCTGGCATATCCGGCGCTTCTTCACCTGGATGACGACGCTCGTGCTCGTCTTCCTGCTGGGCAGCCTCATCGTTCTTGGCGGCATCTTTGTTAAAGTCCATAAAGACTTGCCCGCGCCCGAAGATTTAGTCAATTACAATCCCGGTGGCGTGACCGAAATATTCGCTAACCGGCAAAAGAACGGTAAGTATCTGCGTCTGGCGCAGGTGTCTATCGAAAATCGCGAAGCCATTTCCATCACCGATATTCCCCAGCGTCTCCAGGACGCCACAGTCGCCATTGAGGATGAGCGTTTCTTCAACCATCCCGGCGTCGATCTCAAAGGCATCGCGCGCGCGCTGTACCTGAACGTGCGCGGCGGCAAACTGCTGGAAGGGCAGGGTGGCTCAACCCTGACGCAGCAGCTTGCGCGCAACGTGTATCTGACGCACAAAAAGGATGTGGCGCGCAAAGCCCAGGAGATTATGCTGGCGGTACAGATCGAAAGGAACTACTCCAAGCAGGAGATCCTCGAAATGTACCTGAACGAGGTGTACTACGGCTCCAGCGCTTATGGCGTGCAGGCGGCCTCCAAAACGTACTTCGGCAAAAAGGTGCAGAAGGTCACTCTGGCCGAGGCCGCGCTTCTGGCCGGTCTGCCGCAGCGTCCTAATGACATCTCCCCGCATAAGAACCTGAAGGCTGCCGTTGCCCGACGCAACCTCGTGCTCACCAAAATGCAGCAACTGGGCTATATCACGCCCAAAGAGGCGCAGGCGGCGATGAAAGAAAAGGTGCGGCTTGTCCCCTATGTGCAGCCGGGCAAGCAGGTGTTCAAAGCACCCTACTTTGTCAACTATGTTTTGCAGCAGTTAGTAGACCGCTACGGCAGCGACGTGGTGTATCGCGGCGGCCTGAAGGTGTACACGACACTGAACTGGACGATGCAGCAGGAAGCCGAAAAGGCGTTAATCAACGGCGTCAAATGGTCGCGCGGCATGGGTGTGACCGAGGGCGCGCTGGTGTCTGTCGAGCCGCGCAAGGGCTTTATTCGTGCGATGGTCGGCGGCGTCGATTACAAGAAGAACCAGTTCAATAATGCCGTGCAGGGCAAACGCCAGCCCGGCTCCGCCTTCAAGGTATTCGTCTACACCGCCGCCATAGACAGCCGACCAGATCGCTACGGCTCCTACGCGATGGTGGACAATTCGCGAATTCGCTATGGGCATGGCCGCCGCGCTTACCGGCCCGGCGGCGGCGGGCCGCACGGACCGGTTTCCATACGTACGGCGCTGACCTATTCCTACAACAATGCCGCCGTCAACACCGCCAGCGCCATCGGCGTTCAGCGCGTGATCAAATACGCACGGAAAATGGGGATCGAATCGGAGATGAGACCGACCCTTGCGCTCGCGCTGGGCGCATACGGCGTGTCGCCGCTGGAGATGGCCTCCGCCTACGCCGTATACGCCAATAACGGCGACCGCGCCGCGCCGATGGCGATTATCCGCGTTCTGGATCATAGCGGGGCGGTCATGGAGAACAACACAAAGCCTCCGGTGGAGCGCGCCGTTATCGGGGCGACGGCGGTCAGCCAGATGAGCAGCATGCTCCAAAGCGTGGTGGTTGAGGGAACCGCCTCCAAAGCCTACGGCATTCATGAAGTCTCCAACGCCCACGGCAAAACCGGCACCACAAACGACAACAAAGACGCTTGGTTTGTCGGCTATACGCCCGAACTCTCCACAGCGGTCTGGCTGTGTGGCGTTCGGCGCGTCCAGAAGGGCGACCGCATCCGTGTGTGGTATCCGCCCATGAGCAATGTCACCGGCGGCAAAGTGTGCGCGCCTATCTGGGCGCGCTTTATGAAGACAGCCGTTCCTATACAGCGCCAGAGCGGTGAGGTAATTACCCCGTCTCCTGAAAAGCTCCTGCCGCCTTCGGACATGACTCAGGCACCGCGACGCCGCCGGGAGCGGCGTCGCCGCGAGGCCGATGCGTATCCGTCTCGTCGCATTGTCAACGTGACACCGGCGGAAAGGCCTGCCCCGGTTGTGGCCGTGGCGGCGGGCACCGACAGCAACCTTCCCGGCCCGGCAATCAATCCGGTTTCTACGCCGGCGGCTGCCCCGTCGCCTCCCTCGTCACCATTGCCTACGCCGGTGAGCGTTCGGCCCGCGCGCCCCACCGGAGAGCGCGAGCAGCAGCAGCAGCGGCAGAGGCGGCGGCTCCCGGCGCGGCGAGTGACCTTCGCCGCCGCGCCCCTGCCTCCACGGGAGATCGTCACGCCGGAACCGCGTCCTGCGCCGCCGCCGCCGCTGCCGCCCCGTGAAATCACTGTCACTGTCTGCTCCGATTCCGGCAGGCGGGCCACCCGCTGGTGCCCGGAAACTATTGGGCGCACTATGGTTGCCGCGCGAGCGCCGCGCGGTCGCTGCCGAATACATCGTCCGCGTCCTGGGGATGGTTAAAAGAAGCTATGCAGCCGCTGCGGCGCTCACGCGAGATCCATCATCCCGAGCCGGAACCGGTAATATCGGAAGGACGCCTCCATGTCTTCGGAGTTATTATCCTCATTCTGTTCGGCCTATTAGTGGCACGTCTGTGGTATCTTCAGGTTCTCCAGGGGGAACGCTTTCGCGGAGCCGCCGACCTGAACCGTTCCCGCCTGATTCGCGCTGTCGCCCCGCGCGGTATTATTGAAGATCGGAAGGGACGCGTTCTTGTCACCAGCCGGGCGCAGTTCACGGTGTTCGTCGTGCCGCCGGACCTGCCCAAAGCCGAGCAGGAGCGCGCGGTTGTGCTTCACCGCCTGGCCGTCCTCCTGGAAATAAGCGATGCGGAGCTTTATGAGGCGATAGCGCGCAATCGCGCGGGCAAATCCGATCCGATTCCCGTCGCTCAGGGTGTGCTTGTACGTACGCTTTCCCGAATCGCCGAAAACCGTCTGCGCCTGCCCGGCGTCACATATCAGGCCGAACCGGTGCGCGATTATCCGGCCCGGCGGCTTGCCGCCCATCTTCTGGGGGCTATCGGCCAGATCAACGACCGCGAGTTGGGGAGCGCCGAAAACGTCAAACGTGGCTATCTTCCCGGCGACTTCATCGGAAAAACCGGCGTCGAATACCAGTATGACCGCTTTTTGAATGGCCGCAAAGGGGGCGTCTGGTATGAGGTGGACGCGCGCGGGCGGCGTCAGCGCACGCTACGGGTGGATGAACCGGTGGCGGGTGCGACCCTGCGCCTGAGCCTGGATCGTGACGTTCAGGCGGCGGCGGAGCGCGCAATGGGCAGCCATCACGGAGCCGCCGTCGCCATCGATCCGCGCAATGGGCGCGTTCTGGCAATGGCGAACGCCCCCACCTATGACCCTAATCTTTTCGTTAAGCGCCCGCTGTCCCCGGTGACGTACCGCAAACTGCTGGACCCGCGCAACAACTACCCGCTGCAAAACCGCGCCGTCTCGTCGCCGCAGCCGCCCGGCTCCACGTTTAAGGTCATAACCGCCTCGGCGGGCCTGATGACCGGCCAGATCACAACGGGCACCGGCGACTACTGCACGGGCGGCCTTCGCCTGGGGGGGCGTGCCTATAAGCGATGCCATTCGCGCCACGGCAGCGTCAATCTGGAAAGCGCGCTTGCGGCATCGTGCGACGTGTTTTTCTACAACGCGGGCTTCCGCATCGGGCCGACCGTGCTGGCACAGTATTCCCAGCAGTTCGGACTGGGCGCACTGACCGGCATCGATCTGCCGTCGGAGAAAAGCGGCACGGTGCCGTCGCCCGCCTGGAAACGCGTGATGGCTCCCAAGTTCGGCAACCCGGATACCACCTGGTATAAGGGAGATACCGCCAATATGGCAATCGGGCAGGGCGATCTGCAAACGACCCCGCTTCAGATGGCGCTGGTCGCCGCCGGAATCGCCAATGACGGCGTCATCTATAAACCGCAGGTAGTGGACACCGTGGTCGGGTTAAACAAAAAAGTGCTATATAAGATGACGCCCGAAGTCCTGCATAAGATACCGCTCAGTTCCGAGAATCAGCGTCTGGTGGCCGAAGGGATGCGCTCCGCCGTCGCCGGATCGCGCGGAACGTCGCGCCGTGCCGGTCTGGGGGCTATCGCAGTGGCGGGTAAGTCCGGCTCGGCGGAAACACGCGGCGGCGGCCCGACCCACGCCTGGTTTATCTGTTACGCGCCCTATGAGAAGCCGACCATCGCTGTCTGCGTTTTTTTAGAAACCAACGGCGCGGGCCTGCACGGCGGCACGGACGCCGCCCCGGTCGCCCGCGAAATGATGAAGGCGTATTTTGGGGAAGAGGATAACGACCGTTGATGAAAGCAACCACGATTGTCGGCGTGCGGCGCGGCGGGCAGGTCGCCCTTGCCGGGGACGGTCAGGTGACTCTGGAAACTACCATCGTCAAGGCGGGCGCGCGTAAGATTCGCCGTATGTATCAGGGGCGTGTGCTGGCCGGGTTCGCCGGTTCCGTCGCCGATGCCCAGGCCCTGGCCGATAAGTTCGAGGGCAAGCTGGAGCAGTCAGCGGGAAACCTGCGCCGCGCCGTGATCGAGTTCGCCAAGGAGTGGCGCACCGACCGCGTGCTGCGCCGTCTGGAAGCGATGATGGTGGTTGCCGACCCGGAGCACCTGCTGCTCGTTTCCGGCGACGGCAACATCATCGAGCCGGACGACGGCGTTCTGGCAATTGGCAGCGGCGGCGCGTTCGCCCAGGCAGCAGCCAAAGCCCTCGTCCGCCACACCGACCTGTCCGCCCGCGAGATCGTCGAAAACGCGCTCCTCATCGCCGCCGAAATCTGCATCTACACCAACGACAAAATCGTCGTGGACTCCCTCGGGGAAGCAGGCGCTTCCGAATAGTCAGTCTCAGTCGTCCTCCTGGGCATAGCGGGACCAGCAATCGACGAGTGCGGCGAAGTAACTCGCCTGCGGTGTGGTATCCCCTTCGGGACTGACAGCGGCGGCCTCGCAGTCAAACATGCAACTGATGATTTGCTCTAATTCAGCCTCGGTCAACTCTACCTGAAAAAAATCGGTTTCAGGCCCGCCATTATGCATGGCTGGCTTTGGAACCGGCACTTGATGGAGTTCGCCCATGAGACGCTGCGACAGGGCAGGCTGCTCAACGGCTAAAGCGCGTGCCGTTTCTTCCAACGCGAAGCGGGAGAATGCGTTGGGCTGTCCGCAGATGGCCTTGTACTCTTTAGGGTACATAATACTTTTGCCTTCGTCACTTCGGCCAATGCCCTATCTCACCGGCGCGAAGAAGCCAACCACCGGGCAACAAGAGCCTGCTCCATTCGCTTGCGGTGCAGCGCTTGGTTGGGCGGTACAAGGTTGCACCCGCGTCAGACCAACCTCTCCGGATGCTGGCGGGTATACGAAAGCCAATAAGAAAACAGCCCCCACTCTTGACTCTCCCAAACTCCGTAGGCTTCGCGATTCAGCGGTTCCAAAGCCTGTTCAAGTGGAGAGCCATGATACCACTCTGCCCAGTTTTCAGAGCCAAGTTCTTCCCAATAGCCTTGCACGATGAGGAAGGCACCATCGAACAACTCGGCCATGCGGTCCGCGCCAAGCTCGCGTAGACCTTCGAGTGTGACCTGCGCGAGACCGACGTGCCTCCAGTTCCCGAAGTGCCAGCCGAGGTCATCCAGAGCTAGGGATACGTCAAGCTCGTAGGTGGAAGCCATGGCGCGCAGGCCGGGCCGCAGATTGTTGAGTTCCTGAACGAATGCGTCATCGGCTCTGCGGCCATTGGGCAGGCGGCGCATGAGTTCACGCGCCAGCAAGTCATAGAGAGCGTCGTCGGTTGTTGCCGTCTTTATGTCGTCAACGGTCATGATTGTATACGGCCCAACGTTCTGATTATACCGAAGTACTGCTCGAATGTCTCCGCTGCCAAGCAGAGCAGGAACGTAGACGAGCCGGGTGCGGTATAATAGGGCAGTTATTCTGTGCGAAGGGGGTTCAGCCTGTGAAACGATGGTTCCTCGGTGCGGCGGTGGCCGCTGCGATGGCGGTTCCGGCGATGGCCGATGTCAGCGGCGAGTATGTGGAGGCCCGGTCGGCGTCCGTGAATGCGGGCGCGTGCCACTATAACGGTGAATTGACCACGGCGGGCCGCGAGGCGGTGCTTGCCTGGAAAATCTACAGCGGCACCGTGGACGGCGTGCGCGTGGACGATCTGGGCGTGGTGGCGGTGGTTTCCGGCAAGGAGAACCTGGCCGATACCAAGAACGCGCGCCGCTCGGTGCTGTATGTGGACAGGCAGGCGACCCCGAAGCAGCAGGCTGCGCTGGTGAAGCTGCTCAAGGAAAAGGCGGGCGCGGCGCTGGGAACCGTGGTCGCGGTGAAAAGCGCGCCGTTCCAGTTCAAGACGGAGGGCAAAACCGTGACGGTTTCGGCGGGCGATGCGGCGCGGCTTTCCGTCAGCAAGTACCCGTGCAATCACTGCATCATGCCGACCCATACCTGGTACAAGCCGTTCACGAAGATTGGTGACGCGACCGTCGCGCAGGGGATCGCGACCGGCTACAAGGATGCGACGCTGGGCGTTTCGTGGACGCAGGAGACCAGCGACAACGTGTACCTGGGCACCTTCGCCTTTGACAATCAATGTCCGTTTTGGTGAAGTGATGAGACTGCTTGGGTCTTGTCACTTCCTCCAGAAAACAGATAAAAAATGCTTCCCCGATTAACTGCCTGCATCCTGGTGGGAGTCGCACTGGCTATGCCAGCCATAGGTTCCTCGTCGGAAACCGCCCTGGATGCCGTCGCCCTATTACGAGAACTGCGAACAACACAGTATGAAAAAGGAGGGGCAAGCAAGGCGGAGATAGACTACCAGCGCCTGGCAGCCGCCATTGCGCCGATGCTGGAGCTGTCGGAAAAGCCCCCCGGCTTGTGGCGGCGCATCCCCTGTGACGATTTTCCGGGACAGCCGGGCATCCTGTTGTATCACGCCTTGTTTTCTGCTGTAAGCCGTGCTGCTTTCGATGCGCCGACGCCGGAAGAAAAAGAAAAGTGGCTGCGTCTGCGGGTAGATTTGGTACTGCGGATGATGCGGGACGGGGAAACGCACCGGGTCTACGCGGAGGAACGACTTGGCTTACGTCAAGAACGGGGCTGCGGCCCAGGGATTCCGTGGTCGCTTGCCACGTCGTACCTGCCAGGCGCAAGAGGAGAGCTTGCTATAAATGGCTTTCTTAAATCGGATGACTGGGGCCTGGCAGTAGGAGTAACCTGGAACAATACGCCGGGAACTATCCTGCTGCGTGACAGAGAGATTTTCGTCGATGTGGCGGCGCTGCGGGAGGCGGGCCTGCCCCTGCAAGTACACGCGGGGCAGATCACGGCAGCGAACACGCATTGGGACAAAACTATCAAGAAAGCAAGAATCCCTATCGGTTCCCCTGGCGGCGATCTCAAAAAGGCGTTTCGGGACAAGGGCAAGGTGTACCTGCCCGTTCGCGAATTGCATCGGCAGGGCGTTTTTGAGGTAAGTGTGAGCTTGGACGGGCAGATGGTATGGGTGTCACCCGAAACGTCTTATCCCGAAGAATCACCCTATGTAGGCTTGCAGGAATGGGAAGCCATACGCAAGAAAGCGGTCGGCACGGGAACTGGTGTCGCAGCACCTTGATTTCGTGCTGCGACGAGTACAATCATCCTGACCCCGGCGAGATTGCAGGCCGGACAAAGGTAGTTTACGTACCAATGGTTTCCTGATGGTGTAAAATAGGTTAATAACGCGCCCGGTCGTGCGGTTCGTCCCGCGCGCCGGGCGTATCGTATTTTTGCCTGTCTAAAAAATATCCGATGCGTGCCGATGATAAGGAAGGAAGCTTATGAGTCTGACGATGCCCGCCGCTGCTGAGCACGCGGCGGCGGCAGCAGCCAATATTGAGGAATTGACGCCCCGGCAGATCGTGGCGGAACTGGATCGCTACATCGTGGGGCAGGCGAAGGCCAAGCGGGCGGTGGCCGTGGCGCTGCGAAACCGACACCGCCGCCGGATGCTGCCGGAAGAGATGCGCGATGAGGTGATTCCGAAGAACATCCTGATGATCGGGCCGACCGGGGTGGGGAAGACCGAGATCGCGCGGCGGCTGGCGAAGCTGGCCCGCGCGCCGTTTCTGAAGATCGAGGCGACCAAGTTTACCGAGGTCGGCTATGTGGGCCGGGATGTGGACAGCATGATCCGTGACCTCGTGCAGATCGCGGTGCGCCTGGTGGAGGCGGAGATGACCGAGGCGGTGAAGGAGCGCGCGGACGAGATCGCCCTGGATCGTATCGTCGATATTCTTCAGCCGCGCCGCGACCGCCCGAAGACGCAGAATATGCCGATGGGCGACCAGTTCGCGCAGTTCCAGCAGCAGATGGGCAGGCTGTTCGGCCTGGGCGAGAACGCCCCTGTGAACGCGCCCGGCGGCACTTCGAGCGGAACGAGCAGCAGCAGCGGCAGTGACGGCGATTCCGGGGACGCCGAATACGAGCGCCGCCGGGCCGAGCAGGAGACGCGCATTCGCGAGCGGCTTCGGGAGCAGGTGCGCTCCGGCGCGCGCGACGACGAAGAGATAGAGATTGATGTGGAAGAGGGCAGCGGCGCACCGTTCATGCAGCTTTTCTCGCCGGGAGGCATGGAGGAGATGGGCATGGACATGCAGGGAATGCTCGGCCAGATGCTTCCCAAGCGCCGCCGGTCGCGCCGCGTGCGTATCGGTGAGGCGCGCAGGATTTTGGGCCAGGAGGCGGCCCGCTCGCTGATTGACCAGGAAGCGGTAGGGCGCGAAGCGGTGGAGCGCGCCGAGCAAGGCGGTATCGTTTTTCTGGACGAACTGGACAAGATCACGGGGCGGGGTGGAAGCAGCCAGGGAAGCGGTGGCGGGCCGGACGTTTCGCGCGAGGGCGTGCAGCGCGACCTGCTGCCGATTATCGAAGGCTCGACGGTGCAGACCAAGTACGGGCCGGTACGGACGAACCATATTTTGTTCGTAGCGGCGGGCGCGTTCCATGTGGCTCGCCCGTCCGACCTGATTCCTGAATTGCAGGGGCGTCTGCCGATTCGTGTGGAACTGGACGCGCTGGGCGAAGGGGATTTCCGGCGCATTTTGACGGAACCGAAAAACGCGCTGACCCATCAGTACGCGGCGCTGCTGGGCACGGAAGGCGTCGATGTGCGCTTTGCCGATGACGGCGTGGAGGAGATCGCGCGTATCGCCGTGGACGTAAACTCGCGCACTGAAAATATCGGGGCGCGGCGTCTGCACACGGTGATGGAACGGTTGTTAGAGGAAATATCGTTTGATGCGCCCGACGAGGTCCAGGGGCAGATCACCGTGGACGCTGCGTTCGTTCGGGAGCGTCTCAGCGATGTCGTCAACGATGAGGACCTATCCCGGTACATATTGTGATACGCGACACAGAAGAAAATCGAACGGAATCGGCAGCACGGAGCATTATCGTCAAAGGCAGCTCTGTAGAGGACGCCGTCAGCAAGGGCCTGTTTTTGCTGGGCGTTACCCGGCAGGAGATCACCTATCAGGTGCTTCAGCAGGGCGTGCGCGGCAGGAACGGCCTGGTGGGGACGCCGTACAAGCTGCGAATCACTGTCGGTGGCGAAAACCCGCTGCCTGCGTCGGAGGAGTCCGCCGCTGCGCCGGAAGACGCCTTCACCTCCGGCGTGCCGGAGATGCGCGCGGAAGACCTGATGCCGCTTTCGTCACCGGATTTCCTGGCGCTTCTTGACCTGGTGGAAGTCTGCGTCCGGCCCGTCACCCCGGCGCAAACAGCGGTGGAAAGCGTGGCCTGGGACGGCGAGGTGCAGGTCGAGGTCGCGCCGTCGCGCATGGAAGCGTTCGCGACCGTCACCCCGCCGCACGGCGGCGGGCGCGAAGCGGGCGCGGTGGATGTGCATGCGGCGCTGGAAGCAGCGGGCGTTCGCTATGGCATCGATGAGGCCGCAGTCGCTGAGGCCGTGCGCCGCCGAGGGGCGCGCATCGTGGTCGCCGCCGGTCTGCCGCCGCGCGCCGGTGCGGACGCCTGCTTCCGGTTCATGGGAGACAACGGGGCGCTGGCCGACGAGCCGCCGATAGGCCGCCAGGTGGAACCGAATCAGGTGGTCGCGGTCAAAACGCCCGCCGGGGAAGGCGCGTCCGGGATGAGCGTTCTGGGCGAGACGCTGCCGCCGCACATGGGGCGCGACCTGTCCCTGCACGCATTACGCGGGCGCAACCTGCGGGTGTCGCCGGATGGCCGGGAACTGAGCGCGACGGCGAGCGGGGTCGTTTCCCTGATAGACGGTAAGCTGCATGTCGAGGAAGCGCTGGTGATCGCTCATGATGTTACGTCGTCGGGGGGCAGCGTTTCCTTTGTCGGCGACATCATCATCCAGGGATCGGTCGGGCGCGGCGTGTCGGTGCGCGCGGGCGGCCATATTACCGTCACCGGTAATGTCGATGTGGCCGTGGTGCAGGCGGGCGGCAGCATTACCGTCGGCGGCGGCATCCGGGGGCGTGGAATGGGCACCGTCCGCGCCCAGGGCAGCGTCACCTGCCGATTTGTGGAGGACGCCCGCATCCATGCCGGGGGCGACGTTCAGATCGAGGAGTATATGCGCGGCGGCGATGTGCGCGCGGACCGCCGCGCCGTTGTCAACGGCTCCGTCACCGGCGGACAGGTATACGGCGTTCTGGGCGTGCGCGTGCGTATCGCCGGGAACGAACAGCAGATTCCGACCACGCTGATGGCCGGCAACGCGCTCCGGTTTCGCGAGGAGTCCGAGCGGGCGCGCGTGCGTATCGCGGCGCTGACGGAGCGACTTCAGGCGGTCGAAGCATTTATCGCCCAGCAACTCGCGGGTGAGCGGCAGGGGACGCCGCTGCCGCCGGAGCAGCGGGTCGAGGTGGTAAAGTCGGTGGAAGAAAAGGCGCGTCTGCGCGCGGAGATTTCGCAGCTTGCCGAGCAGAAAAACGCCCTGCTGAACCGATTGGAAGACCAGCGATCCGCGATGGTGTCGGTGACACAGAAGGCGCACCCACGTACGCGCATCGTCATTGATGAAGCCGCGCTGGAACTGCCGACGGCGACACAGTACGCAAACTTCACCCGTGACACAGCGACAAGCGCCATCCGCCTCACCGCGCTGAAGTAAGGACGAAGCCGGGGAAAGGCCGGGCGCTTGCCGGAAACCGGAGCGGAAGTACAGGGCCGAGGAACCGAAAAGCCGCCGTTAAATCTACACTCTGCTCACCAAGAGGAACTCTTTGTGGGACCTTCTTTGTGGCCTCTGCTCGCACAGATGCGGCCCGACGACTGAGTTCAGGGGTTGCGAAGAAGCCGATAGCCGGAAATGAGAACCGGCGGCATTCGCGTCCGGTGCAACGCTTGGTTGGACCTGCTATGGCTCCTGTGCTCCAAGTTCCTCGCGGCCAGTGGAGAAATCATGCTCAAAATGCCAGCGAACGTCTTTGATGTCCAGTGAAGACAATAAAACATTATGTATAGCCTGAGCGGCTGCGGGCTGGATGCCTCTATTGCGTGCCCCAAGTAAAGAGGCGAACAGCCCCGCCCGGCGTTCCAATCGGCCAATCCAATCGCCCTCCTCATCAATGTCGCCTGGGCGATAAGCCAGAACAAAGTCATGGCTGGCGTCATCCGTGTAGAAGGTGAAATACCAGCCGAAGTCCTCCTGCCCCGGTTCCTCATCTGTCCTAATACCACCAGCGCGCAACTCGCGCATGAGCCAACGCGCCACGTCGTCGCCGAAGCAGCAATCGTTGATGAAGTAGTCTTTCACCTGAGAGGTATTGAAAGCGGTGCTCTTGAAGGTGACGTTCGTTCTCAGAGAGTCGCTCATCGAGAAGTGGTTAAACAGCGGCCCGCGCTGTATAACGGCCCAACGTTGTAATTATGTTGCACTTTTGCGACATAGTCTGCTGTAGGCTATCTGCTTTTAACGCACTTTCCTTTATGGCGCGAAAGGCTGCCCGAAGCGCGGAAACAGTGGTAAAACAGGACCGCAGGCGCGTACTATTGTCACTGCCACTTGGCGTATGCCTGCTTGGAGAATAGGTTATGGATACAATCGCTGATTCCTTCAAGACGCGCGAACGATTTTTAGTGGCGATAAAAGGCGTGCTCCAGGTCGAGGCGGAATCCGCCGAAGAGGCGAATCATAAAGCCGGGGAATGGATCGCGGCAGCGGGAAAGGGGCAGGCTGAGTCCGATGAAGTCACGGTCGGCTGGTTGCGTATCGAGCCGTTCGAGGAGAATCATCCCGGCTTCCGCCGCGAAGGCGGGTAAGGCTGCCGAAAGAAACATAGGGAAAAGTACGCGGAATACGGCATAACTCTTTTGAACACGACCGTTCAAAGGAAGAACTCTATCTATGCTGCCCATCTGCCGGAAGACTGCTCAGCGCGGCTTTACCCTCATCGAGGTGATGATCGTCGTTTGTATAACGGGGATTCTTTTTGCCATTGCCGCGCCGAACTTCGCCAAAGCCCGCACGTCCTCGCGCGCCAAGACCTGTATCAGTAACCTTCAGCAGATCGACTCGGCCAAGCGGCAGTGGGCGATGGACAAGCGCAAGGGCAACACCGACATCCCGACCGCGTCGGACCTCTACGGCGCGGACAAGTTTATCAAGGACGTGCCCCAGTGCCCATCACTGGGCACCTACACGCTGGGAAACGTCGCCACGTCCCCGACATGCAGCGTGTCCGCCGCGCCGGACAACCACCGGCTATAAGGCGGCGGCTCGTTTAATCCCGCACAAAGAGAATCTGGGCAAGTGCGGTTAGCGCCGCCGTTTCCGTGCGAAGGACGCGCGGCCCCAGCGACACGACGACGGCTCCGCGCGACGCCGCATCGGCGGCCTCTTCCTCGGTGAAGCCGCCTTCCGGCCCAACCAGCAGCTTCAGGTCGGGCGCAGAAGCGGAGAGGTTTTCCAGTGCGTGACGGAGCGGGACGGACGCTTTCTCGTGCAGCACAAAGGCGTTATCGCCTGTCAGCACCGGCAGCCCGGACGTACTGCCGCCCCAGGCAACTTCGGGAAGCGAAGCCCGCCCCGACTGCTGCGCCGCCGCCTTGACGATTCCCCGCCACCGCTCCATCCGCTTCTTGAGCCTGGCTTCATCAGGCCGCGCCACCGAGCGGGCGGAAAGAAACAGGAAAAACCCCGCCGCGCCGATTTCGGTGCCGTGCTGAAGCACCTGCTCCACCTTATCGTCATTTTTAGGCAGAGCCTGCACGACGGTGATACGCAGGCGCGGCTCCGCTGTGCTGGCCCCGGATTGATTGATTTCCGCGGCGACCCGCCCTGCTTCTACTTCCGTCAGCGTGCAGTAATGGACGAGGCCATCGCTCAGGCACACCTCGATTGCTTCCCCGGCGCGCAGACGCAGAACGCTGCGCGCGTGGTGAGCGTCCTCCGGGGACAAAATCACCTGCGTCGAATCGACGGCATTGCGGGCGACGAAAAAGCGGGGCACAGAGGACATTTCAGGCGGCTTTGCGCGGCACCAGACGCAGCATCAGCACCTCGGTGGCAAGCTGAGTGTTGGCGTTACGCAGCAGGTGGCGGCGGAATTTGAGCAGTGTCTCCAGATTTTCGGCGATCTGCTCGGGTCGGTAGCGGTGGGCGGCGCGGCCTGCGGCTTCGCGAAGCTCCTCGTGGACTATCGGAGCGTCGTTGCCGCGCAGGGAAAGCGATAACAGGTCGCGGTACCACGCCGTCAGAACGTCCACGGCGCGCACGATATCGCCCCGCGCCGTGCGCTCGGAATCGCCGTCCTCGTCGCCTTTTTTGATTTTTGTTTTGGCCGCGCCGCGCAGATCCTCGGCCAGCCGGAACGCGCCGATGCGCTCGGTTTCCCCGATACGTGCAGCAATCTCCAGCAAAGCCGCGCGCTGCTCTCGCAGTTCCGGGACATCCGCCAGTCGAAAAGCGCGGCCCGGCGCGCCGCCCGCATAGGCGGACAGAACGCCTGCCTCGGTGGGCGAAAGGCCCCGGCGGGCTGCCAATGCCCCGGCGATGACGCCGGTTGCCACCTGCCGGAACCGCACCACCTGGCAGCGCGATAAGATGGTCGGCAGCACCCCGCTTTGCGACGGGGCGCACAGGATAAAGTGGGCGTAGGGAGGCGGCTCTTCCAGCGCCTTCAGCAGCGAGTTCGCTGCCTCCTCGTTCAGTGTTTCCGCGCGCTCAATGATAAAGATACGGCGTGGCGCGGCCACGGGCGCGAAGTGCAGCGTTTCCAGCGCGCCCGGCGGGTGCCCGGAGCGCGTCCATAGCTGCCATATCTTTGTCTGCTCGCCATCGGGGGCGATACGGCGCACATCGGGGTGCTGATCGGCCTCGATGCGTGTGCAGTTGACACACGTGTCGCAGGCATCATCCCCTCCCAGCGCGCGGTTCAGGCAGCACAGCGTCTTCGCCATCTCCGCGGCGGCGCGCATCTTTCCGACGCTTTCCGGCCCGACGAACAAATAGGCCTGCGGCACCGCTTCATTTTTGACGGAAGCCCGCAGGGATGCCGACGCTGCTTCCTGTCCGATGATGTCTGCGAACGACACGAATAGACACTCCGCGCTGTCAGTGAGCCGGGGCGTGATGCTTCCAATGCCCGCGACAATAGATGCAAATCTCGTAGACTCCGAAGGTGAGAACCACGCCGCCCACCAGCCACGGCCCCAGGCTGCCGATCCGGTCATGCACCCGCGGCCAGCTTTCCGCGAAAACATAGCCCAGGCCGCCGAAAAACAGCACCCAGACCAGTTCTCCCGCCGTACATAAACCGACGAACCGCCGGAACGGGTACCGGTCGCTTCCCGCAATCAGGTTGGTCGGCAGCGCGAGCGGGGTCAGCAAAAACCGGGTCAGCAGAATCGACCAGTCGCCCTGGCTTTCGAACGTCGCCTCCGCCTTGCGCCAGGAGACGCCGCGCTCCAGCCGTCCCAGCATGCGCCGTATGCCGTAGCGGCCCATCAGATAGCTGTCGCCGCCGACCGCGCCCGCCAGCGCCATGCCCACGCCGAGCGGCAGTTCGAACGCACCCTGACGCACAAATGCCCCGGCGGCCAGCAGAACCATTGTCGCCGGTACGGGCACGCCCAGCGCGCCCAGAAGAAGAACCAGACCTAAAGCCGCCGGGCCATACGCCTCCAGACTGCCGAGCGCCGTCTCCACCCCGTTCGCCAAAGTCGGGCACCTCGTCTTTCCGTACAGGAATTTTACCCGGCATACCTAATTAATGGATTTCGCTCAGGTTCATGCCTGATGTATCGCCCAGACGTGGCTTTCGTGGAAGAAACCCTTCTCTGCCTCGGCTCGTGGCAGATAAACGAGTTCGTGCTCCCCCGACCCAGGGGGCAGCGTGTCCGTCAGTTCCCCGATGAAGAACGTCGCCCACATTCGGTAATGCCGGTCGTCCGTGGCGGCGTAGAAATACTGGATCGCCTCACCGATAGGGCGGATCAGTCGAACGCCGCGTCCCATCTCCTCGCGCACCTCACGAACCACGGCCTGTTCCGGCATTTCGTTCGGAAGGGAACCGCCGCCCGGCAGAAAGTAATGGTTCCGCGAGAAGACGGCGGCGACCGCCGCGCCGTCCGGGGCGAGTATAACGGCATAGGCGGCCCGGCGGTCCGTGTAAGAAACGTCCGGCTGTCGTGAGCCGAAGACAGGCGTGGCAGACATCGGTCAGGAAGAAAGGCGCAGGGTCTGTCCTGCCGAAAGCGCAACGGGAGCGGAAAACGACAAAATGCCGTCCGATACGCTTGCCTCGACCGTCGCGCCGTCCACGGTAACGGCGGCTTCTTCGCCTGCAAGCATCGGCAGGCGCAGTTCCCGGAGCGTGAGGCTGCCACCGCGTATCTCCACCGTCGCCTCGTAGGTGCTGCCGCTGTGCGTCTGGGTGAACAGGCCCCACGCCGTTCCTGCGGAAAAGAAGCAGCGGAATTCTTCTTGATGGATGCGCGGCGCGAAGGCAAGGCTTTGCGCCGGGGCATCGTAGCGATACCCGGACAGGGCGAGCAGCAGGCTCCACGACGACAGGGCGCGGGCATAATGGTGCCCGCACTCGAACTCGTCGAACGGGTTGCGCGCGATGCCGTCGTGGCGCGCGCGCGCCGCCTGCACGATTTCCAGACCTTCTTCCACATAGCCTTCAAAGATAAGCAGCGCGGCAACTTCATACTCGAAGCCTGTCCATACCTCGGCGTAGTAGGGGAAGGGGTAGCGGGGGCGATCCCCACGCGGCCAGGTGCAGAGAATGAGGCCGCCTTCATCGTTGACGGCGTAGACGCGCTGAACGTTGTGATGCTCGGAAAGGTTGCGCCGGAAGTTGTGCCGGTGGATGGCGGCGGCGGCGGATGCGACGTGCTCGGCGGGAAGCAGATGACCGAGGCCGACGCAATGCGCGAACCATTGACCGAGTAGCTGGTCGGACAGGCAGCCGGGGCCGTACTGATAGCGCGGCTCATCGCCATCCAGGGGCACTCCGGCATTGATTTTGGTCAGTCGATCCGCCTGCGTTTGACGGTCGAACTGGACGCGCTGCTCATAATACTCGCCATTGAAAAGCGTGTCGTAGGCCGCCGCGCCTCGCTCGGCAAGGGCACGATATTCGTTCCCGGCGGCGGCGTCCCCGACGGTATCGGCCATAACGGCGGCGGCCCGCAGGGCGGCCAGGTACAGGCCGCCGACCATCGTGTTAGGGCCGCAGAACTCGATGTCATACGTGTTGTGCTGGATACCTTCCATGACGCCGTCTTTGTCCGCATCCCAGCCGTGCCGGTTCTGCGGCGACCAGGCGAACTCCAGGGCGCGCTTCGCCTGCGGCCACAGCGCGCGCAGCCACTCCGAATCGCCGGACAGCCGCCATTCGCGGTACAGCTTCAAAATGCCGCCCATCTGCCCATCCGCGGCGGGGACGAAGCCCCACAGCGCGCCGGACTGAAGCGGCAAAAGCGTGCGGAACGCCTGCTCGCCGGTGGGGCGGGTGTTCGCGCCGAAGTCGGTGTCGCGCATCGTCCGCTCCAGAACGGGGTACAGGTGCGCGAGCGTCATCTCGTAATTCCAGACATGGGTGCAGTTCATGGGGCAGCACCCGGATGTATCGTTACAGCCCTCAAAGGCGTGGAAGCGCCCGTCCTCGGTGTGCAGGCAGGTGGGGGAGCGCAGAATATCCATTTGCGACGTGCAGGCATCCAGGACGGCGGGCGGCAGCGTGGACTCTTCGAGCGTCGAAACAAAGCGCTGCGTCTCCTGCTCCAGGCGCTCCGCCTCCCTGACCGCAAACGCGCCCGCGTCCCAGGCATCGGCGAAGCGTTTCCCGTAGGCGCTGCCCAGCCGTTTCCCCTTCACCGCCTCCTCGCCGTTCCAGGTGTTGGTCAGGTTCGGAAAGTGCCATGCCAGCACGAACGGCAGTGTTACGGACTGGCCGGGCGCGATAACCGCGCGCAACGCGAGCGTCCCGACATCGGTTTCATTGTCCGGGGAAAGGTCGCCGGTGGTCGGGTCGGAGGGCAGCAGGCCGTCCTCGCGGAAGTCGTCCCAGAACGCCTGCAGATCGTCCCACCAGCCCGCCCGTTCCCAGCGCAGCAGATAGGTGGTGTCGGTGTGCGGCGTCAGCAGGGCCAGCGAACCGAATTGAACATGGTCGGGCGCGTATTTGTCTGTGGTCATGAAGAGGCCACGAACATCGTTTTCATCGCGCCAGGTGTTGCGGTTTTGCCCGAAAAGGGCGTGCCGACGATTACCGAGACTGGCGTGGCCGTCATAACCGGCGGCATTCAGCAGGGAAAGGGCGACACTCACTTCGACCGGCGCGGGGCCGGGATTGGTCAGCGTCCAGCGGAAATGCGCGACCGGGAGCGCCGAAGCGTCCACATCGAGCGGAACCATCGGGTTCCAGGCGTCCAGCGTCGCGGTAACGGGAAGCGACTCGTCTTCGAAGCCGATACGCGCGACCGGATAGGTAGCCTCGAAGCGGGCTGCGCGCAGCCGGGGCAGGCCCGGCGCGTAGCGGGTGGGAACGCCCGCGCTGCCAGTGAACGGGGGCATCTGCCGCGCCTCCAGAATCCGCGCGACCGATTCGCCACCTTCTGGTCTGGCCCAGAGCGCGAAGAACGTGTAGGGGAGGTCTTTCCCCTTGCCAGGATGGTTCCAGATTTCCCAGTCGCGCAGCTCGCCGCGCCCGCCCAGCGAGACGCAGCCGGTCCCGATACCGCCCAGCGGAAAGCGCACCTGCGCCAGCGCCGCGCCCTCGAATGTCCGCACCATATTGCCGAATCCCCCTTTGCGATTCGCATGCTACTTCGCGCTGAAGCGGGCGAACTCCTGCTCCCGGCCTGTGAACAGGTCGGGCTGTGGGGGCTTCTCCCTCACCCACAGGGGCATTTCCAATGGTGCTGCGCGCCCGCGCCAACCGTCCTGCGGACGGGGGAATCATTTCTCTTCCGTCCGCAGGACGGTTAGCCGCAGGCTCCATAGCCCGGAGTGTCCACACTCCGGGCGCTCCTGCGGCAATGTCCGCCTGTCAGTCCTGGTTGGTCAGGTCGCTCGCGTCGGCGGCGTTCTCTTCAGGAGCGCCGCCAGGGTCTTTGCCCAGCGAGATAACCTCCTGCGCGTCGGCGGTATTCGAGGAAGCGCCGCCCGCTCCCCGATGGGCGATAATATCCGCTTTTTCCAGTTGCCGCACTGCACCATCCGATGTCAGGATTGGGTCGGGTTCATCGTCCGTCGGCACCGGGTTTCTACTTACGTCGTCTTGTTCCGTCATTGTTCTGACTCCTGTGAATGCGTGTGCTGTTCAACCGAGAACTTACCCATACCAACTGCCTGCCAACGCAACAGCAGGGCTGAAATAGCGGCAATGGTGGCAGTGTGATCCGGCAGTCTGCATTCGTGCCTACGGCCACTTTTCTGAAGCCGCAAGCTTCTGCTTCGCTTTTTGCCGGAACTGGTTGGCTTGCGGCAGAACAGCGAGTGCTGCTTTCCACTGCATTTTTGCTTCGGCTTTGCCCTGCTCGTACAAAGCGCAGCCCAGGTAGTAACGCGCGGCCCCGAAGTCCGGCTGGTGGCGCACCACAAAGCGCAGGTGGCGTACAGCCGCCACATACTCACCGCTCTGATAGTGTGCTCTGCCCGAAATGAACGATGCTTTTGCTTGCGCGGCAATGTACCCTTGAACAAAAGCAATGATGACGAAGACGACCCCGACCCCCAGGATGGTGCCAAAAAGAATCAGCATCGCATTGGGCCGACGAAATGTTGCCACTACGCCTCCTTAAAACGGATATTAGTTTCTCCAGGCGGAGCCAGCGCCCTTACCGCTGAAGAAACAGCGCCCAGTCCTCGGTGTCGGGTGCGGGCGGGGATGTCCAGCGCGGTCCTGGGCGTCGGGCAGGGCGCGGGTTTTGCCGGTGCGCGGGTTGAACCAGAAGGCGCGGTACGTTCCCGCCTTCAGCGTCAGAGTAACTGCGCCGCCGCTCGGCAGGTAGGCAGCGTACTGCTTTCCCGGCTCGGCCAGGCACAACGCTTTGCCCGCCGCCACAAGGTCATTGCGCGGCTCGGTCTTCCACCAGGCGAAACCATACGCATCCACGGAAGCGGAGGATCGGGAAAAAGACACGTTCATCGAGTTTCATTCCTTCTTGGTTTGGCCGGAAGCCGGGCATATCCCAGCAGCGAACAGCAGCGACAGCCCCATCAGAAAACACCGCCGGACAAAGAAGGGGACAGACATGCGCTTCCCTTTCGACGCCTCCTTCGGCGTTTCCTTAGAGCGTGCGAATCCAGGCTCGTTTTAGCTTTTAAACGGCTGGGGCGAAAAAGGGATAAGACACTTTGAAGATAAACCTGGAAAGAAGAAGAGAATGACTCAGCATAACGAAGAGATTTCTGCGGAAGAGGCGGCCCGCCTTCAGGCGATACTGGACGGGCATGATTTCGAGGCGCAGTGCGACGCGCTGAGCCGGTTATGTCCCTGCCGAAGCCGCTGCTATGACCGGGAAATTTGGCGCGCAATCCTCCACGCCGGGGATAGCAGTGTAGATGCGGAAGTGCGACATCGCGCCGAGCACGCTATCGACACCCTGCGGGAACACGCCCGCAACGACCCCGAAGCGCAGGAATTGGCGCATTGGCTGGCTCCCTACGATGGCAGCGGAAGGCTTCAAAAGTCGGTGACGGGACGGATAACCGCGCGCGACGTGCCGCGCCTGATCGAGATTCTCGAAGGGGAGGACAGTATGGCGCAGTGCGACGCTCTGACCGGGCTGTGCCCCTGCCGCAACCGGGTGTACGACAAAGAGGTGTGGCGGGCGATCTTCTGCGCCTATGAAGAGACGGACAACGCCGACGTGCGCGATAAGGCGGCGCACGCCATCCAAACCCTGCGCGAGCGCGTC
>JAUJOK010000024.1:0-47700 GCA_030447685.1 Armatimonadaceae bacterium
TCCGGCTGGTCTGCGCTGAACGTGCGGGAAATATGGCAGTACCGGGACCTGCTCACCTCCTTGGCGGCTCGTGACGTTAAGTTACGCTATCGTCAGACGGCGCTTGGAGCGATATGGGTCGTCTTGCAGCCGCTGGTCGCTGCTTTTATCTTTACGTTTGTATTCGGCAAGGTAGCCAAGCTGCCCAGTAATGGTCTGCCTTATCTGCTGTTTGCTTATGCGGGTCTGCTTGCCTGGAATGCCTTCAACAATACTCTGACCAAGTCCAGTGTCAGCCTCGTAGGCAATTCTCATCTGGTGACAAAGATCTACTTCCCGCGCCTGATCCTGCCGCTCGCAACTATCTACAGCACGCTGATAGATTTTAGTGTGGCATTGACGGTGATGGCGGCGCTTATGCTCATTTATGGCGTGACGCCGCATATCGGGCTTTTACTCTTACCCCTCTGGCTGCTGCTGATCCTGATGCTGGCTCTCGGTTTTGGTTTACTGGCTTCCGCCCTGATGGTGACGTACCGCGATATACAGCACATACTTCCCGTGCTGACGCAGTTTGCCCTTTACGCAAGTCCGGTTGCTTACGGTGTCACAGCTGTGCCCGTTCACCTGCGTCCCTTTTACTTTTTGAATCCCCTTGCCGGCCTGTTGGAGGCGTTCCGCTGGTCTCTGCTCGGAACCCAATCCTTCCAATGGGGATATGTTGCCTACTCTGCCGCCATTGCCTGCGCAGCCTTCGTTGTGGGGGCCTTCAGCTTTAAGAAGATGGAGCGTAGTTTTTCAGATGTCATCTGAAGATATCGCCATCTCTGTACGTGGCCTTTCCAAGGCGTACACAATAGCGCATGCCTCTTCAAAGCACACCACTGCTGCCGAAGCCCTGATGCATCGCCTGCGTAACCCTTTCCTTCGTCCGGAGACAGAGACATTCTGGGCACTCAAGGATGTGTCCTTTGACATCCCGTGCGGTCAGATCGTCGGCATCATCGGCAGGAACGGCGCGGGCAAGAGCACGCTGCTCAAAATCCTGAGCCGTATCACCGAGCCGACGAGTGGCTATGTGCACCTGCGCGGGCGTGTTGGAAGTCTGCTGGAGGTAGGAACTGGCTTCCATCCGGAACTGACGGGGCGAGAAAACATCTACCTGAACGGCTCACTTCTGGGTATGAACCGCCAGGAAATTTCCCGACAATTCGACGCTATAGTGGACTTCGCGGAGGTGGAGCAGTTTCTCGACACGCCGGTGAAGCGTTATTCGAGCGGCATGTACGTGCGTCTTGCTTTCGCAGTGGCGGCCCATCTGAACCCCGAAATCCTTATTGTGGACGAGGTGCTCGCCGTTGGAGACGCAACCTTCCAGCAGAAATGCCTGGGCAAAATGGGAGATGTCGCCCAGCAGGGGCGTACGATTTTATTTGTCAGCCATAACGTGGCTGCGATCAGAAGCCTGTGTAACCGCGCTTTATCTATGGCTAACGGTAAATTAATACTGGACTCCGATGTGGAAACCGGGATCAGTCATTACCTATCTGATGACCATGCTTCTGATGCTATGGTCGTATGGCCAGAAGAAGACGCACCTCAGTCACCGGAAGTTCGATTCAAAAAGGCCTATCTATTGAATGATATAGGTCAGTACGCTTCCTTATTAGATATCCGAAATGGATTTTCAATTTCTCTCGAGTACGAATTGCTTAAGCCGGTCAAAGGCCTGAGACTGGGATTCTTTATGCAGAACGCAAGCGGTGTGCCCATTTGCGGTTCCAATACTTTTGTTGCTGAACCGAATGTAGTCACTGAGCCAGGTTATTATAAGACTCAGTGCACATTTATGAGTCACTGCTTAAATACGGATCGCTATTCTGTTTACTTCGGAGCCGACTTGCCTCCAAATCCTGTTCCTCTCGTTACTACTCCTTACTGTTTAAGCTTTATGGTGGAAGATGTGGTAGGGCATGGGGTTCTGAATGAGAAGCTTCCCGGGGTCATGCGGCCTAATGTTGAGTGGGAAACGCATTTTTCAGTTGCTAAATTATAACCGCCGCAGAAAAAACGGTCTCCATATAAAGGTTTAGTCATGTACATGAGAATCATGAACCGCCTTATGGACCGACTAGCAGATACCTCAAAGATTTTCTGCCCAAATACTTGAGAAGAAATCTACCTCTCGCAGTGTCTGGTGTTTGGTGAAGAATCGCGGTTGAGAATTGCCTCGAGTGCCCAAGTTAATAACCATTGGTGCTACTTCAGAGGCTGAACTCAGCAATGGACAGGGTGACAAAGCCGGTTTCTTTATCCGGTACCAGTCCGTGCCATGCCGCCAGCAGGTTGAAAGCCGCCACCGTGAAAGCAAACGTGCGCCCAAGCAGACCCAGTCCTGGTGCGCTACATGCTTGAAATGACAGACCGTGGTGAGCATGGAGTGCAGGGGGTTTCAACCACCATGCGCTCGTTCCAGGTGCCTTTCTTGCAGATTTTGAGGTTGCTGGGATCACCTTCTTTGCTGTGGAAGCCCGTATCGGCAAGAACAACGGAAGGCGTGGCTTCAATGACGCCATGAAAGCGATGGCCATCGGTGACGTTGGCACTGTCAGTGTCCCATCCCACGACGAGACCCAGGGTGGTTGAGCACCACGCAGAGCTTGGCA
Organism: Armatimonadaceae bacterium; assembly: GCA_030447685.1. Lineage (GTDB taxonomy): Bacteria > Armatimonadota > Armatimonadia > Armatimonadales > Armatimonadaceae > JAUJOK01. Next base: position 2,646 of record JAUJOK010000024.1, read on the forward strand.
CCCACAATCCAGCGCAGGTTGCTCTGCCTTCTTGCCGATCTGGTTGTTGCTGCGTCCTTCTCACTGGGGATGTAAGAGTTCGATGCCGTAGCTGTCGGCAACGCACAGCAGACCTGGTTCTGCGCGCCTTGTCCACGCGTGATGCTTGGCGACCAGATGAACAGCGCGTGCGCTCCGGCACAGACGGGAACAGAGGCACAAAGTCACGCGTGAGCCAGCGGTAAAGGCGCGGTGCCGACGCCTTTAAGGGCGAAGAGCACGCCAATAGTGACCAGTTCGCTGGGGTAGAGGGGCTTGGCGGTGTTTAGGCACGCTTTGCATCGCGTCATCTATCTTGCCAGAACAGTTCAGATAAAATCGCAGGTGGTCATGCGGCTGTCTCCAGGCTTGGGTTTGGTCACCACAAGTGTAAAGCAGCCGCATGGGTTCTCGTCAAATCACCATGACAAAGTAGCACCAGTGGTTAATAATGCGTTGTTCAATCTAAGTTCCGGCGCTGTTGTTATTGAAGAAGACGTTTTTCGGCCATAACGTAACAGTTTTAACTGGAACGCATGACTATCAGGAATTTGGAAAAACACGCCAGGAGTCATATCCTGTTGCAGGCCGTGATATTATTATAAAACGTGGCATGCATGGATAGCAAGTAGCGCAACCATCATAGGACCTTGCATTATTGGGGAACATGCTGTTGTTGCGGCTTGTGCTCTTGTTAAGGAAGATGTTCCTCCTGGCTCTGTGGTGGTTGGTATTCCTGCAAGGTTATTAAACATAGTCAAGCACCCATAGTTTCCTCCAACGCCTCAAGGAGCCTACTTAGTTTATAGAATATTTAGCCATATGGATTACTCTCTTAAAGACGCGGAAAATTTCAATGGGGATCGATTACTGGACAATTGAGTTCAGAACGTGTGTCCCATCTTGAAAACTATCTGGTAGGGCAGAAGATTCTTGATGCTGGGTGTGGTGGTGGTGCCTTCGTCGATCTTTTGTCCCGCAAAGGTTATGATGTAACTGGTGTTGATCTCTACGAGGATTTTCTTCAGGTAGCAAAAGCGAAAGGATTCCAAGGCAATTTTGTACAAGGTGATCTGAGTTGCTTACCTTTTACTGATAAGAAGTTTGATTGTACTTACTGCTTTGATGTTCTGGAACACGTAGACGATAAACTTGTCATTCAGGAGCTTGCTCGCGTTACTTCAAAACGTCTTATTCTGGTAGTGCCTAAAGAAGATATTACATTTAATAGATATAGCTTGACGCTGATACATTACATAGACAAGACACATCAAAGATATTATACAGAAGAGTCATTAAAGCAACTCTTGTCGACCATCAATCCTTCTAAAGTAGCTATATTTCCTGAACTGCCTGTACCGCTACAGTACATGTTTCAGGAGATGATAGAGTCCGATGTGGCTGGAAATTCCAAGTTCCTCGAATTAAAGCTTTCTGTATTCCTTCGCGTGATGAAGAACGCTATTAAAGCCTTAATGAAGCTTCAGAAACCGGATTTGGCTTCTCTCCGCAAGCAAGCCGCGCACAACTTTTTTATAACAGCGTTAGAACAGGTGTCATACAAGAAGATACATACTGGCCTGGTAGCCGTCGTGGATTTAGCTTGAGGCGTGACCAGATATTGTTTGACACAGGTGGCAAAAGCTCGTTTCTATATAACCCTGCTTCGTTTAAAAGTCTCTACGTCCTGTTACGCCATCAAGATATTATAGCCAGCTTGGATGTGTAGCGATAAGTGTGTCACTCAACTGCCCTTACGCCCCATATAACGGAATATGACGGCCTGCCAGGATGTCGTGACCTTAAACCTCGGGTGGTGTCACTTTAATGAAAGTCATTTATGACATAGCGGAACTGGGTGCAGGTCGGTACAACATCGGCAAGCGAACCGGAGTTCATCGGGTTGTAGAAAACGTAGCTCTTGGTCTGGCCACTTCCCCGGAATGTGAACTCTCCTTCTGTGCGAGTCAGTCCTTTGAATCGTTGAGGGCCTGCCGGGACTACCTGGAAAATCAACCCCGCTTGAAGGATGTTCCCCTGATTAACGGGCAATCGGGGCGGGCACGATTACAATCACGAATATATAGCGAATCCGCTGATAAGCAGGTTGCGCCTATCATTTCGCCTGCAGACCTGAAGCTTTTGTATCGGCAAGGTAAACTGTTTCAGTCAATGCGCGAGCTTCAAATGCGAAAAAGAATCGCGCGGAAAATAGCCTTTCGTCTAAGCGAGAGCTTTCCTCCCATAGATGCGAAAACAATAAATCAGGCAGATATCTACCACATGCCCTCTATTGATCGCATACCTGATCAAGCCAGACAGGCGCACAAGGCGAAGAAGTTCATGACGGTGTACGACCTGATCCCGATCCTGCACCCACAATTCTGTCCGCCTACCCAGGCTTCTTATCTTGAACTCGTTCTTGATTCTCTATCATCGGACGATTGGGTCGTTACGATTTCACAAGCCGCTAAAGATGATTTGTGTAATTATCGAAACCTGGATCCGTCTCGAGTTTTTGTGACGCCCCTGGCTGCCGCACCGGAGGATTTTTATCCGTGCCGTGACGCCGCCAAGATTGCTTCCATTCGCCGCGCCTATAATATACCAGAAGGACCGTATCTTCTGAGTTTATGTACATTAGAGCCGCGAAAGAACATTGGACACATTATCCAATCTTTTGCCAATGTCGTTCAGCAGGAAAAAGTAAACTGCTTGAGCTTGGTATTAGTTGGCGGAAAGGGTATGAAAGCGGAGGAGATTCTATCCTCCATCTCTGGCCATGAAGCAATTTCGGATCGCGTCATTGTAACCGGCTACGTTGCTGACGAAGACCTCGCTGCCCTGTATAGTGGCGCTCTGGCATTTGTTTATCTTTCTTTGGCGGAAGGCTTCGGCCTCCCCCCCTTGGAGGCGATGCAGTGTGGCGTTCCGGTGATTACCTCGAACACCACATCATTGCCCGAAGTCGTCGGCGATGCCGGAATCATGCTCGACCCGACGGATGAGGCGGGCCTTTGCCAGAGCATGCTGGAAATTTATAATAAGCCGTCCTTGCGTGAGCTTTTATCCGCACGCTCCTTAGAACGGGCTAAACAATTCAGTTGGGACAGATGTGTTCGGGAAACTATAGCCGCCTATAGAACCGCCTTAGCCGCCTGAATTGCCTGGTACGCACAAGAAGGAACGTCGTGAAAGTCGGCATTTATAACCCATCGACAGGCGCGGGCCATAGTCTGGGCGGCTCGGAATCGGTTGTGGCTGTACTGGCCGAAATTCTCGCACAGTCTCATCAAGTTGACATCATCCACCATAATCCTTCCCTGACCAAAGAACAACTAACCGAATTGTCAGGCGCGGACTTGCGTCGTGTCCACCTGCGCAGCCTTCCCACCCATGATGTGATGCGCTCTTCCCGGAACCCGCTGCTGCGCCGGAAAGCGCGGCTATTGGATGTTGATTTAAGCAAGCCTTACGATCTGTTCATCAATTCCATCCATCATGTACCCGTCTTCTGCCATGCGCCGCGCGGTGGTCTGTTTATACATTTTCCTTTTTCTAACCCGGTGTACCTTCTGCCCGAATTGCAGCTGGGAATCAAACTTCCCTGGAGGCTCCTGAAACGTGCCTGGGGGCATTGGACGCTCTGGCGACGTTCCCGGGGACATTGGGAGTGGCAAAAGGAGATGGACAGTTATCAGCTTAAAATGGTCAATTCCGAGTTCACGCGGGGATGGACGAAGCGGTGGTGGGGTATCGACTGCGAGGTAATCTATCCCCCGGTCGCGACGAATTTCCAGCAACGCGCAAAGACAAACCGCATTTTGAGCGTAGGCCGGTTCACCAGCAGGGGTGTTCTTAAAAGACAACTGGAGATGGCGACCGCTTTTCAGCAGGTGCAGGAGGAGTGCCTGCCGGATTGGCAATACATTTGTGCGGGAGGGCTGGGCGATTTTGCCGGTGATCAAGCGTATGTGGAAAGCGTACGGAAAGTGCTGGCCGCCGGTGACCGCAGCGCTGCCGCCGTGCTGGTGAATGTGGAACGGAACAAGCTCCGGGAGCTTTATGAGCAGGCAAAAATCTTCTGGCACGCAACCGGCTATGGGGAGGATGAGGCCGCGTATCCGGAACTTACCGAACACTTCGGCATAGTAACCGTCGAAGCTATGGCCGCAGGATGTGTGCCGATTGTAATTAATAAAGGAGCGCAGCCGGAAATCGTACAGCATGGGGTAAACGGTTTTCTCTGGAACACTCTGGAAGAGTTGCAGGAGTATACGGCTTTGGTAGCGCGTGACGAGGCATTGTGCCGACAGTTATCTGAGGCGGCCCGCGCCCGCGCCCGCTTTTTCAGTCGGGAACAGTTCGCGGAGCGGTTTTTGCGGTCTTTACAGCCTATTCTTTAGCCAGGCGGCAAGGGCCATACATAATCAGTTCGCAGTTAAAAATACAATGTCAAGAACCCGTGTATTGTTGCTTCTGCATACCCTTTCGCTGACCGGCGCGCCGAAAGTGGCGCTCGATGCCTTTCAGGAGATGACGGATGAGCTATCGGTTCGGACGGTTTCGCTGGAGGGGGGACCGATGGCGGACCGCTGCCGAAAACTGGGGGCGCTCTCGATTATTAATCATCTGCCTCAGCGCGATTCACTGCCGAAACGCGCTTTATGGCATCTGCGTCAGCAGGCAACCCGGCGGCTGAGCGTATCATTGCGCTTCTGGCAGCCACAGGTGATTTATGCCAATAGCGTTGCAGCGTTACCCATGGTTAAACGGCTGAATCTCCCGGATGTTCCCGTGGTGCTGCATGTTCACGAGATGGGGGTGGAACTGAGCGTACGGACGCGAGACTACCCGGAACTGCTGCGCGAGTGGCCGCACCAGTACATTGCTGTATCCGATGCGGTTCGCCAGGACCTGATACGAACTCATGGAATAGACGAGCGGAAGATCGCCTTGATTCACGCGTTCACCCCCATGAAGGATGCGCCTGACGAGGCGGCGAGCAGCGCCACCGGCCTGACGCCCAGCGGCGGCAGCGTTAGCGGTAGTGCCCCTTCCGAGCCTGCAAAGAGGCCGCTGGTTGTTGGCGGGGCGGGTTTACCGGCCTGGCGCAAAGGCACGGAGCTCTGGCTCCTAATGGCCCGCGAACTGGTTCACCTGATGGGAGCGGAAAACGTTCGTTTTATGTGGGTGGGTGTGTACGATAACTACGAAGGCTGCGCGTTTCGTGAGATGGCGCGCAAACTGGGTATTGAAGCAAATGTGGAGTTTGTGCCCGTCACGTCGGAGCCATACCCGCACTTCAAAAAGTTCGATGTTTTCGCCCTGACCTCCTGGGAAGACCCCTGCCCGCTGGTTATGCTGGAGAACATGCTGCTGCAAAAGCCGGTTATCTACTTCGCGGGCAGTGGCGGTGCCTCCGAAGCCGTGGATGAGACGGGTATCTCCATCCCCGAATTCTCTCCGCGCCGGATGGCAGAAGCGGTTGCCGAGTTGGCAAAAGCCCCGGAGCGGCGGGGGCGGATGGGGATGGCTGCGCGGGAAAGAGTAATACAGCACTTCAGCAGCACGGCTCAAGTTCCTAAGATTCGTCAGCTAATCCGGGGCCTTGTCCAGACAAAATAAAAATGAGCAATGAAGCAACCAGGACAGCCGGCATAGCGTAGGGGAAGGAGAAATATGACCGTTTCTGTAGCCCTGGCGACCTACAACGGTGAGCGATTTCTTCGCGAGCAGTTGGAAAGCCTGGCGCGTCAAACGAAACTGCCCGATGAACTGGTGGTATGCGATGACGGCTCCAAAGACCACACGCTGGAAATCGTGGCGGAATTTGCGAAGGACTCTCCCTTTCCGGTAAATATCCATCGTAATGAACGTAACCTGGGGCATGCCGACAACTTCCTCCAGACCGCCAGTTTGTGCAAGGGCGAGTTGATTGCCTTCTGCGATCAAGACGATGTCTGGCAGGAATCGAAGCTGGAGCGATGCTGCGCTTCTTTCGATGACCCGGATGTTCAGATGGTGGTTCATGCCGCTCAGGTGGTACAGGAGAATCTGGAAGCGACCGGCAAATTTTATCCCCAGATTTCAGAATATCGGAGTATTGACCCGCTGCGCTTTGATCCCTGGCATGTTTATCCCGGTTTCGCGATGGTCTTTCGCTCCCACCTAATGGCATTAGCCGATTATAAACTCCGGCCACAGCCCGTCATTCCCGGAGAGCCGGGGTTTATGCCTCATGACCGCTGGGTCTACCTTCTCGCCGGGGTATCCGGCAAGATCGTTCTTCTGCCGGAGACTCTGGCGATTTATAGGCGGCACGAGTCCAATGCCACGCTCATGCCCAGGCAAGGACTGGCAAAACTGGCAGGCGCGGTTTCGTATTCGGAAGCAAAATTGGAACTGTTTTATCAGATCGCTAACCAGTTTTCGCATCTGCTGGAGCAGGCCCTGCCCCGGCTCGATGGAGTCGTGAAGCCACGTATCGAACGCGGCGCGAGATTCTATCGGGCAATGGCCGATCACCTGGCTCAGCGGATTGCTTTTTACCGGGCGGGAAGCCGTCTTCAGAAGGCGGCGAAATTAACCCGGTTAATAAAGCAAGGGGCTTATCGGAATCGCCAGCGTGGCGGCTTCGGAGCACGATCCCTGGTGAAAGACTGTGTTGTTTTAATAACCGGGAACAGAAGCGTCTGATTTCCATGGAAGCCAGAATGACACGACCAAATCTTCTTTTTCTTTCGCTCGCCGATAGCAATGACCGAATGGCAATGTCCGGTGTGCCCTTTTATATGCGCCAGGCTTTGCAACAGCATTACGGTAATGTCGAAGCGGTGGATTCGATGACTGCGGGTGTTACCCGGGTGGGGACAATATTGCGGTATTCGGCTCGCCTGCTGGGTCGAAGACGCGACCCGGTTGCCAATCCGATTGTATCCAAGATGATCGCGCGTAATATTAAGAGGGCCACAAGCGGCAAAAAGTATGACTTCGCCTTTGTCGGTTATGGTCACATGATCGCTGCCTATCTCGATCTGCCGTGCCCTATCGTCTATGCAACCGATTCAACCGCATCTCTTTTAAGCTGCTATTACCCCGGCTATGCGAAGCTGCCTCCCCAGGTCAAGCAGGAAAGCGAGCTTTTAGAGCGCCGGGCGATAAGTAACGCTTCTACCTTGATCTATTCTTCGAAATGGGCGGCGGATTCCGCCGTGAATGATTACGGATGCCCACCGAATAAGCTGCATGTCGTACCTTTTGGCGCGAATATAGACGCCGCGCCGGACGAAGATACGGTGCAGCAGGCGATCCGCCAACGCCGTCAAAAGAACGTCTGTCGTTTGCTTTTCGTCGGTAAGGATTGGGAGCGTAAAGGTGGCGATATTGCCCTCGAAACCGTGCGGGCATTAAAGAAGATGAATATCCCGGCAGAGATAACGATCCTGGGGTGCGAACCGCCCGACACGATTGCAGACACGCAGGTGACGGTTAATCCCGGCCTCAATAAGAATATTCCGGAAGAAGCGGCACGTTTCTCACAGTTGTTCCTTGAGGCGGACTTCTTTTTGCTTCCGACCCGCGCGGACTGCTTCGGCATCGTCTTCGCCGAGGCGAGCGCCTTCGGCGTTCCAAGCATTACCACTGATACCGGCGGAGTACGCGGTGTTATCAACGAAGGGGTAAATGGTTTTGCGCTGCCTGTGGAAGCAAGCGGCACCGATTATGCGGCCTGCATAGCCGGTATTTACGAGGATGCCGATAGGTATAAAAACCTTGCAAGAAGCAGTCGTGAACATTTCAACAGCACGCTCAATTGGGATGCCTGGGGGAAAACGGTCACGAACCTGCTCTCAGAAAGGCAGGATGCTGGCAACGCGTAGCCGGGACTGTCATTAGCAGGAGGCGCGACCGGCCATGCTGCTGATGACGAAAGAGATGCTGAGTCACTGTGGTCATGGTATCATCAACACAGTAGAACCAGTGCTTTCCCGGGAATCGGTAAAGAGCATGGTTAGGCAAGCCTATGTCCGTTAAGGTATCCATTCTTGTTCCTACATATAACCGCGCGGGCTATCTGCGCGCGGCGATCCGCAGTGCGTTGGCGCAGACGCACTCCGATATAGAGGTGATTGTTTTAGATGATGCCAGTCCGGACGAGACACCTGCCGTTGTCCGCGAATTCTCGCCCGATCCACGATTCCGCTGCATACGTCATCCGCAGAATGTAGGAATAGCTCAGAATTGGAGGAGGGGGATCGAGGCTGCCTCGGGCGACTACTTCTGTTTGCTGCATGACGACGACACGTTCGAGCCGGAGTTTGTTGCCTGCCTGCTCCAGCCGTTAGAGGAACACAAAAACCTGATATTGGCGTGCTGCGATCATTGGGCCATGAACCCGGACGGGCAGCGGCTGCAGCAGGAATCGGACGAAATGAGCAAGCGTTTCAAGCGCCATGCTCTTCCCGAAGGTAAACTGGCTGACTTCGGTCGCTCCGCCATCGTGGATGGAAGCACGGCTATAGGCGCCACCTTATTTCGCAAAAGCATGGTTTCCCCCGATTTTATTGATGAGCGGGCGAAAGGCTCTATCGATGCCTGGCTCTTTTATCAATGCGTGAAAACCGGCTTCGATGGTTATTATGTTGCCCGACGCCTGATGAACTACCGCGTACATGGCGGGGGCATGAGTCAGGCGATGCCACTTTATATGGAGGAAGGACACCTGTTTCGATACCGCAGTATCCTTGCAGACCCGGAACGGGCATCATTACATGCAGTAATCCGGCGACTGCTGGCGGAATCGGCAGTCAATTATGGAGTGGGCCTTCTGGCAGCAGGCAGGAATAAGGAAGCACGCCGCTCTCTGCGGGAATCTTTTCGATGGCACAAAAGTTATAGAGCCTTTGTTGCCTATGCACTCGCATGCAGCGGAACTGCCGGCGCGAAGATAACAGGCATGCTGCGAAAACTCCGTCAGGTGTCACGCTCCGGTCTCCTTCTTTTGCGGCAAAAGCATAACCGAGGATAATCTTGATGCCGCGGCTCTGCTCCTTGCGCGCCCTGGCCCGTTTACCGAGTTTCGGAAGCCGATGATAATTACGGTACTTGTTCCTACCTACCGCCGCACGGACGATCTGCGCCGTTGTTTAGAGGCATTAAAGAAACAGATACGGCCCGCCGATGAAGTCATCGTTGTTGCGCGGGACACGGATTCGCAAACGTGGGAGCTTCTTAAAGAATATAGCACCGGTTCACTGCCCCTGCGGCCCGTGACTGTGGACGTGCCCGGAGTGATAACGGCGATGAATGCCGGGCTGGCGGCGGCTCAGGGTGAAATTATTGCGCTCACGGATGACGACGCCGCGCCACATCGGGACTGGCTGCAGCGCATAGAAGCGCATTTCGCGGCGGATGATAAGCTGGCAGTGGTGGGCGGGCGCGATTGGATGTATATAAATAATCAGTTGGTGGATGGCGCGCGCGCTGACGTTGGGAAATTACAATGGTGGGGGCGGTTAGTCGGCAACCATCATCTGGGCGCAGGCGGGCCGCGCGAGGTCGATTTTGTCAAAGGGGTCAATTCCTCCTATCGGACAGAGCCGCTCCGGCGGATAGGCGGTTTTGATACGCGCCTGCGCGGCGATGGGGCTGCGGTTCACTGGGAAATAAGCCTGGGACTGACCTTGAAACGGGCAGGATGGCGGCTGCTTTATGATCCTGCTGTGGCGGTGGATCACTATCCTGCGCCACGCTTCGACATAGATCAGCGAAATAAATTCAACGCCGAGGCGGTGAGTAACATGGTTCACAATGAAACTCTTTGCGTGCTGAACTACCTTCCCCCGATCCGGCGTCCCATCTATCTTGTCTGGACGGCGCTTCTGGGAACCGGTGAGGCACCCGGAGTGTTACAGGTGCCGCGCCTGCTCGCCCAGCGTCAGCCGAACGCTTTTCGGCGCTGGCGCGCTGCCATAAGGGGGCGTGTTGCGGGCTGGCAGACCTTCCTTGGAAATGAACGGGCGTCGGTAAGGGAAAGAGGTATTGGTAATGAGAGCTAATGCAGCAGGCGGAAATTCCGTGGCGGCGGTTCTGATTGTGGGGCTGCTGTTAATTGTCAGCATGGGTGCCATAGCTATTACTACGACCCAGCCCGGGCTGCACCTGCAAATCTTTTTGCTTCTGCTGTTTTTCCTGCCCGCGATCATACTTGCCTTCGCCAATTCCCGGCATCTGCTGGTTTACATCCTTTGCGTCTGGGCCTTTGGACCGGAAGTGCGGCGTATCGTAGACTGGGCGCAGGGGGAATATCAGCCCATGGCGCTGTTGAGCCTCGCGCCGTTTCTTGCTACCACTGTCCTTCTGATACCCATTGCCCTTCATCCGGCCCCCCTTGCGCCTCCTTTGAGAAAGGCGTTGCTGTTTTTCGGCCTCGCTATTGGTTATGGTACGATAATCGGCGCTGCCCGCAATGGATTGTCTTTCGTGTTCGATTTCGGCAACTATGTTCTGCCGTTTCTGCTTGCGTTATACGGGGCCAAACGCTATCCTGATACGGCGGAACGGGATCGCTGGATCGCCTCTTTGTCGACAATCGCCGTTATTGTCTCTATCTATGGATGGTTCCAATACCTGACGATGCCGGCCTGGGACGCCTTCTGGATGCGCCATTCGGGCCTGACTTCCATCGGGTGGCCTTACCCGATGCGGTTTCGTGTATTTTCCACCCTGAATGCGCCGGTACAGGCAGGCGTATTCCTGGCGGCGGCGCTCGGGCCGATGCTGCTCAATCGGCGCTGGCGTGGCAGGTTCGGCTGGGTAGGCGTTGTGCTGGTGGCGTCCGTACTGGGCATTACGCTGGTGCGCACGTCGTGGTTAACGTTGACGGTATTCTTAACCGCTTATCTGCTCGCGGTGCCTTTGCGCCAAAGCTGGCGCGTGGTGGGCGCTGTCGCATGCGCGGGAATATTGGTTTTCGCCGTCATGCCTTTCTTGCCCGGCAACCAGGCAGTCACTACGCGATTACAAAGCTTGACGAACCTGCGTGAGGATAAATCGTACACAGGCCGACTCGCAATAGCGGCGGAGTTGACTCGTGAAATAGTCCGTAATCCCGTAGGAAATGGAATCGGCGGCTCCGGATTGACGGTTACGCGGTTCAGCGATAAAAATAAGGCTGCGTTGAACATAGACAATGGCTTTTACCTGATCTACCTGGATTTTGGTCTGCCAGGCACCCTGGCTTTCTTCTATGGCATCTGGCTGATGATGGCGGCGATTCGCGAATCGTCACGAGCGCTGCCGAAGCTGAGCGAACATGGGCGCGTGGCGCGGGCGGCGATGGTGGCATCGGTACTGAGCCTCGCGAGCGCACACTTTTTTCTGGGCGTCAGCGGCGTCATGGTGTGGTTTTTCGTTGGCAGCGCCGTCGCCACCATGCCCGCCCGAGTGCGTGTCGCGCCACGTTCCGTGAATCCGCAACCGGGAATGGTACAAAGCGGCACCAGCCTGTCCTGACGGCGCTGAAATGGGAGGCGCCCTCGCGCATTGCAACCAAAAACGGATAATCAGCCGCTGCGCATCCTGCACCTGGTCAACGATGTTCAGCAGTTCGGCAACGGCATTGTGAATGCGGCGGTAGACCTGGCTATCGAGCAGGCCCGGAATGGGCACGCCGTCGCCCTTGCCTCCGCAGGCGGAGCATATGTAGACCTGCTGACCGGGCATAACGTAGGGCATATCTATCTGCCCCAGCGTCAAGCCCGCCACACGGCGTCCGCGTTATGGGGAATAGGCGGATGGATACGGCGTAACAGGACGGACATAATCCATGCCCACATGATGACGGGAGCGGTCCTTGGTCGTGTTGCCGCCCTCGGCACACGGACGAAGGTGGTTACCACCGTGCATAATTCGTGGCAGCGGCATGCCATACTAATGCGTGCAGGGCATCGGGTAATCGCAAATAGCGATGCAACACGACGCGAGATGATCGCGCGAGGAATCCCGCTTTCTAAGATTCAAACGGTTCTCAACGGCACAGTCGGCTCTGAGCGGCTTGAAGTTAAAAAGGAAACGACGCGGGTAGCGCTGGAACATCCTGCCGTGCTTACGGTGGCGGGAATGTACGTGCGTAAAGGCATCGAAGACCTTATCCGGGCAGCAGCACGGCTGCGTGAGCAGGTGCCGGGCGTGCGCGTGTATCTGGCGGGAGATGGGCCGGATCGGTTACGCCTCGAGCAGTTGGCAGCCGATCTGCAGTTGACGGACACGGTAACGTTTCTTGGATTCATCGCCGATGTCGAACAGTTGATGCCGCAGGCGGATGTCTTTGTGCTGGCGTCTCATGCGGAACCGTTCGGCCTGGTGATCTGCGAGGCTCGCAGCGCCGGGGTTCCCGTTGTCGCCACGGAAGTCGGGGGCATACCGGAGGCGCTGGACGGGGGCGCGGCAGGACTTCTGGTACCGGCAAAAGATCCTTCGGCTCTGGCAGAGGCGCTCGCGCGCGTTTTTCGGGAACCGGGCCTGAGGGAAAATTTGCAGCGGGCAGCATCCGAAAACCTGGATCGCTTTCATGTCCGTCGGGTCAGCGCCGAGACCCTGGAGGTTTACCGAACCGCGCTGGGCAGGAAATAGTAGGAAGAGTTGTTATGCACGAATCTGATAAAAAGCAGTAACCGGTTCCGTGCCGGAGTGAACCGACAGTGAAGGCGCAAAACGTGGCTTCTGCTGCCCCGATAAGAAACGGAAACGAGGCCTGCGCTATGGCCGCCGCTGTGCGCTGGGCGCAACGGGACGCAAACGGAGTTCTCGCTGCCGCCGCCCTGATGTATGCGGCTGTGTATCTGGTTTTCCTGCCGCAGATATACACGACGATGGATGAGTCCGCCTATATGAGCATGGCGTACACCCTGCGTCAGGGTACCGTTTATCCCGATGCTGCCGGTATACAGGCGGTAAGCTCCTTCCCGGTGCAGGGGCACATGGTATCCAAGTATCCGCTGGGAATGCCCTTGCTGCTGGCCGCCGCCAGCCTGCTGGGCTGGCAGGCGGTTCTTGTCACCAATCTGGCGGTTCATCTGGCAAGCTTCTTTGTTCTGGCGCGCCTGCTGCGCGTTCTTCAGGTGCCTTCCGGCTTCGCGCTGCTATACCTTTTCCATCCGACGGCGGTCATCTACAGCCGCACGGTCATGGCCGACACTTTATCCGGGCTGCTCATCCTTCTGGCCTTCTCCGCCTATCTTTCTCGCCGGGACACCCTTTGCGGCGTTGTTATCGGACTGTCCGTGCTGGTACGCACAGCCAATATCCTCGTGCTGCCGGTGTTTTTGGCTGCCTTTCTTTTTCTCAAACCGGAAGCTCGTGCGGACAACCTGCGCTCGGCGGGGACGCGGAGCGTTCGGCTGCTGCTGGGGGCGCTTCCGTTCCTGCTGGTCGCGGGTTACTATATGCTTGTGATCGCGGAAGGTAAGATGGCCGGGCATACGGGGACATTTTCCCCATCGTATTTTCCGCAGATGTTTCCGGCTTATGTCGCCAGCCTGATGGTCGTCTATCCGGGGATGCTGCTGGCTCCGGCGTTGTATCGCGGGCCGGGGCGCGGGGTTCTTGCCTGTCTTGCTTACGGCTTCGTGCTTTTGTACAGCTTCTGGTACTACCGGGATCAGGGAAGCTCGGCGGCGGAAACGCTGATCGTGGGACAGCGTTACTTCCTGGCGGTTCTGCCCCTTTTTATTGCAGCTTACAGTGTTGTATTATGGAAATATATGAGGTCCTGGTCGCGCCGCGCGCAGATTGCACTCAGTTTGGGCAGCGTCGTTCTGCTGTTTCTGATGACGGTCGCTATCCACTTCCGGCACGGGCGGTACCTCGCCGATTTAGCCCAGGTGCGAAACACGCTGGTTCAAATCGTCGCCCCGGACGACCTTCTGGTTTGCAACACACCGATTGCCAAGCTGTTTCACCCCGGATGGGGCGCGCGGAACTGGTGGGTTCCCGGAGAACAAGGAACTCCAGAGGCTTTGGCCGCCGTCGAGCGACGCTTCTCGTCGGCTATGTCCCGCCCGGGCACACGCGTCTTTCTGGCTTCCTGGGTGCGCCCCGGTCGAGAAGGCGATCAGCTTGAGAGCAAAACGGTAAAAAGCATCGCGGATCGCTTCGCGGCGCAGCCTTTGCCGGAAAAGGAACGGCAAAACCTTCCCGCAGACGTACAAGTGCGCTATATTATAAGGAGTGCTTGGCAAAGCCATTATTCAGCGCGGTTGAAGAAGGAGTGAATAATGCCAGAAACGGATGAGACAAGCGCTTCCCTATCGCCGATGCTCAATCATCTGCATGCTCCTGCGCAGGAGTACTGTCTTTCGGTGGTGATGCCGGTTTACAACGAGCAGCACACGATTTTGGACATCATCGAACGGGTGCGCCGGGTCGAGATTCCCAAAGAGATCATCATCGTTGACGATGGCTCCAAAGACGACACGCGCAACATCCTGGCGCGCGACGTGGAAGGCAAGTTCCCCGATGTCAAGGTGTTCTACCACGAGCGTAACCAGGGCAAGGGAGCCGCTATCCGCACCGCTATCGGCAAAGCCACCGGTGACTACGTTGTCGTGCAGGACGCAGACCTGGAGTACGATCCCGACGAGTACTTCGCACTTCTGGAGCCTTTGCTGGACGGTCGCGCCGATGTGGTGTTCGGGTCACGCTTTCTGGGCGGCGGGCCGCACCGTGTCCACTTCTTCTGGCACCGGGTCGCCAACACGCTTTTGACGACCTACTCGAACATGATGACCAACCTGAACCTGACCGATATGGAAGTATGCTACAAGGTCTTCAAGCGCGAGATTATCCAGGGCATTACGCTGCGCTGCAACCGCTTCGACTTTGAGCCGGAAGTGACCGCCAAGGTAGCCAAGCGCCGCTGCCGCATCTACGAGGTTCCGATCTCCTACAGTGGCCGTGACTACACCGAGGGCAAGAAGATCGGACTCAAAGACGCCTTTGCCGCCGTCTGGGTCATCACCAAATACAAGTTCGTCGATTGATGCGCCGCCGTCCTTCAGAACACAAACGGGAAAGGCTTGTCCGGCATCCCCTGCCTACTGAACGTATTCCTATTATGACAATCAGGTTTTTATTCCCGGCGTTCCTCCAGGATTGGCGCATGGCTTCTGTCCGGGAAGCGAGCCGCTAAATGTGCGGCATCGCAGGCATTGTCTCCGGCCATCCATTGCCGGAAGAGGCGCTTCGGCGCGGCGCGGACCGGATGCGGCATCGCGGCCCGGATGCGTTTGGCATCCACTGCGCCGAACCTGCCGCGCTGGCGTTCCGGCGTCTGGCGATCATCGACCTTTCTCCGGACGGCAACCAGCCGATGACCAACGAACGGGAAGACACCTGGGTCGTCTTCAACGGCGAGATTTATAACTTCAAAGAGCTTCGGGCGCAGCTTCGGGACAGGCACGACTTCCGCTCCCACACCGACACCGAGGTTCTGCTGCACGGCTACGAGGAGTGGGGCATTGAAGGGCTGCTGCGCCGCATCGACGGCATGTTCGCCTTCGCGATCTGGGACGCACGCCGCCGCGAGCTTTTCCTGGCGCGGGACCGTGTCGGCAAAAAGCCGCTCTACTACACGCAGACACCCGACGGCAGTATCGCCTTCGCTTCTACCCTGAACACGCTTCTGGAACTCCTGCCGAACAAACCCGACATCGACCCGGTGGCCCTCGATGAGTATCTGGTGTATCAGGCGTTTCCCGCGCCCAGAACCATCTACTCGGGAGTAAACATGCTTCCCCCGGCGCACTGGGCGCACTGCCGCGAAGAGCATCCGCCCCAGGTGCACCGTTACTGGAACCTTTCCTACGCCGACAAAAAGCGACGCAGCGAGCCGGAGCTTCTGGACGAGCTGGACGGCCTGCTGCGCGGGGCGGTGGAGCGCCGCCTGATGTCGGATGTGCCGCTGGGCGCGTTCCTGTCCGGCGGGGTGGATTCCAGCCTGATTGTCGGGATTATGTCGGACCTGGGGGCAGGCCCGGTCGAAACGATCACCGTCGGCTTCGAGGACCCGGCCTTCGATGAACGCCCCTTTGCCCGCGCCGTGGCCGAGCGCTGGGGCGCGCGGATGCACGAGCATGTGATGGCCCCGGACGAGGTGCAGAACCTGCCGGAGATTATCTGGCATTACGGACAGCCGCTCGCTGACGTTTCCATCGTGCCGACGTATGCCGTCGCGCGCGCGGCCCGCCAGCATGTCACCGTCGTTTTGAACGGCGACGGCGGCGACGAAGCCTTTGCCGGGTACACGCGCCCTGTGGTGACGCGCGCCGCGCAGACCTATCGCGCGCTTGTGCCCGCGCCGCTGCGCGGCATCGGCGGGCAGATAATCGGGCGCGTGGGCAAGAAGGGCCGCCTGTTAGCGGAGGCGGGACGGGTCAGCGCGCGGGAAGCTTTCTTTTACGAGCGCGGGCTGCGAAATGTCCGCACCGACCTGTACACCTCTGATTTTATGGATCGCCTGCGGGGCGCGGACCCCAACGCGCATTACCAGGAGGTCTGGGACCGGGCGGACGGCCCGACCGATGCTGACCGCGCCTTGTACGGCGACCTGAACACCTACCTGCCGGATCAGCTTCTGGTGAAGATGGATGTTTCCACCATGGCGCATTCGGTGGAAGCCCGCTCGCCCCTGCTGGACACGCGCCTGCTGGAGTTCGCCAGCACGATTCCCGCCGCGCAGCTAACGCAAGGGTACCAGACCAAGTATCTGCTGAAGCGGCTTGCGGAGCGGTACGTGCCCGGCATATTCTGTACCGGCGCAAGCGCGGCTTCGTCATGCCCGCCGCGCAGTGGCTGCGCGGCGATCTGGCCCCCTACGCGCGGCAGTTAGTGACCTCCTCCGCCCAGCGCGGCCTGTTCCGCCCGGAGGCGCTGTGCCGGATGCTGGACGAGCACCTTTCGGGGCAGCGCAACTGGGGCGATCCGCTCTGGACGCTCTGATGGTGCTGGAGATATGGCACCGTCTTTTCGTGGATCGGACGCTGTCGCCCGATGATCGGCTGGAGGCGGTGCTTTGAAGGCGCTTTTCGTCGGTATGGAATGGTTCCCGGAAAGCCGGGACGGCGGCTTGAACCGCTATTTCTATGAGGAACTGCAGGCCCTGTCGGCTGTCGGCGTTTCCGGCACGGCGTTCGTGTCGTACTGCGAAAATCAGCGACTGGGCGACATCAATGCGCGCGCGGCGGCAGGTCGTGGCGCGTCTCTTTGGGAGCGGTGGAAAGGAGCGCGCCGTATCGCGCGCGAAGCCCTCAAGGATGCCGATCTGGTAAACGTGCATTTCGCCCTGTATGCTTCTCCCTGGATGCAGGACATCCCGCGGAACATGCCTCTGGTCGTGAACTTCCACGGGCCGTGGGCCGACGAGATCGCGGCGGAAGCCACGACCGTCAAGGGGCGTTTCAGCGCCTTCCGAGCGCACCTGATCGAACGGGCGGTATATCGCCGCGCGGATCGCGTCATCACCCTGTCCGAAGCCTTTCGCGACATCGCCCATCGCCGCTACCGAATCCCGCTCGACAGGATACGGGTCGTTCCGGGTGCCGTGGACACTGCGCCCTATTTGAAAGCGCCCCGGCGCACCGAAGCGCGCGAGCGTCTGGGCTGGCCGACGGAGCGACCGATACTGCTGGCGATTCGCCGCATCGCCCGGCGCATGGGGCTGGAAAATCTGATCGATGCAATGGCCGAGGTCCGCCGCGCGCACCCGAAGGCGCTGCTGCTTATCGGCGGCAAGGGGCCTTTTGCGGGAGAGCTTGAGGCGCGTATCGCCGAGCGCGGCCTGTCCGACACTGTCCGTCTGCTGGGATTCGTCCCCGACGACGATCTTGCCGCCGCGTATGCCGCCGCTGACATCAGCATTGTGCCCACGCTGACACTGGAAGGCTTTGGGCTGATTACGGTGGAGTCGCTGGCAGCGGGCACGCCCGTGCTGGGAACGCCTGTCGGGGGGACGCCGGAGATATTGCGCGGGCTGGAACCGGGGCTGATATTTGGCGACACCACGCCCGCTGCTATCGCGGCGGGCATCGATTCCGCGCTCGCGGAAAAACCCGGCTGCCGGACGCGGACGAATGCCGCGCTCATGCGGCCCGTTATGCGTGGAACGCGGTGATTCCCGCATTCAATCCGTATTCGATGAAGCTTTGAACGTGCGCTCGCGCGCTGTCCCCAAACCGATCTCCTGAACAGGCGCAGCAAAAACGGAAGTGAAACGAAGCGAACGCATGCAGACACGACCCATCACCGTCCTGTACCTGGACCACACCGCCAAGCTCAGTGGCGGCGAAATCGCGCTGGCTCGCCTTCTGGAAGCGGTGACCGGACGCGGGTCAAGCCGATTGCGCTTCTGGCGGAGGATGGCCCGCTGGTGGCTCGACTTCGTTCTCTGGATGTCGAGACGCAGGTACTGCCGCTCAGCGGGAAGGTACGCGATGTGCGTAAGGATTCGCTGGGCCTGGCGGCGGCGGTGCGGCACCTGGAAAAGATTCCCCATTTTTCCACGTACGCCGCGAGCGTCGCTCAGTTCGCCCGGCGGCACAACGCGGACATTATTCATACCAATTCGCTGAAGGCGGACCTGTACGGGGCGCTCGCCGGGCGTCTGGCGCGGGTGCCGGTCGTGTGGCACGTCCGGGACCGCATCGAACCTACCTACCTGCCGCGCCCGGCGGTGCGTATGTTCCGGCTTCTGGCACGCAAGCTTCCCGCCTATGTGGTCGCGAACTCCCAGAGCACGCTGGAAACGCTCTTTCTGGGAGGCGCGCGTCCCTCCGCCATCGTACCCAGCGGCATCGATAGCGACGAGATCGGAACGCGCGACGAGCGAGTCAGGACAGAGGACCGGGGGCCGGTGCGGATCGGCATTGTCGGACGAATTGCGCGCTGGAAGGGACAGCATATCTTTCTGGAAGCGGCGGCCCGCGTCATCGAAGCCGGGCACGACACGCAATTCGTGATTGTGGGTACACCGCTTTTCGGCGAAGAGTCTTACGAGGAAGAGATTCGACGGCAGGTGCGCGACAGCGGCATTGAGTCGCGCGTGGAGTTTCTGGGGTTCCGCAAGGATATTCCACAGGTGCTGCGGAGTCTGGATATTCTGGTTCATGCCAGCACCACCCCGGAGCCGTTCGGCCAGGTGGTGGTCGAGGGGATGGCGGCGGGCCTGCCGGTTATCGGGACCGATGGCGGCGGCGTGCGCGAGATCATTACGCACGACAAGACGGGACTGCTTGTTCCGATGAGCGATGCGCCCGCGCTCACCCGCGCTCTGGACGGGCTGCTGCGCGACCCCGAAAGGCGCAACGCCTGGCAGTCGCGGGGCAGGATCATGTGCGCGAAAACTATACCTCCGCGCAGTCTGCCCGCAAAATCGAAAAGGTTTACGACGAGATGATGGCAGTGCGCCGGGGGCGGCAAAATGGACGGAATCGCGAGGCGGCGGCGCGGGATGCCTGAATACCTGGTGGTAGAATGGTTTTGACGGTTCACCAGGTTAACAGAATAACTTAAGAGGATTTTATGGGTACTTCAAGCACTTCTGAGCCTAAAGCTCTGATTACCGGCATCACCGGTCAGGACGGCTCCTATCTGGCGGAGCTTTTGCTCAGCAAAGGCTATCAGGTCTTCGGCATCGTGCGGCGCTCCAGCACGGAAAGCTTCGAGCGCATCGCGCACCTGACGGGCCGCGTCACGCTGCTGCAGGCCGACCTGCTGGATCAATACTCGCTGATCGAGGCAATCCGCCAGGCCGCGCCGCGCGAGGTGTATAATCTGGCCGCCCAGAGCTTCGTGCCCACAAGCTGGGCGCAGCCGGTGCTGACCGGCGAGTTCACGGCGATGGGCGTGACACGGGTTCTGGAGGCGATACGTGCGGTGGATACCTCGATACGCTTTTACCAGGCCAGCTCCTCGGAGATGTTCGGACGGGTGCTGGAGGTGCCGCAAAAGGAGACGACGCCGTTCTACCCGCGCTCGCCCTATGGAGTCGCCAAGGCGTACGGCCACTATATCACCGTCAACTACCGGGAAAGCTATAATCTGTTCGCATGCAGCGGCATTCTCTTTAACCATGAATCCGAGCGGCGCGGGCTGGAGTTCGTCACCCGCAAAGTGACCGATGGCGTGGCGCGCATCAAGCTGGGACTGGCAACCGAACTGCGCCTGGGCAATCTGGAGGCCAAGCGCGACTGGGGCTTTGCCGGGGACTATGTGGAGGCGATGTGGCTGATGCTTCAGCAGGACGAGCCGGACGACTACGTGGTGGCGATGGGCGAGACGCACACGGTGCGCGAACTGGTGGAGATCGCCTTTACGCGTGTGGGGCTGGACTGGAAGCAGTATGTGGTGGAGGACCCGGCGTTCTTCCGTCCTGCCGAGGTGGACCTGCTGATCGGCGATCCGAGCAAGGCCAAAGAAAAGCTGGGCTGGGTGCCCCGGACGAGCTTTCAGGAGCTGGTGCATCGGATGGTGGATGCGGATATGGCCCGGCTGGGTAAACTGGCAGGCGCAGCAGTATAGCAGGAAAATATGATGCGGCTTCTCGTTACCGGCGCGACCGGCTTTGTCGGCAGTTGGCTGCTGGAAGAGCTAACGGCCAATTATCCCGAGGCGGACATCTGGGGCACCGAGCACGGCCATGCCGCCGCCGCAGACGCGCCCTCTGCGGTGCGGCTGATTCCTGCCGACATGACCGACCCGGCGGCGATAACGGCAGTGGTGGAGGCGGCGCAGCCGGATCGTGTCTTTCACCTGGCCGGTTTCGCCTCGGCGGCAGGCACCGAGGCCGCGCTGATCCACCGCATCAACGTGGAGGCGACGCAGCGGCTGCTGGAGGCGCTTGCGGCTGCCGGGCGTCCCTGCCGCGTCCACCTGGCCTCCTCGGGCTATGTGTATGGGGCGACACAGCCGGGTCGCCCCGCCCAGGAGGACGATGCCCCTGCCCCGGACGGGGTTTATGCGGCCTCGAAAGCGGCGATGGAAGTGATGGCGCAATCCTTCGCGGGGCGAAGCGGGCTGTCGCTGACGGTGACACGCGCGTTTAACCATACCGGCCCCCGGCAGGCCCCGGCATTCGTGGTTCCGGCATTCGCGCGGCAGATAGCCGGAATCGAGCAGGGCAAGGCTGCGCCGGTTGTGCGCGTGGGGAATCTGGAGGCGGTGCGCGACTTTCTGGACGTGCGCGACGTGGTGCGGGCGTACCGTCTGCTTCTGGAGGCGGAACCGGCTCCCTGGCGCGTGGTAAACGTCGCTTCCGGCGTCGGTAGAACGATTCGCTCGCTGCTGGACGGACTGGTGGCGGCGGCGCGGGTGCCTTTATCCGTGGAAACCGACCCCGAGCGCCTGCGTCCGTCGGATATGCCCGAGTGCGTGGGCGACCCGGCTCGTCTTGGGGAACTCACACACTGGCAGCCGCAGGTGCCTCTGGAGCGGACACTGGCCGATACCCTCGATTGGTGGCGCGGGCAGGAAACCTAAAGCCCACCGATGCCCGACCCCGCCGGAAGATACAGGCCGAATGCCAGATCAAGAACCGAGCGCAGGAACCCCGCCGCGAACTCCCCCAGCACCAGCCCCAGGAAAAAAGGAAGCGCGCGCCGATAGGCACCCAGTCCGCCGTAGCGCAGCAGCAGGACTTTCACCAGCCAGCTTACGAAAATGGGCAGCCACAGGCGGAAAAGGCCGAAACTGCCGGAAACGAGATAACCGGCGGGGTGGAACGGCCACCACACAAAGCGCGCCCGCATCGCGGAAAGAAACAGCGTAAAGACGGTCCCGAACAGGTATGCCTGAATCGTGCCCGTATCCGGCGGGGTCGGTGAGCCGAGCCATCCCTCCATCTTTTGCCAGGGCGCGCGTCCAAAGGCCCATACCGCCGGTCCCTGAAACTCCGCCGACTCATAGCCGACACGGTAGGTAGCGTGCAGGAACGCCCAGAACGCGGCGACGATGCCGAACGCGCTGGCAAGCAGGGTGACGGCGGTCAGGGAGCGCAGCGGCGTCTGCGTTCGGCGGCCCAGGTGCATCGCATCCACCTGCACCTGCATGGGAAACTGCCGGTGTGTTCTTGATAAAAAGAAAAAGAGCGACATCACGGTCATATCGCCGTGTGTCCAGGCGTTCGTGCCCGCCACGCGCGGAAGCACCTGATCCGCGCCGACCTGATACAGCTCGAAGGTCGGCAGGCCCAGTTCCGCCCGAATCCGCGCCGTGACCACGATAATGATAAACAGGATGCCCAGGTAAAGCAGAGCCGTGTGCCACTGCATTCCCGCCGCCACCGCAAAGCATACTAGCCCACCCATTCCCGCGATCAGCCCCCAGACAGCAAGGCGATACGGCAGCGGCTCCTCCGAGTCGTCCAGGGCAACGGAGCGGTCGCCGGTCGCCATCCGCCAGACTCTCGTCAAATGGCCGCGCGCCGCCCACACAATTGCCAGGAAAAAGCCGAATATCGCCCCGACCCCCTGCTGCTGTACATAGGGGAACTTTCCCCATTCCGTGTAGCCCAGCATCGCCGCACCCACAAGCTCCAGGCGGCTGAGCAGAAAGAAGAACCAGACGGAGAAACCAAGCTGGGTCGGCAGCAGGAACGTCAGTCCGTAGGCGAAAGCATAACTGGTCAGGGGCAGCGGCCCCGCCGCGCTCCAGGGAAAGACATTCGTGGAAAAGTTGTGTACGCCGGTGGTTACGGCGGGAACCGAAGGAAAGAGCGCGTGGATAAGATTGCTTAGCTGAAACGACGCTCCGACCGCGAAGCCCAGCCATAGCAGCGGCGTGCGAAACAGTGTCCGCTCCTCCGCGATAACTTGCAGCGGGATTTCGGCAATGGGATACGTCAGGCGTTCAGCGTCCCATTGGCGGCGGAACAGCGTCACCAGGCAGAGCATCGTCCACACCAGCAGCAGCGTGAAAAAGGCCCACCAGCCGAGCGGGACGAGCCAGGGCTGAACGTGCTCCCACCGGTACAGTGTCGAGTTGCCGGAATACAGCGCGTCAATTGCCTCTTTGTCTGAGATGACCAGGTGCCCCGGCAGGTGGCGGACGATTTTATCCGTCCAGTCCGTCTGCACGCTTGCGTTGCGAATCGGGAATGTCAGCGTGGTGAAAAGAATCTGGAGCGTATCATGCCCGGCGAGGCCGCTTGCCACAGCCACGATGACGTAAAGCGCCACCATCTCCTGCGGCGTGAACACCCAGGCGGGGCGCACGGCGCGCAGGATTCGATTTACCCCGACCAGCAGCAGCAGCAAGGTGATGACGTTGAAGAACAGCGCCTGCGTGGTGACGTTGTCCGTGTAGCGAACGTACTCGGTTTCCGTCAGCCACCAGGCGTTGAGCGGAATCAGAAGGGCAGCCAGCGCCAGCACCCGCCGCGTCAGCGGTGCGCGCCGGGCCGGAGCCGTCGAAGTGGTGTCGGACGCCGTAACCGGCTCGCCGACGCTGATTTCAGGTGCGGCCATGACCACCTGTTCGATTCGTTGACTGCCCCGGCGGCGCGCGACGTGGCCACAGCGATGTGGCGACAGCGGGGCGTTTCGGCGGAGACGTATTGGTTATTTCAATGCTCCACTGAGGAAATTCCTTCTCCGTGCAGGCAGCCGATGCGCTCCTGCCGAACTCTATTCTGGCAGTCAGAGATGCTAAAGAAGAAGCCGGTACAGCAAGAAGCACGACGCAAGCCGCGCCGGAGGAAGCGCCGTAAGCCGCGCACCGGGAGCAGCCGTACCCGGCGGATCGTCCTCCTGCTCCTCACCGTGCCGCTCCTGCCGCTTCTCGCCGTGGCGGCGTTCTCCTTGCCGAACCTGCTGCTGTGGCCGCAGGGCATCGTCATTCATCATTCGGCGCTCGGAACGCCGGAAGACGACCGACGGGCCGATGCCGCCGTTATCGATGCTCTGCATGCCCGGCGTGGGTTCGGGGCTTTCTTTAGATGGCGCACGTATCACATCGGTTACCACTATGTGATTCGGCGCGACGGTACCGTGCAGGCGGGGCGGCCTGAGCAGTGTGTCGGGGCGCATGCGCGCGGCTTTAACGACCGGCTGGGCGTCTGTCTGCTGGGCAACTTCAACGACGCTGCCCCGACACCCGCGCAGCGAAAGGCGCTTACGGCGCTTTGCCGCCGTCTCCAGCGGCGCTACCGCATTTCGAAGAACCGAGTAAGCGGCCATCGGGACTGCACCCATGCCACCGAGTGTCCTGGCCGCTGGTTCCCGTGGAAGACGCTGCGTCAGCAATTGGAATGAGAAGAGGCGCGGCGGCGCTACGCCGTTTCCAGCGGGTCGTCGCTTATCTCCTCCGGGCGCGGATTCCAGTTTTCCGGTTCCACCGCGCCGTAGATCGCCTGCGCGCGGCTCCCCCGATACGCCCAGCCCTGATCGCCGTAGCTCCAGTGCCAGTACTCGCTGGGATAGTTCGTCAAGCCTGCCGCCCCCAGCGCCTCCGCAAGCAGGCTGCGTGTCCGGCGTGCCTCCTCCGACAGTTCCAGGGCGTTCATCGGGTAGCTGCGCGGGTCGAACGCCTCATAGGGGCTGTGGTGGTCGAGTGATGTTCCCCCCGCTGTCGCCAGCATCACGTCCACGGCGCCCCCGGTGGTGTGGGGCGGAGGAACGCGGCGGTGGTCCGGCGGCGCGGTGAAGCGATTGACGACGCGGCGCAGGGCTGCATCCGACCACTGCGGGTGGCGCGCTTTCCACCAATTCCAGGTCGCCAGGTACATGCGGCGCTGGATATGCGGCGCGCGCCAGCCCTCGATGACCGCCAGGCGATAGCCGGAAGGCAGTCGGCGGTTCGCCGCGCAAAGCCGCTCGGCGACCGTGCGGCGCAGCAGCGTTTCGCGCTGGTAACGGTATCGCGGACGGTCTAAGAGCAGTTCCGGGCACAGCGCCTGGAAATCGACCAGCGGCTGACCACATTCGGCAATCGGGATGCGCCGGAGCGCGCTGACCGGCTCGGCAGGCGAGGGCAGCGGCGGCGGCACGCGATTTAAGGCCGCGCCGCCGGAAGGCGCAGGCCCCTGGGAATGAGCAGACGGTCTACGAACTCAAAACCCCACTGGACCAGCAGGGCGAGAATGGCGGCGGGAATCGCTCCCTGCAAAATCGTCGCGTTGTCGTTCAGGCTCAGACCGCTGATAATCGGCTCGCCCAGACCCCCGGCCCCGATCAGGGCGGCGATAGTGGCCGTGCCGACATTGATAACCGCGCTTGTCTTGATCCCCGCCAGTATCGTGCGCGAGGCCATCGGCAAAAAGACCTTGACAAGCTGCGCGCGTGGGTCGAGGCCCAGCGCGGCGGCGGATTCGCGCAGCGGCGGGGCGATGTCCTGCAAGCCGGTAGCCGTGTTGCGGACAATCGGCAGCAGGCTGTAAAGAAATAAAGCGAGGATGGCGGTGGCGGGACTGATGCCCAGAAACGGCACCAGCAGCGCCAGCAGCGCCAGCGACGGAATCGTCTGGATGATGCTGGTCACTCCCAGAATAAGCTGGCTGAGCGCGCCGGGGCGGCTCGCGACGATGCCGAGCGGCAGCCCCACCAGTATCGCCAGCGCCAGCGAGACGCCTACCAGAACCAGGTGCTGCCGGGTCCAGCCCATCAGCCTGGAGGCGTAGGACGCGGATTTCCCCTCCGCCGTCTGGCGCGCTTCGTCGCCAAAGTACAGGGAGGCGGCCAGTGTGTAGTCCTTGGTCTTTTCCGCCTCGGCGTTCAGGCGGATCATCTTCGGCTCGTCGATGCTGCCTTCAAGCGTCCGTATTGCCGCCACCGCCTGCGCCGGAGCATTCAGCCGGTACAGAAACACCGCTTTGTACTGCGGGAAAAAGCGGCGGTCGTCTTCCAGCACCACCAGATCATGCTCCGCGATTCCGGCGTCGGTAGAGTAGGCGTCGGTCAGGTCTATCTGGTCGCTTGCCAGCGCGCGGTAAGCCAGGCCGTGTTCGATCCCCTTGACGTTTTTCATCCCGAGGCCGTAGCGGGCGCTGAGCGGCTTCCACCCGTCCTTGCGCTCCAGAAACTCGTTGCTGAGGCTGGCGCGCAGGTCGGAATGTTTTTGCAGATCGGTTATCGTGCGAATGCCCAGCTTCTGCGCCTTGTCGCGGCGCATTACCAGCGCGTAGGTATTGTTGAAGCCCAGCTCTGCCGTCATGCCGACGCCGTATTTTTCAAGGGCAGCGCGCATGGACTCCGGCGACATCGCCGCCCCTTTCGCTTTCAATATCTCTTCGCTGACGGTGCCCGTATATTCGGGATACATCGTGATCGCGCCACTTTTCAGCGCCTCCCAGACGATGCCGGTCGCCCCGATACCCTGCCGGTGGTTGACGGAAAGCCCTTTATCCTCCAGCAGCTTTTTCGCGATCTCGCCGAGCACATAGGATTCCGTGAACTTCTTCGACCCCACGCTGACAGTCTGCGCCCGCGCGGGCAGGATAGTGAGAAGGAAAAGGAGGAAGAGACCTATGTGCTCAAAAAGCTCTGGACCGAGGACAATGTCAGCTTCGCTGGCGAGCAGTACTCGTTCGAGAACGTGACGATTGAGCCAAAGCCCGCCGCCAGTCCGCGACCGCCGATCTGGATCGCGAATAACGCACCAGGAACCAACCGGGACCTGGTGAGCAAGACCCATCGCCGCGTGATCAAGCACGCGGATGGCTGGCAGACCTCGAAGTGGGAGGCTGATGATCTCGCCTGGCGACTGAAGGACATCAATGAACAAGCGACGGAGCTGGGGCGGGATCCGCGAAGCATCGAGCGTCACCTCTATCACAATGTCAATCTGAACGATGACAGGGATGCGGCGATCGAGGAGTCCAAAAAGTTCCTCGATCTCTACTACACGACGGACTATCCGCGGGACTTCGTTGAAGGCTGGGTGGCGACCGGCTCGGTGGAGCAGGTGGTGGAACACATCAAGGTCTATGAGGCGCTGGGGTTTGATGAGATCACCTTGCGAATCACCTCGTGGGACCAGCGTGAGCAGCTTGACCGCCTGATGCGGGAGGTGCTTCCACACTTTGACCAATCGTCGGGCCGGCGCGCATCTACGGCACAAAAGGCTGCGGTTGATTAAGCCAGGCGCAGCGATCGGCCCGCGAAACCGGTCCAGCGAGTAGCAACGAAAAGGCGGCCCCGATTAGGGCCGCCTCCTTCGACATCGGCGGGCGTGATTTTCTTTCCCTCGAAGGTGATGCTTCCGGTGGACGGCTCCAGCAGGCCCATGATAAGCCGCAGAAGAGTGCTTTTACCGCAGCCGCTGGGACCGATAAGCACGGTCGCGTCTTTCCCGCTGTGACAGACAGGTCCGTCGGATGGACGGCGGCGGCATCTGTATGCACCTTTGCTGACCCCTTGAAGCTCGATCATCGGGCGCACCTCAGTCCCAAAAGCCCTGGCGATAGGTGGGGACGTACCAGTTGCAGCTGCACCGTAGGATCGGCCCCGCCGTCGCCCACGACCCGCCCCGGCACACGAAATGCCTGCCGTCCATGTGCTCCTTCGAGTAGCCGTCATAGGGGAACGCCTCAAAGCCGGGATAGGGCAGGAACGGCGATGCCGTCGAACTTCCACACCGCCCGCCATGTCGAGCAGGCCAAAGGCGAGTGACCCCTTGGGGACGCTTTCCAACCGCCGCAGGCTGCCAGGCAGATAGCCCGAAGGAAGCGCGTGTTTTATCCACGCCCCAGGGATAGCGGCGCGATTATTGATTTGCGGGTCGAAGGCGGCGGCGTATTCCCATTCCGCCTCGGTCGGCAGACGTTTTCCTGCCCAGCGCGTAGGCGTCGGCCTCATACCAACTGTGATTCCGCTGACCGGTTCGTCCGGGACCATAGCTCGCGGCCCTTGCGGTCCAATACAGAGATACCCACGCCCGTTGTCAGTGCGCAGCCAATAATCCGGTCGGTCTATCCCCTCCCGTAAGCGCCACTCGAAGAAACCTTCGTCCAGCCAGAACTCATGCCGCTCATAACCACCGTCCGCTATAAAAGCAAACCCACTGAGCCACGGTTACCGGCGTCGATCCAGTTCAAATGGGGCTACCTCAACAGGATGCATAAGCCTTCTCGTTATCGTAGCCGTGATGATCATTGGAACCCATGACAAACGTGCCGCCAGGTATCTTAACCATTTCCGTAACGGCCTGCTCGGAACACAGGGGCGACGATAATTCTTTCGTGCCGATACTACGATATTTTTGAATGAGGTGCAGCATCTCGGCGATGGTTTCCTGATGCTGGCACTCGTGCTGAAGGGCAAACTCCCGAAGGCATAGCCGTCGGCGGAAACGGGTTGCTCGAGGGTCAGGTCGGCGGCGGCGAGGGCGGCGAGAACGCGGGAGCGGGTCTTGGCCAGATAGGCAATGATTTCCGCGCGTGACGGCAGGTGGATGCGGCTATCCTTCGGGTTGTCAGGTTGGCGAAAAGGGAAGGAGAGCTTTGTCGTCCAGGCAGGCTCCGCCCAGCGCCTCCCGGCAGACCCAGAACTCCTCCGTCATGCCGACATGGCCGAAGTGCCAGCCGACCGGGCTATAAAAATCGTGGACGCGAACCTTCAAAAACTCCTCGGGCACGCTGTCCAGCAGGCGCAGGGTCAGGCACGGGTAGCTTCCAGCGCGGAGTGCAGTTCCTGTTTTCGCCTGTTCATGCGGCGTCTTCCGGTTTTAAAAGCATCACGGCAAACCACCTGCGCTCATCCTGCCATTGCTCCTGCACCGTAAGTCCTGCCGCGCGGCGGATGGTCGGCGAAGCGGTCGGGCGTATATTTGTGACTGTTCTCCGTATGGATGCCTTCTCCCTCCGCAAAGCAGAAATCGCTGTCCAAGGCGGCGATAGGAACTTTCTGCGTCTTTTTGCTCGTCAGCCACATCTCGATACGGGACGCCTCCTCGACAAACGACGCGCGATGCTCCCATTGATCCAGGGCGAAGCGTCCGCCCAGTTCCCGGTTGATCCGCGCCAGTAAATTTTTATTGAAAGCCGCCGTGACACCGGCGGCGTCATCATAGGCGGCTTCGAGTATATGCCCCTCCTTGACCAGATCGACGCCGATAAGGATGCGGTCGTCCGGCTGCATCGCGCGGCGAAGGCGCTGGAGAAACTGCGTCGCCTCGTTCTCGTTGAAGTTGCCGATGTTGCTGCCCAAAAACAGCAGGAGGCGCGGCCCATCGTGGGCGGGCAGAGCGGCGATACCATCGCTGTATTCCGCCGCGATGGCAGTGACGGAAAGCCGGTCGTATTCGCGCATCAGGGTTTCGGCGGAAGCGCGCAGAAAATCCGCCGAGATGTCGATGGGGACATAGTGCAGTTCGGGCTGCCAGGCAAGCGCCGCCTCGATTAGAAGCCGCGTTTTGGCGGAGCTGCCGCTGCCCAGTTCGATCAGCGCGATATTGTTCCCTGCCGCCGCGATCATCACGGGCGCGGACCCTTCGAGAATAGCGCGCTCCGTCCGCGTCGGGTAGTATTCGGGAAGCGCGCAGATACGCTCAAACAGCGCGGAGCCGGCATCGTCGTAGAAAAAGCGGCAGGGAAGCGTTTTCGGGGAGCGGGAAAGGCCTTCCCGAACCGCCTCCATAAACGTCTGCGTGCGCTGCTGCGGGCGTACCTCGATAAAGCGAAGCTCAGGCATGGGGGGGCGTTTTCGATTCTAAGCGGGTTGTTTTCATGAAGTGGCAGCAATGGCGGCGGCGGCGGCGCGTGCTTCTACGCTTCGGGTTCTGTTAGGAGTATACCCGGTTGACAGGCGTCAAAGCATTCTGGTATCACTCGAAATGCGTGAGAAGGGAGAAGCAGGTCGTGAATGGCGCTGTTAAGGCAGGGATAGTTGAGGCGATCTATATCACCGATGTTGCGACAACACCGGTGCGCGCCGTTTCCGAAGTAGCGGCGCGGGCGGGCGTGGGTCTGGCAGGCGACCGTTACGCCAATGCCGAAGGCACATTTTCAAGCTGGCCCAACGACCATCAGTTCACGCTGATCGAGGCCGAGGCAATTGAGTCCGTGGCGAGGGAATACGGGCTGCGCCTTGCGCCCGGTGAAAGCCGCCGTAACGTTACCACGCGCGGCATCGCTTTGAACCCGCTGGTGGGCAAACGATTCCGTGTCGGCGACGTGCTGTGCGAGGGGACACGGCTTTGCGAGCCATGCGCCCATCTGGAGGTCGTCACCGGCAAGGGCGGGCTGGCGCGTATGATGGCCGGGCGGTGCGGCCTGCGGGCGCTGCTGCTTAGCGA
Organism: Armatimonadaceae bacterium; assembly: GCA_030447685.1. Lineage (GTDB taxonomy): Bacteria > Armatimonadota > Armatimonadia > Armatimonadales > Armatimonadaceae > JAUJOK01. The sequence continues at coordinate 32,946 of JAUJOK010000024.1, forward strand.
CGGTATCATCCGGGTCGGCGACCCCATCACGCTGGAGGAAGAAGCAGCGCCACTTGCCGATACGGCGCGATAGCCTGCGTCCCTTTGCTTGCCCGGCCTTTTGCTATCGCGTATAATGGTGCGGAGGATGCATGCATTTGGCGCTTTTCGGCCCTCGCGGTTTTTGCCGCTTTCTTCTCACTTTACCGGTTGCTTTAATGGTCTTCGCCGCGCCGCTCGCCGCCGCCCGGCCATTGACGTATACAGAGGCGCTGGATCAGTGTCTGGCGAGTATGGAACAGGGCAAGCACGCGCAGGCAGTCGCCCCGCTGAAAGCCGCCCTGGCTCTGGACCGCAACGAGCCGCTGGGCCTGATTACGCTCGGCACACTGTACCTGCATACGGGCAGCTTTACCCGTGCCGCCGCCGAGTTTGACCGCGCCCGCGCTCTCGCCCCCGACGAACCGCTGGCCCGCTTTGGCGCGGCGCTCACGGCTCTGGCGCAGGGCAAGCGCAACGCCGCCGCCTTCGATGCGCTGCCCGCCGACCGGATCGCCATTGCTCCCCTCGTCGCCTCCTATGTCCGGCTGCTGTCGGGGGATGCCGCCCCTGTGCGCGCTGCGCTCGCGGATGTGACGGAAACGGAACCGAACCTGCTGCGTCTGGAGATAGCCGCGTTCGCCGCGCTTCGCAGCGGGGACGGCGCGCGCGCGGAGACACTGCTTCGCGCGCTGCTCGCCCGCCCCGAGATGGTTCGCCTGGCCGAAGACCGCGCGCTGATCCTGCCCTTTGAACCCGGCAGTATGGCCGAAGGCGGCGCGCCGCAGCTTCTGTCCGCCATCGGCTTTCCCGCCTCCTCCGGCACTCCGCTTTCGGGCCGTGTCTCTCTGTCGCCGGGTAAGCTGCCGCCGGGCATCTCCTATGTCAATTACGCGCTGGACGGCGGCGGCTTTTCCGCAACCACCAACTATGCGCCCTTCGATCTGGATTGGAACACCGCGCGCCTGCCCAACGGCCTGTACACCCTGCGTATTACCGCCTATGATGGCCGCGCCCGGCTTGTGCGGGAGTCGGCCCGTACCGTGCGCCTGGCGAATGCGAACGCGCCGCCGTCGTACCGCCTGAGCGAGATGCAGACGGGCCAGGGGCGCGAGCGTCTTTTGCGTCTGCTTACCCCACGCCCGGCGCGTAAAGCGGCGCACTTCGTTCTCGCCGACCGCGCGGCGGCGCGCGGCGATTCGGATACGGCGCTGCAGCATATCGAAGCGGTGGTTGCCATAGACCCCGATTTCCGCAACGCGCGCCTGTCGCTGCGCCGCTACAATCTGGCGGTGCTGGGACCGGCCAGCGGCATCTGGCGGGCGGCGACGGGCGAAAAGCTGATTGCCCTTACCTTCGACGACGGCCCCAATCCCCTCCCGCAGCGCACCCCGGCTCTGCTGTCCGCCCTGAAAGCCGAGAACGCCAGGGCAACCTTTTTCGTGGTCGGAATCCGTGTGGAGCAGTCGCCGAATCTTGTCCGGCAAATGGCGGAGGAGGGTCATGAGGTCGCGAACCACTCCTATTCGCACCCGAACCTGGCGCTTCTCACCACGTCCTCGGTCGAGCGCGAGCTTTGCCGCACCTCCGTGCTTATCCGCACCCTGACCGGTAAGCGCCCTCGCTTCTACCGTCCGCCCGGCGGCAATGTCACCTCTGCGGTTCAGGATGCCGCCGCCGCAATGGGCATGGCGGCGGCCTACTGGACGGCGGACGCCCACAAGCATGAAGAGGCCGCGTCCCGCTCCGCGCTGACCAGCTATGTCCTGAAGAACGCCCAACCCGGCGCGATCCTGCTGCTGCACAACGCCCCTGATGTCACCGTCGCCGCGGTGCGCGACATCGTGCGCGGCCTGCGCGCGCGCGGCTATACGCTCGTCACGATGACCGAGCTGATGCGCCGCTCGCGCGGTGCCGTGGCCGCGCGGCGCGGGAGCTACGGCGGATAGTTTGACGCCCTCCCGGCTCCCGTGGTAAGGTAAAAATCCACCCAAGGCAGCGTCGCCCGATACCATTAGAAGGAAATCTATCCTGAATTATGCGACGAATCTACAATTTCAGCGCCGGTCCCGCCATTCTGCCCGTTCCCGTGCTTGAGGAGGCCAGCCGGGGTGTGCTGGAGATCGACGGCTCCGGCATGTCGATTCTGGAAGTCAGCCACCGCAGCAAGCAGTATGACGCCGTCCACGCCGAAGCGCAGGCGAACGTTCTCCAGGTTCTGGGCCTGTCACCGGATGAGTACGCCGTGGTCTTCGCGGGCGGCGGCGCATCGCTTCAGTTCGCCATGCTCCCGATGAACTTCCTTGCCCAGGGGCAGACGGCGGACTATGTGGACACCGGCGAATGGGCGGTCAAGGCCATCAAAGAGGCCAAACGCTTCGGCACCGTCAACGTCCCCGGCACGTCCAAGGACACCAATTACAACGCCATCCCCAAGAGCCTGGCCTTCTCCGATGGCGCGCGCTACGCCCATATCACCACCAACAACACCATTGAGGGAACGCAGTGGCACGGTCTGCCGGACACGGGCAGCGCGCCGCTTACCGCCGATATGTCCTCCGACATCTTCGCCGTGCGCCGCGATTTCGGGCGATTCGCCCTGCTGTATGCCGGGGCGCAGAAGAATGCCGGACCGGCGGGCGTAACCATTATCGTTGTCCGCCGCGATTTCCTGGCGACCGCGACCAAAGACGTGCCCTCGATGCTTTCCTACCAGGTTCAGGCGGAAAAAGAGTCGCTGTACAATACGCCGCCCGTCTTCCCGATCTACGTGGTAAACCTCGTGCTGAAGTGGATACAGGCCAACGGCGGCATCGCCGCGATGGACGCCCGCAACCGGGACAAGGCCGCCATCCTATACAACGCCCTCGACGCCGCCCCCGGCGTCTACCAGCCCACCGTCCCCGACAAAGCCGACCGCTCGCTGATGAACGTCACCTGGCGTCTGGCCGACGAATCCCTGCAAGCCGAGTTCCTGGCCGGGGCGAAGGCTCGCCACATGGACGGCCTGCCCGGCCACCGCAACGTCGGCGGCTTCCGCGCCTCCCTCTACAATGCCTTCCCCATCGAAGGCGTCCAGGCCCTCGCCGACTACCTCAAAGAGTTCGCCCAGAAGAACGGCTAACTTTCTCTTCCTCTTTCCCGGCATTACGGGAAAGAGGAAGTAGTCAGAGTAGTCAGACTCGAATTGCACAGATTTTCATCTACTCGTTGTTGCCACACCATGAAGCCAGAGGTGGATTGGAAGACGACCTCGAAGAGTTTCTGGGAGACGCTGGCGAAGTTATTGGCGGCGGAAGCGGCGAACGGGGATGGAACATAGACATAGAAATCTATGGTAACGAAGTAGAGTTGCTGGAACAACAGATACAAAGCCTCATCACGTTTCTTCAACAGCAACGAGTTCCGTCTGATTCCTATCTGGATGTCTGGATAGAGGATGAGCAGCACGCGGAGTATCAGGTATACCAGGGCTAATACGTACTGTGAAAGAGGCATGGTTATCCTTCCCGGCAGGAGACAAACAAATGACTATAACAATCAGCCCACAGACTGAGGCGCTGCTTAAAGAGCAGGCGGGGCTTCTGGGACAGGATGCGGATTCGCTCGCCGACACGCTGCTCCTGGCCGCGCTGGAAGAGGCCGCGCGCGATTTTGAAGAAGCCTGCCAGGGAATCGCTGAGGGACTTGCGGATGCAGAGGCTGGGCGCACCTTTTCTTTTGAAGAAGTTCGCGCACGGTTCGAAGCCGAGCGCGCGGAAAGACGCCGTCGGCGCAATGTGGTTGCTTCCACGGCCTGATGGAACCGGAAGAAACGTCTCGCCCCTATGCTTTGCGGTTTACGCAGCGCGCTCTCCACGATATGGATTCTGCTCATGCTCATTTTATGGAATCGGCAGGGGCAGAGGTCGCGGATGAATGGAGAATAGGACTGCTTGACGCCGTGGCGACCCTCGCCACCATGCCGCGTCGCCAAGAAGCAGCACCGGAAAGCCGTCGCTTCAAACAGGAGGTGCGGCAGCTTATCTATAGGCGGCGTCTTGGCAGTGTCGCTTACCGCATACTGTTCACCATCCACGAGGAAAGCGGAGGCGACCCGCCGATGGTGCTCGTCATTCACCTTCGTCACGGAGCGGCACGCCCTATCACACGAGCCGAAGCGCGTGAATTAGAAGCAGAGGAATAGATGACGCGGGCTACAATGACTGCTCCGGCGGCGGCGGCTTCCCCGCTCCCTCTACAGCGCCTTCCGTATGGGCGGCAATTCTGCCTGCCGACGACCCGACGGGAGGTTTTTTCCACGACGGCAAGCCCCTGCCCTGGTAGAATAGATTGCGCGATAGTAGGAACATATCGAGTAACTTGCGGGGAGATAATACATCAATGAAAGAAATCACTATCGGGATTCGTATCAGTGACGGCGGGCTGGAGTTCTTCGGAACCGAGGAGGTCAACGCGCTCATTCAGCAGGGGTATCGGGTCAGCCGCATTGAGCCGGACCAGGCGCTGCTGGAGGAGGTTGAATCCGACGACGAGGAAGAAGGCTTCGCGCTGGCTGGGTGCGAGATTACCGTTACTCTGGACGGGCCTGCCTGACCAATCCACTGCACTGATGCCCGTTCTTTCATGACCGGGCATTTGCTCTTGTCCCGTAACCTCATGCTGCCGCAGCGCGTTTCTTGTACAGGAGAAGCCATGCAGCGCCCCATCATCTTCCTCACAGCCCTTCTGTCTTTGCTTGCCGCCGCCGCCGTTCCTGCCCTGGCCGCCCTGCCGCCCAAGATCGATATCGAAGGCGCGCTGGGCGATGTGCTGATACGTGAGCGATGGCAGCCCCTTCTGGTGACGCTGACCAATCCCGACGACGGCGACGCCGTTCAGGGTGAGGTACAGGTGGTGGTGGAAGACGCCAATATGGCGGGGCGACGGCTCGCCACCGCCACACGCGCCATATCTCTGGCCCGTGGGCCGGGCCGGGCGCAGACCGTGGTTTATGTGCGTATACCCGAAGGCGTGAATACCGATCTGACGGTCTATGTAACCAGCAACGGCGAGACGGTGACACGCAGGCGCTGGGAGCGGGTGGTGACGCTGCCGGAACAGTTCACTCTGCTGGTCGTTTCCGACGCGCCGGATGCGCTGGCGTATCTGCGGGGAAAATCGCTCGGCGTGGTACCGCGCGGCGGGGTGCTGCGGCGGTTCCAGGAAATGGCCCCGCCGCCACGGCGGGGGCGGAACTTCGGCGACCTCCGCACGGAAGACAAAGTCGTTCCTTCCGTACCGGTTCTGCTCCCGGATAAGGCGCTGGGCTATGACGGCGTCGCCATCATCTACCTGGGCGACATCGCCCCGGATACCCTTTCCGACGCGCAGGTGGCGGCTTTACGCGGCTGGGTGACGGGTGGCGGGCTGCTGGTGGCCAACAGCCCGCGCCTGCCGGGTGATGAGCGATTCCGTGACTGGCTCCCCGCCCGCTGGGGACCGGCGCAGCCACTGAGCGTCGATCTGCTGGCGGCGCGCTATCGCACGTCCTGGGACAAATCCGGGGCGACGGGCATCCTTTACAATCCGCTGACTCCCCTGCCAGGCGCGCGTCCCCTCCTGCCCAACGGCCCGCAGGCGCTGGCCGTTTATCGCCGCGAGGGGCGCGGGACGGTCGTCGCACTCGGCTTCGACGCCGCCTCACCCGGCTTCGCGGCCTGGCCGGGCAACGAACGCTTGTGGCGTGATGTGGCGGCGCGCGGCATCACCACACGCGGCGTCGCCCGCGCCCTGGATGAAGACGAAGTGCGCTGGACACGATCCTCGTTTGCAACAGCGGTCATGCGCGCGCCCGGCCTGCGCGCGCCGTCGTTCGGTTATATCGGCCTGTTCCTGCTGGCGTATCTGATGCTTCTGGTGCCGGTGAACTATGCTGTGCTGAAGCGGCTGGATCGGCGCGAATGGACATGGCTCACGGTGCCGATTCTGGTAACGCTCTTTTCCCTGGGCGCGTATGCGTTCGGTTACGCCATTAAAGGCGGGCAGATGCGCTTGAACACGGCCACCATTATCGAAATGGGGCCGACCAGCGGGCAGGGCGAAGTGACGGCGAGCGCGGGCCTTTTTTCGCCGCGCCGGACTTCATACGATGTTTCTCTGGCGGATGCCCAGGCGCTGCTTTTTGACCCGGAGATGTGGAACCGAGGGCAAAATAACTATGCACCGCTCATCGTCGGGCAGGACGGCGGGGCGCATGCGCGCGATGCGGATGTTTCGATGTGGGCAATGCGGGTTTTCGGGGCGCGAACCACGGCGAACTTCGGCAAAGGCTTACAGGTGCGTCTGCGGGCCGAGCGTGGGGACATCGTCGGGACCGTGGAAAATCAGACCGGACACCGGCTGGAAGAGGTGCGGGTGTTTGTGGGCGGGCAGCCACAGGCGGGGGTCACGCTGCCGCCGGGCGAGCGCATACAGGTACGCGTGCCTGGGGGAGTGCGCCTGCTTGGCGCCTTCAGAAACCCGTTTCCCGACCAGTGGAACAACTGGAACTGGGGAAACGTTTCCGGTAACGTTACCGAAGAGAGCCGGACGCGCGCCGCGATTCAAAGCCGGGTGCAGTCGGTGCTTTTTATGGGGATAAACAATGGAATCAATCAGCAGCGGATACGGGAACTGGACGGTGGACCACCCGCCGTGCTGGTAGCGGCCTGGAACTATGACCTGCTGCTTCCGCTGCGCGTCAATGGCCGGACGGTCGGCGCGGGCGACCACGTCAACCTGTTCCTTGTCCACGCGCCCGTCGAGGGGAACATCCCGATGCAGATTCGGCCATTACGGCGGCCTGCGCGCTTCAATCTGCGGCAGCCGCGCCGACGCTGACTTTCCGTTCACACCGCCGGCGGGTTTTACTTCGGGTGGGGCCGCCGCTTACCGCGCCGTCCCTTCGGCTCGTCCAGTACCTCGCCGAGTACCAGACCGCGCAGCATCTCGCGGGGGCTGAGGGTAAAAGCGGCGGGAACCGGGGCGGCGGTGCCGGGCACCTCCTGCGTGGGGGCGTCCGTCAGTCCCAGGTCAAACGGAGATGTTGTGGTAAGCGCGCCTAATGCTTCCGGCTCTCCCGCTGTCATCGCCGTCACTTTGCGCCGGTAATCTTCGCGGGTCGGCATCGGGGACGACGCCGGGATACCCCGCTCCATACGCTCCCGCTGAAGCCGTCCCTCTACCCGCGCCCTGGCAGCCGGGGCTTGCGACCGCGCGGCCTGCCGCGTTTCGCCCTTTCGAAGGAGACTTCGGCCAGCCTGCCCGTCTTCAGGTCATAGACGAAGCCGCGGACGGATACGGTGTCGGGAATCCACGGGCAGGTGCGAACATGCCGTATCTGTTCCCGGACACTGGTCTCCACATCGCCGAACGCCCCGATTTCCGGCACGCGAACGGCTCCGCCCATCTTTTCGCGGATGCGGGCGCGCAGTTCGTCGTCCTCGAAAGTCATCATGCCGCAGCCGGTGTGGCCGATGAGGACGATCTGATTGACCTCCAGCAGATGAACGGAAACGGCCAGCGAGCGCAGCACGTCGCTCGTTGCCAGACCGCCCGCGTTGCGCAGGATATGGGCATCGCCCGCGCGCAGGTTAAGCGCCTTCTCCACCAGCACGCGCGTATCCATGCAGGTGACGACGGCGAGCCGTTTGGCAGGCGGCAGCGGCAGATCGCCGGTGCCGCCGCCGGACGTTTGCGCCGCCGCCGTCTGCCCCGTGGAAGGCGGCGGGACGGCGGGAGGGCGGCATTGACTTTTGCCGCTCCGCCTCCTCCATCGCCTTTGTCAGTTCTTTCCGCAGATCGTCTAAGAGTCCCATTTTTGCCCCCTCCCCCAACCCCCTCCCCCACGCTGCGGGAGAGGGAGCCAGAAGGACCGAGACTTCCCTGAGCCTGCCGTAACGATAATTTCTTTCCCCCCCTCTCCGCAGCGTGGGGGAGGGGTTGGGGGAGGGCAGGCTATCCGCCCGTGCCGTTGGATTCCGCCGGCGCCATCCGCCCGATGCCGCTGCGCATGTCGGTGTCGGCCTGGACGTTGCGCAGGTTGACGTAGTCCATGACGCCCAGATTGCCCGAGCGCAGCGCCTCGGCCATGGCCATCGGCACTTGCGCCTCGGATTCCACCACCTTGGCCCGCATCTCCTGCGTGTACGCCTTCATCTCCTGCTCACGGGCAATCGCCATCACGCGCCGCTCCTCGGCCTTGGCCTGGGCGATCTTCTTATCCGCCTCGGCCTGGTCCGCCTGAAGCCGCGCGCCGATGTTCGAGCCGATGTCCACGTCGGCAATGTCGATGGACAGAATCTCGAAGGCCGTACCGGCGTCCAAACCCTTCGCCAGAACCGTGCGCGAAATCTGGTCGGGGTTTTCGAGGACGATCTTGTGCGTATCCGACGAGCCGATGGTGGTGACGATGCCCTCGCCGACACGGGCAAGAACGGTCTGCTCGCCCGCACCGCCGACGAACCGGTCGATATTGGCGCGCACGGTGACGCGGGCGAACGCCTTCAGCTCAACACCGTTCTTGGCGACCCCGGCAACGACCGGCGTCTCGATAACCTTCGGGATGACCGACATCTGCACGGCTTCGAGCGGGTTGCGTCCCGCCAGGTCAATCGCCGCCGCCTTCTCGAACGTCAGCGGAATCTGCGCGCGGAAGGCGGATATAAGCGCATCCTTGACCCGGTCCACGTTGCCGCCCGCCAGATAGTGCGTTTCAAGCTGGTTGATGTTGATGTCCAGGCCCGCTTTTACCAGAGCGATCAGGGGCAGGACAACCTTTTCCTGGGGGACCTTGCGAAGCCGCATCCCGATCAGGACGATGGGATTGACACCCGGCACGCGCGCCGCCAGTGCCGTAATCCAAAGCCCGATGGGGAAGAATTGGAGCGCTACGGCAAAGCCGATAATAACCACGACCGCCATGATAATCAGAGTTGTATTCATTTGACCTTACCTGTCCTCACCGCTTCGTTTCCCGTTTACCAGGAACACGATCAGCGCGACGAAAGCCCACGACGAACAGCACCCTACCGGCAGCTACGCCGCCCGCGTCTCCGTGCCGGACGCTTCCTCGCCTGCCGCAGCCGCCTGCGCTTCTTCGTCCACCACGACGCGGCTTCCTTCTACCTTGATGACGATGATGGGCGTCCCCGGCTCCAGGAACTCGCCTTCCGTGACCACATCCACGCGTATACCGTCGATCTCGGCCAGACCCGCCGGGCGCAGGGTGGTGGTCGACTTGCCGGTGCGCCCCAGGAAATGCGTCATATTGTCCGAGGTCACATATCCCAGCGACGCCCGCTGCTGCATCTGCTGGCCCAGCTTCTTCCAGACCGGAGAGCGCGGCAGATAGGCGAAAAAGCCGATCAGACTGGCCGCCGTCAGAATGGTCGAAACCGACAGCGCGAACAGGGCGTTCTCCGAGCCGCCGAGCGTGTAAAACATGCCCACGAACAAAAACAGAAGCCCGATGACGCCCGCCAGACCGTGCCCCGGAACCACATGCGTTTCGAGAAGAAGGAATGCCAGACCGGCCAGACACAGCACGACGCCGATCCACCCCGCCCCGCCGACCGTAACATGCGCCGCAAAAACGGCTCCGACCGCCAGCACGCCCAGTGTTCCCGCCAGGCCCCATGTATCCAGGGTAAGCAGATCGATGAAAAGGAGCAGGCAGCCCACCACCAGCAGCGCAATGGTCATCCAGGGTGACACAATGACTTTTGCCACCCCTTCCCAGGCGCTCTGCCCGCCCGCCGCGCCGGACGCGGGCGCGCTGCCCTGCGCCTGGCTCGCTACAACTGCTGTCAGACTGACGACCAGTGTGAGTAGAAGCCGCAGGAACAAACTGATTCCTGCCTCGACAAGATAACCGCTTCGTGGCTTTCCCTGCCCCCACGCGCCGGGCAGGACGATGGCGCTGCTCCGCGTGTTCATCCCAACTCCTCCTCGAACGGGTCCGTCAGCAGGTACTACTGCATCCGGGCCGCCGTATTCACCGCGAGCGCCTGCGTGAAGAGGATCGCCCCATAGGCCACGTTGCCCCAAAAGCGACTCACACGCAAACGCAGGCGGGCCACCAAACCCAGCCTCTCCTCGGCGCGCACGGCGGCCATCTGGGGCGCGAACTCGGCCCATAGATCGAGTTTCGGTTCGTGGCGCACCATGCGCTCATGCAGCAGATCAAGCATCATTGCCATCCGCCGCTCTTCGTGGCGCACCGCGCGCTCATGCAGCAGATCGAGCATCATCGCCATCTGTCGCTCTTCGCGCGCGCACTGTCCGCACTCTTCCAGATGCTACGCTATCTCCTGCTGCGCGGGTGGCGGCAGCCCGCCTTCCAGGTAGTCCGACAGAGTCTCCTGGACGTGTTTGCACCTCATTTTCCGATCCCTCCCTCCAGAAGCTCCAGGTAAGGCGTGAAGCGCTTCTTGAACGCCTGCCGCGCCCGGTGAATTTTTGATTTGACGTTGACGATGCTCAGTTCCGTGATGTGCGAAATCTCATCGTAGGAGAGCTGCTCGAAATCGCGCAGAACCAGCAGCATCCGCGCTTCCGCGGGCATGGTCGCCAGCACGTCGTCCACGACACGCTGAAGATGGCGGGTTTCGCACAGCGCCGCCACGTTCATGCTCGGATCAATCGGTTCGTTTCCCGGATGCTCGTCCTGCTGCTCTTCCAGTGAATCCTCCGCGATCACCGCCTTGTGGCGCAGATGGTTCAGGCAGGTATGCCGCGCGATAGTGTACAGCCAGGTAGAGAAGCGGGCGTCGCCACGAAAATTACGCAGCGCCCGGAGCGCCTTGAGAAACACCTCCTGAGTGATGTCGTAGGCGTCCTCGCCGTGCACCATGCGCGTCACCACATTGAAGATGGGCGTCTGATACTTTTTAAAAAGCGTCTCGAACGCCCTGGCGTCCCCGGCTAAATACTGCCGCACCAGAAGCATGTCCGGGTCGGTTCGCGGCACCGTCACGGGGACCGGCGGTTTCTGACCCCGCCCACCAAGGGGGGACGGGGAACCGCCTTTCCAGGGTACGGCAGCAGCATTTGAATTCATTGGACGAATGCCCTCCGCAAGCGCAAACATGAACGATCCTCCGTCGAGGCGGTAGTCACTACGGCTGCCTCGTACCGCCGCCACCACCACCACCCGCTCCGGGAGGCGTTCCCGTGCCGTCCCAGCGGCCACCGGTCATATCCAGCATAAGCTGGCGGCGCTGGTCCGGCGGCAGGCTTTGCAGGCGCTGGCCGAACTTCTGCATCACGACGGCCTGCTGAGCGAAAAGCGTCCGGCGCAGGGCCGGGTCCATGTTCATCAGCATATCCAACTGCTGGTCGGCGGCCTGCGCCTGCTGCTCCGGCGACATTCCCAGCCACGTTCGCAGCATCTCCGCCTGCGCCGCGCTCATCTTCTGGGTCGGGTCGCCGGCGGCCTGGGGATTGGTCAGCAGGTAGACCGGCCTGAGTTCCAGGGCCGTGACCACCACTGCCGCCTTCTCCCTGGAAAGACGCTTACCCAGAATATCGACCTCGCCGGGAGCCAGCGAAGGCGCAGCGGCGGCGACAGCAGGACGGCCTGTCGGTCTGTACAGCGCCTCCTGAGCCATCACGAGCGCGGCCACCTGATCCCCGTCGGGAGCGGGCGTGCCGGGCGGCGGCGCGGGCAGCATGACTTTTTTGACAACGGTTCCCGCCGGCAGCAAGGCGACGATACGCCCCAATGCGACGGAAAGCGGTTCCCGGAGCAGATTGAGCGTTATCGGGCGGTTCGCCACGGTTCGGTCGGCCACAATGATTGCGCCGGTGGATTTGGACAGGCTCGCGGCCACCTGCTGCGCGGGCCGTGCAGCGAAGTTCACCGTCGGCACCATCGGGTCGGCGGCAGCGGCAGAAGACGCTGTGCTCGGTGTTCCGCCTCCCTGCGCGCTGACGGGAGCCGCGCCCCAAAGCGCAAGTGCGGCAGCGACGGCCAGCGGCGCGGCACATTTTTTGTGGTACATAGTTCAAAACCTCCTCGGAGAAACCGGTCTCCGTTCATAGTGTACGACACGTCAGAGCGAACGCGGTTGCGGGGCGCGGCGAAATTTCTCAGGAAGGAATGCCGGGGACGCTTCCATAAATTATGGCACCCGAAACTATTCAAAGGTATTGACGGTCTGACGGGTGTCTGATACCATAACTTTAATGCGACCGTTTTGGTCGCCCTTCTTGTCCGGGGTTCCCCTCAGGAGTGGAACCGGAGGCTTGGGTACGCGTTGAAGAAGAAGCAGTGCCTTCCCGCCTGCGCGGTGGGGCTTACGGAATGCTCGCTGGACTGTTTGGGGCGCGGCCAGAAGGGCCGTGTTTGCCGGGTCAGCGGGCCGAACCGACAGCGGCTGCTGGAGCTTGGATTTACGAGCGGCACGGAAGTCGAGGTGTCGCGCCGGGCGGCATTCGGCGGCCCACTGGAGGTGCGCCTGCGCTCATACCGGCTGTCGCTGCGCCGGGATGAAGCCGGTTCCATCCAGGTGGAAACCGAGTCATGAAAACCAGCGGCGGCGCTTCTTCTTCTCCGCACGCGCCGGTTGCTTCGGGCAGGTCGGCAGGCCGACGGCGCGTCTCCGTTACAAAGGACGGTGACGCTGCTGCGCTGCCGACGCTCGCCCTGGTCGGCAACCCCAACTCCGGCAAGACCACGCTGTTCAACGCGCTCACCGGGCTGCGCCAGAAGGTCGGCAACTATCCCGGTGTCACGGTCGAACGCAAAGCGGGTACCCTGCTCCTGCCCGACGGCTCCACCGCCGCGCTGCTGGACCTGCCGGGTTTGTATTCGCTCACGCCCCACTCTCCCGACGAGACCATTGCGCGCGATGTGCTGCTGGGATACCGCGCCGATACGCCCGGTCCCGACGCAATTGTCAATGTCGTGGACGCCTCCAATTTAGAGCGTAACCTGTACCTGACCTCGCAGCTTCTTGATCTGGGTTTGCCGATGCTGGTGGTGCTGACGATGAGCGACACCGCCGCGCAGCAGGGCGTGGAAGTGGACCCGCAGGCGCTGGAAAAGGCGCTGGGGGTTCCGGTGCGCTCGGTCATCGCCGCGCGTAAATCCGGCATGGATGCTTTGCGCGCCGCGCTTCTTGCTTTGCCGAACACGCCGCCGCCGCCGCCGCGCCGCTGGCGTCTTTCCGACGAGGCCGAAGCGGAAATGGCCGAGCTTTCGGCGCTGCTGCAAAAACACCACGACCTTGCGCCTGCCGTCGCGTTTGCCGAGGCGCTCGCCCTGCTGGGAAACTCTGAAGACCGGGGAAGCGATCCGGCCCGCTGGTCGCCTGCCGTGCGCGAGCAGGTTTCCGACCGCCGCAGCCGCCTGCACCACGCCGACTTCGATATTTCCACCGCTATCGCCGAGGCGCGCTACGCCGATGTGGAGCGCATCGCCCGCCGCGCCACGCGCAGCGACAGCATCGCGCCGGTAACGCTTTCGGATAAGCTGGACCGCGTCTTTCTGCACCGCTTCTGGGGGTATGTTATCTTCCTGGGCCTGATGTATGTCGTCTTCCAGTCCATGTTCTCCTGGGCCTCGTATCCGATGGATTTAATCGGCGCGGGTGTGGATTGGCTGGGCGCAACCGTGGCGAAGCTGCTGCCGGACGGCGAACTGGAAGACCTGCTGGTGAACGGGGCCATCGCCGGGGTCGGCAACACCATAGTCTTTTTGCCGCAGATACTGCTGCTGTTCCTGTTTATCGCCGTTCTGGAAGACACCGGCTATCTCGCCCGCGCCGCTTTTCTGATGGACCGTCTGATGAGCCGCGTCGGACTCCACGGCAAGTCGTTCATCCCCCTGCTGTCGAGCTACGCCTGCGCAATTCCGGGCATCATGGCGACCCGCACCATCGAAGCGCCCCGCGCGCGCCTGCTGACAATTCTTGTCTCACCGCTGATGAGCTGCTCCGCGCGTCTGCCCGTCTACGCGCTGATGATCGGCGCATTTATTCCGGAGACGAAAGTTCTGGGTATTTTCTCGCTGCCCGCGCTGACCCTGCTTTCTATGTACGCGTTAGGCACGGTGGCGGCGTTCGGCATGGCCGCGCTGTTCAACAAAACCATGCTCAAAGGCGAGCCGCCGACCTTCCTGCTGGAGATGCCGCCCTATCGCCTGCCGTCGCTGCGTACCGTGGTGATGCAGATGATCGAGCGCGCGTGGCTGTTTCTGCGGCGCGCGGGCACGGTTATTCTGGCGATTACCATTGTTTTGTGGTTTCTGGCCTCGTACCCGAAGGTTCCCGGAGCGTCCAAATCCGAGCAGACCCGGCAGTCGTTCGCGGGCATGCTGGGCCGCGCTATCGAGCCGACTATCGCGCCGCTGGGCTTTGACTGGAAGATGGGCATCGGCCTGATCTCGTCGTTCGCGGCCCGCGAGGTGTTTGTGTCGGCAATGGGCACGATCTACAATGTGGGCGACGATGCGGCGGCGGACGAGGAGAAGCTGACGCTGTCGCTGGGCGAAAAGCTGCGCGCCGACACCAACCCGCGCACCGGTCAGCCGACGTTTACGCCGCTGGTAGCTGTCGCCCTGATGGTCTACTACGTGCTGGCGATGCAGTGCATGAGCACGGTGGCCGTTGTCAAGCGCGAAACCAACGGCTGGAAGTGGCCGCTGTTCCAGATCGCCTATATGACGGCGCTCGCGTGGATCGTCACCTTTATCGTCTACCAGGGCGGCAGGGCG
>JAUJOK010000024.1:47800-61189 GCA_030447685.1 Armatimonadaceae bacterium
TATTGTGGCGGTCGCGGCGGGTTCGCTGGCGCTGCGGCTGTGGCGGCAGGCGCGCGGCAAAAGCGAAGGCGGAAGCTGTCCCGGCTGCGGCGAATGCGGTCGTCCCTCCACCGCCCCCAAAGCGACACCGCTGATTACACTGGACAGAGGCGGCAGACGGCCTTCGCGCCCGCCTGGGCCAACATCGGAGCGGTGAGCTACCGCCGCCTGCCTCACTTATTCCGCTTTCCCGCGCTTTAACCGGCGGCTGCCATCTCTTCGGCGGGGATGTCGAAGTTGGCGAAGACGTTCTGAACGTCGTCGTGGTCTTCCAGGGAATCCACCATCCGCAGCACCTGGGTCGCTTCCTTGCCCGCAAGCTGCACCGTCGTGCTGGGGATCATGGTGGATTCGGCGGAAGCATAAGCGATCTTCGCTGCCTCCAGCGCCTCACGGACGGGGTTCAAATCTTCCGGTGCTGTTGTGATCTCAAAGCCGCCGTCTTCCAGGGTCTGTACGTCCTCCGCGCCCGCCTCGATAGCGATCTCCATCAGCGTATCTTCGTTGGTGACGTCCGCTTCTATCTCTATCACGCCCTTCGGCTCGAACAGGTAGCCGACACTGCCGGATTCGCCGAGACGTCCGCCGTTCTTGGAAAAGATAGCGCGGACATCGGCGACGGTGCGCTGCTTGTTGTCGGTCAAACAGTTGACGAGCACGGCGACGCCGCCGGGGCCGTAGCCTTCGTAAGTCAGCTCCTCGTAGTTCGCGCCCTCGATCTCGCCGGTGCCGCGCTGGATGGCCCGCTTAATGTTTTCGGCGGGCATGGAGTTCTGCCGCGCGGTGGCGATGGACATGCGCAGCCGCAGGTTCGAGTCCGGGTTGCCGCCGCCGCTTCTGGCGGCGACGATAATCTCTTTCGCCAGTTTTGTGAAGAGCTTACCGCGCTCGGCGTCCTGCTTGCCTTTGCGAAGGCGGATATTATGCCATTTACTGTGGCCCGACATGATATTTACGGCTCCTTGACGTGGGAAAGAGCAGCGAAACCGCTGCTCTTTGGGAAGGGAAATATAGAAGGAACGGGCTGTTCGTAGAAGAAAAGCCCCATCAATGGGGCTGGTAGACAGCACAAGCCCACGCCGCGGAGCTATTAGTCCCCTTCGGGGGTTCAGCCGCATTTATGCGGCTTCTCCTAACGAAACAGCCCGTTCCTTTAGGGACGGAGCAATTATCACCGGGACCGGAGCTTGCTGAGCAGGCGCAGAATCTCCAGATACAGCCAGACCAGAGTCAAAACCAGCCCGAACGCGCCGTACCATTCCATATATTTGGGCAGCCCGAACGACGACCCCTGCTCGATGAAGTCGAAGTCCAGAACCAGGTTCAGCGCGGCGACCGCAACGACGAAAACGCTGAAGGCGATGCCGATAGGGCTGCTTTCATGAATAAACGGGACGGTGACGCCAAACAGCGAAAGCACCAGGCTGACGATATAAAGAATGGCGATACCGCCGGTGGCGGCAATGACACCGCGCCGGAAACTATCGGAAGCCCGGATGACACCGGTCTGGTACGCAAAAAGCAGCGCGAAAAGCGTGCCGATGGTAAGACCCGCCGCCTGCAAAGCGATGCCGGGATACCTCTGGTTGGCGATAGCCGAAACCCCGCCCACAACCAGCCCTTCACATAATGCATAGGCGGGCGCGGTTATCGGCGACAGCGTTGGCTTAAAGATAGTGACGAGGGCGAAGATGAATCCGATGACGGCAGCGCCGATAACCAGCGGCACGACTCGTGGATTGCCCATTGCGGCTTGATACCAGGTCAGGCTCGCCGCCGCGACGACCAGGGCCAGAAGAATAAGCGTCTTGTTGACCGTCCCCCGGATCGTCATTAACGACTGGCCGGAATCCGGCGCGTGGGGAGTATACTCAAAGGCGCTTTCGGAAAGCGCCGGGTTGCTGGTTCTCATGAACCAATTTCTCCTTTTCCCAGGTAGATTGCCCGCACTGCATCGTACTGGTTTGCCGCCCGATTGTCAAGCCGATACTTCGCTTCCAGGTTGACAGCCCGCAAAACGCGGCGGTACCATAACCGCACGGGGGCGGCAAGGAAAACAATGAGCGAAGGCTGGCACGACTATGAACAGGGCCGAACGCGGGGCCAGTACGGCCCGGAGGAAGGCATTATCCTGCGCGACGAGGAGTTGGGCGATGAAGAAGAGGGCGCGGACGCGCGCATCACTCTGGAGCGCGGGAGTTCTTCGGCTCCGTTCGCCCTGACCAGCACCGTTTATGGCTGGATGCTCCATACTCGCTCCTTTGCCTCGGAAGAGGAGGCGAACCGGGCGTATGAGGCAATGAAGCCCGAAATAGCGCATCTGACTGCGCTGATTCCCTACGAAGGCGACCGGGATGTCGAAGGAAAAGCCCGGCAGCTTTCCGGAAGCTATCGAGGGTTTTGAAAGCCGATTCCCCCGAAGCGAATAACCCGACGCAAAGGACAAAACAAACGTGGATAAGCAGCCACATTTCGGATTGACGGGACTGGCAGTGATGGGGCAGAACCTGGCGCGGAATATCGCCCGCAACGGTTTCCCTATCGCCGTGCATAATCGAACGACAGCAAAAACGCAGGAGTTCGTTGCGCAGTATGGAAGCGAAGGGCCGATAGTCGGCTCCACCGATGTGGCGTCGTTTGTCGCTGCGCTCGCGCCGCCGCGCGCCATCATGATCATGGTCAAGGCGGGGCAGCCGGTGGACGCCGTTATCGCCGAGCTAAAGCCGCACCTGAGCCGGGGCGACGTGCTGATCGACGGCGGCAACTCGCTGTACACCGACACGGCGCGCCGTATCCAGGAACTCGAACCGGACGGCCTGCACTTTCTGGGAACCGGCGTTTCCGGCGGCGAAGAGGGCGCGCTGAACGGGCCGAGCATTATGCCCGGCGGCCCGCATGCCGCTTACGAACTTGTCGCGCCTATTTTCAACAAAATCGCCGCGCAGGTGGAGGGCACGCCCTGCTGCACCTATATCGGTGAGGGGGGCGCGGGCCATTATGTGAAGATGGTGCATAACGGCATCGAATACGCCGATATGCAACTTATCGCCGAAGCCTACGACCTCTTGAAAAACGCCGCCGGTAAAACCAACGAGGAAATCGCCGAAGCTTTCAACGAATGGAACCGGGGCGACCTGGACTCGTTCCTGATCGACATTACAACGCGAATCTTCCAGACGAAAGACCCCGAAACCGGTGATTACCTGGTGGACAAGGTGCTGGACCGCGCCGCGCAAAAGGGCACCGGCAAATGGGTGTCACAGTCCGCGCTCGACTTAGGCATCCCCGTCACGGCCATCACCGAAGCGGTTTTTGCCCGTTACCTCTCATCGTTCAAGGAGCAGCGCGTCGAGGCCGCAAAAACGCTGCCCGGCCCGGTGTCCGCGCACCTCACCGGCGATGTGAGCAGCTTCGTCGATGCTATCCGTGACGCCCTTTATGCCTCGAAAGTGGTCGCCTACGCGCAGGGCTTCGACCAGATGCTCGCCGCCGCCCGCGAATACGGCTGGAACCTCCACCCCGGTGAGATCGCGATGATCTGGCGCGGCGGCTGCATTATCCGCGCCCGTTTCCTCGACCGTATCAAGGACGCCTACGAGGAGAACCCGAGCCTGCAAAATCTGCTCATGGCCCCCTACTTCACCGAGGCCGTGCGAAAAGGGCAGGAAGGGTGGCGGCGCGTCATCACCGAGGCGGTCGCACTGGGCATTCCGACCCCGGCCTTTTCGTCCGCGCTGGCCTACTACGACGGCTACCGGCGTGAGAGCCTGCCCGCCAATCTGATTCAGGCGCAGCGGGACCTGTTCGGCGCGCACACGTATGAGCGCGTGGACAGACCGGGCAGCTTCCATTCGGAGTGGGGCTAACGCAGACGGAAGGAAGTGGCGGAGGGGACAGGATTCGAACCCGCACAGGCTTTCACACCCGAGACCGCTTTCAAGGCGGTTGCGATACCATTCCGCTCACCCCTCCGCGCAGGGGAAAGAACACCTCAAGTATACCGCGCCGCGTTCAGCGCGTCAACGAAAAAGGGCGAGTCTTTCGGCTCGCCCTTTTTCACGGATGAACGGGACGAAAGACAGCAAAAACGGTCAAGCGCGTCGGGAACAAGGCAGGTACGATAGCAGAGCATGAACACCGAACAACAGCGACAGGAACAGCTTGAGCGTCAGCGGGATCTGATGCGGGCCGTGGAAAGACGCCTGAACGGGACGGGCAGCGGCGTGGAGATGGCGGAGCAGGTATTCCTCAGCCGTTATCATTTCCAGCGCGTTTTTCGCCGCGCCATCGGAGAATCGCCCGGCAGCCTGCGCCGCCGCCTGCTGCTGGAGCGCGCGGCCTATGAGCTTCGCACGACGCAGACGGACATCACGACCATCGCGCTCGATGCAAACTACCAGTCGCTCGAAGGGTTTTCCCGCGCCTTTCGCAGCGCCTACGGGCTGTCTCCCAGCGCGTACCGTCGCGCCGCGCAGCAAATCCGGCGGCTTCCCGGCACCAGCGGTGTTCATTACGATCCCCAGACACGGGGAACGATCAACGCCTTACCCGGAGGAAAACGAAACATGGACCTGATGGATCGCCTGCTCGAAAGCGACTACGTCACGAAGCGCCGCATTCTGGAATGCGCGCGGCTTCTGAGCGAGGGACAACTGGACGCCCCGCTGGTATTTCGGCACAACCTGATGCCGTTCGTGGAACCGGCGCGCACGCTGCGCGAATCGCTGACCTATATCCACTTCAGCGGCTGGATAGACATGATGTTCGATGCCGTGGGCCGCACGCCGGAGGATACCCGTTACCGACAGATACAGGGCAACTCCCCTGGCGAGATGATTGAAAAGCTGGAAGGCTACTACACCGCGCTCCGCGCGTTCGTGCAGAAGGTACGCGCGGAAAACCTGTGGGACCAGGAGTGGGTGGACGACGCCTGCGAGCCGCCGGAAACCTTCTCCATCGGAACCGTTCTGGAAGCGCAGCTTACCTGGGACATCGCCTATCGCCGGGTGCTGGAGCGACAGATGGAGCAGATGGGCTTTCAGCTCCACGAAATGCCCATTACCGGGATAAAGTAGAAAGCCAGAGGCCGGGGAAAGTTATCCCCGGCCTCTAACTATTCGACACATTAAACTACTTATTGGCGACGCTGGTGTTGAGCGCGGCCTGTGCTGCGGCGAGGCGGGCGATGGGCACGCGGTAGGGCGAGCAGCTTACGTAGTTCAGGCCGATCTCGTGGCAGAAGGCCACCGAGCGGGGTTCGCCGCCGGTGTCGTTTTAACCCTCTTCAACACGAATCAGGGCAAAGAAATCAGGGGCAAGATGCTCGCCGCAGACGTGTGTGCCAGCTTGATGTTGGGGCGCACCTGCTTGGCCTTCTCGACGCAGACCCGCATCAGTGAGCCGACGCCTTCGCGGTCAATCGAGGCGAACGGATCGTCGGGCAGAATCTTGCGGTCCTGGTAGACGCGCAGGAACTTGTCCGAGTCGTCGCGGGAAAAGCCGAAGACGGTCTGGGTCAGGTCGTTGGTGCCGAAGGAGAAGAACTCGGCGTGCGGGGCGATCTGATCCGCCGTCAGCGCGGCGCGCGGAATCTCGATCATCGTGCCGAACGAATAATCGATGGCGATGCCCTGCTCCTCGACAACCTGCTTCGCGGTCGCCTCCAGGTCGTCGCGCACGGCCTTGAGTTCGTTGACATGGCCGACGAGCGGAATCATGATCTCCGGGTGCGCCTCGCCGCCCGCCTTGATGACCGCCGCCGCGCCTTCCAGAATCGCCCGCGTCTGCATGGCGACGATCTGCGGGAAGACGATGGACAGGCGGCAGCCGCGCAGGCCGAGCATCGGGTTGATCTCGTGCATGGACTCGACCTTGGCGAGCATCGTCTCCTTTTCGGTGTCGGATTTGCCCAATGCCTTGAGGGTGGCGACCTCTTCGATCAGCGACTCACGTGACGGCAGGAACTCATGCAGCGGCGGGTCGATCAGGCGGATAGTCGCCGGTTTGCCCTGAAGCGCCTCGAAGATGCCCTGGAAGTCCTCACGCTGGAAGCCAAGCAGGATGTCCAACTGCGTCTGGCGGTCGGCGTCGTTCTCGGCCAGGATCATGGCCTGCACAACCGGGCGACGATCCCCCTCGAAGAACATGTGCTCGGTGCGGCACAGGCCGATGCCCTCGGCTCCCAATTCAATCGCCAGCCGGGTGTCGGCGGGGGTGTCGGCATTGGTGCGAACACCCAGGCGGCGGAACTCGTCCGCCCAGCCGAGATAGGTGCCGAACTCACTGGCCATCAGGGCCTGGCGGTCCGTTTCGACAACCGGCACGGTGCCGTTGATGACCTCGCCCAGCGTCCCGTTCAGGGAGATCGGGTCGCCCTCCTTGATAATGGTGCCGTTGACGGAGAACTGCCGTTTCTCATCGTCCACATGGATATCCGAGCATCCGGCGACGGTCGGAATGCCGAAGCCGCGCGCGACCAGTGCCGCGTGGCTGGTCATGCCGCCGCGCTCGGTCAGTACGCCCTCGGACGCAAGCATTCCCTTCAGGTCGTCCGGCGACGTGTCGGAGCGCACAAGGATGATCCGCTGCCCCGCGCCGCCGTTCTTGCCCATCTCGGCGGCGCGCTGCGAATCGAACACCGCGATGCCGGTGGCCGCGCCCGGCCCGGCGGGCAGCCCCTTGGCAATCGTGTCGTATTTGGTGCCCGGCGCGATAACCGGCAGAAGGCACTGGTTGAGCATCTCGGGCGCGACCCGAGCGATAGCGGCCTCCTTGGTGATGCGTCCCTCGTTCACCAGATCCACCGCGATTTTGACGGCGGCGGGGCCGGTGCGCTTGCCGGAGCGGCACTGGAGGATGAACAGCTTGCCCTTCTCGATGGTGAACTCGATGTCCATCATATCCTTGTAGTGCTTTTCCAGGATATTGCAGACATCTTCGAAGTGGTCGTAGATAGCCTGGTTCTGCTTGGCAAGCTCGGAGATCGGGGTGGGGGTGCGGACACCGGCGACCACGTCCTCGCCCTGCGCGTTCATCAGATATTCGCCGAAGACCTCGCGCGCGCCGGTAGAAGCGTTGCGCGTGAAGGCGACACCGGTGCCGCAGTCCTCGCCCATGTTGCCGAAGACCATGCTCTGCACGTTGACCGCCGTGCCGATCTCGTCGGGGATATGCTCGCGGCGGCGGTAGATGATCGCGCGCTCATTGTTCCAGGAGCGGAAGACAGCCTCGATAGATGCCTGCAACTGCTCATGGACCTCCTGCGGAAAGTCGCGCCCGCTCTGCTTCCTGACATACTCCTTGTAACGGGACACCAGCTCCTTCAGCCCTGCGGCGTCGATATCCAGGTCTTCGGTGACGCCTTTTTCTGCCTTCAGGTCGCGGAACAGGTGCTCGAAGTCGTGCTTGGACAGCTTGTTGGTATCATTGGAGAAAGCGACATCGGAAAGCATCATAATAAAGCGGCGGTAGGAATCGTAGACAAAGCGCTCGTTGCCGGACTGCGCGATCAGGCCCTGAACCGTCTCGTCGTTCAGGCCCAGGTTCAGAACCGTGTCCATCATGCCGGGCATCGAGAACTTCGCGCCGGAGCGCACGGAAAGCAGCAGGGGTTGCAGGGTCGCCCAGCTTCTTGCCCAGCTTCTGCTCCACATTGGACAGCGCCGTGCGAATCTCGTCCATCAGCCCTTCGGGCATGGTGCCGCCGTTCGCGTAATAGTCGTTGCAGACTTCCGTGGTGATGGTAAAGCCGGGGGGACGGGCAGACCGATATTGCTCATCTCCGACAGGTTAGCGCCCTTGCCGCCCAAAAGGTCGCGCATGGTGGCGTCGCCCTCTTCGAAGAGCCAGACGCGCTTCTGAGTTGCCATTGTAAGAACCTTCTCCTTCAGCGGATGTTGTTGTCCGGTTGCGGGGTGTCGCGTGGATTGTAGTCAGCGACGCAAAACGACGCCGCGCGGCCCAGGGTTGCGTCGGGCACAGGCGCGGCGAATCCGTTTCATTCTACCCCAATTGCGGCGCAGGGGGCAAAATGAGGCGCGCAATGTAAAAAAGCGCCGGAGGCAAATGCCCCGGCGCTTTTTCGGTGTGCCGCCATCACCTTCGCTAATAATCTGCGAATACGACAGGCGGCCATTTGGTGTTGTTCGTGGCGAAAAGCCGCTCGATGTACTGCTGCATTCGCGCGTCCCCGCGCTGGTGAATTGCGAGGAGCGGACCCGCAGCACCGGGCTTTCCGTATCGCCACCATATCTTAGCAAGGGTATCTATTGCCGCTCGGTTGTTAAGCCGCTCCAGTTCATCCAGAACGTGATAAAGAAGCGCATGTGGGCAACGGACTTTTCCGGCTTCAGGTCACGCCCTAAAGCTGCCCAGCTTGATGCGGCATACTCCGGCGGCATCGAGAAAAGAGCCTCTATTGCCGCTTGCCCCTCGAACGCTGACGACTTGACCACTTTTTGCCGCAGCGATTCCGCCACATCCCGCAGGCGCGTTGGGTCCGCTTCGGAGACGACCAGCTTGAAAGTGAACACCTTAGCGGCATTTGCCGGTGCGGACGGATTAAAGGGCGGACGGGCGCGCACCTGCAACTGGTAGGTGCCAGCGCGGGGAACGGCAAGCCACTGACTGACGACGTACTGACCGGCGGCGGAGGATCTGGGTGCCACGAAAAATCTGCCGGTCTCTCCTCCTTTGAGCTTAGGCGCTCGCGGGTCAGGAATAGCCGGTATTGCCTGGCCTTGCTCATCCAGCAGGCTCAGGTCAGCCACTCTTTTTTCTCCTTTGCCCGAGCGCGGCTGACTTGCCCTCGTTCGTGAGGTTGGTTATCCTGTAGTTAAGAAGGATAGGCTCGCCCAGAACCACCGTTTCGCGTGCCAGCGAAAGTTCCACTTCCGTGGACGAACTCTGGGCCGCCACCATTACGTTCGCTGCTGCCCAGAAGACCGTAGCTGCAACGGCAGCGTATTTAAGCTGAAGCAGCTAAATGTTGCAGACGCATCATCTAATATCCCTTCCGGCTCAACTCAACTCTTTGATAGAATGAGTGCATGTAGTATTATGCTACCCGAAGAACCGGGCAGGGTGTGCTGCCGTTCGTGTCGAAGGTAAGCGGCATGATGAACGGGAATCCAGAGACGGGGGCGGCGCTGCTTTATGGCCTGCACGATATACACTATAAAAACCCGCACTTTGGGCGCACCGAAGTGCTGAAAGGCATCAGCCTGACCGTGCGCGAGGGCGAGGTGCTGGGACTGATCGGGGCGTCCGGGAGTGGTAAGTCCACCCTGCTGCGCTGTGTCAACCGGCTGGAAACGCCGACTACGGGGACGGTTCACTTCCGGGGCGCGGAGGTGACAATGGCGAATTTGAACCAGGTGCGCCGCGAAATCGGCATGGTCTTCCAGCGTTTCAACCTGTTCCCGCACCTGACGGCTTTAGAAAACGTGACCGGGCAGGGTGTGCGCCGCGCAAGGTGCTGGGCGTTCCGGCAGACAGGGCCGAGCGGGAAGGGCGCGAGATGCTGGAGCGCGTGCATCTGGGCGCGAAGGCGGATAATTACCCCGGCGAGCTTTTTCCGGTTGGGCAGCAGCAGCGGTCGCTATCGCGCGAAGGCGGATAATTACCCCGGCGCTTTGCGCGCGGGTGCACCCGAAGGTGCTGCTGTTCGATGAGCCGACCTCGGCCTTGGACCCGGAACTGGTGGGCGAGGTGCTGGAGGTGATGCTCGACCTGGCCCGCGAGGGACGGACGATGCTGGTGGTGACGCATGAGATGAACTTTTGCCGCGAGGTGGCGGGGCGAGTACTGTTTCTGGACAGCGGGCGTATTTTGGGAGGAAGGGCCGCCGGAGCAGCTTTTTGAGACGCCGAAAGAGGAGCGAACACGGGAGTTCCTGGCGCGCGTGCTGGAGCGGTGATGCTTGCGGGCGGTTGTCATCCAGGCGGTTTTATCCGGGCTGGAAATGTCCGGGCCGGTGAACGACCCGTCTGGGAAAGCGACCGTCCTCGCGGACGGGGATACCGATACAGAAGGAGATCATGCGGCGCAGTAAATCCGAAGTTTACCTGCATTTTGTGTGGACGACCTATCAGCGGTTGCCGCTGGTAACGCCACAGATTGAGCAATCGGTCTATGCCCTGATTCAGGCTGAAGCGAAGAATTGCCGTGTCGAGGTGCTTGCCATCGGCGGTATGCCTGACCATGTTCATCTTGTCGTGAAAAAGCCGACGACAATCTCCGAGGCCCAATTGATGCAACGGGTGAAAGGTGTGTCTTCCACTGCCATGAGGAATGAGGCAGCCGCCAGCGGCGGTATGTTTCGCTGGCAGGAGAACTATGGCGTATTCAGCTTCCACAAAGCGCAGTTTAGACCGAGTAGTGGCGTACGTCCACAACCAGAAGCGTCATCACGGCTCGAACCAACTGCGGCCCTATTGGGAAGAACCGGATGAAGAAGTGACAACTGACCACATTTCCTGCTGATCGGCTATTCCGTCCGCGAGGACGGCTGCCTTTCTCAGACGGGTCGTTCACCGGCCCGGACATTACCAGCCCGGATAAAATCGTCCGGCGAATGGCGGTTATTTTCGCCGCAGCACCTGCTCCCGGACGCGCGCCGGTCATTTTCCCGGCGTCCAGAACGGGCACGCCGTTGACCAGAACGTGAGACAGGCCGACGGGCGCGGCGGTCGGATTGGCGGTGGTCGCGGCATCTTTGATGGTGGCCGGGTCGAAAAGCACAATGTCGGCTTTCCTGCCGGGACGAAGGACGCCCCGGTCGGAGAGGCCCATCGTTTGGGCAGGCAGCGAAGTCATTTTGCGAACGGCTTCCTCCAGCGGAATCACACGCTGCTCGCGCACATAGCGGCCCAGGATGCGCGGGTAGCTTCCGGCCCCGCGCGGGTGCGAGCCGCGCAGACCGCCGTCCGTGCAGAACATGATGCGCGGCGCGGCAATAAAGCGCTTCAGGTCTTCCTCGCGCATCGCGGTGACAACCACGCATTCGCGCCGCGCCGCCCGGTCGCCGCGCGTCTTTATGACGATCTCCTGGAGAATCGTTACCGCGTCTTTGTTGGCGGCGTCGGCGATCCGGGCGATGGTCTTGCCCTGCCAGGCGGGGTCGGGAGTGTAGGTGGTCAACAGGACATTGGCGGGACCGCCGATCTCGGCCAGCCCCCTTTCCCAGGCTGCGCGGTCGTCCCAGTTGCGCGTCGGAATAATGACCGTGATGGTGGACTGCCAGTAGGTGTAGGGGTAGACATCGGCGGTGATACCGAGACCGCGTCCGCGCGCTTCGTCCATCAAACGCACCACCTCGCTTGCCTTGCCCCATACCGGCGCGGAGCCGAGCTTGATGTGCGAAATCTGGGCGGGCAGGCGCGCGGCTTCGGCAATACGGATGACCTCACGGAATGATTCGACGGCTTCGTTTTCTTCATCGCGCACATGGCTGATGTAGGAGCCGCCATAAGTCGCCGCAACTTTGGCGCATGCGATCACCTCCTCGGTCGTGGCATACAGGCCGGGATCATATTCCAGGCCGGTTGAAAGACCGAGCGCGCCCGCCCGCATCTCCTGCCCGACGAGAGCGCGCATTCGCAGCACCTCCTGGGGCGTCGCCGCGCGCTTGTAATTCGCGCCCAGCACCTGCCGCCGGATAGCTCCGTGCCCGACAAAGCTGGCGATATTCAGGGCAGCCCGCTTCGCCCGAATCTCGTCGAAGAACTGGGCGAGGGGGACGCGCGAGCCGCCGTCCTGCCCGACAATGGCCGTGGTGATTCCCTGGCGTATCTGGGTCTCCGCGTCCGGCGTCTCCAGAAGGCCGCCGTCCGCGTGGCTGTGCGTGTCGATAAAGCCCGGCGCGACCACCCGGCCCCGCGCATCTATTACCCGTTCCCCTTGTTTCGGGGCGAGGCTGCCGATCTCGGTAATAACGTCACCGGTAATGCGAACATCCGCCCGTCGTCCGCGCGCGCCGGTGCCGTCCACCACGGTTCCCCCGGCGATAAGCAGGGACGGACTTTCCTTATTTGTCTGTGCTGTCACCGAGCCAGCGCACAGCAGGAGCAGCAAGGGGATCAGTCGGTTTCGCACGGCGAGTCCTTTCAGTACATGCAGCCGAGACACGGACACGACGGTTACACATAGCGCAAAAGAAACGATTGGCTTGCCGCGTCCAGTGTGGTTATATCATGCACATCGTAGCGATTGCCGTCCACATCGCTCATCAGGTAGCGGTTCGGGGACGGCTGCGCCACGTTTTCCCGCAGGTTGCGCGTCGTGAAGGTGCGCGTGCCACGATCCGTTTCCACCGTCCAGTCCACCGTACCGAACCGTTCTTTCACCGAGATAACACGGCGTATGGCAGGCACGACATAGCGGCGCATCAGCTCCTCGGCAACCAGCGCGCGGCTGTCCGCATCCATCTGGGCAGCATCGGTAATGATGCCGATCTCCTTGTTATCACCGCTCCGCACACTCAAATACTGCTGCGGGTCCGAAAGCGGGAAAAGTCGAACTATAGAAACCTGGAGACAGCACATTTCGTCCTCGATAATCAGGCGCAGCACCGCCCCATGCCGGAAAAAGCGCAGCGTCTTCGGGTGGAGATAGTGCAGTTCCGACGCTTCCGTGAGGGTAAGCGATTCTCCTGTTTTATGCGGTTCTTCTTGATGCTGCTCATTACGCATTACGTACCTTCAGTTTTCTAAAGCGGTCGGAAAATCGGTGGATTCCGCTGATAATTTCCTTCATCAAAGAACTCCGGTTTCAGGGTACCGTTAATCCACTCTACCAGAAAGCCTGTAACTGTTATGGGGTAGCTCCTGAATTCAAAGAACTCCTCGTCATAGGCGACGATACCCCAGGTGTCCGGCAAACCCTCCGTCAGCCAATAAATCGTCCCTCCGTATTCGTAACCACCCATTGCAAGCAGACCATTACGTTCGGGAAAGGCTGTGAAGGGAAATTTCTCCGGCGCGATGCCGCCGAAATGCTCTTTCATCCCCGCATAATTACGCGCTCCCGCTTCAGCCCATCGATATAAAAGAGAGTCAGGCGGCACGGAGCCATCCAACGCGAAAGGACTGACCAGTGATAGAAAGCCGAAGAAGTCCCCGGCTCCATACAAGTTGATGAACTCCTTGTAGTCGGCTGGCAGGGCTGTTCCCAAACCTTCTTCAATAACCGGCCACAGTTCTGGCGTTCCGGCAGCAACAGGCACGCCGGGAGGCGGCGCTATTTTAATCAACGTCTGAATGCTCATGTTGATGGGAGGTAAGGGCTATCCCTCCACGGCCTTGATTTTGGACATCTCCTGCTGCATCTCGACGAGGCGGCGGAACTCCCCGC
>JAUJOK010000024.1:61289-87270 GCA_030447685.1 Armatimonadaceae bacterium
GCCTTGATTTTGGACATCTCCTGCTGCATCTCGACGAGGCGGCGGAACTCCCCGCCCTCTTTGGCGAGAAGCTCCTCATGGGTGCCGATCTCCTCGATCTTGCCGCCCTTGAGGACGACCAGACGGTCGGCGTTTTTCAGGGTGGAAAGGCGGTGGGCGATGGCAAACGTCGTGCGCCCTTTTATCAGGCGGGCGATGGCGTCCTGAATCTGCTTCTCGGTGTCTGTGTCTACCGAGGAAGTGGCCTCATCCAGGATCAGAATGCGCGGATTGTGGAGAATGGCGCGGGCAATGGAGATGCGCTGGCGCTCGCCGCCGGAAAGCGACTGCCCGCGCTCCCCGACCTGCGTATCGTAGCCGTCGGGCTTACCGGCGATGAAATCGTGGGCGTTCGCGGCTTTGGCCGCCGCCATTATCTCTTCGATGGTCGCGCCGGGCTTGGCGTAGCTGATGTTCTCGGCGATGGTGCCGTTAAACAAAAAGGTGTCCTGAAGCACGATGCCGATCTGCGAGCGCAGATCGTGCTGGCGGATGCGCTTGATATCCACGCCGTCCACCAGAACCTGCCCGGAATTGACATCGTAGAAGCGGCACAGCAGGTTAATGGTGGTGGATTTGCCCGCGCCGCTGTGGCCGACCAGCCCGATCATCTCGCCCGCCGCAATATCCAGGTTGATGTTTTGAAGCACGGGCTTGTGTGATTCGTAGCCGAAGGTCACGTCCTCGAACTGGATGCGGCCCGCGATATGCGGCAGCGCAACGGCGTCCGAAGAATCATCCACGTCCGGCTCGCTGTCCAGAATGTCAAATACACGCTCGGCGGAGGCAAGGGCGCGGCCCAGCCACTCGGTCAGGCGGTTGACTACCTGGAGCGGCCCGAAGAACATTGCCAGGTAGCCGATAAAGGTCAGCAGGGTTCCCAGTGTGATCTGCCCGGTCAGCACCTGCCGCCCGCCCGCGTACCAGACCAGCAGCGACCCCAGGCCGGTGACAAAGGTCAGCACGGGGAAGACGGTCATCCAGGTGCTTTCCGCCTTCCATCCGGCCTCGGCGAGCGCCTCGCTGCGCGGGTTGAAGCGGCTGATCTCGCGGTTTTCCTGCGCGAAGGCTTTTACCACGCGCACACCGGAAAGGCTGTCATTCAGCACGGCGTTCAGGCGCGACCGGAAGTGCCACCAGCGCGGCCAGGTCCGGAAGATACGCTGCCAGGCCAGGCGCGACAGCACGAACACAACGGGTACCGGGATCATCACCAGCAGGAACAGGCGCGTGTTCAGCAGGCACAGCACGACGACGATGCCGATGAGCGTCAGCAGGTTCGCCAGGAAAAACTGCGCCCCGATAGTCAGCACCGACTCCAGGGATTCCGTGTCCTGGGTGACGCGGGTCATGAGCGAGCCGACCTGCCGCTTGTCGAAGAAGCGCAGCGACATGCGCTGAAGGTGCTGGTACAGCTCGATCCGCAGGCTGTGCGCCAGTTGGTGCGTCAGCCACGCCGCGACCCGCCCCTGCACAATGCTGATGCCCTGGCTGGCCATCTGGGAAAGGAACATGCCCCCGATAATCAGGCCCAGCAGCGCCGCGCGCCGCTCCACGGGCAGCGGCTCGCCACGCGGGGCCAGCACCGTGTCCGTCAGGGGCAGGGTGAGGTAGGGCATGACCAGCCCCAGAGCCGTGCTCAGCAGAATCAGGGACGCCAGCAGCAGTGTCTGCTTCCAGTACGGCTTCAGATAGGCCGCCAGCCGCAGAACGACGCGCGACCGGTTGGTGCAGGCGGGGCAGACGGTGGTGCCTTCGGGAAGGAGCAGGCCGCAGCGGGCGCAGCGTTTCGCCTCCTCGGTATCGGCTTCCAGCGTCGGCTCTTTTTCCGGTTTTTCTTCTCCCTTCGCCAGCGCCTCCTGATATTTAGCGACATCGTCCAGATACTTGGCGACACGGCTGAACGGGCGCTGCCGGGCGTTCGTGTAACGGATAAGCTCGACTATTTTGCCGTCCACCCGCGCCTGCAACGCTCCGCCGCCTACCAGCGACTCGGCTTTGGGCGCTTTCAGGTCGATAAGAGGCAGGTCCAGACGCAGCTTCGGCTGTGTCCCGTTCGGCTCGTACACCAGCAGGCGGTCTTTGGTCACGACCAGCCACTCCTGCCCGAACGCGCCCTGGGGGGACATATCGGTCTCGACGGCAATCACGACATCATCGGTGTCGCCGCCGTTTCGCGTGGCGAGGACCTGTTCAAGCGGTTCAGGCAGAGTTTCCGACAGAAGCATGCTTTTGGCTCCGGGGAATCGGTGGCGGTATCTGTTATAACGCCCGCGTGTCGGCAAAAGTAACGGGTACTTCGCCAAGCGAGCAGGGGTTTCCTAATCGCCCCCCTGCCCCCCAGACTTGGGGGCAGGGGGGCCACAAGCCGGGGCAGGGTCATTCCGTTTTCCGCACCATCGGATAAATCCGAGGCTGCAAGGGTACGAAGTCCGCCTTCGCGGGCTGAGGAATCCGCCTGTGTTGTGTCCAGCTCTTCAGCCTGCGCAGGCAGGCTTTGTACCGTTACAGCCTCGAATTCATTCGATGGTGTCCTGCCTTCATAATCCTGAATCGCACCCCTGGAAAGGCGCCAAGAAGGGATAGCGCCGCCGCTGCGCGAACAGAAACACCAGTGAAATCTTTGCGCCGGGAGGTTTTATGCGGCGAACTCTTCTAATGCGGTGGACGGCAATCGGTTTGTGTGTCTCGTTGGGGACGGTGACGCAGGTCGCCGCCCAGACGACGGCAGGCGCGAAACCGGCGGTCGGAGTATCGGCGGGGACGGGCAAAAAACCGATCACGCATGATGTGTATGCACTGTGGCGCTCGATTCAAGGCAGCGTTCTTTCTCGGGACGGGGCCTGGCTGGTGTACGCACTCGTGCCGCAGGAGGGAGACGGCGAAATCGTCGCCCGAAATCTGAAGGCGGGCACGGAATATCGGCATCCACGCGGGCGGGGCGCGGCAATCACGGCGGACGGCAAATTCGCGGTTTTCACCGTTGTCCCCCCGAAAGCGGAGACGGATAAGGCGAAGAAGGACAAAAAGAAGCCCGAGGAGATGCCCAAAAACGGTCTGGGTATCCTGGACCTGGCGACCGGCAAGGTGACGATCATCGCCCGTGTCAAGAGCTTTTCCGTGCCGGAGGACGGTGGGCACTTCGTCGCCTATTTGCGCGAAGCCACCCCCGCCGCCTCCAATAGTGCGGGTGCCGGCCAATCTACCTCCGCCGGTGCCAAGCCGGAAGAGCAGCCAAAGGAAGCATCCGCAACGCCTGCCCCCCCGAAGACGAATCCGGCCACCGGCATTCCCCCCACCGGGACGGTGCCTGCTTCACCGACGCCGCCGGTGACGCCGCTGCCCGCGCCTCCGGCGGCTCCCCCGACTCCTGCCGCCACTACTACTGCGCCGGGCGCGGCGAAAACGGAGCCGGGAAAGACGGAATCTGGCGAAAAGAAAGAGACGCCGCCGCCCGCGAAAAAGAAAGACCCCGGCACCGACCTGGTAGTGCGCGACCTGGCGACGGGCGCGGAAACGACGCTGGCGGAAGTGGTCAGCTATGTCTGGAACAAACCGGGAACCTGGCTTGCTTATTCCGTCTCTTCAAAGACGCCACTAAAGGACGGTGCCTATGTCCGGCGCGGGGAAGACGGCGTGACACGGGCGCTGCTGACGGGCGTGGGCAATTACAAGAACCTGACCTTTGATGAGAAGGGCGCGCAGCTTGCCTTCGTTTCCGACCGCGACGATTACAAGGCCGAAACACCGACATTCAAATTGTATCACTGGACGGTAACGGCGCAAAAAGCGGCGCAGATCGCTGCGACGCCCGCCACGGGCGCGGCGAAAGGCATGGTGGTCAGTGACAGCGCGGGGCTGGATTTCTCCCGGAACGGCGCGCGACTGTTCTTCAGCCTGACCCCGCCGCCCCCGGCCAAACCCAAGGATGCGCCCGACGTGGTGAACGTGGACATCTGGAGCTGGAAAGACCCGGAGCTGCAAACCATGCAGAAAGTCGGCGCCGAGGCGGAGCGCAGGCGCAGTTACCGGGCAGTGTGGCAGGTGAAGGAAAAACGCCTCGTGCCGCTCGGCTCGCCCGACCTGCCCAATATTACGACCGGCGAGGACAATGCCTTCGCAGTCGGTACGTCCAATCTGCCGTATAGACCGCTTGTCTCCTGGGATACGGGCTACAGCGACGTTTACCTGGTCAGCATGGAGAACGGGACGCGGGAAAAGGTTCTGGAAAAGTCGCGCACGGGCGCGTCCCTGTCGCCGGGGGGCAAGTATCTGCTGTTCTGGAGTGACGCGGACCGCGCCTGGTACGCCCGGCGAACGAGCGACGGGAAACGGACGAACTTAACCGGCAGGCTTGCGGTCAGCTTCCAAAACGAGACACACGATACGCCGGACGCGCCGCGCCCGTATAGCTCGGCGGGCTGGACGGACAACGACGCCTCCGTGCTTATCTACGACCGCTACGACATCTGGGAGATCAACCCGGAAAACCCGGCCTCGGCGCGGCGCATTACCAACGGGCGGGGACGCGCGGATCAGATGATTTTCCGCTATCAGCGCCTCGACTCGGAGGAGCGTTTTATCCCTCGAAACAGGCCGCTGCTTCTGGATACCGTCAATGACCGTACCAAGGCATCCGGCTTTCACCGCACCGCCGCGCCGCTTTCCGCGCCGGGAAGCGCCGCCAGCCCTGTCCTGCTCGTGATGCAGGATAAAGCGTTCGGCAACCCGATCAAGGCAAAGAACGCGGATACCGTCGTCGTCAGCGCCAGCCGCTTCGAGGAGTTCCCGAACCTGTGGCTGACCAGCACGAACTTCTCGAACCTGCGCCGTGTGACGGATGCCAACCCGCAGCAGGCGCAGTACCGCTGGGGCAAGTCGGAGTTGATCGAGTATATCAACGCCGACGGCAAGCGTCTGCGCGCCATCCTGACCCGGCCCGACGACTTCGATCCATCGAAGAAGTACCCGCTGATGGTCTATATCTACGAGAAGATGACCGATACGCTGCACGGCTATACGCCGCCGGGGCCGGGCACGAGCATCAACGCCACGCGCTATGTCAGCAACGGCTATATTCTCCTTGAACCCGACATTGTCTACACTACCGGCTATCCCGGCGAATCCGCGCTCAAATGCGTGGTTCCCGCCGTGCAGAAGGTGCTCAGCTACGGCTATGTCGATCCGCAGCGTATCGGGATTCAGGGGCATAGCTGGGGCGGCTATCAGATCACCTATCTGGTGACGCGCACGAATATCTTCCGGGCGGTACAGGCGGGGGCGTCGGTCACCAACATGATCAGCGCCTATGGAGGCATCCGCTACGGTTCGGGCATGTCGCGCGCGTTCCAATACGAGCAGGCGCAAAGCCGCATGGGCGCGCCGCCGTGGGCGAGTCCCTTGCAGTATCTGGAAAACTCGCCGATCTTCTGGGCGGACAAGGTGACGACGCCGTACTTGACCATCCACAACGATGCCGATGGCGCGGTACCGTGGACACAGGCCATCGAGTTTTTCACCGCTTTGCGCCGCCTGGGAAAGGAGGCGTACCTTTTCAACTACAACGGAGAGGACCACGGTCTGGCGAATCGTGAAAACCAGAAGCATTGGACGGTGCATATGGCCGAGTTCTTCGACCACTATCTGCTGGGCGCGCCCCGGCCCGCCTGGATGGACCAGGGCGTTCCCTACCGCGACCGGGGCACACGCGATCTGCGCCCGCTTTTCAAAAGCGCCACCGAGGGCGAGAAAGCCGGGTCGGCAGCCGTCTCGTCCGTGGCAGGCTCCCGTCCCTGAAGGAACGGGGCATGACTATGCCTTCTGCGGCGTGTGCCGGAACTTGCGGGGGCGCGCGTAGGGCAGCCACTCGATTACATACAGATCGCCGCGCGAATCGAGGCATAGGGCATGCGGGGCCTGAAAGGTGGAATCGTCCTACCGCCGCCTTGCCGTCGCCCAGGTGCGCCACCAATTGGTCGTTCTTATCCAGGATAGTCACGCGGCTGTCCAGGTCGGGAATAAACATCATATCCTGCTGTGTATAAAAGCAGCAGGGACGGCGCACATTGTCGGCAAGAAACCGCTTGTGGTCGCCATCGAGCGTCATCACCTGAAGACGCTTGTTGGTTCGGTCAGCAACATAAAGCTCCGGCTCGGATTTGCGCGTATCTACCCAGACGCCATGCGGGCATTTGAACTGGCCGGGACCGCTGCCGGGCGTGCCGATAATCTGCTTGTACGTGCCCTCGCTGGAGAAACGGTGGATAATATTGCCGCCGTAGCCCTCGCAGACGTACATATCGCCGTCCGGCCCGACCGCCAGGTCCGTGGGCTGGTTAAAGGCATCGAACCGGATGGCGGCGGCGCAGACGATTCCGGCACGTTCCCCAGGCGCAAAAGCACCTTCCCGTTCAGGTCGGTCTTGACCACGAGGTTGCGGGGGTGATCGGTAAAGTACAGGAACTCATCGCGGCCCCGCTTGCTGTGATACAGGCCGTGGGCCGTACCGGCGAACTCCGCGCCCCAGTCGCTCAGCACTTTGCCGTGGCGATCAAAGACGATGACCGCCTGCGGGCTGCGGCTGTGAACATAGATGCGATCCTGGGAATCGGCGACAATGCCCACACCCCAGCCAAAGGCCATACCGTCCGGCAGCTTTCCCCACGCCGGATCGAGCGTATAGGTCCAGTAACCGCTCCCGATAGTCACCAGCGTCTGCGGTGTCTCTTCTGAATATACTCGCTACGCTCCGGCCAACCCCAGGGCGGAAGCGCCGGTCGCCGCCAGAAACATTCGGCGGCTGATGGTTTTATGGGAAGCGTCTCTTTGTCTGCTCATAGTTATGCCCTTTGATTCATCCTCGTATCAGCGATATGGCAGCCATTAGTTCACCGTTTGCGTGTCGCTGTCCTGCTCCGTGCAGTTGTGGCCCAGGGTCATTCAGTTTTCTTTCTAGTTCTGTTATACTTGCGGCAACGCTATCTTGATGAGGTTTGCTGGTGACGGAATCGGGTTGTCGTCCTTTAGTGGACGTGCTCTCGGAAGTGAAGGATTTTCGCAAGAGTCAGGGCAGACGCCATCCTTTAGGAGCGGTGCTTGCTCTTGCCTGTGCCGCAACGCTGTGCGGTTACAAGAGCTACGGCGCTATGGCCGACTGGGGCAAAAACTACGGCAAGGAACTGGCACAGGCACTGGGCTTCCCCGGTGATGAACACCTTCGGTGGGCACGCTGCACACGATCTTTCGCCACCTGGACAAGAAGGACTTGGAGGCAAAGCTTTCTGCCTGGGCACAGTGCGTTCTGAAGCATTCACAGCCGACGAAAGCGGCAGTGGTTGCCCTGGATGGCAAAACGCTGCGCGGCAGCCAGTGCCAGGGAGCCTGCGACGTGCATCTGTTGTCGGCGGTCAGTCATGGCCTGGGACTGACACTATTGCAAGAAGCGGTTTCCGACAAGACCAATGAGATTGGGGCCGTGGAGGAGGTACTCAAGGCTTTAGTGTTGGAGGGGGCGCGTGGTGACGATGGACGCACTGCTCACGCAGCGCAAAGTCGCCGAGACCATAGTGGACAAAGGGGGCACTTCGTGATGCTCGTCAAGAACAATCACCCTATCCTGCACCGTAAGCTGAGATGCTTCTTTGCCAGCCCGAACTGTTTGAACCCGTGCTGCACCGAGCCAGCAGCAGTGACCTGAGCCACGGAAGAGTCACGGTGCGGCGTCTTGTGGCAAGCGCCGATGTGCCTGCCGGGTATCTGGACTTCCCCCACGTCGCTCAGGTGTTCTGCCTGAGGCGGCGCGTGCAGCATAAGAAGAGCGGCGGCAAGCGGCAGGAAGAGACGATCTATGGCCTTACCAGTTTGTCGCCGCAAGAGGCCAGTGCCAAGCGTCTCCTGTCGCTGCTGCGCGGCCACTGGCACATCGAGAACAAGAGCCACTATGTACGCGATGTCACCTTTGATGAAGACCGCTCCCAGGTGCGCTGCGGCAGCATTCCTCAGGTGCTGGCAGCCATCAGGAACACCTGCATCGGCCTGATGCGAAACAGCGGCTACAAGAACATTGCCGCCGCCTGCCGCTACCACGCGGCCAGCCACACGCCGCGCTCGCACTGCTGGGTATACGGAAAACTGAATGACCCTGAGTTGTGGCCCCGGGCTTATGCCCCCCTGGCCCCCAGTTTGGGGCCAGGGGGCAAAAACCCTCAGGAACCAGATACGATGGATCCAGACGAACCAGCGGGCGAACGAGTGCGAAACGTTTCGCCCGAACTGGCGGAAAAGGGCTGTGGCTGGCCCTGCGAAGCCGACGCTTGCAGGGACTGCGCTTTCAGGCGCAGCGTGCCATTGTAACCTCCGTTCTCGACTTCTATTGTCCCGCCTTTAATTTGGTGGTTGAAGTGGACGGCGGCATCCACCAGGCCCCGGATATTGCCGCGCATGATGCGGAGCGCGCCGCTTATCTGATACAACAGGGATATAATATTTGTCCGTGCGACGAATGACGCCGTTGTCAACGACCTGCCCGCCGTTTTGGAGCGCATTCTGCGCGCCATTCAGCCGGAGCAAAATGCCGACGAAACACCCACCAGGAAAGAAGCCGAATAGATGAGCACCGACTTGCAGCACAATGTCATCAACGCCGAAGCCGTCTCGGCGACAGACGCTCCGCCTTCGCCGGTATTATCAGAACCCCCCAAACATGGGGGGCAGGGGGGCCAAACCGACCCGCTCTATGACGTTGCCACCAAAGCGGTAGGCCCGCTCGGAGAACTGCCTTTCACGCCGGAGATGCTGCTCACCCGGCCTTCCGGCGATGTGTTCGCGCTCAGCCAGAACGCGGGCATGGGCTGGAACCCGAACAACCTGGACCGGCGCGAGTTTCTGATTCTTTCGACCCAGGGCGGCATCCGTCGCCCCGACGGCTCGCCGGTCGCGCTCGGATACCATACCGGGCACTGGGAGGTCGGCCTGCTGATGGAGGCCGCCGCCGAGGAGATAACCGCGCTGGGCGGCATTCCCTTCGCGGGCTACTGCTCCGACCCCTGTGATGGCCGCTCGCAGGGCACGACCGCCATGATGGATTCACTGGCCTACCGCAACGACGCCGCCCTGGTCTTCCGCCGCCTGATCCGCTCGCTGCCCAACCGGCGGGGCGTATTAGGGGTGGCGACCTGCGACAAGGGACTGCCCGCGATGCTGATCGCGCTCGCCTCGTTCGCGCATCTGCCTTGCGTGCTGGTGCCCGGCGGCGTCACCCTTCCCCCGGAACATGGCGAGGATGCTGGCAAGGTGCAGACGCTGGGAGCGCGCTTCGCCCACGGCCTGATTACGCTTAAAGAGGCCGCCGAGGCCGGATGCCGCGCCTGCGCCACGCCCGGCGGCGGCTGCCAGTTCTTCGGCACGGCGGCGACCGCGCAGGCCGTCGCCGAGGGATTGGGGCTGTCGCTGCCCCATGCCGCGCTCGCGCCGTCCGGTCAGCCTATCTGGCTCGACATGGCCCGCCGCTCGGCCCGCGCGCTCAGCGAGATGCAGGCGCGCGGCATCACCACCGCCGATATTGTCACGGATAAGGCTATCGAGAACGCGATGACGGTCCACGCGGCCTGTGGCGGCTCAACCAACCTGCTGCTGCATGTCCCGGCCATCGCGCACGCCGCGAAGCTGCGCCGCCCGACCGTGGACGACTGGAGCCGCATCAACCGGAGCACGCCGCGCCTGGTGGATGTGCTGCCCAACGGCCCCACCGACCACCCGACCGTGCGCCTCTACCTGGCGGGCGGCGTCCCTGAGGTGATGCTGCACCTGCGCCGCCTGGGCCTGCTGCACCTGGACTGCCTCACCGTCTCCGGCAAGACGGTCGGCGAGAACCTGGACGAATGGGAAATGTCCGAGCGCCGCGCCCGCCTGCGCGCCCGCCTTTTCGCGGAGGACGGCGTGGACCCGGACGACGTTATCCTTTCGCCGGAGAGCGCGCGCGAGCGCGGCCTGACCAGCACGGTCTGCTTCCCGCTGGGCAACCTCGCGCCGGATGGCTCGGTCATCAAGAGTACCTCCATTGACGCCTCGGTGGTGGATGCAGATGGCGTCTATCGAAAAACCGGTCCGGCGCGTGTCTTCACCACCGAGCGCGCCGCCATCGCCGCCATCAAAGGGCAGGGCGAGAAGCGCGTCCAGGCGGGCGATATTCTGGTGCTTATCTGCCGGGGGCCGATGGGCGCGGGCATGGAGGAGATCTATCAGATAACGTCGGCGCTGAAGTTCATCCCCTGGGGCAAGCAGGTAGCGGTTTTAACTGACGCCCGCTTTTCCGGCGTCTCCACCGGCGCGTGCATCGGCCATATCGGCCCGGAGGCGCTGGCGGGCGGCCCCATCGGCAAGGTGCGCGACGGCGACCTGATCGAGATCATCGTAGACCGCAACACTCTGGAGGGCAGCGTCAACCTCGTCGGCCACAGCGACACGGTCTTCGGAGCCGAGGAGGGCACAACCCTGTTGGCTGCCCGCGCCCCGCGCCCCGACCTGGCCCCCGACCCCGACCTGCCCGACGATACGCGCCTGTGGGCCGCGCTGCAAAACGCCAGCGGCGGCACCTGGGGCGGCTGCGTCTACGATGTAGATGCGGTTGTCGCCCGGCTCGGCGGCTGTTGATTACCGGAGGCAGGGAATGCAGGAAAGCGAATTTTGGCGCTTAATCGAGTCAGCGAAGCAGGCCGATGGGCAGGACCCTTTATGTGAGCGGCAGATAGAAATCCTTCAGGAACAGCTTGAAGCCCTGACGCCGGAAGAGATTATTGACTTCGCCAGAATCTTTGAAGCGTTTCTCGTCAAGGCTTACCGCTGGGACCTGTGGGGAGCGGCTGTCATCATCAACGGTGGCGCTTCTGATGATGGGTTTGAATATTTCCGGCGCTGGCTCATTGGTCAGGGAGAAGCCATTTACACCAGGGCGCTGAAAGACCCGGACAGTCTTGCCGATCTTCCTATTCTTGCAGAAGAGGAAGCAGAATGTGAAGAGCTTCCTTATGTGGCAGACGAAGCTTACAAGATCAGGACGGGGAAGGACATAGACTACCAGGCTGCCGGATTCGCGCGTACTCTGCGAGAACCTGCGGGTGAGAAGTGGGAAGAAGAAGACCTGGATACAATGTTTCCTCGGCTTGCGGTTAAATATGCGGAGTGAAACAGATTCTCCCTCAGTGAGGCGCAGGAAGTAGCAAACGACGAGGAGATACCGCTTTGGCACAACCACCACCGCCACCGTCAACCATGCTGCCCCTAAGGCGTGGTGTTCTCCGGCTGGGCGCTCTGTTTTAACCCCGGCCCCTCTCCTATGTATGGGGAGAGGGGCCTGTGGGAACGGGAACCTACCGCGCGGCTTCGGTCATAGTGACGGCACGGCTGCAAAACGGACAGAACTTCCAGGCGGTCTCCGAAGCGGGGCGCTTGGTGCCGTCGTTGGGGCAGAACTGCCAGTCGCTCTGCATCACGCGCTCGCACTTGGGACAATGGGCGGCCTCGGCTTTGCGAATCACCGTCGCCTGCCGCTTGCAGTGCGGGCAGGTGAACGTGGAGCGGTTCTCGTTCTGGGAATAGGAATAAACGACGCCGTCCCCATGAAGCCGTAGCCCGCTGCCAATAACGGTTTGCTTACCACGTCCGAAGCGAAAAGGCGTCGAGCGAAAGGCTAACACGGCACTGAACTTGCCGACACGCAGAAAGGTCTTGCCGTCCTTTATCTGGCTGGACCAGCGCACTCCCGCCGCCTGCGTAATCAAGTCCAGGGCGGTGTTAAGCTGAACATCGTTGCGCGCACCGTGATGCGCGTGTCCTGCGGCACGTCGTTGTCGATCACGAGTTCTTGGTTTGCCTTCATCGCTACCATCTTCAGCGCATCGCGAACCGGCGAATCAGTCACGTCCAGACTGATACGCTTGGTGAGCGTGGCGGAGTTCGCAAAAAGTGTGGAGGCAATCGGCTGGTTATACGTTATGTTTCTCCGACGTATTGTAAAGCTTGAGTGATTCTTGTTCGCTGGCTTCACCGTTGTCGTAGGCGGTTTCACCGTCTGCTGCGCGTGCGCGGCGGTCGGTAACAAGAGCGCCGCCGCAGTAGCGGCCAGGATAGCAACTTTCATAACTTCTTCTTTCTCCTAATCGTTATCGGAAATGGCGGGAACGCTGTCGCTGCTGCCGTCAGTATGTGCTGCTGAGGCGATGACGCGTTCCTCGGTGTGTATGGGAATGTCCACGACGACAGGGGGTGATGTCTACGTCGCCGCTCGCTTCATCGGCTTGCGCTACCCAGGCAGGAGCCAGAACGCCGTACGTATCGCGGCGGACCGTATGCACCACCCACTGCGCTTCGGGTATGCGCGGCGCGCGGCGGCGATAGCGCCTGATACGCTCCCGCCGGGGCGAAACGCAGCAGTGCCGCCGGTCGCCGCCGGGCGCGCGGCGAAGACGCCGGTTCACGCGGGTCGGGGCTGCTGCTGCCACGCGCTGCGTGAGATTGTGCTGATGGAACCGCCGCCGGTTTCGGTGGCTGCTCGGAAGGCGGCGGCAGGGACGGCGTGCGCATTTTTACCGGCACGGGCGGCTGCTCGAACGCAGCGACCTGGACGGCCTGCGGGGAAGGTTTCTGCGTCCCGACGCCTTGCCAGAAGAAAACGCCTATTACAGCGGCAGTCGCCGCCGCTGCCATGCCCCCTGCCAGGGTGAGCACGCGGGACCTGTGACGCCGCGCCTGGGTGCGGACGCGATGCCGCGCCAGGGCGCGGGCCGCCAGTCCTTCCGTCGGCTCTGCGGCTCCGTCCGGCTCGTAGTCTCGGGCGGCCCGCAGCAGGTTTTCCACCTGCGCTGTCCTATCCGGCAGAATGGCTTTTTTGTTTTTGTTCATGCGTTGCAGCCTTTCGCGTCCGCTGCTTCCCGGCACCGGCTATTGGTGTCGGGCGTTTCCGTCAGCAGGTCACTCAAAGCGTTTCCCAATCGCCGCAGCCCCGCCTGCGCGCGGCTTCGCAGCGTGCTTTCGGGGATTCGTTCCAGCCGCGCTACCTCGGAAAGTGAGAACTCCTCGAAGTAGTGGAGCCAGATCGGCACGCGCTCTTTGGCAGGCAGCGCGGCCACGGCTTCGCGTATCCGCCGCTGTGTTTCCCGACAGGCGACCGTCCCTTCCAGCGACTCGGTCAGCCCTGCCGCACTGTCCGTTTCGCACGCCGCGCCCTGCGGCCAGAGCAGCACGCGCCGCCGCCATGCCGACCGCTGATAGTCGTGGGCGACATTGAGCGCGATACGGCACAGCCACGCCTCGAACGGCGCTTCCGCGCGGTAGCTTCCCAGCGCCGCGTAGGCACGCACCACCGTTTCCTGCGCCAGATCGTCCACGTCCGCCCCCCGCGCCACCGAGGCAATGACGCGCCAGATGCGCGCCCGGTGCCGTTCACACAGTGCAGCGAAGGTGTCCGGGTCCTGCGCCGATTCCCGGCCTATCCGGTCGGTTTGCGGCTGTTTTTCGTGCAAACGCGCGCCCTCCAACCAGATAGACGAGACAGGGCCGCCGTTCCGCGAAGCGTTCATAAAAAAACAATCAATAGGGGCCGCGAATGTGCGCGGCGACTTCTTCAGCATCGTAAAAGCGGCGCAGCGTTCCGTGCAGCGCCGGGTCGAGCGGCGGCAGGGCGGCTGCCGATGCGTT
This sequence comes from Armatimonadaceae bacterium, assembly GCA_030447685.1. Classification (GTDB taxonomy): domain Bacteria; phylum Armatimonadota; class Armatimonadia; order Armatimonadales; family Armatimonadaceae; genus JAUJOK01. The sequence goes on from JAUJOK010000024.1 coordinate 75,021, forward strand.
GGCGCGGGCCTGTTCCGGGTTCTTCGCGCCCGGAATGACGGTGGTGACGGCAGGAAAGTCCAGACACCAGCGCAGCGCCATTTGCGTCGGCGTCATGCCGGGCGGCACGAGCGAACGCAGCGCATCGGCCAGTTCGACGCCCTTTTCGAAGGGCAGCCCCGCGAACGTTTCCCCGACATTGAACGCTTGGCCGTCACGGTTGTAGTTTCTGTGATCCCCGGCGGCAAAGTGCGTGTCTTTGCCCATCTTGCCGGTCAGCAGGCCGCTGGCAAGCGGAAGGCGGACGATTATCGCGACGTTCTTTGCGCGCGCCGCATCAAACAGTTCATCAATCAGCTTTTGCCGGAAAATGTTAAAAATAACCTGGAGCGAGGTCAGGCCCGGCTGTTCCAGGCAGATATGCGCCTCTTCCACGGACTCGACGCTCGCCCCGAAGCGGCGGGTCTTACCCTCCTGCTGAAGTGTCCGCAGATGGTCGAACACCTCGCCGCGCCGCAATTCCTCGGTGGGAATGCAGTGCAGTTGTGTCAGGTCGATTGTCTCCGCCTGGAGACGATGCAGTGAGGCTTCCGTATGCGCGCGCATGGTCGCGAGCGTAAAGTTCTCCTGCCCGCCCGGCGGGGAAAACCGTCCCAGTTTCGTGGCGATGAAAACCGGGGCGGCGCTTTCTTTCAAAAACCGACCGATCAGACTTTCGCTGCGCCCCGAACCATAGACATCCGCCGTATCGAAGAAATTGACGCCGCTTTCCACCGCGGCCCGCAGCGTCGCCAGCGCCTCATCCTCGCCCACATCGCCCCAGTCCGAGCCGCCCAACTGCCAGCACCCCAGCCCAATCTCGGATACCGACTCGCCGCTATTGCCGAAAACTCTCTGCTGCATCTGTTCCCCCTCATATCGTGGTTCGCTGATAAGTACGGTTCCGGCAGACGCCGACGGTATCCTTCTCGCCGCGTCGCAAGATGTCGCAGGAGAATAGTCAGTCCATCGAGAATAAAGCGGGAAGAGTTTGCGGGGGAGGAAGTATTATGAGCGCTTTGCGCGTGCGTAGTCTGCTGGCAACGATGATGTTCCTTCAGTATGCCGTTTGGGGTGCATGGACGCCCATTCTGGCGCTGACACTGGGCAACCGCCTGAACGCCACCGGCGCGGAAATCGGCGCGGTGTACGGGGTGCTGTGGCTGGCCTGTATTATCACGCCGTTTATTGGAGGCCAGTTGGTAGACCGCTTCATGCCCAGTCAGGTGTTTTTGGGAATCGCCGCTGCAGTGTGCGCCGGGGCTGCGTGGATGATGTCGCAGCAGCAGACTATCTCCGGGCTGATTCTGTGGATGTGGGTCTGGTCGGTCTTCTTTGCGCCGACGCTGGGCATCACCAACTCCATCGCTTTCCATCATCTGAGCAAGCTGGGCAGGAGCGATGTGGAGCAGGAGCGGGATTTCGCCGTAATTCGCACGGCGGGAACCGTCGGGTGGATCGTGGCGGGCGTCCTTTTAACCGCGTATCTGAGGACGCGGCCCGAGGTGCCTAAAGGAACCTGGGCACCGTATGAGGAGTTTCAGCTTACCGCCCTGTTCGGCGTCCTTCTGACCGTGCTGGCATTTCTGCTTCCGAACACGCCACCCGCCAGAGAAGCGAAAAATCCGTGGGCTTTCACCAAGGCGTTTGCCCTGTTCAAAACAGTGCCCGGCTTCCTGGCCTTTATGCTCATTTCGTTCGTCGTTTCGACCGAGTTTCAGTTCTTCTACCTGCTGTCCGCTCCGTTTTTGTCGCACGCCGGTGTCACCGACAATCTGGTGCCGATGACGAAAACGATCAGTCAGGTTTTCGAGATCATCTCGCTGGCCGTTTTTCTGCCTATCTCGCTGAAATATCTGGGGATGCGTAAGACGCTGGTTCTTGGGGTGCTGGCCTGGCCGCTGCGCTACATCATCTTTGCCATCGGCCAGCCGTTGTGGCTCGTTATCGCGTCGCTCGCTTTTCACGGTATCGGCTTCGCGTTCGTCTTCGTCACCTCGCAGATTTATGTGGACCGCGTCGCCTCAACCGATATTCGAGCCAGCGCACAAAGCCTGCTGACACTGGTGACGCTGGGATTCGGCAACTGGCTCGGCACGCTGTTTTCCGGCTGGCTGAAGGACCGCTATACGACGCTCGTCCCCGACCCGAACAACCCGGCGCAGATGATTCCCGGCGAAGTGAACTGGAGCATGATCTTCATCGTTCCCGCCGTGCTGACGATCCTGTGCGGTATCGCGTTCTGGTTTACATTCCGGGAGCCGAAGGTGGAGGGTTCCCATGAAGGCATGGCGGAGATGGAACCCGCGCAGGCATGAAGTAAAAAAGTGCCCGCAAAGCCGACTGTCCTCCGATAACCCATTGTACAATGTTCTTATCGTGGCAGGCGGGTCACGAGGAAAACGGGGGACTGCGGATGAAATTGCCGGGCGCGGATTCCATAGAGACGATTCTTCAGCCTTCTGCGTCGCGCCTGCTGGAAACGATGCCGGATGCGTTCGTCGCGTTCGACACGGACTGGCGGTTTCTGTACCTGAACCGGGCCGCTGAGCTGGTGGCCCGACGCCCCCGCACGGCGCTTCTGGGAAAGCGGATATGGGACGAGTACCCGGCGGCGGTCGGCTCGGTTATTTACCGGGAGTACCATCGCGCCGTCGCCGAGCAATCCCCCGTCTGCTTTGAACTGCCCCACGCGCCCCATGATGCCTGGTACGAGGTAAATGCGTACCCGTTCTCCGGCGGCTTATCCGCCTATTTTCGCGATATAACGGAGCGCAAGCGGGCCGAAGAGCGACGGCTGGCGGATTACGAGCGCGAGCATCGGATCGCGGAAACGCTGCAGCGCTCCCTGCTGCTCACTTTGCCCGAAGACGCCTTCCCCGGTCTTGCCGTCGCCAGCCGGTACGAGCCTGCCTGGCAGGAGGCGCTGGTCGGCGGGGATTTTTGCGACACGTTCGCCCTGGATGAACGGCGCGTGGCTCTGGTGGTCGGGGATGTGGCCGGTAAAGGGCTGGCCGCCGCCGCCCGCACCGCCGAAGTGCAGTACACCCTGCGCGCGTTTCTGCACGAATATCCGCAACCGGCGCGGGCGCTGGAACGGCTGAACGATTTCCTTTGCGGCGCAGTCTTCCGGGAAAACGCCCCCCTTTCCAGCAGTCCCTTCGTCTGCCTGGCGCTGGCGGTCATAGATACCGAATCGGGCAAAACCGTCTTTTCCGTGGCCGGAATGGAGCCGCCGCTGCTGCTGCGCCAGGCAGGGCACGTGGAAGAGGTGCCCGCCAGTGGTTTGCCGCTGGCGGTTGAGCCGCAAACGGAGTACAGACCGATTGAGGTGCATCTGGAGCCGGGTGACCTGATGCTGATGACGACCGACGGCCTGACCGAGGCGCGGCGCGGGAACGTGTTCCTGGGTTTGCGGGGCCTGATCCGGCTGGCGAAGCAGGCCCGGTCCCTGGCTACGGTCGGGCAGATGGCCCAGTCTATTCTTTCGCGAACACGTATCTTCGCGGGCGGCAAGCTGCACGACGATGCCTGCCTGCTGCTTGCCCGCCGCATCTGACGCCGCCTGCCTGCGCCGCCGCCCTCACTTAATGGGGCGGTGGAAGTGCTCCCCGTAAAGCTCCGCGCAGTCCAGAGCCGTGGAGCGTTTGGACGACCCTGCCAGATAGTTGGTCAGCGCGATAAGCGCCCAGTGCCGCTGACTTTTTGCCGTCGTCTGCTCGTACTCCTCAATGGTGGAGCCGCAGAACCGCTGGATATGCGGGTCGTTCTGGAAAAGCGATGCTTCCTGCGCCAGCACCGTCAGCAGACGCGCGCGTGATGCCCGCGTTTGCAGATAATAGGTCGTCGCCGCGACCGCTTCGCGCCCGTTTTGCGCGGAAATGGCGGCGGCAAGGCGGCGCAAAAGTTCCTCGCTGCTCATATCCTCGCGCACGTTCAGCGGCGGCAGATCGACCGGGGTAGTGGCCGGGAACTGCCGGGCGAACGCCGCCACGTCGTTGATAAAGATCGCTTCGTGGTAAAGCGCCTTGACGACGTGCGGGCTTTTATACGTCCGCATCCAGAAGTTGACGACATTGAGATAGTCATGGACATGCCCCGGCATGAAGAAGCCGTTCGGACTCTCTATCTGCGCCATCCACTTCTGGCAGGCCGCCGTCAGCGCATCCGCGATAGCAATCACTGATTTCCCGCTTTGAAGCAGGCCCGTCACCTGGTTGATGACCTCTTCCCGGCTTCCCTCGATCACCCGCGTCATCGTCCGCTCGATCTCTTCCTCGCTCAGATGGCGACGGCTGCGCAGAATCGTGGGTATCGTGTCCTTGAGGCGCTGCGAGCAGATGGAGGATACATAGTCGTACAGCTCATAAAAAAGCGGCGCCGTCGGGATGTCGGGCACGACCGACCAGTGCAGGTTGTGGCTGTTTTCCCAGCCCAAAAATTGCCCAATCTCCACCATCGCCCGCGCCCGCAGCGCCTTATGCCCTGTGCTGCGCGTGCGCCGGTTAAAGATGGTCTCCTGCATCTCGAAGATACCGGCCATGAGGATGGCATCCTCTAACTTGGCCTGATAGCCCGGCTCGTCCGCAAGCCCCAGAAACAGGCGGTAGCCCTCCACGCGGTCGCCGCGCAGCAGCGCATCCGCCATACCGTCCAACCGCTCCTGCGGAGAGCCGTCACGCAGCGGTTCCTGATCCGGGAAATAGATATTGGGCGGATGGGGAATCGGGAAATCATAGCCGTTCTTGCCCATGTAGTGGCCGGGGAACTTGCCGTGAACCTGCCCCCACACGTCCAGGCCCTGCGGCACGTACCACATCGCCTGGGCCATCGGGAGCATCTGCTGCGAGGGAGGAAGGTAGCGCGTCAGCCGCAGCGAGCCGCGCCATGCCAGGACCGTATGGTCGTAGTTGACCAGGGCAGGCTCGCCGTTCTTCGACCGGATGTGCGCCGGGACATTGAGATAGGGGGCGGAGGCGTCAATGGCCTGCTGCATCACATCGCGCAGACTTTCGCCCTCGCGAAGCAGACCGCAGAACTCGTCGGTCGCGTCCCGGTGCTTCGCCTGCAAGACATAGCCGGACATCGTCGTCCCCGAATACTGCTTCTTTGCCATAGTAACCTCCGGTGCCATCGCTGGCTTAGACTATCTTTTCCCTGACCGTGGCGTGAAATCCTTTTTTGCCCCGGAAACCGCGTCACGGCGCACGGTCAGGCGGTACAGATATTCGGGGCCGCCGCGCGCTTCCGCATCCCATATTTCGATGTAATAGGTGCCGTCCTTTGGGGCGCGAAAGGTAATTTGCCGATCCTGTTTCTCTTCTCCGGCGGACAGCGCGAGCGAAAAATACCGCCGGTCCCGCACGCGCACCAGAGCATCCAGCGCCGATCCCGCGCGCCCGGCAAGCAGCGTAATCGTCCACGTTTCGCCCGCCTTCGCGTCGAAGCGGAACACATCGGGTGTGTCATTGGCGAGCGTGCCGGTGATTGTGGCAGCGGGGCCGGGCAGCGGCATGGCCTGCGCGAAGGTCGCATTAGGCCGCCTGACTTCGGCCTCGATGCCCGCTTCTTCCGCCACGACGACCGGCGCGCTTACCTTAACATCCCCCTCATGGACGAGCGTGAGTTCGTACAGATCGGGCGCGGAGCCTGCCGGAGCGGCAAGCTCGATGGAAACCTGCTGGCTGCCGCGCTTCTTTTCGTCACCCTCGGTCGGCTTGACGCTCAGAAGCTTTGCGGTCAGCGGCGGCTTGTTTACCGCAACGGCTGTGGGGGCCAGGTTTTCGCCGTACAGGGTCAGCGTCGCCGTTGTGCCGCTTCGCACCGCCAGAAGCGACCTTCCCTTAATCTCCGGCTTCGGCTTTTCCTGCTTCTTGTCCTGCTGCGCCCCCGCGAGCGCGGCGCAAAGGAAGAAAAGGCAGGCTAAAGGGGCAGTCCTCATTTTGGGTCCCCCTGCGTGACCCCGATGCGTGCGCCGCCCGGCAACAGGGTGATAGCGCGCAGCAGCTTACCCGCCCTGACATCCCAGAAAAGCACCTTGCCGTCCTGGGTTCCGGCGGCGACCGTCTGGTTATCACCGGCGACGGCGACGGCGTAGACCCAGTCCGACGGCTCTTTTAGCTCCTGCCTGCGCTGGGTGCCGTCCCCATTGAAGACTTTCACGACCCGATTGGCCGCGCCCCAGACAAGCAGGCTGCCGTCAGGGCTGAACGCGCAGGCGTTCACCGTGTCGCCCTCGTCCAGCTTGCGCTGTGGGTTGCCCATCTTGCCGATCTCCACTTTCCAGATGCGTACCGTCTTATCCGCGCCCGCCGTCGCCAGCAGGGTGCCGTTGTGATTGAACGCTGCCCGTGTCACGGCGTCCTCATGCGCGTTCAATGCGGCCAGGCGTTTCCAGGAAGCCGTATCGAACAGTTTGGCGCTGCGGTCCCCGCTCGCCGTCGCCAGCAGCTTGCCGTCCGGCGAATAGGCCACGCCAAAAACCGCGTCGGCGTGATCCTTCAGGGTTTGCTGCCGTTTGCCGGTGCGCGCGTCCCAGATAGCGACGGTCTTATCGAGCGACCCGGTGGCGACCTCCATCGCCCCCGGCTTCCACGCCACCGCATACACCACCTCGGTATGGCCGCTCAGCGCGCGGATGGACTTTGCCGTCAGCATCTCGTAGACGAGAACCTCGCCGGACTGGCCGGGCACGCCGCCCGCGACCGCCAGGAACTTGCCGTCACTGCTCCATGCCAGCGCCTGCACCTGATCGGCGGGGCCAGGAAGGGTACGCCGCACCGCGCCGGTAGCCGGGTCCAGAAGACGCACGGCGCGATAGCCGCCGACGGCGAGCGTCTTGCCGTCCGGCGCATAGGCGAGCGCGGTAACGGGCGCGGGCTGCTGGGTCGCAGCGGCGGAAGAAAGGGGGGCTTTGCGGCGGTGGTCGGGAGCGGCAGGCGGTGGGGCAGCCGCCGCGAGGGAATCCACCTTTGCGCCCTCATCGATCCAGCGGCGGACAAGGGCGATAGTATCGAGGTCGAGCGCGCGGCCCGGCGGCATCTTCGGCTGAAGCTCCCCGGTCATGTATTTTATCAGGCTGCTTTGCGCGCCTTTGCCGGGAACAATGGCCGCGCCGTGCCGCCCGCCCTTGAGGAGCAGATTGCGCGCGGTCATGGCGTAACCACTGGCCGGAGCCACGCCGCTATGGCAGGGCAGACACTCTTTTTGAAACATCGGCAGGATTTGCCGACTATAGGAGACGGGCTTCGGCGCAGCCCAGGCAAAGGCGGCAAGAAGAAAAGGAAACGCCAAGACGCCAAGAAAGATAAAACTCTTTCTGCACTTGGCGTCCTGGCGTTTCAACTCTCTATCTCCAGAGTTCGTGGATCGGCTCGCAGTCGGGCAGGATGGGAACCGGGCGGCCCTGCGGCGTCACCAGCGTTTTTTCGTAATCCATGCCCAGCGCGTGGTAGATAGTCGCGGCCACTTCCGGCGGGCGTATGGCGCGATCCGTGACGTACTCGCCGCGCTCGTCGGTCGCGCCGATTACCTGCCCGCCGCGCACGCCTGCGCCCGCGAACAGCATCACGCCCGCATTGCCCCAGTGGTCGCGCCCGGCATCCTTGTTGATCTTGCTGGTTCGCCCGAAGTCGCCGTACATCGCCACCAGCGTGTCTTCTAACATGCCGCGCCGCTTCATGTCCCGCAGCAGGGCGGCCACCGCTTTATCGAATCCGGGCAGGGCTTTATCGCAGGCCTCGAAGATTTTGGCGTGATGGTCCCAGGCGCTGTAGGAAAGCAGGACGAAGCGGACGCCCGCTTCCAGCAGACGCCGCGACAGCAGCGCCTGCGCGCCCCAGCGCCCGTCCCGACCGTACTCATCGCGCAGCTTGTCCGGCTCTTTCGACAGGTCGAACGCCTGCCGCGCCTCAGAGGAAAGGATCATTTGCGTGGCGCGCTGGTAAAACGTATCCATCGAGCCGACCTCATCGGACGCCTCGACGCGGCGAGCCAGGTTATCAATGGCCTTGAGCATCGTCTGCCGCCGCGACAGCCGCTGCGGGGGAACGTCGGCCAGCAGTGACAGATTGGGCACCTTCCAGTCTTTGCGCGACGGGTCATCCGACTTGAAGGATTCGTACCGCTCGCCCAGCCAGGCGGCCTTGCCCAGTTCCCAGGTAAAGGAGTGGTTGCGCGGCACAGCGACATAGGGCGGAAGGGTGTTCAGCGCCCGCATCTCATGGGTGACAATCGAGCCGATGGAAGGGTAATCGCCGCCCTGCATGACGCCGTAATTGCCCGTAAGCATCCACTGCGCCGCCGTCTCATGGTGGTCGCTGCCGGTCACCTGCCCCCGGCACAGCGCGAAAATATCGGTGATCTTGGCAAGTTCGGGCATCTGGTCGCTGAAGCGGATGCCGGGGATACCGGTGGGGATGGTGCCGTACTTGCCGCGAATCTCCTGCGGCGCGTCCGGCTTGGGGTCGAGCGTATCGTGGTGGGTCAGCCCGCCGCCGAGGAAAATCAGCAGGACGTTCTTCGCTCTGGCCTTCTTCGCTGCCTTATTGGCAGCCTGGGCGGCCTCCATATGCAGCATGTCGGGCAGCGAAAGGCCCAGCACGGAAAGCGCGCCCAGCCGCACGAAATGGCGGCGCGACAGCCCGTCGCATTGTATCGGCCCCTGCCCGGCATTTACGTCCAGCATCAGTCACACTCCGTTGCAGCCAGAAGGCGGTCACTCATTGTACCACGCCCGCAGTTAATGGTTGAACAGGAACTCGGAACTGTTGAGCAGCGCCCAGAGTAAGTCCTGGAAGCCCTCCTCGCGGCTCGGCGACTGCTTGATGGCTTTCACCAGCGCACGGGATTCGGCGGCGGTCGGGCGGCGGGCGAGCGCGCTCAGGAACAGCGTTTCCAATATTTCACTGTCGGGCTTTCCGGATTTAAGGAGCGCGGGAAGGATGCCGTCGGGTGATTTAACTTTTTGGTGGACAGCGTCGCCGTTCAGCAGGGCAAGGGCCTGTGACATCGCCGGGTGGGGGTTGCGCTCGGAATCGGAGGGCATGACACGCGGCGGGCGACCGAACGTATCCAGCAGCAGCGACGGAATCTCGGTGTCGGCAAGCTCGGAGGCGCGAACGCCGAGTGTCATGCCCTGGAACTTATCGGGGACGCCGGTCACCTGCGCTACGGCGTCCACTATCTCCTCGGCGGGCAAACGGCGGGCGTAGTAGTGCGAAAACAGCTTCGTGTCTATCTTGTTGGACTTGTTGGGCCGCGCGCTGAGCTGGTAGGTGCGCGATTTCATGATGGTCGCCAGCAGGTGCTTCAGGTCGTAGCCGTGGCGGATGAAGTCCTCGCACAGCGCCTTCATCAGCGGCTCGTTTTTCGCCGGATTGGTTGAGCGGACATCGTCCACCGGATCGATAATGCCCGACCCGAAGCAGCGCGCCCAGAAGCGATTGACGATGCTGCGTGTGAACTCGGGCTGACGAACCATCCACTGCACCGTTTTGATGCGCCGGTCTTCATCCTTCTTAAAAGACAGGTTAGCGCGGTCGAGGGGGCGCGGCTCCATCAGTTCCGCCGTGCGCGGCTGGCGCACATCGCCATTTCCGGTTGCCTCGAGAGATTCGGGAATAACACCGTCCCGCTTGCCTTTGCCGGTGACTTGCTGGAACAGGGCGACAAAGTGATAATAGTCGTCCTGCGTATAGCGTTCGGTGGGGTGGTTGTGGCACTTGGCGCAGGCGATGCGGCTGCCCAGAAAGACCTGCGCGGTCATCTCCGCCGTGTTCTCCGGATTGCGAATCCAGTACCGCTCGCCGCGCTTTTGCGGGGCGCGGCTGACAAAGAAAAGACCCTGCCGGTTTTTGTAGGGGTCGCCGGTCGCCGTTAAAATGTCGTAAGCTATCCGGTTCCACGGACGGTTGGCGTTGAACTGCTCCATCAGCCACTGCTGAAGCAGCATGGCGTTCTTGCGCCCCAGGTACTCTTTTCGCAGGACGAACAGATCGCCGAACTTGAGCGCCCACACCTGCCCGTACTCGGGCCGCTGGAGCAGCGCGTCTATGAGTTTGCTGCGTTTGTCACGGTCTTTATCCGCCAGAAACGCACGCGCCTCATCTGCCGTGGGCAGCGTCCCCAGAGCATCGATATAGGCGCGGCGCAGGAATTCCTGGTCGGTGCACAGGCCGGACGGCTCGATGTGAAGCTGTTTTAGCTTGGCATTGACATGGTCGTCGATATAGTTGCTGCGGAATTTATAGGCCGCCTCGGACACCTGCTGCGGGAAGGGCGCGGTGAAGATGGCCGTGGCCAGCTTGTCGCGGTAGCTGGCGATGACGGCGGTCTCACCGGGCCGCCGCACCTTTACCAGGCCCGAGCCGTCCACGGCAGCGACCGCGACATCGTTGGAGCTATACAGAGCACGGCCCGTCACGTCCTGCGTGCTTCCATCCGAATACACGGCCCGAACCAGCAGCCGTTGCTTCTCGCCCGCGCGCATCTGCCGGTCGCCGGGCAGGACGACGAGCTTCGTTACCGTCGCTTCCTTGCCGGTCGGGCCGGGCGCGCCCTGCCGCAGCCAGCCGAGCAGCGTGTCGTAGGCGCGGGTCCTCTTCTCCAGCCGCCTGCCGCCCCGGTGCCCGACTTCGAGCAGCGGCTTGCGAAGGAGAAGACTCTTTTCGGGGGCCTCGCGGGAGATGCGACGCCCGCCCATCTGCCGGGTAATCTGAACGAAGTCTATTTCCGGCGCGTAGCCGCGCAGAGAAAGCTTAAAGCCGCCCTTGCCCTGGGCCGCGCCGTGACACGATCCCTGGCTGCACCCCAGCCGGGTGAATGTGGGAACCACGTCCCGCACGAACGAGTAGACGACGGGCAGCTTCGTATTGCGCACCGTGACTGTGACGGGGGCCTGCCTGCCCTTCCACCGGGCCACAACCGCCGCCGATCCGTCGCCGCGCGCCGCAATCTCGCCCGCCGCCGATACCGCTGTCACCTCCGGCGCGCGGGAAACGAAGGTCGCTTCATCGGTGACATCACGGCGCGTGCCGTTCGGGAATCGGGCCGTTACCAGAAGGCCCTGCGTCGCGGTTGGCCCGGTCAGCTTTATCGCCGGGGGCAGCACTTCCAGGCGGATGGTCTGGGGGACAGGGAGCTTGGCGCGGCGCGGCGCACCGCTGGCGCTTAAAGTGAGCGCCAGCAGGCTCGTGAAGAAGAGATAGGCGACCGGCAGTTTCGACATAATAGATGGTGCATTATACCGTACCCGCCTTTAACCGCCCCATTCCTCCACGGGGCGGGAGGCGTTACCGTCTACTCGCAGGTAGAGGAGCATCCGGGGCTGTTCCCGTCAGCCGCCTACCGTTGACAGCGTTGACGCGCTTCGTTTACAATACACAAACAGAACAATCAGAATGAGGTGTTTACCGTGTCTTTTCTTTCCCGTGCCGCTTCTTTGTTTGCCGTGGCCGGAGCAGCAGCCCTGGTCTTTGGAATCGCAGCGCCGCCGTCCACCGCTGCGGCGGGAAAGCCCGCCGCCCGTCTGGGTGCGAAGTCAAAACCGGCGAAAGCCACCCATCCCATCGTGACCATCGTGACCACCAAGGGCACCATAAAGATCAAGCTGTTCCCGGAGGAAGCGCCCAAAACGGTCGCGAACTTCGTCAAGCTGTCACAAAAAGGCTTTTACAACGGTCTTACCTTTCACCGGGTCGAGCCGAACTTCGTCATTCAGGGCGGCGACCCGAAAGGCGACGGCACCGGCGGCCCCGGCTATATGATCAAGAACGAGCCGAACAAGAAACTTCGCCACAACGTGGGGGCGGTCGCAATGGCGAATGCCGGGCGTGACACGGCGGGGTCACAGTTCTACATCGTCATCGGTCAGCCGGCTCCGCATCTGGACAACGGCAACTACACGATCTTCGGGCAGGTGTTTCAAGGGCAGGCGGTTGCCGAGAAGATTGCCGAAGGTGACCGGATGACGAAAGTGACTGTCACCCCGGCGTCGGCCAAGAAATAGCCTCGGGAATGGCCGGCTCGCTGTGCGTGACACGTCTGCGCGCCCTGGTGCGGGGCCGCGCCGCGCCGCGTGCGTGCAGGGGGTCCGGCTTCCGGGCGTGGACAATCTGGAGGGCTTGCTCCGGATGCTGTATTAGGGGCCTGCCGCCGCGCATGTGGAGACGGTGGAGGCAGTCCGGGAAGAAAATGCTGCGCCGCGCTTTACAAGCTTTCGCATTGCAGGCTC
>JAUJOK010000087.1 GCA_030447685.1 Armatimonadaceae bacterium
AGGCCCGCGTAAAAGGCGGGACCGTCGTCACCGTGGATGGTATGGATGCGGCGGTGCGGCGCGCACGGCCAGCTTCCAATAACACGCGTATCGAGATAAAGATCGCCAATATCCGCGCGCAGAAGGCGTGCCTTATAGGCCGGGGCGGCAAGCGATTCTTCCGAAGCGACAAATCGGGTCCCCAGCATCGCCGCCCGCGCCCCGAGCGCGAGCACATGGGCCACATCGGCGCGTGTCGCCAGCCCCCCGCCCGCCACTATCGGCAGATCGGTGATTTCGCGCACCTGGAGAAGCAGATCATCCAGCAAAACGCCGCCGCGCACCTGCCCGCCCGCTTCCGTCCCCTGCGCCACCAGCACATCCGCACCCATCCGCACGGCATCCAGCGCCTGCTCGCGGGTGCCTACCTGCCAGAACGCTGTGCCCCCGGCTTCCCGGATGCGCCGGGCCAGTCGCGGCCCGTTCCACCAGAATACCTGGAAATAACGCGCCCCGGCGGCGACACAGGCGTCCAGAACCGCTTCCGGCTCCCATTGGGCGGTCAGCGCCACCAGAAAAGGACGACGCGTACGATAACGAACGCGGCTAACGAGGCGCAGGGCGGAGGCGGGGGAGTGATCAAACAGGGAAAGGCAGCCCAGACCGCCCGCACGGGACACGGCGGCGGTTAGACGCGGACCGTCTGCAGCGCCGAGCGGGGCCTGCACGACCGGAACGGCAAGTGTTAGTCCAGGGCAAACGGGCCAGTGGGACCGATTTTTGCCGTACAACGTGGTCTCCCTCGTTCTCGAAATATTTTCAAGATACCGTAAGGATACCCCGGCGGCGGGAAATGGTCAAGCAGGCGGGAAGAAAGCAGTCAGGCGCCGGCGGCTCCCAGTAAGAGGTAGATGCGCGCTTCCAACTCCTGGTCGGCGCATTCCATAGCTTCGGCCATCTCGCGCTTGCGGGCCAGGTCGTAAATCGCCCTGTCCATCTGCTCGCGTGCCCGGCCCAGCACGCTTTGATGGGCACGGATGCGCTCCAGGCAGCGGCGCAAGTTCGCCCGCGAGGGGTCGGCGGAAATCTGGAGCGCAATCTCTTCCAGACTTTCTTCCAGAGCCTCTATCCGGTCTTCTGTGAGCGTAGTCATGACCGGCAGGATTGCAAGACCCGTGCCGCAGCAAAAGGCGACGTCATGGCGCGCATTGATCTGTCAAATGCTTTCTTGCCTCTGTGCGACAGAAAGGCGGCATCTGATCTAAACAATGGTCGCACTAACGTTAAATGTAGCCGGTCGCGCCGTCGGGGCGGAGGGGAGCGGTGCGCTGCCAGGGCGCGTAGGGCAGGGCGGTGATCGCGGCTTCGTCCACGTCGATGCCCAGGCCGGGACGCTCGCGCAGTTCGAGATAACCGTCCTTCGGCAGATACGGTTCGTCCACCCAGGTTTCCATCAGTGTGCCTGCGGGATTGACGTATTCGAGAATCTTGAAATTGTGGATGGCGGCGGCAAAGTGGACGTTCACCGCCGTTGCCACCGGCCCCATCGGGTTGTGCGGCGCGACGGTGACATAGTGCGCGGCGGCGATGTCGGCGATCTTACGCATCTCCAGCAGGCCCCCACAGATGCAGATGTCCGGCTGAATGATGTCCACCGCCTGCGCCGCCAGGATGTCCAGAAACTCGAAGCGAGTGTACAGACATTCGCCCGTGGCGAGGGGAACCGGCATCTGCTGGCGCAGTCGCGCCCAGGCCGGAGTGTGTTCGGGTCGCAGCGGCTCTTCATAAAAGAACGGGTCATAAGGGGCGAGAGCCTGCGCAAGCTGGAGCGCGCGGATCGGCTCGAATATCTGCGCGTGGGCATCGAAGGCGAACTCCCAGTCGCTGGGGGTGCGCGAGCGCAGTGCCTCGAAGTAGGTCGCGGCGGCCTGGCAGACCTCGCCCCAGCGCGTGGTTTCCGGGTCCTTTTGGTAGGGCTTCAGCTTGAACGCTGTCAGCCCCCATTTTTCGTGCAGCCGCTGGGAGTTTTCCGCTGTCGCTTCGGCAGTTTTGCCCCCGATGGACTGGTACACCCGCACCCGGTCGCGCACATGGCCGCCCAGCAGCAGATAGACCGGCAGATTGGCAGCCTTCCCGCTGATGTCCCAGAGCGCGTGCTCGATTCCGGAGACGGCGGCCAGACCCGCCCCGCCCGGAGGAAAGCGGAACTGCTGGTGCGTCTTCATCATCAGGTATTCGATGCGGCGCGGGTCCTCCCCCACAAACCACGGGGCGACATACTCCACGATCTGCTGAACCCCCAGTTCCGGGCCGACGGAGTAGGCTTCGCCCCAGCCGTGGATGTTTTCATCGGTTTCGACCTTGACCAGAATCCGCCCGCGCGTCTGCGCCATCGCCAGAAAAGTCTTGACGGCGGTGATCTTCATGGGGTCAGTTCCACCACGTAGCCTTTTTGCTTGTCCACAATATTGAGTAACGGCTCCTCTCGGGAGAAACGACGCACGTTTTCCACGATCAGATCGGTGCGGCGACCGGCGATGCGCGGCGAGACGGCGGCGACGTGCGGGGTGATGATAACCCGTTCCCGGCTCCAGAGCGGGTGGCCCTCCGGCAAAGGCTCCTCCTCGAAAACATCCAGGCCCGCCCCGGCTATCTGTTTCGTCTCCAATGCGTGATCCAGCGCCTTCAAATCCACCACCTTGCCGCGCCCGATGTTTATCAGGAATGCCTTCGGCTTCATCGCCTTCAGAGCTTCCGCGCCGATCATGTACTCCGTTTCCGCCGTATGCGGCGTGCAGATTACCACGAAGTCGGCCCGCGGCAGCATCTCATGGAGTCCTTCCGGTCCCCAGACCGCCTCCACATACTCCGGTATGCCTTTGGGGGCGGGGTCAACAGCCAGTATCGTCATGCCGAAAGCGCTGCCCCGGCGCGCGACCTCCAGCCCGATTCCGCCCAGCCCGATAATACCCAGTCTCTTTCCCGGAAGATCGATCACCTCGACGCCACGGGAATCCCAGCGCCCGTCCCTCTGCCGATGGCTATATATATCCAGCCCACGCGCGAAGGCGAGGATAAAACCGAAAACATGGTCGGCGATCACATCGCTGTAGATGCCGCGCTGGTTCGTTATGGTTACGGCGCTTTCGCGCAGTTCGGGAAAGAAGAAGTTGTCCAGACCGGCGCTTTCCGCCTGAACCCAGCGCAGATTTGCTGCCGCCGCCAGCAGCGCCGGTGTCAGCGTGCCGTAAAAGGCGTCGGCGTCGGCGATCTGCGCCAGCGCTTCTTCGTCCGACCTCGCTATTCGCGCCTCCACACCCAGAGAGCGGATAGCGTCCATCGCCTCATCGGGCAGCGCCGACCGAAAAACCATTTTTACTGCCATGCCCTTCTCCCTTTCTACCAGATGCGCGGACTCCAGCCCGGCTCGATCTTACGCATCTCCACCACATCATCCCGATGGCTCAGGTTCGCGCGTTGGTAGTTCTCGTGAAGCTGCGCCAGCGCGTCATAATCCAGCGTCGCGCCCAGTCCCGGCTCGGTCGGAACCGGGAGCGAGCCGTTCTCAAAGGCGCGCTTTCCGCCCTTTATTACCTCCTCGCTCTGCCAGGGATAGTGCGTGTCGCAGGCGTAGGTCAGGTTCGGGATAGCGGCGGCAAGGTGCGTCATCGCCAGCAGCGAGATTCCCAGATGGCTGTTCGAGTGCATGGACAGGCCCAGGCCCCAGGTCTGGCAGATTTTCGCCGCTTTCACCGAGTTCAGCAGGCCGCCCCAAATATGGTGGTCGGACAGCAGGATTTGAATCGAGCCGAGGCGGATGTTATCGGGAATGTCCGCGAAGGAGACGCAGCACATATTGGTCGCCAGCGGCATCGAAACTTGCCGGGCCACCTCAGCCATCGCCTCCTTGCCTTTTACGGGGTCCTCGTAGTATTCCAGCACCCTGGCCATCTTTTTGCCCTGTCGCAGCGCCGTCTCGACGCTCCACACGGCGTTCGGGTCGATTCGCAGCGGCGTGTCCGCGCCGAATGCTTCGCGCAGGGCGAAGATTGTGCGCACCTCCTCGTCGGGCGGCAGCACGCCCCCCTTCAGCTTGAGGGATTGGAAGCCATAGGCGGCGCACATATCCTGCGCCTGCGCGACCAGTGATTCGGCATCCAGCGCCTCGCGCACCAGAAAATCGTTGCGCGACTGCGCCGCCTGGCTCTTTTCCGCCAGGCCATCCTCTCCGCCCAGGCCCGCGTGCTTGTAAAAAAGATAGGCGGAAAAGGGGACGCTGTCGCGGAATCTTCCTCCCAGCAGGTCACACAGCGGACGCCCCGTCGCCTGTCCGATAATATCCAGGCACGCCACTTCGATAGCGCCGAACGTTCGCGCCGGGTAGCCGACTTTGCCTTCCCAGGGCTGAACGTCCCCCCGCTCGCGTGACGGCGCGTTCAGCGCCGCCTCTTCCTGCCCGCCGCTCAGCGTAAACTCCAGCCCGGAAAGCGCGTAGGGGTCCATGCCCATCAGCAGGGGCCGCGCCGCTTCCAGGTCACGCACCACCGCCGCGCCGCCGTGCGTTTCGCTGATACCGATCAGCCCGTCATCCGTTATCAGTTCGATAATCGTCCGCAGGGCATACGGTGCGTGCAGGCCGAACGCCGAGCGCAGCGGCGGGTCGATCAGAGCAATGGGGGTGACGCGCATATCCACGATCTTCATTGTCATGGTCTCTTCTTCTCGCCCGGCAGATGATATGCCGGAGCGGTTCGTTTGGTAGCAGTGTGTAAGGTTGTTCGGCATGGAGAATGGAGTTCCCTGCCCTGACAAGCCCTCACCCCCTGCCCCTCTCCCATGGTTTCCGCTTCGCGGTGGGAGAGGGGAGCCTGCCACGAAAGCGGCCCCGGCTTCGCACGAGAGCAAGGAGAACTCGCTGTGGCGCGAAGCCGGAATGGGTAACGTTACCAACATCCCTTCGGTAACTAACTGATAACGCGCGAAGCCGGGGTTGGCAACGCTACAGGCACCCCTCTCCCCGCCCGCAGGGCGTTTCCAATGCGGCTGCGCCGCCGGGAGAGGGGCCGGGAGCGAGGGCTTTCCTACAAAGCCGCCTGCCCGGTGCGATATAGCTCGGCGAACTCGACGGGCAGACCAGCGGGGGCCAGGGCTTCTACGACTTGCTCGACAGGGTAGGGGATGCGGTGGATGGATGCTTCAGGAAGGGTGTCGGGGGCAAGGGTTATCAGCGCATAAGCGGCGCGAACGTCGCCGTCGCCGGGGCGGCCCACGGAACCCGCATTGACGAAAAGGGTGCCGGAAACGCGGCGGACGAACGGCCAGTGCGTGTGTCCGGTAATCACCACATCCGCCTGCGCGCTTTCGGCAATCGCTTCGATGCGCGCGATGGGGGTGAAGGGGTGGATCCCGTATTTCGGAGAATCCGGCGCGCTGTGGATCATCAGGATGCGATGGCCGCTGTTCAGCGTCGCCCGGTGCTCTTCGGGAAGCCCGGCCAGATAGGCGCGGCTTTCCGGGGACAGGTTCTCATAAGCATGCTCGAACGCCCGGAACTTGCGCGGGTCTTTCGTTTTGCGCCACTTTTTTGCTTTGCGGGGAAAGGCAAGCGTCTTTTCGTCGTAATTACCCGCGATGGCGGCCATATTCCGGCGCATGACCTCCTGAACGCAGGCGTCGGGCCAGGGGCCGTAGCCGACGAAGTCCCCGGCGCACCAGAGAGCGGCGTCCGGCGTGTCGGCGGCGATGGCGGCAAGCGTCGCCTGGAGCGCGGGCAGGTTCCCGTGGATGTCGGAAAGAACGGCAAGCCGCATCGAGGCTATTTCCGCTTTTTGTCGCTTTTAGGTTTGGAAGGCGGCGCGGGAGCTTCAGGCAGCGCGGCCTGTATCTTGCGGCGCTCGTTTCGCAGGAATTCGCGCAGCTTTTCCTCGGCCTTTTCCGTCGCGGGCGGATCGTCCAGGCGGGTTGCCAGCGCCTCGACCACCCGCAGGTAGACGCCGAACGGCTGCCCGGAGCCGCCGTACTCGGCGTCGAACGGCAGTCCCATGAGGTCCATCGACCCGAGCTGCGCCATGAGGTCGGCCGGGAAGGCTCCTGCCGCCTCGTCGGCAGCTGCGCGGGGGGCCACCTCGTTGACCGCGAAGGCATGCACCAGCTCGAGGAGCTCGCGCTGTTCTGGGTCCAGCCGCATCACCGTCACCGTCCGGTTGCCTCGTCGTGAGCGTCGCGCGCCATCAGCACGCGCCGCGAGCGATAGCCTGCGCGCTCCAGAAACCGCACACCCGCCTCGTTGTCAACCGACACGGCCACCTCCACCAGCGGTATCCGAGCCGTCGATGCCCAGCGCTCGATCTCGTGCAGCAGCTGCAGTCCCACACCCGACCGCCGGTACGTGGGAAGGACGTAGACCGGCCCCAGGACCAGCCCCTCCGGTCGGAGGGTCCCGGCGGCGTAGCCCATGTCCTTGCCCTCGGCGCAGCGGGCGACCCAGAACAGCGCGCCGGACGGCATCGGCGGTTCGACGGCGGTTGCAGACGCCGCCCCCTCCCGCCTGTACTCCAGCGCGAGCGGCTGGATCTGCTCGATCCGCGCGCGGGCGACGGTCGCCTGACCGGTCATTCGCGGCTCAGACCGCGACCGCGGCCCGGTCGAGCGTGTTGAGGCGCTCGAATCCGTCCTCGGTGACCGTGACGATGTCCTCGATGCGCATCCCGAACCGGCCGGGCAGGTAGACGCCGGGCTCGATCGAGAAGGTCATACCGGGCTCCAGGACGGTGGTGTCGCCCGCGACGATGTACGGATCCTCATGCTCCTCCAGGCCGATGCCGTGGCCGGTGCGGTGCACGAAGTGCTCGCCGTACCCCGCCTGCGCCAGGACGTCGCGCGCGGCCGCATCGACGGCCTCGGCGGTCACGCCGGGACGCACCGCGTCGCACGCCGCCTTGTGCGCTTCCTCCAGCGACGCGTGCGCCTGGCTATAGCCCTGTGGCGGGCTGCCGATGACGTAGTCGCGCGTGCAGTCCGAGCAGTAGCCGTCCAGCGTCCCGCCGATGTCGACGACGACGCTGTCGCCTTCGGCGATGACACGGCTTCCCGTTTCATGGTGGGGCGACGCTCCGTTGGGACCCGAGCCGACGATGACGAAGTTCACCGCGGTGTGGCCCTCGCTGACGATCAGGTCGGCGATGTCGCGGCCGACCTCGGCCTCGG
>JAUJOK010000088.1 GCA_030447685.1 Armatimonadaceae bacterium
ATATTCCAGACCGGGCAAAAGAGCCTGCCCCTTGCTTGCGCCGAACGACCCCGCGCCGGGCAGCAGCACCAGCAGCGGCAGGAAGACGACCTGGCGGTCACGGCTGACGGAGATGCGCGTCTCCACATCAATCGCGCCGATCACCCGGGCAGCGCTGGCGGCGAATCGCTGGGTTATCTCCCAGACGGCTCCGTCCTCATCCGGGGCGACGGCGCGAACAAAGATAGCCCCATTTTCCGCTGTCACGGTGACTTTGGCCCGTTCCCCGAGTGGAAGCCAGCGCTGCCGCCCGTTCTGCCGGTATCCAATCAGCGGGCGGGTATGGCCGACCGCCATCGGCAGCCCGCCTACTTTCAAAGCAAAGCCGCCAAGCTGGTTTGTCGCGTGGAGAATCTGCAGGCCGCCGGAAGTGAGGGTAAGCGCGTTCTGCGGAATAACGGGCGGGACGGGCCGGGGCCATGCCGGTTCCTCCAGAAGAGCGCGCGGCTCCACGGAAAAGAAGGCAACGGTGGCGGTTCCGCCGGTTCCGGGCGGATCAAAGCGGAAACGATAACGCGGCCCCAGCGGCGGCAAAGGCACACGCATCTCTTCCCACACCCCCGCCCGCACCGGGAACCGGATCGAGGCGGGTTCCGTGGGCGCATCCGTGAAGTAGAAGACCTGAGCGACGCCCCCCTGCTCCGAGCGCAGCCGCAGCCGCAGCCACAGTGGCTGTCCCTGCGGCAGATTGCGCGGCGGACCCATGATATAGGGATCTCTGCCCTGAATGGCAATGACCATTCCTTCGGGGCTGCTGCGAAGCGGCCCGACATGGTTCGTGGGCTGCCAGCCTGCGACCTCACCGGGTCGGGTGAAGTCGAAATGCGTCAGCGATTGTGCCAGAACCGGACATCCGCTCAAGAGCAGCGCCATCGTCAGCCAGACCAGCCCCTGTTTCACTCGATGCTGCCGCATACTGCCTCCCGCTTTTCCTGTCAGTATTTCTGACACCTGAAATGCAAAAAGCGACAGCACCTCACCGGGTGTTGTCGCCGCCTGTGTCTTCCGTAATTCAATTATGTCCTTATTATATCACTTCTCCGTATTGCCTGTCAATGAACCGAAACGAAATGGCTGAGCAGGAAAAACGGACATCAACACTCGTCCAGTGACTGTAAGGTGTCCGAATCTGCAATAATCAATCCCATAATCGCAGATAAATGAATAAATACGTATCCTATATGTATCACAAATAGACCCAACTGGAACCTCATTCAGGTCGGGCAGATACTGCGCGTCCCGCCTGATGTGTTTCACCGTCTGGTCTTTCGATGCCCCCGGTCGCGGTCATACACAAAGGCGAGCACTTCGGCGACGGCGGCGTACAGAGCGGGCGGAATCTCGCCGCCGATCTCCACCTCTTTGTGCAGCGTGCGGGCGAGCGGTGGGTTTTCATACAGCGGAATGTCGTTTGCCGTCGCCAGTTCGCGGATACGCGCGGCCACCAGGTCCTGCCCCTTTGCCAGCACCTTCGGGGCCTGCATGGCATCGGCCTGATACGATAGGGCGACGGCGAAGTGGGTGGGGTTGGTAATGACCACGTCGGCACGGGGTACATCCTGCATCATCCGCTGCCGGGCCATATCACGCTGCCGCTGCCGCATGGCCTGGCGCAGCAGCGGGTCGCCTTCCGACTGCTTGTACTCCTGCCGCACCTCCTGCTTGCTCATTTTCAGGCTTTTTTCATGCTCCCACCGCTGGTAGGCATAGTCCAGAACGGCGATTATGAAAAAGACTATCGAGACGCGCAGGCAGAGCGTATACAGCAGGCCGCCCAGGGTCGCCAGCAGTGCGCGGTCGGGCACGGTAACCAGGGCGATCAGGTCGGTCAGGTGCGCGCGGACGGTCACGAAGACCACCCAGCCGACGACGATCATCTTCAAAACGGCCTTGCTCGCTTCCATCGTTCCGCGCAGCCCGAACAGGCGCGCCGCACCGGTGAGCGGGTTGACACGGCTGAAATCGGGGATGAGCGGGTGGGCAGTCCATAAAAAACCGACCTGCGCAACACTCGCCAGAAGCCCCGCCGCGCAGCCCACGCCCATAGAAAGGCCCACAGTGCGCAGGAGCGCCAGCAGCGCCTCGCGCGAGGCTTTGGCGACCTCCTGGCCTTCCAGATACAGATGCGCGCTTCCCAGCGCGAGCTGAAGGTAGGACAGCAGGCCATTGTTTCCCAGCGCCGCGTGCAGCGTCAGTACGGTAGCGAAAAGGGCGATAGCACCCGATAGCTCCGGCGAGCGCGCCACCTGCCCTTTTTGCCGCGCATCCTGACGCCGCTTGGGGGAGGCTTGCTCTGTTTTCTCCTGACCGTCCGCAGCCATGGTTTACTGCCCTCGAAAAGCGCGCAGCGCGCCCAGCGCCTCGCCGGTTGCGCCGGTCAGATAGGTTTGCAGCACGGTCGTAATCAGTCCGAGCGCGGCCATAAAGACTATCAGCCCAATCACCACCTTGACCTGCATCCCCAGAACGAAGACATTGATCTGCGGCGCGGCTCGTGATACCAGCGCCAGGGCCACATCCACGATCAGCAGCGTCGCCACGGCGGGCGCGGCGATACGCAGCCCCGCCACCAGTATCGTCGTCGCCAGATCGCCCGCCAGGCGCAACGCATCCGCACTGAGCGTGAAACTCGCGGCAGGCAGCGCCGTGAACGAGGTGACGACGCCATTGAGCAGCAGGTGGTGGCCGTTGACCAGGAGAAACACGACCACGCTGTACCGCTGCATAAACTGGCCCATCATCGCCGTCTGCGCGCCCAGCGCCGGGTTGAAAATGGCGGCCATGCCGAAGCCCATCTGAATATCCATCAGATCGCCCGCCATGACCGCCGCCGAGAAAAGCAGCGACACGATTGCGCCCATCAGCAGGCCAATGACGGTTTCCCGCAGCGCGGCGGCAAGCAGAAGGAACATATCCGTGGGAACCGGGGCGACGGATTGGGAGACCAGGGGATACACCGCCAGCGACAAAACGAGTGCGAGGCCGATACGCACGGGCACCGGCACCTCGCGCGAGCCGAACACCGGCGCGACCGCGAACAGGGCGATCAGGCGCAAAAAAACCTGGAAAAAGCCCCACGCCTGCGCCGTGGTCACAGCGGTTAGTTCGTTTGTCATGAGTTAGCCCCCTCCCCCGGGGGAGGGGCCAAAGCCTTCATCGTATCAGCGTCGGCAGCGAGCGGAACAGGTTCTGGGTGAAGCCGACCAGCGTCGAAAGCATCCAGGGGCCGAAGAAAATGAGCGCGATCACCATGACCAGAATCTTGGGCACGAACGAAAGCGTCGCTTCCTGAATCTGGGTCATCGCCTGAAAAATACTCACGGCGACGCCCACCACCAGCGACAGCAGCAGGATCGGCATACCCACCAGGCAGGCTGTCCACAGCGCCTGCCGCGCGAAATCTAGAATAGCGCTTTGTGTCATGGCTTTGTTATCCCTGAAAGCTCGAAACCAGGCTGCTGACGATCAGGTGCCAGCCGTCTGCCAGGACGAACAGCAGAATCTTGGCCGGAAGCGAGATGACCGTCGGCGGCAGCATCATCATGCCCATGCTCATCAGCAGCGACGACACCACCAGATCGATAATCAAAAACGGCACGTAGATGAAAAAGCCGAGCAGAAACGCCGTCTTCAGTTCCGAAATGATATAGGCGGGAATGACCACGTTCATTGGGAGCTTGTCCTGCGCTATAGCCCCTTTCGTGCCCTCGGCGGGCAGCTTCGCCTGCTTCAAAAACAGGTTCAGGTCGCTCTTATACGTCTGCCGGATCATAAACCGGCGCATCGGAAGCGACGCGCGCTCCACGGCGACATTGAACGAGATTTTGTTCGCCATGTACGGCTGAAGGGCGCGGTCGTTGATCTGCCCGAGCTGTGGCGAGATAATGGAAAAGGTTAAAAACAGCGACAGGCCGATAATGACCTGGTTCGGTGGAACCTGCGGCGTGCCGATTGCCTGGCGCAGCAGCGACAGCACGATGACGATACGCAGAAACGGCGTCGTCATAATCAGCAGTGAGGGAGCGAGCGACAGAATGGTCACGAGGAACAGGATGACCAGCGTGTTCGCTACTTCCTGCGGATTGCGCGCCGTGCTGACGCCCGGCAGGCGCGGAATGGGGATCTGCTGTCCCTGCGCGAAGGCCGTCTGCCCCAGCCCGGCGACAAGCAGGCCGACCCCCAGGCAGAGAACGAGCAGGCGAAGTGCGCGGCGCAAAAAACCGCGCGTTAAAGGCGCGTTAGAAGCGTTTTCGTCGCCCGCGCAGGGCATCTGCCAGAGAAGTTTGCGGAATATCGTCATCAACATAGTTGCTGAAGTCGGGCGGCTCTATCTCCTGAGTGTCCGTCAAGGACTTTTCCAGAGCCACGGGGTCCGGTTCAGCAGCCTCGACCCTGTTAGGAGTATTGGTTTTTTCTTCCGGCTCCAACAGGGCAAGCGACAAAATTTCCGCAGGGGGTTCGTCCGCTGATTCCTCCGGTGAGGATTCTCTTGCCTGGGTCGCCGCGTCCAGGTGCGCCCCAAACGACGGGGTTTGCGTCGGTGCGGGCACATCGGCTTTCGGCTGGGGCGTCTGCGGATTTGCCGTCACCGTCGGCGTTCCGGTCAGTCCCTTGCGCTTTCGGACATAACGCGCCAGGCCGTAAAGCAGGCAAAGGACGACGATGGGTGCGAGGATGAGACGGGCATAGGTTGCCGGCCCTACCTCGGTTTTATACTCGAATCCCGAGGAACGGGTGTCGTAAGTGACCGCCGGGGGGTCTTCCGGGGGCAAAGTCGGAGCCGCCGGGGTGTTGGCAGGCGGAGCGGATGGCTGCGTGGCGGGCACGATGGGCTTCTTGAAGGGCTTCGGCGAGGTCGGCTTCACCTGTCTGGGCGGCTTCGCGCCGATGACCTTTCCCCGGTTAGCCCGTGATGTCGGAATCAACAGCCGCGTGTACGGCTCCAGACGGCCTCGCGGCCCGATCTTTCCCGGATTCAGCCACCGTATGACCGAGCCGCTGGTTTCGAGCTTTCGGGCAACATCATACAGATATTCGCCGGGATAGGTGATATAGGTCAGATTGCTGCCGCCGCCGCCCTGAGCGTGGGCGGGAGCAGCTAAGAGCGTCAGAAACGCCAGGCACAGCAAAAGAACGGGGATAGCAGCGAAGGGGCGGGGCAGGCGAGTGGCGGCGGCGGCAGTCATACTGGATGCTACCCGGCGCGGTTGCCGGTGTCGCCGCGAGATGCGGAGCCGACAATTTCGGTAATTCGAACGGCGAAGTTGTCTTCAATCACCACGACTTCGCCGCGCGCCACCAGACGCCCGTTGACCAGCAGATCGACCGGCTCGCCCGCGATCTTGTCCAGTTCCACGATGGAGCCTGCGCCCATATCCAGTATGTCCCGGATGCTCATGCGCTTGCGGCCCAGTTCCACGGACACTTCGAGCGGAATGTCCATGACGATGCCCAGGTTGTGCGGGTCGATCTCGCCTTCCGGCTCCGGCTCGTCCAGCGGTGCCCACAGCGGGCGCTGCTGCTCCCGCTCCGGCGGCGAAGCAGGCCCCGGCTCCATCGCCGCCGCTTCCGCCGCCGCGAGCATCAGATCGATGTCCGCCGGGTTCTGGGGGTCGCCTCCGCCGCTGCTACTGCCGCTGCCGCTTCTTAACGCCATGGGGCCAATGGATCCTCGTCTTCGGGATTCTGCTCAACGATGCTCTGGATACGAACGACCATTTTTCGCCGCCGGGTTCCCGCCTGCCCGCGAAACTTGACGTTGTTACCAACCAGGATGTCCACGTCGCCGCCGTACGGCGTATCCGTTACCACGGTGTCGCCGGGCGCGAGGCGCAGCAGGTCGGCCACGGTGATCTTTGCCGTGCCCAGACGCGCCACACAGGGCACGCGCGTTGTTTGTATCCGCCGCGCCAGGTGGCTGGCATTACTGGGATCTCCCACCTTTTTCGCCGTAGAAGCCAGCCAGCGCTGCGCCGAAAGCTTTCCCGCCACCGGTTTCAGCGTCACATACGGCAGGCACAGGGTCATGGAACCGGTCAGATCGCCCACCTTGAGCTGAAACAAGAGCAGCACGACCGTATCGTTGGGCGGAACGATCTGAACGAACTGCGCGCTTGTTTCCACCGTATCAAGCTGCGGATCGATGGGGACAATCGTTTCCCAGGCGTTTTTCAGTTCATGCAGCGCGCGCCGGATCACCTGCGAAGCCAGCAGCGCCTTTTCGATATCGGTCAAACCGCTGCGCCGCACGACCACCTGACCGGGGCCGCCCAGCAGCCGGTCCATCATCGCGAAAAAGATGTTGACATCGGCCTCGACAAGCGCCTGGCCCACGAGAGGCGGCATCGAAAAAATCCCGATCAGCGGGCTGCCGGTCAGCGAGCGCAAATACTCCTCGTAGGGTATCTGCTCCACCGACAGCAGCTCTAACTGGACATTGGTACGCAGGGAAGCCGACAGCGATGACGCGCACTGGCGCGCGAACGTCTCGTGCAGCATCTGGAGCGTCCGCATCTGGTCTTTGGAAAACTTATCGGGGCGGCGGAAATCATACGGCTGATACGCCCCTGAAGGACGTGCCGCCGGGCCGGATTCGGGCGCGGCGGATTCCCAGGAGGGGGAAGCAGCGCCGGTTCGCGGAGCACGGCCTGCGTAACCGCCGCTGCCCTGCGGCGCGGTGGCGGCGGCAGCGGCGGACGCTTCCGTTTGCGGACGAGCCGGGATGACGGGCGGCCCAGCCTCTTCGGCCTCCCCGCCCATCGCCGCCAGCAGCGCCTCGATCTCTTCCTGTGAAAGAACTTCTACCACCGTTCGACCTGTATCCCGCCTTTACGTCTATCCGTAGATTTTACAGCAATTAGGCCGAACCCGGCTACTGGGTGGCGAATTTACCCAGGGGATCGCTACGAACCCTCCCGTCCGGCTCCACGATGGCCCGGTTGATACGATCGGTCATTTGGCGTTCCACGCGCCGTATTCCTTCCTCGGATTCCAGCGCAACAAGCGGTGTCACCCGTAAAACAACCGTCAACACGCCTACTATACGGCTGATCAAGGGCTAGAAAATATCTGACGTGTACGTTTTACATCCGAAGAGAGACTAGAAAGGAAAT
>JAUJOK010000089.1 GCA_030447685.1 Armatimonadaceae bacterium
GCAGCCGAACGTGGGGTCCGAGCTGAGGGCCGAGCTCGCGAGCGCCGACTCCGTGGCCACGGGCAGCTGGGCGTACCACGACTCGGAGAGTCACTGGATCGACCTCAACCCAACGGTCACGGCCAAGATGGAGCTGGCGCTGCGCCACCCCAAGCGACTTTCGCCCCGGGACGGCCTGCTTGTGGCAGCGGTGATCCAGCACGAGGTCGAGCATGCCGTCACCCCGAAGGATGGCAACTTTCACGATCCGACCGGAGGAGCGCGGTATCGGTGGTGAGGTGTGCAGTCCGACCTCGATGGCGATGGTTCTGGAGTACCACGGCAGCCGCCACCGCACCATCGATGTCGCCCGTGCCGCGTTCGATGCTCAGGCGCGGCTGTTCGGCAACTGGCCCTGCAATACCGCCGCCGCCGCCCGTCTTTTAAAGGGCGGCTGGTCCGCTGTGGTGAAGATGGCCGGTTTCGACGAGGTGGAGCGTGAGATCGCCGCCCGCCGCCCGGTTGTCCTGTCGCACCGGTGGGAGCGCGGTGATCTGCGCAACGCCCCGGTTTCCCGCTCCAGCGGGCACCTTATAGTCGTCGTCGGCTTCACCCCGGAAGGTGATGTGGTGGTGAACGACCCGGCGGCGCGGGCAGCGGGCGACGTGCGGCGGGTGTACGCTCGCCGCGAACTGTTCCGCACCTGGCAGACGCGCGGCGAGGGTATCGCCTACCTCGTGCATCCCACGTAATAGCTGCTCGACACATATATCTGCGAAGGACAAAACCGTATTGGACCCCCATTTCTTTCTTGCGCCGCCGGGCCAGGCGCTTCGGCTTGCAGAGCATGACCCCGCCTACACCGGCGCGTTTACCGACGAAGAGCAAATACAGGAGAGAATGCGGGAGACATGCGGGCGTCTGCGCCAATACCAGGACATGCTGCTCGCGCAGGAAAGCCACGCTCTGCTCCTTATCTTCCAGGGCATGGACGCCTCCGGCAAGGACGAGACTATACAGGCCGTTTTCTCGCATCTCGACCCGCAGAGCTGTCAGGCATTCGGCTTTCAGAAACCGGTCGGGGAGGAACTCCGGCACGACTTCCTGTGGCGGTTCATTCGCAGGCTTCCCGAGCGCGGGAAGATCGGCGTGTTCAATCGCTCCTATTATGAAGAGGTGCTTTCCACGCGGGTGCATCCAGAGCGTCTCGAAGAGCAGCATCTCCCCGCCGCGATTCCACGGGATGACAGCCTGTGGCGGCAGCGTTTCACACAAATCAACCACTTTGAGCAGTATCTCACCCAGAACGGCATTGGCGTGGTGAAGTTCTTTTTGCACGTCTCCAAGACTATGCAGAAGAAGCGTCTCCTGGAGCGCCTGGAGCAGCCGCAGGAGCAGTGGAAGTTCTCGATGGACGACGTGGAGGATCGGGGCCGCTGGGACGAGTACCGGCACGCTTATGAAGAAGCCATGAGCGCGACGAGCACCGAAGGGGCACCCTGGTATATCGTCCCCGCAGACCACCGCTGGTTCAGTGCGCTGGCGGTGGCCGAGATTGTGGCGGCGCGGCTGGAAGCGCTGGAGCTGCGTTATCCACCGCTGAAAGATGCGGACCGGGAACAGATGGCGGCGGCCAAAAAGCGTCTGGAAAGCGAGTAAAGGCGGTGGTCCTCCCACGCCGCGCCGTGACGCCGGCTTTATCCCATCTTCAGAGCGTGCCGGATGCTGATTTCCACCGGTGAATAGTCGCCGTTCGGGCGTGCCAGGTTCATTGGAGCGCTCAGCGGCGTCGTCCGGTTACACATGAAGCGGGGAACGCCGGAATGATTCTGCGACGCCGCGTGATACAGGAACGGATGGCAGAAGATAACGTCGCCCGGCGCGGCGACAGTCTCGGACACATGCAGCGATGTTCCCCAATCGTCGGTGATGGTGCGGTTCATGAAGTAGGCGACGCGGTCCTGCGCGATCTCCGGCGTCGCGGTGGTGACGCCCGTCAGTTCGGCAAGCCAGGGGTGCTCCTTGCGGCAGCGAGCAAGCGCTTCCTGATGCTCCACGGCCTCGGTATACTCATTAAGCAGGCGGGCGACCACATGATGTGAGCCGTCGGCCACCAGCGTTCCGCCGCCGCGCGGGCCGACTTCGGAGAAGTGGGGCAGCAGGAGCAGCCCCTGATCCGGGGCAGTCACGGAGTGGCGGAACTGCTGGCCGTCCCAGTGCCAGCCGCCGGTCGGCACGTCCCAGGGCCGATCCGCCCCGACTGCAAAGTTTACCGGCCACCACCCCCATCCGCTCGGTTTGCCGCGCCCGGCCCAGCGCCCCACGCCGACCAGATCCTCGATGGCGTCCGACAGGCGCTCTGTCTGGCAGGCCTGGAAAACTGGATCCCTGTAAGCCTCCTTGATATGCACCATCGGCTCCGTCCATGAGGTGCGGTCGTCTTTGCGAACCCCGCGCTCCGCAAGTCTGTCCCAAAGGAAGTCCTGCGCGGCAAGCGCCTGCTTTCGGGGAAAGGCCTCTTCCAGCCGGAAATGGCCGATCTCAATAAACTGTTCCGCCTGTTCCTTCGATATAATTTTGTAGCTCAACCACGGCCTCCCGATTCCGCCTGCATGCGCTATCAAAGCGGAACTTTTTTGTGATACCCACCTTCCGCAGTATACCTCCCGCCGGGTACCGCGCTGCGAGCCAGCCCGCACCGGTCTTTTCAAACGGGGAGCATCGTGCTATAATGAGGAATCAGTGGGCTTGCCCAATCTTTCCCCGCTGCGGCGCCGTACCCAAGTGGTAAGGGAGCGGTCTGCAAAACCGCGATGCACCGGTTCGATTCCGGTCGGCGCCTCCACCTCCTCGTTTGTCGTCACCACAGGGCGCCGTACCCAAGGGGCTAAGGGAGAGGTCTGCAAAACCTTCACCGGCGGTTCGAGTCCGCCCGGCGCCTCCATATCTTTCGCCCGCTTCGTTTGGCGCGCTTTTCCCGCAGAAAACCTCCTGTCAAAGAACAGAAGACGGAGGGCAGCACCGCCGGTACCCCTGGAAAAGGGAAAGCCGATAATAACGGCGGGGCTGGCGAAATACTGCGGGAGACAAACGCGGCGACGCAATGCATCGGAGCGACGAACCGGTGGGAAATCCGCTGGATCGGGGCTGACAGCAAAAAGGGCGAATCGGATTCGCCCTTCGCTTTTCACCTGACCTGATAACGGACTACGGCGTGATGGAAGATGGTGGTTTCCGCCCGCTCCGTTCCGGCGATAACGAGGTGTACGGTCTCCTCGTCAAACCAGCGGACAAATCCTTCCAGCGTTTCCCCGTTTATCAGCGTAAATACCAGCGCCTTACGCTCGTCGCGAAACTTAATCAGTTCGGCGTTATGCGTATGGATAATGGGCATTCGGTCACTGGAATCTCGCGCTGTCAGGTCCATGGCCGTTTACTCCTTTGGGCGTTCGGCGCGTGCGGATGGTCGTGCGTCACCTGCCGGGCGAGCGTCACCTGCGGGGCGAGCATCGCCTGCGGGGCGAGCGTCGCCTGCGGGGCGTGACGTTGCCCCCGTCCGCCCTGTACCTGCGCGCGCCGGGGCGGCAGCCGGGGCCTCCTGTTTATGAGTGGCCTTATAGCGCTCTTCCTTGCGCTTATGGGCCTTTTTAATCTCTTTCCTGCGAATTCGCATCGTGGCTCCCTCCTGCGTGTCAGTATACCTCAGGACTGCGCGGCTCGGATGATGGCGGCGAAATCGGATGCCTTCAAGCTGGCCCCGCCGATCAGTCCGCCGTCTATATGGGGTCTGGTCAGCAAGTCCGGCGCGTTATCCGGCTTCATCGAGCCGCCGTACTGCACACGTACTGCCTGCGCCGCCGTTTCCTCATACAGCGCGGCCACAGCGGCGCGCACCACGCCGCACACGCGGTCGGCTTCATCCGCGCCGCAGACTTCGCCGGTACCGATGGCCCAGACCGGTTCATACGCAAACACGATCCGGGTGACGTCGTCCGAGCCGATCTCTTCCAGCGCCCCCTGAACCTGCGTCTGGACAACCACGTCGGTATGCCCGTTCTGCCGCTCGGTCAGCGTTTCGCCGATACAGACGATGGGAACGAGGCCCGCCGCCAGCGCAGCCCGCGTTTTGCGGTTCACGGTAACGTCGGTTTCGCCGAATTGCTTGAGCACGTCAGGCGTGAAATCCGGCTCCGCCACCCCGAAGCGTCCACGCGCCTCCGAATGACCGATAATGACGTGGGAGACCCCCAGGTCCACCAGCATCTGCGGCGCTATCTGCCCCGTGTACGCGCCGGACGCTTTCCAGAAAACGTTCTGTGCGCCCAGGGCTATTGGGGATGCGCCGATAGCTTGCTTCGCCGCCGCCAGCGCCGTAAACGGCGGGCAGACTACGACCTCCGCGCCGTTGCCGCTGCTTTCGAGCAGCGCCGCTTTCAGCTCGTTTATCAGGGCCGTCGCTTCCTGCGCCGTTCCCTTGTTCATCTTCCAGTTGCCCGCAACAATGGGCGTCCGCGTCACGTCGGTTTCTCCTCGCTGTCGGTTGATTGCGCTCTGTCGGTTTCGCCGCGCTCATCCGAGATTCCTCCGCACCAGGCGGTCACTTCCGGCGCGATAACATCCTTGAGATGGAACAGACAGCCGTGCTCGTCGTCCAGCATCCTGTCTTTTAGGGGGACATGCGCGAAGGCGATGCGGTATCGCTCCGCCCGGTCGGGAAGGGAAACAAAATCCCGCGCCGCATGGTACAGCAGCAGGGGACAGGTCACAGCCGGGGCCACATCCTCCAGAACCATCGAAAGACCCAGGCGCAGCGTCTCGGCGCGCGTTTCGGTGGCGAAATAGATATCCAGGTACTGCCAGATCACTTCCGGCTGCTTCGCCCACTGCTCCGGCGTGATGATGGCGGGCGGCGAAACGCCGAACGCGCCGCGCACGCGCGCAGGGTCCGCCCCGGCAAGCCGCAGCGCGAAATAGGCCCCCAGACTGATGCCGCCGACAAAGTATCCCGTATCGGCGGTAATGCCCAGTTCGTCGAGCACGGGCATCAGCAGCGTTTCCGCGTGGATGGAAAGCGGTGGCGGGGACTCGCCCTGGCCGGGCAGATCGAGGCGAAGTACCGGGTGCCCGGCGGCAAGCAGCGGATCGCCCAGCACGGCCATCTCCTCTTTGGTCGAAGCGAGCGGCGGCAGCAGGACGACCGGAGGACGGCAGGCGTTTCGCGGTGTTTCCCAGTACCCGGCCACTTTCCCGCCCGCCAGATAGACCCATTCAAAAGAGCCTTCCCGCCGCGCCGTGCGCTCGGCGATATGGGCGCGGCGCAGCAGGGCCAGCAGGGCAGTCTTGCGCGGGTTGTAGGGCGAAAGGGGCAGATGACCCAGGTGCGCCTGCGCGGCGGCCCGCCGCCACTCGCCGCGATCCAGCGACGCCTGCGCCTCCCGGTGCCATTCCCGACCCCAGCCGCCGAGGGTGCGGATGCGCGCCAGAACCGGGGCCATTTCATTCCAGGTAAGGCCGGAAAGCTCCAGGCGGCGCGTCATCGGGGCAAGCGCGCGCCGCGCGCCCAGAAGGAATACCGCCGCCTGCCCCTGCCAGGGAATACTCGGCTCGCCCCCCCCGCGAAAGCGGGGACGCGGGGGGAACGGGCGCTGCTGCTGCGGCGGCGGCTGCTTTGCCAACGGGTGACTGCTTACTTGTCGTCCAGGGCAACGACGCCGGGCAGTTCCTTGCCTTCCAGAAACTCCAGCGATGCGCCGCCGCCGGTGGAGATATGCGACATGCGCTCCGCGTAACCCATCTGCTCCACCGCCGCCGCCGAATCGCCGCCGCCGACGATGGTGGTCGCGCCGTTTTCGGTGGCTTTGGCCATTGCCTCGGCGACAGCCTTCGTGCCGACCGCGAAGTTGGGCATCTCGAAGACGCCCATCGGGCCGTTCCAGATAACCGTCTTCGCGCCGTTCATATAGTCGGCGAAGCGCGCGATGGTTTCCGGCCCGATGTCCAGCCCCTCCTGGTCGGCGGGAATCTCAGCGACCTTGACCGTGGTGCGCGGCGCGTCGTTGCTGAACTCCGGCGCGACCACGCAGTCATTGGGAAGCTCGATCTTGCCGTGCCCTTCCTGAAGAACGCGTCGGCAGAACTCCAGCGACGATTCATCCAGCAGGCTTTTACCGATCTCCAGGCCATTCGCCTTGTAGAACGTGTAGGCCATGCCGCCGCCGATAAGCAGCTTATCCACCTTCGGCAGCAGGCTTTCGATGACCGGAATCTTGTCCTTGACCTTCGCGCCGCCCAGAATCGCGACAAAGGGCCGCTGCGGGTTGTTGAGCGCGCCGCCCAGGAAGTCTATCTCCTTCTGCATCAGGAACCCGGCGACGGCAGTCTTCTGCATGTTGCGCATCACGCGCGGCACGCCGTCCGTCGAAGCATGCGCGCGATGGGCCGCGCCGAAGGCGTCATTGACATAGATGTCCCCGAGCGCGGCAAGCTCCTGGCTGTAGAGAGTATCGTTTGCCTCTTCCTTTTCGGTGTAGCGCAGGTTCTCCAGCAGCGCGACCTGGCCCGGCTGAAGCGCCTCCGCCGCCTGATTGCGCGCCAGCGGGTTCTTCTCGTCGTTGGGGATCAGCGTCACTTCGCGCCCAATCAGTTCCGCCAGCCGGTTCGCAATCGGCTGGAGCGTGTATTTGGGATCAGGCTTACCTTTCGGGCGTCCCAGGTGGCTCATCAGCACGACGCTGGCATTGTTGTCCAGCAGGTAGCGGATTGTCGGCAATGCCGCCTCAATACGCCGGTCGTCGGTGATCTTGCCGCTCTCGTCCTGTGGGACATTGAAATCCACACGCACCAGTACGCGTTTTCCGGCAACATCCACATCTTCGATAGTTTTTTTGTTCATAGTATTCATTCCTCAGCCCCCTGCCCCTCTCCCGCGCCCGAAGGGCGGCTCAAATGCGGCTGCGCCGCCGGGAGAGGG
>JAUJOK010000090.1 GCA_030447685.1 Armatimonadaceae bacterium
TTCCGAGGAGCAGCGTCCCTGACCGACTGTCTGAAATAGCTATGGAAAGACGAAGTACACGAACTCGCGGGGCGGCGATTCTGGCCGCCCTTTTTGCCGTCACGACGACCGCACTTTTGGGTCTTCTGGTCGCTCGGCCCGCTGCCGCCCAGGGAAAACTAGGGGACGCGCGCGCGCTGCTGGTACGGATGCTGGAAGCGGAAGCCAGAACTCCGCTTTCTGGCCGTGAAGTCACCGTGCTCACGACGGGACGCCAGTCGGAGCAGTTGGTCAAGCGTCACCCGAAATGGGGGGAACGCACGCAGTTCCTGCGCCCCCCCGGAAACGTGCTGATCGATAACTTTCGCAGTTCCTGGCTGCTGTCGGCAAAGGATCGGCGGCTGGTAGAGCGCGAATCGCGGCTGAACGCGCTTCGGCGCACGTCGCGCTCGGTGATAAACCGGATTGCGCGGGGCAAGCTGTCGGCGCGGCTTGTCGGGCAGGACGTGGTTGCGGGACGCACGACCGATATGGTGCTGGTATCGCCGCCGGAAGGAACGCCGGGGCCTTCCCGCAAGTTCTGGATCGACCGCGAAACCGGCGTCCGGCTGAAAACGGAAGAGCTTAGCCCGCAGGGGCGTGTCCGTTCGTCGCGCTACTTCCTGGAGATCGACACCAGTCCCAGGCTGTCGGAGGAGGATTTCGCCCCCCCCACCCTGCCGTCGGGATTCGACCGCATGACGGAACGCCGCAAGTCGTTTCGCCGGGCCGAGGATGCCCAGAAGGCCGTCGGCTTTCCGATTCGCAAGCCCCGGTTTCTGCCTTCCGGTTACACCCTGCGGGGCGTTTCGGTTATTGATTTTCAAGGCAGCAAGGTGGTGGTACAGCGCTTCGGCGATGGCCTGAACGGGGTGACACTGTTCCAGACAAACGCCGATCTGCCGCTGAAGGCCGTTCGGGGCATGCGGCGCGGCGGCGGTGGCGGCGGCAGCAAATCGGGGCCGGGCATTCAGGCATGGCGTGACGGCGGTATCTCCTTCACCCTGATCGGCAATCTGCCCCCCGACCAGATGCAGCGCATCACGGATTCGCTGCGGTAGAACCCGCCGGTTGAAAACCGGCGGGCGAAGGGTCGAGTGGTCATGCGGTATAATTACAGCAACATGCCCGCTACTGCACTGCCGCCGCTCGCTTCCGCCCCCGTGAAAGACGCCTCCGGTGTCACCGACCCCTTTGGCCGCCGCATCGAATACCTGCGTGTCAGTCTGACCGACCGATGCAATCTGCGCTGCGTCTACTGCATGCCGGAAACGGGCGTGCCCTACGAAGACCTGGATAACGTGCTCAGCTTCGAGGAGATCGAGCGCGTACTGCGCGTACTGGCGGCGGCGGGCCTGCGGAAGGTGCGTCTGACCGGCGGCGAGCCGCTTGTCCGCAAAAACGTCCCCGACCTGGCCGCGCGTCTGGTCGCCCTTCCCGGCATCCGCGAGGTAACTATCACCACGAACGGTATCCTGCTCCCGCGAGACGCCCAGGCGCTCCGGGACGCCGGGGTGCGGCGCGTCAATATCTCGGCGGATACGCTGCGCCCGGAACGTTTTATAGAGATCGCGCGCCGCCCGGAATATGCCCGTGCGTGGGAAGGCGTCGAGGCGGCCCTTCGTGTCGGGTTCTCCCCCATCAAGCTTAACTGCGTAGTCATGCGCGGCGTCAACGACGACGAGATTCTGGACTTCGCGCGCCTGACCATAGACCGCCCGCTTTCCGTCCGTTTTCTCGAATATATGCCCATCGGTATGGTGACGCCCCCGCAGTGGAAAGCGCGCTACGTATCCAACGAAGAGGTCATCGAGACGCTTCAAACGGCTTTCCCGAACCTATCCGCCCTTTCCGACGAGCGTGCTTCCACCTCACGTAACTTCCGCATCCCCGGCGCGCAGGGAACGGTCGGCGTCATCAACCCCATCAGCCACCGATTCTGCGATGGGTGCAACCGCCTGCGCCTTACCGCCAATGGCCGCCTTGTTCCCTGCCTGTCCGACAACTACGAGTACGACCTGATGACGCCGCTGCGAACCGGCTGCTCCGACGAGGAGATTCTGGCCCATGTCCGCGCAGCGGTTTCGCATAAGCCGGTGCAAAGCGACTTCGAGGGCAGGCTGTACAAAGGCGGCAGCCTGCGAATCATGGCCCAGATCGGCGGATAGCGAAATGCTGGGACATGGATATTCATGAATGGGAAGGGCGAATTGAATGACCGATGCGGCGCATTGCAGAAAGTGACGGAGAGCGCCCTTCGTGGCAGAGAGATAGTACATCTGCCATAGAATCGGCAGTTGTGATTATTATACAGACAATGGAAATGAATTTTCAGATGAGGAATAATATGCGACAAACCATCGTAAGAACAGGTTCTATAATTGTTATATTCGCTGTGGCTGTTGGGGTTATGTCTACCCCAACGCTGGCCGCTAAACAGACTAAAACTGCCGCTCCTCGGCCACCAAAAGCCAGTAAGCTGCCGCCCAACATTGCGGGTGGCGTAGTGAAGGGAATCAATGCGAAACCTGTTTCAGGCGTTACTGTAGACATCTGGGGCACAGTTAGCGCAAATGGCGGCATCGTGAACTTTGATCCGACCACTAACGCAGCAGGGCGTTATCGGCAGACGGCGATGCCCCCCGGCATCTATACGGTACGCGCTTGGAAGGTGATTCGCTACAACGGAAAAAATTACAAGTTACCTATGAGTCCTGTGCAAGGCAAAATTGAGGATCAATACCTTTCTAAGAACGGCATTGCACGCGACTTCGTGTGGAAAATCAGCGGCCCAATTCCTTCCAAGTTTTTCGACCCAGATGAGCCGAACTCTTACTATGGTGGCAGCCTGACGATTCTTGGAACAGATCAGCTTGCTAATAGGCTGGTGTTGCCCGACAATACAATCTTGAACGGGAAGTTAGTGCCAGATGGGCCACTTATCGATGGCAGCATTGGCCGCACTATTAGCTTCAAGTTTCCCTTCAAGTCGGGTGAGCTTTATCAGACCGTTCACAAGGACATCCCGCTGGGTCGTTACACGCTCACTTTGAGTGCATTCCTGCCCAGCGGCGAGACAAAGGCAATCAAGCTCTACGATGGCAGCGGCTATGAGGAGAGTGACTTTAAAGACACTAAACTCGTTGAGTTCATGCCGGGTGGCGCTGCTGTGCGCCCCTTCCAGACCCACTTCATTAATGGGGTAAGCGTCTCTGTAAAGCTGTAGATGGCCGTCCGTTTCAATGGCAGAATATTGAGATGGCGAACAACAACCATATCATTTTAGATTGGTTGTTGCTTGCTCACAATTAAACGAGAACTGCCATCGCTTAAATCATGAAGGGCAGAGCAAATGAGCATAACAAGCTGAAATGTACGGGTTGGAGAGATTGTACCCCCAACAAGGCACTGCACCCGACCGCCTACAGACCGTTCGTTCTTCGCTCCCTTCCGGCGGCGGGTGCGTTTGTGCGTTGGGCCGCAGGAGCGTGCACGCACTAAAATCCACCGGCAGAAAGGACGAGGAGTCAATAAAGTCGCCTCAACGGGTAATTGAGTCGGTGCAGGCGTTGGCGCAGCAAACCCGCCTATTGCTTTGTGGCGAGTTCCGTAGCATGCAGGACGCTCCCCCGCTTTTATAAGAATGCGCGCTCTCCGCGTCCTGGCGTTTATCCGCTTGCAGGAACCCGCGCCGCGCTTGGTGAATCCGAGGTCATGATTCATGTGGGCATCATGACCGTCTCCGACCGCTGCTTTCGGGGCGAGCGCGAAGATCAAAGCGGCCCGCAGCTTGCTGCCCTTCTTCCCCAGGACGAATACGCTGTATTCCTGCGTGTGATGGTTCCTGACGACGAAGGCGAGATCGCGGAGCATCTGGAAGCGATGTGCGACGCGGGCTGCGATGTGGTGCTTACCACCGGTGGGACCGGGTTTTCCCCGCGTGATGTCACTCCGGAAGCGACTGTTTCCGTCCTTGACCGCAATGCGCCGGGAATATCCGAACTGCTGCGCGCCGAGGGCATGCGCCGGATGCCGCTGGCCGCGCTGAGCCGGGGAATCGCCGGTATCCATGGGCGAACTCTCATCGTCAATCTGCCGGGCAGTCCCGGCGCGGTGCGCGAAGGCATGGAGACCTTGCTGCCCCTGCTGCCGCATGCCGTGGCGCTTCTGCGGGGAGAGTCCGCTGGACACGCCTGAGCAGCCACCGCCGCTGCTGCCGCACGGCCCGCCGTTTTTGTGCTTCGACCGCGTCGCTGACCAGTACGATGCCACCCGCTTTTTGCCTGCCCCGGTCGCCGACGCCGCCGCGCGGCGGGTACTGGCGGGCCTCGCCCCCACCGACTGGTTTTTAGATGCCGGGGTCGGCACGGGCCGCTTCGGACGCGCCCTGGCACGTCGGCATGCGCGCACCATCGGTGTGGATGTTTCCTGGGAGATGATGCGCCGTCTTCGGGAGCGGAGCCGCAGCGCACCCTGCCCGCATCTGGCCGGGGCCGATCTTCGCGCTCTGCCGTTTCCCGATGGCGCTTTCGCCGGGGCGCTGGCCGTGCATGTGTTCCATCTTATCGCGGACTGGCAGGCGCTGGCGGGAAATCTGGCGCGTGCTTCGGCCCGGCGCGGCCCTGTTCGTGGCCGTGGAGGACGGGAGCCGCACCCAGGTTCGGGACTATTACCTGGACAGGGCGCAGGAGCGGGGGGCGCTGCCGCCGACGCTGGGAGCGCGCACGGCGGATGTGCTTGTGGAGTTGGAGCGCCGGGGAGCGCAGCCTGTGGAGATACGCGCGAATGACCTGCGCTGGGAGCATGTCTGGTCGGCGCGGGAGGTGCTGACCATGCTGGAGCGAAGAACCTTTTCGCTCTTGTGGGACCTGCCGGACGACATACATACCGCGCTGCTGGCGCAAACGCGGGAATGGACGCTGCGCATCTTTGGAACGCTGGACGCGCGCGAGCGCGTGGAAGCGCAGCTTGTGCTGTACGCCGCCCGTAAGCCTGACGGGCGGCAAAAATAAAAGGGGCAGGCCCGGCGGGCCTGCCCCTTTTATCCTACTTCTCTTCGGAAGATTTTGGCTTCTCGAATTCGGCTCTCAGCGCGGAAAGATCGTCCAGGTTCTCCAGAGAATAGTGGAAATCCACTAATTCGCGCATCTCGATGGGTCCCATTGTCTCGAACCGCTCTTTTTCCGTGGAGTTGGCTTCGACCGAGCTATCTTTCAGGATGCCATCCTCCCACTCTTCCTGCTTGACTAACTGCTCGCCCAGCTTTTTGCAGCGGGAGCATCGAAACTTAACGTAAACGAAGCTGGGGCCAAACATCCGCATGTAGTGGCCGGTCTGCATCACGTCCTTCTGGTTGATGCGCTGGCCGCAGTTACACTTGATGGCAGTTCGACTCATTTTCTACCTCCAGGCGATATGCAGGGGGATGTTATGGCATAGTTCGGCGGTGGCGGGGGAGGGCCGGCGCTGAGGGAAGAACGACGCCCTTGCGTCCGGGGCTTTTGGGCGAAACTACGTCTCATCTCCGTCTGCATTATACCACAGTTATCGGCAGCCATGGAGACGCTCCGCAGGGTTGCTGCCCGATCAGGACAGCAACCCTGCAAAGTCATTTAGGAATACGAGTTGTTTCCGGTGGGAATCTAATCCACAGGCAATTCCACAACACCGCGATCCATGCGGCTGCCCTGGCCCAGTTCGCCGGTATAGCCTGGCCCCGTCCCGAAGTCTCGGCGTCGAGAAGCGCCCCTCTGATTCTCGACATAGGCCACGGCCATCATGGAGCGATTACTGTCCACCCGCCGCCGGAAGCTTCCGTCGGCAGACAGCCCCCCCTGAACAGGACGGGTTTCGGTGGCGGTCACGGGCGCAGGCGGCGCGGCGGCTACCACCACGGGTTCCGGCCTGACATTCGGCGCAGTTTCTTTCCTCTGCGGTTCGGGCGCGGAAGGCGTAATATCTTCCACCGGCTGTCGCCGCCGCTGCTGTGCTGCCGTTTTCTGCACGCGGCTGGGTGTCGCAGCAGTGATAACAGGCGACGCAGGCGCGGGTGTCACTTTGGCGATTATCAGGGGCCGCTGCTGTGATGACTTCGGCGCTTTCACCGGCTCGCTGGCTTCATTCCTCGCTGCCTGCCGCGTCACCGTCTCCGCCCGTTTTGCCGGGTTTAGAGGGCGCGGCGGCGCTTCGGTTACAGCGACCTGTGTAGAAGAAGGCTTTATGGCTGTTACGGCAGCCGGATTGCTGCGCTCCGGTTTCTTCGCTGTGTTCGCGGCGGCCACATCAACGCGCTTTCTCGGAGACTCGATAGTAGTTGGAGGCAGGGCCGGAGCAGGTTCGGAAGGGTTCGACGACTGCGGCGCTTCCGTCTGCTTCGCTACCTGGCCGCTGCCCGTGGGCTGCTGGGAGACATCGGGGGTACGCAGGACGTACGCTACCGCCACAACAGCCGCCATCGCCGCGCCGCCCAGAGCCAGCCGCGCCGGAGCGGGACTCAGCCACGCAGCGATACGCGCCGAAAGCGTCGGGCGGGCATAGGTCGCCATGGCGATGCGCTCGTGCAGGCTCGGCGGCACAGCCGCTATGCTTGGGTGAGAAAGAGCTTCGTGGGACAGGCGCAGAAAGGCCAGCTCCGAGGCGCAACGAGCACAGTGAGCAAGGTGTGACTTTACCCGTTCCGCTTCCGCAGCGGTCGCTTCCTCATCAATATAGACGGATAACAGGGGG
>JAUJOK010000025.1:0-17362 GCA_030447685.1 Armatimonadaceae bacterium
AGGCGATACCGACACACGACCTGCCGCCCGCTTCCTGACTGCGCCGGGTAGAATAGAGTGGGATGACTGCCAGGACGGGCGAGCGAGCCGACACCGGAGCTTGATGATAATGATATTGCCAGGTCAGAAAACGACTCCGGCGGTAAAAGATCGCCGCCTTGAAAGAATACGCTGGAACGCTTTTCTGGTGGTGGTGCTGGTATCCGTTGCGCCCATGTTCCTACCGTCGGTGGGGGCGCAACTGGCGCGTCCCCGCAAGCTGTCACCTGACGCCAACGGTTACGCGTTGCTCTATTACAAGCCAAACCGGTCACACGGGTCGCTGCCGGTTTACGGGATTTCGCTGCGGGTTCTGGAGGCGAATCTCAAGCTGACACCGGCGCAGCGGCGTGTGTGGGGCGAGATTCAGCAGCGTGGCGCGGACACCCATTATCAGATAGCAATGGACGCGCGGAACGCCAAAAAGGCCGGGACGGCCAATCCTTCAGCGTTCCAGGCACGCTATGAGGCCGCCGACCGAGCATCAGACCGGGCCATAAGGGCAATGCTGACCAATGCTCAGCGGTCAATGCTGCGCCGGGTTATGGAACAGCTAATGGTTCTGGAAAGTGTGGGAATTCCTTCGGAACTGATTGCGGAACTGAAACTGACACCGTCACAGGTCGCACGCCTGCGGACGCTTTTCGTAGAGCATGCGGCAAGGCAAAAGGCGGAGCGAGCAAGGATTGGCGGCTCGGGGAAGAATGCCAACGCCATGAACCGCCATTTTCTCCTCGGCTTCCGCACGACATATCATAAAGCCCTCCTTGTCTTAACACCGAAGCAGTCCCGGCGTGTCACTGCATACGTCCGCACGCACCCCGATACCCGCACGGCGCGAATGCTGCAAACGCCGCTTCCCAGTTCATGAATCACCCACGATGACTAATGATTCTATTTTTGATTTTGTCGTTCTCGGGTCGGGAGTCGCCGGTCTGACCTTCGCGCTGGAGATGGCGAAGTCCGGCACCGTCGGTCTGGTAACGAAGAAAGACCGCGCGGAAAGCAACACCAACTGGGCGCAGGGCGGTATCGCCGGTGTGATGGCCCCGGACGACAGTTTCGATCTGCATATCGAAGACACTCTCATCGCGGGCGCGGATTTGTGCCACCGCGAGGCTGTCGAGGTTCTGGTGCGGGAAGGGCCGGACCGTATTCGGGAACTCATTGCCTTCGGCGCGAAGTTCAACACCGAGCGCGGCTCCGACGGAACGGAACACCTGTCCCTGACACGGGAAGGCGGCCATTCGCGCCGCCGCATCGCCTACAACGCCGATCTGACCGGGCGCGAAATCGAGCGCGCCCTGGTTACGCAGGCGAATGCCCATCCCGCCATCACGGTTTTCGAGCATCACGCGGGAATAGACTTCGCCAAATCGCCCGGCGATGACGACCACGTGTGCGGCGTGTATGTGCTGGACACGACCGAAGGTGACATTGCCCTGTTTCTGGCGCGGCGGGCAGTGATGCTGGCGACCGGCGGCTGCGGTCATGTCTACACGCACACCACCAACCCGGCTATCGCGACCGGTGACGGGGTGGCGATGGCGTTTCGCGCCGGGGCGCGGGTCGCCAACATGGAGTTTATCCAGTTCCACCCGACCACGCTGTACCATCCGGCGGCACGCTCGTTTCTCATCAGCGAGGCGGTACGCGGCGAGGGAGGCATCCTGCGGGATAAATCAGGGCGGGCGTTTATGGAGAGCTACGACGAGCGCGGCAATCTGGCCCCCCGTGACATCGTGGCCCGCGCCATCGATGCGGAGATGAAGCGCCTGGGGGAGCCGTGCATGTTTCTGGACGTGACGCATATCTCCGCCGACGAGTTGAAGCACCGCTTTCCGAACATCTACGCCCGCTGCCTTTCCTATGGCATTGACATGACCAAAGAGCCGATTCCCGTTGTCCCGGCGGCCCACTATTCCTGCGGCGGCGTCGTCACCGATCTGGATGGGCGCACGTCGCTGGCGGGCCTGTACGCGTCCGGGGAAGTAACCTGCACCGGGGTTCACGGCGCGAACCGCCTGGCCTCTAACTCGCTTCTGGAAGGGCTGGTCTTCAGCCACCGCGCCGCACAGGCACTGCATAAAGCGGGAACGGATGAGGACGATACGACGTGCCGGGGCGTGCCGCCATTCCGACCCTACCAGGGCCGCGTTCGCATCGCCGATACCGAGGCGCTGAAAAAGCGTATCCAGACCGCCATGACCCGCTTCGTCGGCATCGTGCGTACGGATGAGCGTCTGAGCCAGGCGGAAACCGCGCTTTCCGTTATCGCCGATGAAGTAGATGCGCTGTACGCCACCTGCCGCCCCACGGAAGACCTGCTGGAACTGCGCAATCTTTATCTGGTGGCCCAGCTAATTGTCTGCTCCGCCCAGCAGCGCAGCGAAAGCCGTGGGTTGCACTACAACACGGACTATCCGGAGACGCGCGGTTCCGAGCGGCACGACACGGTTCTGGTAAAAGAAAAGCGTCCGGGGCAGCGTCCCGGCATGGCAGCAGTGGTGGCGGCATGAGCGAAGAAGAAGCCCCCCCGGTTCCGCCCCCCCCCGCCCCCAATAATGGGGGGGCCGGAACCGTCTTTCTTGTCGGGGCCGGGCCGGGCGATCCGGGCCTGCTCACCCTCGCCGGACGCGCCGCGCTCGCCCGCGCGGACGTCGTGGTTTATGACCGGCTCGCGCATCCATCCCTGCTGGGACACGCCCCTGAGCGCGCCGAGCGGATCTTCGTCGGAAAAGAGGCCCAGCGCCACGCATTGCCGCAGCCGGAAATCAATGCGCTGCTGGCGGAACGCGCGCAGTCGGGCAAGACGGTCGTGCGCCTCAAGGGCGGCGACCCGTTCGTTTTCGGGCGCGGCGGTGAAGAGGCCGAGTACCTGCAAAAGCGTGGCATTCCTTTTGTGGTTGTTCCCGGCGTTACCAGCGCGATTGCGGCGGCGGCGTATGCAGGCATTCCCGTGACGCACCGTGATGCGGCCTCGTCGTTTGCCGTGGTGACCGGCCATGAGCGTGACGATGCGCGCGAGTCCGGCGGTCGGGCGGCGGGTGGCGCGGAGGGGCGGCGGCGCTGGGATCGCATCGCCTGGGCCGCCGATACGCTGGTGTTCCTGATGGGGGTTGAGGCGCTGCCGGAAATCGCGGCGCGGCTGATGGAGAACGGGCGCGAACCGACGACGCCCGTCGCTTTGGTGGAGTGGGGGACATGGCCCCGGCAGAGGGTCGCGGTGGGAACTCTGGCCGACATCGTGGAAGTCGCCCGCGCAGAGAAGATCAAGCCGCCTGCCGTAACCATCGTGGGCGAGGTGGTGCGCTGGCGCGAGGCGCTGCGCTGGTTCGATACCGGGCCACTGTTCGGAAAGCGAGTGCTGGTGACAAGGGCGCGGGAGCAGGCATCGGCGCTGAGTGAGCAGCTTCGGGCGCTGGGCGCGGAAGCGGTGGAGTTTCCGACTATCCGTATTGAGCCGCCCGCAGACGGTTTCGCGGCCCTGGACGAAGCGCTCCGGCGGCTCCAAAGCTACGACTGGGTCGTCTTCACCAGCGCGAATGGCGTATCGCACGTTTGGGAACGGCTGGCACAGGCAGGCCGCGACGCTCGCTCCTTCGGAACC
Organism: Armatimonadaceae bacterium; assembly: GCA_030447685.1. Classification (GTDB taxonomy): domain Bacteria; phylum Armatimonadota; class Armatimonadia; order Armatimonadales; family Armatimonadaceae; genus JAUJOK01. The sequence continues at coordinate 3,650 of JAUJOK010000025.1, forward strand.
GCAAAAATCGCCGCTATCGGTGCTGCCACGGAGGCGGCCCTGCGCGAGCGCGGCATCCGCCCCGATTTCGTGCCTACGGAGTTTGTCGCCGAGGCAGTCGTGGCGCAGTTCCCCGAACCCGCAGCGGGAAAGCGCTTTTTGATTCCGCGCGCCGTCGAAGCCCGCGAGACGCTGCCGGATACCTGGCGCGCGGCAGGTGCGACCGTGGATGTCGTTCCTGCCTATCGAACCGTGCTGGAGACGGAGGGCGCGGCCCAGGTCCGGGAGATGCTGGAAAACGGGGCGCTGGACGTAATCACCTTTACGTCATCATCTACGGTCAGGAACTTCGTCGAGGCGGTTGGAAGTGCTGTCATACCCTCAACTACCGTCGTCGCCGCTATCGGTCCGATCACCGCGCAAACCTGCCGCGAAATCCTCCGCGAACCGGACGTTACCGCGGACGCTTACACCATCGACGGCCTCGTTCAGGCGCTTTCGACGCGCCTGTCCTTGGCGCCTACTCGTGAAGCGCCGTGAGTCTGGCGGTCATGCCGGGGGAAGTGGCTTCCTCATAACGGCAGGCCACTTCCGCTTCGCCGGAGACAGCCATGCTCAGGTCACGCAGCAGTCCGTCTTGAAGCCGGTAAATCCAGCCGTGGACGGAAAGCGGCTGCCCCCGTGTCCAGGCGTCCTGCACTATCGTCGTCCGGCTGACATTGACCACCTGCTCGATGACGTTCAGTTCGCACAGGCGGTCAAGCCGCTGCGCCGGAGCGTCGATCTGCGTCAACTGATCGCGGTGCTTGTGCGCGACGTCCTGCACATGGCGCAGCCAGTTGTCAACCAACCCGAACTTCGCATTCTCCAGGGCCGCCTGCACGCCGCCGCAGCCATAATGCCCACAGACAATGACATGCTGCACCTTGAGCACATCGACCGCATATTGAAGTACGGACAGACAGTTCAGGTCCGCATGCACCACCACATTGGCAACATTGCGGTGCACGAATAGCTCGCCCGGCAGCATCCCCACGATCTCGTTTGCGGGCACGCGACTGTCCGAGCAGCCGATCCACAGATATTCCGGGGCCTGCTGGCGCGCCAGTCGGGTCAGAAAATCGGGATCGTCCGCTGTGATGCGCTCTGCCCACGCCCGATTATTGGCAAAAAGATGACTCAGTATCTGCATTGGAATAACCTATGATAACATATGCGGAGATTTACAGCGACATGCCGTGTCCGCTATAATATCCCTTCGCCCGAATCACCGGTACGGATGCGCACGGCCTTGGTGGCCGGAAGAACAAATATCTTCCCGTCTCCCGGCTCGCCGGTGCGGGCATGCGCCAGCAGCATCTCGATTACCTCGTCCGTGTCCTCATCGCTCGCAACGATCTCGATCTTTATCTTCGGCGGCAGCGTCACGGTATAAGAGACGCTGCCGAAGGTCTCCGTCGAATCGCCGCTCCCCGTTCCGCGTACATCCAGGACCGTCATGCCGGTAATGCCCTTTTCCGCCAAAGCCGTTTTCACCGACTCCAGACGTACCGGGCGCAAAATGCACTCGATCTTTTTCACTGCCCTATTCTCCATTAAACTGCGGTAAATCAGGGAGACACCGCCCCGGCACGGAAACGGCGAACCGGGAGACCGGGATATTACCGCTCCTCCCTGGCAAAATGCCAGGGGAATATAATACTTCGACTTGCCCCGGCTCGATACCTACGCGCATGGTATACCGAGGAGCCGGACTTTTGCGCCTGAGCGCGCGACCGCGCCTTACCTCCGAACAAAGAAAGCTCCTAAAGTCATTTAGCACGCCGTATCTCACTGTTGCAAGGCCTCTTTCGCGGTATAATAGTTGAGTCTCGGGCCGTTAGCTCAGGGGTAGAGCACCGCCCTTTTAAGGCGGGTGTCGTTGGTTCGAAGCCAACACGGCCCACACCCCAATCCGAGCGCACCAAACCCGGCCTTCCCGTCGCCCCGTTGTTGCGCCTTCCGGAATAACGCCGCACCGGCAGACTGTGAGAAGGTAAGAGATTACCACCATGGGCAAGTACCGTCGTCGCACCGTTCTTGAGATCGGAGGAATTCTGATGGCATCCGCCGCAGCGGGGGGCAGCGCGTTCGCCGCGCCGGAATTAAGCCTTCCGGAAACGCTCCCGCCGCACCCGCGTCTGCTCGCCCGCCCACAGGATTGGGCCGCATTGGATCAGCAGCGGAAGACGGATCCGGCGCTCGAAGGTCTTGTTACCGGGATGCTGGAGCGCGCTCGCGTCCGCCTGAAGGACGCTCCCCTGGAGCGCAAGTTAGAAGGGCGACGGCTTCTGTCGGTTTCACGCGAACTGGTCGCACGCGTCGTGCTTGCCGCCTTCGCGTTCCGCGTCACCGCAGAACGGGCCTTTCTGGAGCGGGCGGAGAAGGATATGCTGGCCGTGTCGGCATTCTCCGACTGGAACCCCAGCCACTTCCTGGATGTCGCCGAAATGACCACAGGACTTGCCATTGGCTATGACTGGCTGTTCGACCACCTTTCCCCGACCACACGCGCCACAATCCGCACAGCCATCGTCGAGAAGGGGCTAAATCCCGGCTCCGATCCAGCCAAAAACAACTGGTACCGCACACGCAACAACTGGAACCAGGTCTGCCTGGCCGGGATGGCGCTTGATCGCTTGCCGTCTACGAGGAGGAACCGGGGCCGGCGCGTAGTATCCTGCGCCATGTCCCCGAATACAACCAGAACGGGCTGGAACCCTACCGGCCCGAGGAGTCTACCCGGAAGGCCCCAGCTACTGGTCGTACGGCACCACCTACCAGATGCTGCTGATCGAGGGGCTGCGAACCGCGCTGGGCACCGAGGGTGGTCTGCTGCAGTCGCCGGGACTGCTGTGCCGCCGATTTCATGCTGCACGCGACGGCCCTCCGGTCGCTACTACAACTTCGCCGACGGTGGCGACCGTGGTGATGTCAGCCCGGCCCTTTTCTCCTGATGGCCCGCCTGCGCCGCCTTCCGCGTCTGATCGCGCAGCCCGAGGATCTCCTTCGTGAGCGTTTAAAGGGCACCGGGGGCGTGGACCGCTTCCTGCCGCTGATTGCACTGTGGCGGCCTCCCGCCGATGCGCTTAAGAAGCGCCCGAACCTCCTCTCCATTGGTCGGGCCAGGGGCCGAATCCCATCGCCGCCTGGCGCTCTTCCTGGACGGACCCCAACGCGTTTTACTTCGCGATCAAGGGTGGGGGCGCCGCCGTCAGCCACGGCCATATGGATGCAGGCTCCTTCATCCTTGAAGCCCAGGGTATCCGCTGGGCTGTCGATCTGGGGGCGCAGTCCTACCACTCCCTGGAAAAGATCGGCTTCGGTCTCTGGGATGCACGCCAGGAGGACCGCTGGAAGGTTTCCGCCCGAACAACTTCAGCCACAATACCCTGACCATCGACGGCCAGCTGCATGACGCCCGTGGACTGGCAAGCTCGTCGAGGCCGATGCGCGCGGCGCGCTGATTGACCTGACCTCGTCTTCCTCAAGGGACAGGCAGCGAAGGTTCAGCGGCGTGTGCGCGTGGAGGACGGCGCGGCAGCGGCAGCAGTGGTTGTGGTGGATGAACTGGAAGGGGCTTCGACCGGGCGTCTCGGTGCGCTGGGCGATGGCGACCGACGCCTCCATCGCCGTCGAGGGATCTGCCGCCGTTTTAACCCAGGCGGGCCGTAAACTGCACGTCGCCTTCGCTGCTCCGGCGGACCTGCGACTGGAGAGCGTCTCCATCAAGAACCCGGAGGGCGAATGGAACGCGGACAACCCCGGCAAACGAATGCTGACTGCCCACGGACGCGCCGACCCAACGGTCGCCTGAGGATCGAGGCCCGCATCGCCGCCCCGGGAGCCGTCCGGGGGGCAAATGAATAGCCATCGGGTCGCGCAGGATGGCTACCGTTCTGCGTCGGCCAGGAACACCGGCAGCCGACGCGCGCGCCACTTGCCGGGGCGCGCGTCGAAGACGCCGGCACAGGCCACACCGCAGCGGCGGCAATGCCCATTCGGGGTCAGGTTCCAGGCGGTCAGTTCATGCCAGTCGCGGCCAATGAGGCGCTCGTCACAGTTGTGGCAGTAGGTGCTGCCGCCCTGCTCATCATGGATGTTGCCCGTGTAGGCGTAGCGTATGCCGTTCTTCCGGGCGATTCGGCGTGCCATTTTGAGGGTAAGAGGAGGCGTGGGCGGCTTGTCCCGCATCTTCCAGTCCGGGTGGAACGCGGTAAAGTGCATGGGTACGTCCGGCCCCAGATGCTGCGCCACCCACTGCGTCATCTCCTCCAGTTCTTGTTCCGAGTCGTTTTCTCCGGGGATAAGCAGTGTCGTCAACTCCAGCCAGACGCTGGTTTCGCGCTTGAGGTACACGAGTGTGTCGAGCACCGGCTGAAGGTGGCCGCCGCAAATCTCGTGGTAAAAGCGCTCGGTGAAACCCTTCAAGTCGACGTTCGCGGCGTCCATGTGCCGGAAGAACTCGGTGCGCGGCTCGTCGCAGATGTAGCCCGCCGTCACCGCAACCGACTGGACTGCTTGCTCCCGGCATGCCTGCGCCACATCGGTGGCATATTCGAGAAAGATAACCGGGTCGTTATAAGTATAGGCGACGCTGCGGCAGCCCAGACGCCGGGCAGCTTTGGCCAGTTCTTCCGGTGAGGCGGCGTCCATGAGCGTATCCATCTGCCGGGACTTACTGATGTCCCAGTTCTGGCAAAACTTGCAGGCAAGGTTGCAGCCCGCGGTGCCGAACGAAAGCACCGACGAGCCGGGCAGAAAGTGGTTGAGCGGTTTCTTTTCAATCGGATCCACACAGAAACCGCTGGAGCGGCCATAGGTGGTCAGTACGATCTGGTCGTTCTGGCGGGCGCGCACAAAACACAGCCCCCGCTGCCCTTCCTGTAGTCGGCAGGCGCGTGGGCACACATCGCACTGAATGCGGCCATCGTCCCGTGCGTGCCAATATTTCGTCGGCACCGTCGCGGTGCCGGGGTCATCGTAGGTCGTCATTACTCGTTGTCCCGGAGTGCTGAATCGAATATCCGTTGGGGTACACACAAACCGGGAAGCCCGGTTCGCGGCCCTGCTGCGCCAACGACTACAATACGGACGATTTATGCGCTTTGTGCCTCGGACTGACGGTGGCATAAGCAGGAGACGGAAGAATTTATCTTCGCGTGCACAAAGTGTTGGGGATGAAGGGGCAGAGGGGTAAAAACAGGAGCGGCAAGGAACAAGGACAGAGGCATATGGGAGGCCGGTGAATAATGGCGACGATTCTTGTGGTGGACGATGAGCCGGACGTTGTGCAGATCCTCGGCTTCTGCCTGAAGCGGGACGGCCATACCGTCTTCACCGCCGCAAATGGAGAAGGGGCGCTTGCGGCCACGGCGCAGTATCGCCCGGACTTGATTCTCCTGGACGTGATGATGCCCCACATGGATGGCTTTACCGTGCTGCGGCACTTAAGACAGCACCAGGAGCCGTCACTTGCGAAGACGCCGGTGGTGATGTTAACCGCCAAGTCGGACTTCGGTTCCATGGCGGAAGCGTGGGGCATGGATGTGGACGATTACGTTATCAAGCCGTTCCGTCCGGAAGATCTGACAAAGACCGTTCGTAATGTTTTATCGGTGCGCGGTAAGCTGCCTCCGGCGGAATGAACGCTGCCAACGGCGCGGCGCAAATAGGTTGTGGGATAAATTGGGAAGATTTTCACGGCAGGAAAAACAGGCGTGGGCCTCGGTTGCGATGGCCGTGCTGGGATTCCTGGCTGTATTTGCGATGCTGGCGTATGCGACGCTGGCGTCCGCTTCCGGGCCGGTGTTCCTCGCGCTGGGCGTGGCAGCAGGCGTCGCCGAGGTCGCCGCACTCGCGCTGGGGCTGGGCGCGCGGGAGTCGCTGGTGGGTAAGATCGGCATCGGCAGCGCGCTGATTATGCTGCTGGTTCTGGGAATCATGCTGCTGATACGGGCCATCCTGCCGTCTCCCTGATACGTTGGCGCGCAGATGGGTAAGGGGCAATAGCCGAAGAACGTTGTGCAGCAGGACCGAAGGCAAGAAGGGAGACCGAGATGGCAGACGTGAACGACAATGAGGATCGCGATGGGCCAGCGGGGGGAGTGAGCGACGTGGGGAACAGCGCCGACGCCGCCGCCCCGGACACCGGCCTTATCGGGGAAACGGGCAGTGATGTGATCAGCGGGGATATCGCCGACCCCAGTGAAAGCCACGGTCGGGACATCGACGCCGACCCCGACGTTGCGCCCATTCAGGGGGGCGACGTTTCGGAAACACCGGCGGCGCACAGCGGCACGCGAGGCGCAGGCACCGGGGCCGGCATGGGCACCGGCGGCGAAATGGGAACCACCCGCTCCGTTCAAACGTGAACCGGGGCCGGGAGTTAATGGGGTCAGGGGCTTTGGAACCGTTTCCGAGGCCCTTGCCGTTTCCAGGAAGTCTTTGTTGCTTTGCCGGGCGCAGCCGCCGATACACGCCGGGAAGGGCACTTTCCGCGCTCAGGGTCAGAGCCGGCGAAGCGACGGGACAAATTGACACGCCGCCTGCGGTGGGCTATAATGCGCTATCCCTTCCCCGCCGAAAGGCCCATCGCGCATCATTATGCCTGTTCTGGCACTGGATAAGGTTTCCAAGCGCTTTGGCGGCCTGCTGGCGGTAAATAACGTCTCCCTGGCGCTGAACGAGAACGACCTCGCCGGTCTGATCGGCCCGAACGGCGCGGGCAAAACCACTGTCTTCAACCTTCTTACCGGCGTGTACGCGCCGACGTCGGGCAGCATCGTCTTCAACGGGCAGCAGATCGGCGGGAAAAAGCCGCACGAGATCGCGCGCCTGGGTGTCTGCCGCACGTTCCAGAATATACGCCTTTTCCCCGACCTATCCGTTCTTGACAATGTACGCACCGCCGCGTCGCTCCACGAGCAGGTTGGGCTATGGGGCACGATCATGCGGACGGCGCGGTTTGCGGCGGCGGAGGCGGAAGTGACCGAGGAGGCTGAGCGCCTGCTGGGATTGCTGGACTTGCAGGTATTGAAAGACGAAGAAGCGAAGAACCTGCCTTACGGTGCCCAGCGCCGTCTGGAGATCGCCCGCGCGCTTGCAACAAGACCGAAAGTGCTTTTGCTGGATGAACCGGCGGCGGGCATGAACCCGCAGGAAAGCGCAGACCTGATGCGCCTGATACGGCGGCTGAAGACCGAATTTGGCCTGACTATTCTCTTGATCGAGCACGATATGTCGGTCGTCATGGGGGTCTGCGAGCATATCACGGTGCTGAACTATGGCGAGCCTATCGCCCACGGCACGCCCGCGCAGATCCGTCGTGACCCCAAAGTCATCGAAGCCTATCTGGGCGAGGCTGTGGAGGCTTAACGGAAAATGGCCGACACCACTGCTGCTGCTGAACCGCTTCTGCGCCTGGAAAACCTGGACGTGTATTACGGGGCGATACACGCGCTGCGCGGCGTCTCCGTGACGGTGGCCCCCGGCGAGATAGTGACGCTTATCGGGGCGAACGGCGCGGGCAAGTCGACGCTGCTGCGGGCGGCGTCGGGGCTGGTGCGGGCGCGCTCCGGGCGGGTAGTCTTTGCGGGCCAGGACGTGACACGCCTGGGGGCGAGCGGTATTGTTGGGCGCGGTCTGGTGCATTGCCCGGAGGGGCGGCGTATCTTTGCGAACATGACCGTCCGTGAAAATCTGGAACTGGGCGCGTACCTGCGCCGTGACCGGGACGAAATCGCGCGGGACATGGAGCACGCATTGACGCTTTCCCGCGCCTGCGCGAGCGGATCGGGCAGAGCGCGGGAACCCTTTCCGGCGGCGAACAGCAGATGCTCGCCGTGGGACGGTCCTTGCTGACCAAGCCCAAGCTGCTGATGCTGGATGAGCCATCCCTGGGCCTTGCCCCGAACCTGGAGCGGGAGATATTCCGCACCATCGAAAACATCAACCGCGAATCCGGCATGGCCGTGCTTCTGGTGGAACAGAACGCGCATCTGGCCCTGGCGGTCGCGCACCGGGGATACGTGCTGGAAACGGGCAACATCATCCTCGAAGGCCCTGCCGCCGACCTGCGGGCCAACCCGGACGTGCAGAAGGCGTACCTGGGAGAAGCGAGCGCCGCGTGACGCTCGACGAAACCAATATCGCCGACTACGCAGAAACGCTGGTGGTGCAGGTGCGCGCCGGGGGGCGTGACCTCGACTATTCGGAAGCCTCCGTTTCCGTTGTCGAGGAGCTTTTGCGTGTCTCTGATCCGCTGTTTCAGATGGAGCAGTTCCCTGAGAAGCAGCGGAACCTGGTTATCTTCTACAACGGATGCTATGTGGGTGAGGTGATGGCTCGCATGCTGGGCGGCGTGTGGCACTTTGCGCCCAACTGGTATGATGCCTCGCTCATCTTCCCCTATGGTGACGGCGGTCTTCAAGTCTTCCCGTTCCAGAAAGTCCACCGCCGCATCACCGAAGGGCCGGAGCAGCACGATCTGGCCGCCTATTACCAGGGCTTGAAAGATAAGCTGGCCGCACCACCGCCGGGCGCGAGCGGTTAGCTAACGGCGGCGGGCAAGCAGCAGGCAGGCATCGTCCTTGAGCGGGCCGCGCGCAAAGGCGCGCGCGCCGTCGAGGATGGACTGACCGATGCGGCGCAGTGAGCCGAGCGGCAGCGCCTGCCGGGCAAGCTGCATCATCCCTTCGTGGCCCAGAAAGCCTTCCCGGTTTCGTGCTTCGGTGATTCCGTCCGTGGCTATCAATACCGTGTCACCGACCCCCAGGCGCAGCGTCTGCGTGGGGTAGGCTACCTTCCCGACTACACCCAGCGGCAGATCGCCCGGCAGCAGCTCTTCCGCTTCGCCGTCCTCGCGTAATACACAGGGCGGCTCCGCGCCCGCCAGCGTGCAGGACGCCTCGCCGGACTCCGGGTTCACGACTACAAGCGCCAGCGCGACAAAACTGCGCCCGTCCACGTCATCCGTTTTTTGCGCGTCGCACATAAATTCGTTCAAGCGCGAAAGCGCCTGCCCCGGCTCCGGGTATTCGCTTAAAAAAGCGCGCAGGGCAAATTTCACCTCCATCGTCCGTGTCGCCGCCGCCAGCCCCTTGCCCGCCACATCACCGACGACCAGCGCCACCCGACCGTCTTCCAGCGCGAACGCATCGAAAAAGTCCCCGCCGACCGCCGCCTCTTCCCAGGCAGCCTCGTACAGCGGTTCCACATCCAGCCTGGGAAAAGCGTTTTCCGTCGGCTTTCGCAGGAACGAAAGCTGGAGCGTGTCGGCGATGCGGCGCTCGCGCTCGTAGGCGGCATTAAGCGCCTGCTCCGCGCGCTTTAGCTCGGTCAGGTGCAGAACGACGCCCGTAACGGCGTTCCTTAGATCCCCGGCGGCTTCGGTTTCGCACGCCTTCCACGGCAGTGATTGGGAGCGAACGGTTTCCTTCCACAGTGCGAACGATTTGCGCGGGCTGAGCCGAAGCCCATCGTCCGCCGCCTCGACGGTCTTTTCAGGATTACCCGCCCAGTTGACGGTCTGAATTACTTCGGGCCGGAACCAGCAAAGGTAGTTTTTGCGAACGCGCGACAGGGGAACCGCCAGCAGGCCGCTTGCCGTCTGCTTGAAGCTTTCAGCGCGCTCATATATAGCGGGCAGTGCGTTGGTTTGGAAAACCGCTTCGTTGCGGTGCCGCGCCAGCCAGTCCACCAGTCGCCGCACTTCGGCCTCGTCCGGCGTCTGGCCCAGCAGAAAGCAGTCGCCGTCCACGCACAAAGCGACCCCCTGCGCGTCGATGAAGTCCAGCAGGTTCGGATGGTGATCGAGCAGGCCCTGAACGAAGTCTCCCGTCGTGGACATGGACGCGACAAAGCTGGCCTGCCGGGACTTGAGAGTCATCCGGTACTCGTAATCCTCGGACTCTTCCTTGGTCGCCACCTGAAGCGATACCACCTGCCCAAACAGTTCGCAGGCCATGCGCACATCATAAGGCACATACCGCGCCGAAAGGTGATGGCAGGCGATAAGGCCCCAGAGCCGTCCTTCCCGAACGATGCCAATCGACATGGAGGCGGCGACGCCCATGTTTTTGAGATACTCAATGTGGATAGGCGACACGCTCCGCAGGACGGAGAAAGTCATGTCCAGCGGGCGGTTCGTCAGGGGATTGAGGACGGGAACGACGGGCACCGGCTCGGCGTGCACATCGGCGATCAGGCGCAGCGGATTTCGCAGATAGATTTCGCGCGCCTGCCGGGGAATGTCCGAGGCCGGAAAGTAGAGACCCAGGAACGAGTCCAGATCGTCCCGCCTGTCTTCCGCGATCACGGTTCCATTCCAGTCTTCGTCGAAGCGGTACATCATGACGCGGTCAAAGCCGGTGATTTGCCGCACCTGCCGCGCTGCCGCCTCGCAAAATTGCTGTAGGGTCTTCGCCTCATGCAGCTTCGGAATCGCCGTTCGCAGCAGGTACTGAAGGTTGGAAGCGGAGCCTTTTTCCTGCGGACGAACCGGCTCCAGTTCCAGAACCAGGCTTCCGTGGGCGCAGTGGGCAATGCCGTCAAAAATCGTGTCGCTTTGCTGCACCGTCATGGTGAACAGGTGAAGCGGAGTTGTCGTCACCTTCTCGCACAGCAGCGAGTCTTTCAGGTAATCGATCTGGGCGGGGCCGAGCAGACTTTCCAGGCGCTGGCCCAGCAGCGCGTCGGCGGGTCGCCCCAGGACTGTGGCGGCGGTATCGCTTATCTGAACTATGGTCAATTCCGGCTCTTTTAAGACGAGCAGCGCCCCGTGCGGCTGAATACGGCCCGGAATATGGATCGGCTCTTTTTCGCACTCCGCCGCATCGACCGGCTGCCCGGCCTCGCGTTTCGGTTCCTCCACGGTTTACATTCCTTCCCGAAGCCAGCGGTCCAGCGCGGTAAATGTATCACACGCGGAACCGATGATGATCTCCTCAACGGCGCAGGTGGACGAGTAGGCGGTCAGCGCGCCGCCAAACGACTTCCACATTGCGCCGACCGCGCTGCCGTAGCTGCAAAAAAATGCCGCACCGCTGTGGTGGTCGATGTCCAGCGAAGCCTTTATCTGCCGCGCGATTATCTGGCCTCCCAGCGTCGCCCCTTCCAGAACGTACAGGCAGCCCAGCGCCTGTGCCGTGGTGTTCAGGTTCGGAAGGTGGAGACAATGGGGCAGCCTGCCCAGGTCGGCGTCACGCGCCCCCAGCGCCCGCAGGTCTGCGCGCAGCAGCGGGACTTTTCTTCTCTGTTCGAAATTGAAGCCCGAGAGTTCCCCGTCACTTCGACTTTCCAGCGTGGCTTCAATGGGAGCGTAAAAGCCGTAAAACTTCTCCAGGAGACGCCGGTAGTTTTCGACGGACTGGCACCGCTTCCGGATGTCCACATTGGCTTCCATCCGGTCGTGATGCACCCGTGTCCGTTCCCTCAGTTGGAGCATGATCATATTTACTGGTATAGGGAGACTGAGTACAACTGGGGACGACAATGACGAGGAGCTTGCTGAAATAATAATACCTGAAGTGGCTTTGCAAACGCAATTGGAAGAGGAGTGCAGGCGTCATCGCCGGTTTGCTTACGTGCCGTTGAAGCGGTTCATGGCCGTTTCAATGCCTTCCGTCAGCCAGAGTTCCACCGCGCCCATGCCCATGATCAGCAGTTCGTCCATCAGCTTCCGGTCGGCACGGGTGTAGCGCGACAATACCCAGTCGATCTGAAGGCCCGGCGGCGGCTCGCCGACCCCCAGCCGCAGCCGCGCCCAGTCCTGCGTCGCCAGATGCAGAGCGATACTTTTGAGGCCGTTGTGGCCGCCTGATGAGCCTTTGGCCCGCAGGCGCAGCTTGCCGACCGGCAGGTGCACGTCGTCTATAACGACCAGGAGGTTTTCCAGCGGAACCTGCTCGCGGCGCAGGAGCGCAGCGACGGATTCGCCGGAGTGGTTCATAAACGTCTGCGGCTTGACGAGCAGAACCGGTTCGCCCGCGATGGTGCCGCGCCCGACCCGCGCGCGGGCAATACGCTGCTCGATTTTGATGTTATGGGCGGACGCCAGCGCATCCACCAGCTCAAAGCCGATGTTGTGGCGCGTGCCCGCGTATTCCTTGCCGGGATTTCCCAGGCCGACGATGAGTTTCATGCCCCCTCCCCCACGCTGTGGGAGAGGGGGAGCCGGAAGAACTGAAATACGAGAGGTGCTGTTCTCTAATCTTCTCTTTGCTCCCCCTCTCCCACAGCGTGGGGGAGGGGGTTGGGGGGAGGGGGCCTCGGGCATCTTACCAGAACCTATCGAAAAGCTGCGACACGGATTCGTCCTTGTGGATGCGCTTGATAGCATCGGCGAGAAGCGGCGCGACTGAGGTAATCTTGACGTGACCATCATCGATATGGCGCTTCTCCTTGAAGGGGATCGTATCCGTGGTCACTAACTGCTTGATGGGCGAGGCGGCGATGCGCTCGACCGCTCCCGGCGACAGCACGGGGTGCGTGCAGCAGGCAAACACCTCCGATGCGCCACGCTCGATCAGTGCCTCCGCGCCGTGAACCATGGACCCGCCGGTATCGATCATATCGTCGATCATGACGCACACCTTGTCCCGCACATCGCCGATAATCTCGACAATCTCTACCTTACCCGGCTCCGGTCGCCGTTTGGCGATGATCGCGATGGAGGTTCCCAGCATCTCAGCCAGCGCCCGCGCCCGCGCCACGCCGCCGACATCGGGTGAGACGACGCAGGTTCCGCCGTTTACCAGACCCATCTTCGTCAGGTGCTCGCCCAGCAGCGGACCGGCGTACAGATGGTCCATCGGGATGCGGAAAAAGCCCTGAATCTGCCCCGCGTGCAGATCGACGCAGACCACGCGGCCCGCGCCCGCCTCAGTAATCAGATCGGCGACCAGACGCGCCGTCACCGGCTCGCGCGGCTTGATTTTCTTGTCCTGACGGGCATAGCCGTAGTAGGGGAGGACGACGGTGACGCGATGCGCACTGGCGCGACGGAACGCATCAATCATGATAAGCAGTTCCATCAGGTTGTCGTTCACCGGTGAGCACGTGGGCTGAACGATGAACACGTCCGTGCCCCGCGCCGACTCTTCCACCTGAACCTGAATCTCCCCGTCATTGAACCGCTTCGCGGATATCCGGCCCAGGGGCACCCCCAGATGCGCGGCAATATCGGTGGCAAGACAGGGGTTGGCGTTGCCGCAGAACAGGCGCAGCGTATCTGCGTAGCGGTGGCCGCTCATCGGTCGGTTCCCTCCCCGGTAGCTGCGCCGCTGGGCGGCGGGATCTGCTCACGCTGAGCGTGCCGCCGCGCCGCCCAGCCCTCCTTGTTGATCTGCCGCTCACGAGCTACCGCAAGCGCGCCCGCCGGAACATCCTGGGTGATGACCGAACCAGCTCCGGTCATCGCGCCCTCATCTACCGTCACGGGCGCGACTATAATGGTATTGGAACTGATAAAGGCGTCCGCGCCGATGACCGTGCGGTTTTTCTTCACTCCATCGTAGTTGCAGGTGATCGTTCCCGCGCCGATGTTCGTGCGCGCACCGATCTCAGCATCTCCCAGATAGGTCAGGTGGCTGGCGGAGACGCCGTCATGGAGCGTCGCCGCCTTGGTTTCTACAAAATCGCCGATCTTGACCCCCCGGCCCAGGCGCGTGCCAGGGCGCAGATTTGCAAACGGCC
>JAUJOK010000025.1:17462-81417 GCA_030447685.1 Armatimonadaceae bacterium
CCGATCTTGACCCCCCGGCCCAGGCGCGTGCCAGGGCGCAGATTTGCAAACGGCCCGATACGGCATTCGTCGCCAACTTCGGACTGATCCACAAAGCAGGCACGGGCGATTACGCCGTGTCCCAGGCGCGAATCGGTGATGTGGACCTGCGGGCCGATGACGCAGTCTTCGCCGATAACGGTTTCACCCGTGAGCATCGTGAAGGGGCGCAGCGTGGTATCCGCGCCAATGCGGACGCCCGCTTCGACGAACGTGCTTGCCGGATCTTCGACGGTGACGCCTGCCAGCATCAGGTCGCGCAGAATCCGCTGGCGCATTTTAACGGAAACCTCGGCCAGCTCCAGCCGGGTATTGACACCAAGCACGATATCCGGGTCGGGAGACACGACGGCGGCCACCCGCTCGCTCGCATCGCGCAGCAGCGCGATCACGTCGGTCAGATAAAGCTCACCCTGTACATTGTTGGGGCGCAGATCGCGCAGCGTGGAAAAAAGAGACGGCGCGGCGAAGGCGTACACCGAGGTGTTGATCTCCCGGACTGCCTTCTCCTGATGCGAGGCGTCCCGCGCCTCAATAATACCGATGACATTGCCATCCACATCGCGCAGCACGCGGCCATAGGAACCGGCGTCGCCGGGAAGCACGGTCGTCAGCAGTGTCGCCGCTGCATGGGTTTTACGATGGTCTGCGATAAGTTCACGCAGGATATCGGCGGTAAGAAGCGGCGTATCGCCGGGTACGATCAGGACGGGGCCGGTGTGCTGGGCAAGAACCGGAGCGGCCATCAGTGCGGCATGGCCGGTGCCGCGCTGCTCGGACTGCGTCGCGTACTCGATGGAACCCGCGCCGAAAAGCGCATCTACCGTACCGCGCACCGCCTCAGCCTCGTGACCTACCACAACTACACGCCGCGTCACGCCCGCCTCGGCCAGCGCATCGAGAATATGGGCAAGCAGAGGGCGGCCACAGACCGGATGCAGCGCCTTGGGCGTCTTCGACTTCATCCGGGTCGATTTTCCCGCCGCAAGCACCACGGCAGCGACCGATGACGCCTCCGTGTACTCCTGTCCGCTCGTCACATCCTGCCGCTGCTGCATATTTACTTGCCCCTCCCACAAAAAAAAGCACGGCGTTCGAGCGTCGTCGCTGGCTGCTTTTCATAGCCGCGCGGGTCGCGCCCGTGCCGTGTAGCGTGTCGCTCCGGGGAACGACCGGGGCAGTCCCTGCTGCGGTGCTGTTCACCGTGCTGCCCGGCGCTATTATAACATGCAGTTTAGGGAATGCGTCAAGGAAACAATCGTTAGATTTACCGGCAGGGACAGGGCGTGTTGCCGTCGTATCCTTAACGAAGGAGGGGGTGACGAAGATGCCCGAAACAACGGCGGACGTGCCCAATCGGATCGTTATGTCGGCTCTGGGGCTTTTCGTACTGCTTTTCTATGGTCTTATCGATGTCTGGTACGACAAAGGTCTTCCACTCGCTGCGTTTCTGGGCTACGCAGGCTTCTGGACAATCGTTCTGCTTGCGATTGCCTTTGCTCCGTTTCAGCGGCGGAAGCTCGCGGCGGTGCCCGTTTTCGTCGTACTGCTGACGTTACTATGGGCCGTTCCCTGGATGCCGCGTAAGCGGTTTCTCCAGCACTACTGGCGCATCCGTCCAGGAATGAACGTCGCGCAGGTTGAAGCACACATGAAACCTTTTGCCGATATCGGCCCGGCGCAACCGGCTCGCCCTATCCCTCCTGAATTCAATGGAACGCTGTACTACCACCATACCCAGGACGACTGGCGCTACAATGCCGATATTGCCAGGGTCACATTCAGGAATGGGAAGGTAAGGGAAGTCAGCTTCTCTCCCGACTAAGAAAGAGGCATTGTGAATGAGCAAAACAACAGTCGCCCTTGTCGGCGATGCGTTCCATATCAACGGTAAGCCCACTTATGCGGGGCGGACGTGGCAGGGTAAAAAGATCGAGGGGCTGCTGCTCAACTCCCGCATGGTGCAGGGTATCTTCGACGACCGAAACCCGGACACGGTTGGCCGCTGGGCGTATCCCGATACGGGCACATGGGACGCCGAGCGCAACACACGAGAGTTTTTAGCTGCCCTGCCCGAATGGCGGCGTCACGGCCTGCTGAGCTTCACCATCAACCTTCAGGGCGGCTCGCCGCAGGGGTATTCGCAGGAGCAGCCCTGGCACAACTCAGCCATTGAAGCGGACGGCTCATTGCGCGACGACTATCTGCGCCGCCTGAAGCGCATTCTGGATAGAGCGGACGAACTGGGCATGGTCGTTATCGTCGGTGTCTTCTATTTCGGCCAGGATGAGCGTGTGAAGGACGAGGCGGCGGTCATACGCGCGGTGGAAAACGCCGCCCACTGGCTGCTCGGCAACGATTATGCGAACGTTCTGCTGGAAATCAACAATGAATGCGACGTGCGCCGCTACGAGCATCCCATTCTCCAGCCTGCCCGTGTTCATGAGCTTATCGAGCGGGCACAAAAAATCACGCAGAAGGGGCGGCGTCTGCCGGTCGGAACGTCTTACGCCGGCGGCACGATTCCCAAAGAAAACGTCGTCCGTGCCTCGGATTTTCTGCTCGTCCACGGCAACGGCGTCTCCGACCCGAAGCGCATCGCCGAGATGGTGCGCCAGACGCGGCAGACACCCGGCTACCGCCCGATGCCGATTTTGTTCAATGAAGACGATCACTTCGACTTCGACAAGCCGATGAACAATTTTATCGCCGCTGTTTCCGAATTTGCCTCCTGGGGCTACTTCGACCCCGGCGAAAGCAACTACCGGGACGGCTACCAGTGCCCGCCGGTTAACTGGAGTCTCAGCACCGACCGCAAGCGCGACTTTTTCCGCCTTCTTGCCGAGATAACGGGCGCGGCGGCGGCGGTGTGAGCGAACTCAAAAGACAGGTCGAAGATTTCCTCGCCCACCTGCGCGGCGAGCGCGGACTATCTGAAAACACCACGACAGCGTATGGCCGGGACCTCGCGCAGTGGCTACTCGCCGCCGAAAATGGGAGCCGCTGCGCGGACCTGACATCGAAGCGGCTCGAGAGTTATATCGGCTCCCTGCGGCGTATGGGATTGGCCCCGGCATCCATTGCCCGCAAGCGCGCCGCGCTCGCCGCCTTTTGCCGATTTCTGGTGCGGGAAGGAATATTGGACGATGATCCGTTTGCCGCCCTGGAAGGACCGGCCTGGCCTGAACGGCGTCTTCCCCGGCTGCTGTCCACGGACGAAGTCGCCCGCCTCCTGTGCGCCCCCGACCGGCGAACGCCTCGGGGCAGACGCGATGCTGCTTTTCTGGAACTGATGTACGCCTCCGGGCTGCGTGTCTCCGAACTGCTTTCACTGCGGGCAGGGGATGTGGATTCGAAGCGGGGACTGCTGCGCGTGCGGGGCAAGGGGGGAAAGGAACGCCTCATTCCCGTGGGCGCGCCTGCCCTGCGGGCATTGCAGGCGCATCGCAGCGACGAGCGGCAGCGGCGGGCCAAAAGTTCCGATTTTCTGTTTCCGTCTCGAAGCGGTCGCGCGCCATTGGGGCGGGGGCTGGTGTGGCGTGCCGTCCGCGAACACGCGGCGCGGGCCGGACTGCCGCGCCTGCCGTCACCGCACTGGCTGCGCCACTCGTTCGCGACACATCTTTTGAACGGCGGCGCGGACGTGCGCGTTATTCAGGAAATGCTGGGACACGCCCGCATCGCCACCACACAAATCTACACCCATGTCGCCACCGACCGCCTGCGCGAAGCCTACCGCGCCGCCCACCCGCGCGCCTGACCTCGTCAGCGCGGGTCCACGATGGCCCCCAGGAAAAGGAGTGTACCGGTTTCATCATCGCGGATGGCAAAGAAGAAGGGGCGGTCCACTTTGAAGACGACACGCTTTACCTCCGGCATAGAGCCACCCGGCATTCCTATGCCTGTTGCCGCAGCCGCTTCCGTGCCCTCCTCGTTCATCTCCAGAAACGTCTTGTGCCGGGCTACTCCGATACCGAACCTGCCAATTCCCATTGGGGTAAAATCCGCACCGCCTCCGATTGCGGACGCCATTCCGAGAGCGGTCAAAGGCGCGATCAGATCGGTTTCATACGTCGTCTGGAACCGGGGCAGAGTAAGCTCCATCTCCACAGGCTTGAACCCCTGCACCCAGCGTTCCCAGTTGTCGGCGTTCAGTCTACCAAGAAGAGAAGGCAGATCGGAACCCCGCTCAGGCAGGAAGATATAGAGACCCAGTGATTTTGCCCGATACGGCAGACGGGCCGCTTCAAAGCCGTCGCCGCGCCGATACGCGAACATCAAATACGGGTCGTGCTGAGACATCATCGGAACCGGCGCACTTTGACCGTCCAGAAAAGTGAAGGGGGCAGGCTTTGTTACGCCTGGATCGAACGGAGACGCCCAGGGAGCTTTGAAGTAAACGGCGGCTTGCGACTCCGTTGCTTCGCAACTACGCCGCTGCGCACGCCGGCTCTGCAGGCGGGGCATTAACCCCGCCCTTAGCCAAAGGGAAGCCCTCTGGACTCCCCGATAACCGGTTCCCACGCCGCAAGCGGCGGGGCATAGACTTCGTCGTAAACCGCATTGGTCAGAACGACAAAAGTGTTTCCGTCCACCTCTCCAGGGTAGAGTATCGCTGGAATTCTGTCGCTGGTCTTCCGGCTGACCCAGCGGTTGATCGTATCCAAGGCCGACGCGTCATCAAAATTCAGTGTCCGCGCCTCGGCACCCAGGAAGCGGCGATTTCGCTCCACAAAATCGGGAGTAAGCCGTACGCTCTGGTTAGCCCAGAGCGCATTCGCAATGACCAGCTTTACCTCGCGGGAGTGGTTCATCAGCGAGGTTCGCTGCCGGGACATCGAACGGTTGACCTCCTCCAGGCTCTTATCCTGAAAGCCGAGCGCGCGGGCCATATCCTCCCGCGTTTGACCACCTGCTCCGTTGTAGGCCATAGTCAGGGCGTACGTGAGGCTGGTGGGGGAGATGACGATGTTTTTGGCGATACCCTGGCGGGTCAACTCGGAGAAGAGCTGGAAACCGAAGGCATTGTTCGCGGTGGCTGTGCGCGATGTTGGCCTGCCCGTCTGTGCCGCCGCGTTTTCACCCGCCTTTTTTTCGCAGCCGCCGCTGGCAGCCCCTGCCAGTGTCACCGCAGCAGCCACTGCGCTGCCTCGACGAAACCAAGCTGATACGTTCATGTGATCCTCCGTAGCAAGATGCAGACAGGCGGGGCGTCATGCGGACGCCGTTGCTGCCTCGGCACGGGCCGCCAGAATCTCCGTGACACGCGGGGACAGACCAATATAATCGCCCATCAGAAACTCGACCGCCGGATAGCGAGCCTGCGCCTCTTCCAGCAAAGTCGGTAGGTCCCCGCAGACATGCGTTCCGGTATGCAGAAAGTAGGGAACGGCCACCACACGCGTCGCCCCCGCTGCAATACAGCGTTCTATGGCTTCGGGAATAGTCGGCTCATTGCATTCCATGAACCCAACCTCGACAACGGGGAAGGCTTCGGCGGCGTCGGACCGAGCACGCAAATCCTCCACCACTCGGAACATATCCTCGTTCGCCACCGGCGTCGGCGACCCATGCACCATAACTAACAAAGCGTTTGACACAATATCTTCTCCTCAGCGGTGACAAACTTGTTCCGGTTTCGATCCCTTTACGTCGGCGCTTCCGGGGACGGTACTTTGGGGCAGGCGGACGTGCCGTACAGGGGGCATTGGGGGCTGGGACGGCAGGCGGCGGCGGCGCGGGCGAGCGGCTCGCGCCACTGGGCGGCGGGGCGAGCGGAATGGGCGGCGTCCAGCAGCGCGTCTGCAAGGCCCGCATCGTGGCGAAGCGCGTCGGCGACGATAAACTCAACTTCGGGATAGATGGCGCGCGCCTCGTTCAGGATCTTGGGAAGGCTGGACGTGACAAAATACCCGGCGACGAGAAAGTACGGGACAACGACGATACGCTTGGCACCGGCCTCAACTATCCGGGCGACCGTGTCGAGGAAGGGCGGTTCGGAGTAGTTGAGATAGCCGACCTCAACGCGGTCGAAGTCGCCGCGCGCACGCAGCCGCTCGGCGTGGGCGTCCAGCGCCTCACCCGCTCCGCAGAGAAGCGAGCCATGCGAGAACAAAACAAGTGCATCCATACGAGGGTCAGTATACCTGATGCGCGGTCATGGCTCAGAAAAGGGGCAATTGCTGCTGGCCCGGCGGCGTGGGGACCGGAAGGCCGAGGCAGGCGCGCAGCTTCGCCAGTGTCGCAGGCGCGTGACCTTCATAGAAATTACGCGCGTAGATGAGAATAGGCGGGCCGCCGACGTCCGCGCGGGCCTCGGCGATGCGTCCGGCCCACCGGGTGATTTCCTCCTGCCGGTCAAAAACAGGTTCGCCAAACTGGCTGACGGCGTTTTCCGTTCCCAGGAGCCGCAAGTACGAAAGACGCCCGCCGACATCCAGACGCTCCGTGGTGGCGCAGGCGATACCGCGTGCCTCTATCTCCGGGGCGATTCCGGCCCAGGACGCGTTACGGAATTCAATCACCCAGGGCAGGTCCGGCTCAGCGCGTGGTGAGGTGATACCGTCCAAAAAAGCTTCCAGCGCGGGGCGCTCGCCATCCGTGAAGTCGGGTGGAAGCTGCAAAAGTAGACCTCCGAGGCGCGGCCCCAGCTTTTCCCGCAGCAACGCGCCGAAATCCAGGGCGATCTCGACACCGCCGAGCAGACGGCGCTCATGGGTGACGGCACGCGGAACCTTGGCGGAAAAGAGAAAGGAGGGCGGTACTTGACGGCCCCAGCCTTCGATAGTAGAGGCCCGCGGAACGCCGTAAAAAGTGGTGTCCAGTTCGACGGTTCCCTGCGGGAAGACGCTGGCATAGACTTCAAGCATCCGCACTGTGGGCAGATCCTGCGGATAAAAAGGGCCGCGCCAGTCCGCGTAGCTCCAGCCCATGGTGCCCAGGCGCACATCCTCCGGTTCGCGCAGCTTGGGCACGGTCATCTATCCGTGCTTCGCCCAAAGGCGGCGGCCCCGCTCACAGTTCGTCCTGCATCGGGCCTTGCTGGGGACGTTCCGACCACAGGTGCAGCCGTTTCTGCACGCCGGGCAGGAGCAGGATAAGCAGTACGGCTCCGGTCAGACCGAACCCGATCAGCGCCCCTTCCGTGATGGCCGCGGAGATGTCCCTCGCCCAAACAATCGCACAGAGAAGCATAACGAAAAGAAGCAGTGCCACTATCCTCTGGGGAAATCGCAGCGGCTTGTCGTTCTGCGGCATTTTTGTCGGCGCGGGCTTCCAGTCGTGCGCTAACGACGGCGGGAGCATCTGAGTTCGCTCCATCTCCGGAACGATGCGCGTTTTATACTCGCGCCCGCACCCCTGGCAATGAGGTGCAAGCAGGTGATCTTTTTTGCCGCAGCGGGGACAAAGCTTATAATTCGTCGCCGGGTCCATGTACCTCTCCTCGTTCTATTTCTCTGGCACCCGGTCCGCGTGACGCTGCTGTAAGCCAGGCCGCCGTTCTGTCTGATATCCTGTGGGGGCCTCTGCTTCCGCCCACGGCTTTCTGCTTTTTAGACGTTTCACCGTCAGGCCAGGTTCCGGCCCCATTCTATTATATCAAGAGTTTGGCAGGCGGGAGAAAGTCAGCTTAATAAACTCCCGGCAAAAATACGAGGATAACAGCCGACTCATGGCTGTGCGGCGTGCTGCGCATGTAGCGCCGAAGCCGATTACTCGTCCGGCGGTAATAGGTCGAGAGTGGGACCGACTTCGCCCGCGGTTTCCGGCGCGCTGGAAAGCGGACGCAGGTGGCTCCCGTGCAGGGCATCGTCGTTTTCCAGGTTGAAAAGACGCTGCGCATTGTTGCTCAGAATGCGCGCTCGATCTTCCGGTGAAAGTTCAAGGTCATCCAGAAGGCCCAGCACGGCAGCCGGGTCCGTACGCGGCGCGCCCGAGGCGAAAAGAAGCTTACGTGAGCCGTGCATGATCTGCATGGCGTAGGCTATTTTGTCCGCGCAAAGGGCACCCGAAATATCCAGGTGCAGATTCAGCGGGCGCGCGGCAATGTCCACGGCATCGCGCCAATCGTCGCCGCCCATGCCGGAAGCAACAATCCGCGTGGAGTTCATTTCGCGGGCTATCTCGGCAATATGCAGCATGGCTTCCCCCGAGGGAGCGGCGATCAGAAGGGGCCGGGCGAAGCGGCGGTAGGCAACCATCACCTCCTGAACCGCCCGCAGGGTGATGGGCCTGCCCGTCGCCGGGTCTGGATATAAAGCCACACCCACAAACCGATCGCCGTACAGATAGCGGCGCATCTGCGCGCTGGCTTCGGCGGGGTGGTCGGGATGGACCACCAGCCAGCCGCGCATCTGCGGGTACTGCGCCACGGCCTCGGCGACGGCGGTATTGCCCGCGCCGGGGTCGAAGCGGCGGGCCAGATCAGAGGCAATAAAGGCCGACTGGATGCCCCGTGACAGCAGCAAATCCTGCACCTGCTGGGCATCGCTCCATCCCGGCGCGAACGGCGTTTCTCCCCAGCCGCAGTGAACATCAATAATCTCCTCGGCTGCGCCGTCAGATGTTGCCATCATGTGGGGTTCCCCAACGCGGATTGGTTTTTCAACAGTCGCCGCGCGTTCTCGCCCAGCACCTGCCGTCGGTCTTCTTCCGTCAAACCGGCGTGGCGAATCAGGGCGAGGGCAGCGCCCAGAGAGCAGACCGGCGCGCCGGAGCCGAAGACCACGCGGCCTGCGCCCAGAGCGCCGACCACATACGCCACTTCGCCGATACCGCGCAGACCGTTCGTAGTGATATATACCGCGTCGGATTCCCTGGCTACGGCCACCGCCTCCGTCAGCGTCGCCTCTCCGGAGACGCCGCTGAGAAGAATGGGACCGGTATAGCCGGTATCCTGCACCAGGGAAAGTACTGCGGTAGCATCGCCGGGGCGGCGCGCTTCCCACAGGAGTGGAATCGAAGCGCGGGCAGCCAGGGAACGCAGCATGCCGCGTACCGGCGCGTAATCCGTCGGCCAGTTCTGTGTCGCGGGAAAAAAGCCCAGCAGAGCCGCGCCTTCAGGGACGTGAAGCGCCGCCGCTGCCGGTGTGCGCGGGTCCAGCACAAAGGCGGGCGCAAGGCGCGGCTCTGCCGCACAGGCCGTGGCGGTTTCGCGGTTCCCTTCCCCGGCGGCATAATGCAGCGCGCGTGTGGACAGCGTGGCGGCGTTGGAAACCCGGTGTCGGTCCAGAAGCGTGATAAGCGATGCGATTCCCGTTCCGCCTTCGGCGGACGGGGTGCCGAAAAAGGTGCACAGATCGAAAATGGCTTCAGCCACCGTCAGCCCTCGTCCCCAGTCCTCGCGTCGTAAGTTCCACCGCGTGCCGCAGACGCCGCAGCACCCGCTCCTTGCCCAGCACAGCCAGCGTTTCGAACAGTCCCGGCCCGATCTCCCGACCGGTGACCGCCACTCGCACCGGATGCGTCAGCTCACCGCGTTCGCGTCCGTGCCGCGCCCCGACCGCACGGGTAGTTGCCTCCAGCGCCGCTTCTGTCCACGCGTCCTGGTCGGAAAATGCCGCGAGCAGATCGGTCAAAAAGGCCCGCGTAGCCTCCGCATCCCTTTGGAGCCACTTCTGCACGCTCTTAGCCGCGTACTCCGGCATCTCCACGAAAAAGAAGTCGGTCAGCGCCGGGGCCTCTTCCAGTCGCTTGAGCCGCTCCTGCTCCAGCAGCAGAACCTGCCCGACATAGCTTCGCGTGGCCTCGTCCGGATCGGCGGGAATCAGCCCGGCTTCCGCCAGCAGAGGCGCCACGCGCCCGGCCAGATCATTGGGAGGCATCTGGCGGATGTAGACGCCGTTCATCCAGGTAAGCTTGTCCAGGTCAAAAATGGCGGGTGAGCGGGACAGGCCCTCCAGGTCGAAACGGCGGATAATCTCGTCCTTGTCCATGACTTCCGTGTCGTCGCCGGGCGACCAGCCGACAATCGCCAGGAAATTAAAAAGGCTTTCGGGCAGAAAGCCCTCTTTCAGAAACTCAAAGATGCCCTTCGCGCCGGTGCGCTTGCTCAGCTTCTTGCCATCCGGCCCATTGACCCCGGCCACATGGACGAATACGGGCGGCTCCCAGCCCGGCGCGTGATAAAGGAAAAATGCTTGGGCGACGACGACAGCCACTCAGTGCTGCGAAGCACATGCGATATCTGCATATCGTGGTCATCCACCATCGCGCTCAGGTGGTACGGTGCGAAGCCGTCCGACTTGATGATGATAAAGTCATCCTGCGTCGCGGCGTCGAAGTCGGTGATGCCGCGCAGGGCATCGTGGGTGCGGATAATACCTTCGGTCGGCATGGCGAGGCGGACGACGTGCGTCTCACCCGCGGCCACGCGCGCGCGCGCCTTTTCCAGTGGATAATCGCGGTAATGCCGGTCGTACAGGTAGGGGCGGTTCTGCGCCTGCGCGGCGGCCCGCGCCGCCTCTATCTCTTCGGGCGTCTCAAAAGCATAGTACGCCTTGCCTGCCGCAATAAGCTGCTCGGCCACCTCGTGGTAGCGGGCAAGCCGCTGAGACTGGAAATAGGGGCCATAATCGCCGCCGTGTTCCGGCAGCAGGTTTGGCGCAACCGGCCCGTAGGTCGCAACGTCCAGCGTTGCCAGGTCCGGCCCCTCGTCATAATCGAGACCGAGCGCGCGCGGGAGGCAATAATATCGGCCAGCGCGCCGGGAACGAGCCGCTTCTGGTCGGTATCCTCGATACGCAGCAGGAAATCGCCGCCGAAGCGCCGCGCGAGCAGCCAGGAGAACAGCGCGGTGCGGATCGCGCCGATATGCAAGTAGCCGGTGGGGCTGGGGGCGAAACGGGTGCGGACGCGCCTTTGGGACGCAGCGGAAGAAACAGTTGCGTCAGTATTGTTCGAAGCCGTCATCATCGGTGTGCTTGAGTATAGCATAGCCGATTTAGAGTGTCAATTTCGCCGGAAGCCTCGATCACCGTCGTAACCGTTGTTCAACTCCCGGTCAATAGCGGATGTAAATTCGGCCAGACTCGTACCGTATGCCCGAAGAAAGACGCGCAACTCGATAATGTCAATCCGGCGTTCATACCGACTTACCTCTGTTTTCATCAATAACTTCACGTCGGGTGGAGATGGCGGGCCGCGCGCTTTGACCTTCGGGCCATAATCGCCATTGTGTCTGGGTTCCATCAGCGGCTGACTTCAACCCCTCTCCCGTACTGCGGAAGAGGGGGCTTTGTTTGCGGTGACGATGGGGCGTATAATGAAAGTGGGGATGCCGAGAGATATGTCCCTACCAGGCTGACAGGAGACGAAGACAATGCCGGTGCCGCGCTATAGCCCGGAAGAGTTCGCTCGGCGGGGGCGGGAATGGTATGAGAAAGAGAGATTCGACAGAACGTAGAATCAGGCAACGAGGGCAAGGCTGTCATTATTGACATCGAGACGGGCGACTATGAGATGGACCAGGACTCGCTGGCGGCAACCCATCGTTTCCTGGCGAAGAAGCCAGACGCGCAGCTTTATGCTATCCGCGTTGGGTATCCGCCTTCGCCAAACGGGGCGGTGGCTGGAGCCTGTCCCGCCGATGATCACCGGGATTGTCCTGCTGGCGCGTCGCGAAGCGCTGGTGCGTCTTCTGGTGCGGGGTGGCGAGGGAAGGGCAAGCGAGGTGGAAGCGGTTCTCGACACGGGCTTCACGGAAGAGCTATCTCTGCCGCAAGACCTGATTGACGCGCTGCTGCTCCCCTTTGTTCGTACGGAGTCCACCATGCTGTCGGACGGGAGCATTATAGAATGCAATGTGCATGAGGGAGTTGTGGTATGGGATGGCGCAGAGCGCGTTGTTCTCGTCCAGGCTGCCAAGGGTAGTCCTCTCATTGGCATGTCCTTGCTCCTTGACCATCTGGTGACTCTTCCGGTCACGGACAGCGGGCAGGTGACTATTGAAGTCTTGCCCTGATATCGAAGCCTGCTATCCGCGATAGCTGATAACGATGTCGAGAGGGCCGAAATCGCCGGTTCGGGTATCGCCGCCATCATCGGTGCGGTTTGCGCCGACACTATACAGGGTGAAGCCGCGCCGCCCGGTGCGCCGGTATTGCAGCAGTTTGCCGGTAAACGGGTCGAGCGGTGCGGCGGGGTCATATCCGCGACCGACATCGGCAGATCGCCGGTTCGCAGCCGGTGCTCCAGCATACCGACCAGCGTCTGGCGCAGAACGCGCCGGGCGACAGCGCCCATCGCAAAAGGCGCGGCGTTCCCATAGCCGGGAAGGTGCTGCGCCAGCAGTTCGCCGCCGGGCCTATTGGCCTCACGGACGGCTTCCGCTCCGGCAGCGCGCAGTGTCTTTTCCGCCGCCGACAGATCCCCGCGTCCCGCCGCCAGTTCGCGGAAAATCCGCCGCCACGCCGCCAGATGGCGCGCTTCCCAGGCGTCCAGAATAACCCCGCGCGCCGCCGTATCCGGGCGCACCCCGGCAAGCGGCGTGCCCTGAGCAATAATAGCCGCGAAGACGTTGCTGTTCGTTCGAGCCTTGGCGAAGCTGCTGCGCGCAAAAAGAAGCTCGCCGCGCAGAACATAGCGCAGGTCCGGGGTCGTCGAAAACGCGGCAAGTGTGGCGCGCGCCGCTTTTATGGCGTTTCTGTCCTCCTGATGGGCCAGCAAAACATCGACAAACCAGCGGTCGGCGATGGCGTCGATAGTCATCTGCACGAGAAGGGCGATAAAGATCGGTTCCTGCCCGGCGTGGCGGGCGATACGCGCGCCGCGAACGAGGGCGCGAAACGCCTCGGCGGGCTTTTTGGCATCGCTTGCCAGGACCGCCTGCGCGGCCCGCATCCGTGCCAGACGGCGCAGGGTGGGGAAATAGGGAAAGGCAATGTCCGGCGCGTCTTCCCAGCGCACGCCGAAGTCGCAATACGACAGCCCGGCGGCGTGGTTGGCGAGCCGCATCTGGGCGTCCCACCGCCGAAGCAGCGCCGCCGCCGCCCCCCTGTCCTTACCGGTGCGCTCCGGGCGAAGCAGCGCACTCAGCGTCGCTTCGGCGGCGTCACCGTCTCCGGCGCGGGCGAAGTCGGCGTGGATCTGCACGTAGACCGGCGCGGCATTCTGCTCGCGGGGGACGGGCGCGCGGCGCAGGTCGGAGGGCGTGAGCGGCAGGCCCTCGCGCTGCGCCCCGGCAAGCTGAGAGGACAGCGTTCGCGCCACACGCCGGTACTCGCCCAGCCGCTGACGGCTCAGGACGGGAGGGGGCATGGCTCTGCTATCGGGGCGAGCAGGGCGCGGCCCAGCACCTCGTCGGCAGTCGAGACAAGTTCGAAGGTCATATCGGCGCGAACGTCGCCGGGAATGTCTTCCAGGTCTTTTTCGTTTTCCGCCGGAAGCAGCACATGCCGCACGCCCGCCCGGTGCGCCGCCAGCACCTTCTCCTTGATGCCGCCGACCGGCAGCACCTTGCCGCGCAGGGTTATCTCGCCGGTCATGGCGATGTCCTTGCGAACAGGCCGACCGGATAGCGCGGAGGCAAGCGCCGTCGCCATCGTCACGCCCGCCGAGGGGCCGTCTTTGGGAACCGCGCCCGCCGGAACATGCACATGAATATCCCGTCCCGCCCCGGCGTTTTCCGGCATGCCCAGCGACACGGAGCGTGAGCGAACGAACGTCAGCGCCGCCTGCGCGACTCTTTCATGAC
Source organism: Armatimonadaceae bacterium (assembly GCA_030447685.1). GTDB lineage: Bacteria > Armatimonadota > Armatimonadia > Armatimonadales > Armatimonadaceae > JAUJOK01. Next base: position 31,195 of record JAUJOK010000025.1, read on the forward strand.
GTCCCCCAACTGCCCGGTAAGCGTTAAGCGGCCCTCATTCGTGGCGGCGCGGGTCAGGGCGACCTCGATGCTGACGGTATCGCCGCCCGCCTCGGTATAGACCAGGCCGGTCGCCGCGCCGATCTCGTCGTTCTCCTCGGCAACACCATAATGAAAACGCCGCCCACCCAGATACCCTTTCAGGTCTTCGATCCGCACCGTCGTCTTCTGCGTCTCGCCACCCGCTACTTTGCGCGCCACCTTGCGGCAGATACTGCCGATCTCGCGCTCCAGGTTGCGCACGCCCGCTTCACGCGTGTAATCGCGGATAAGGCGGATCAGCGCGGTCTGCTCGAAGGCAAGCAGTTCGTCGGTCAGGCCGTGGTCTTTTATCTGCTTGGGAACCAGGAACCCCTCGGCGATTTTGAGCTTCTCATCCTCGATATAGCCGGTGAAGTTGATGACCTCCATACGGTCGCGCAGGGCGGGCGGTATCGGGTCTAACAGGTTCGCCGTCGTGATGAACATCACGTCGCGCAGGTCGAAGGGAACCTCCAGGTAATGGTCGGAGAACTCGCCGTTCTGCTCCGGGTCCAGCGCCTCCAGAAGCGCGGCAGACGGATCGCCCCGGAAATCGTTGCCGATCTTATCGATCTCGTCCAGCATGAAGACGGGGTTGCGGTGCCCTGCCTGCTTGATGGCCTGCAGGATACGCCCCGGCATCGCCCCGATATAGGTGCGCCGATGGCCGCGAATCTCGGCCTCGTCACGGACGCCGCCCAGGCTGACACGGATAAACTTTCTTCCCAGGGCGCGGGCGATGGAGCGGCCCAGACTGGTTTTGCCGACGCCCGGCGGCCCGGCGAAGCATAGGATCGGCCCCTTCAGCGTCCCGGCCAGCTTACGCACCGCCAGGAACTCCAGAATGCGCTCCTTGACTTTGGGCAGACCGTAGTGGTCCTCGTTCAGAATCGCCTCGGCCTCATCCATATCCAGCCGCTCGTCCGTCTGCTGCGACCAGGGCAGGCCGACCAGCCAGTCGAGATAGGTGCGGATGATTCCCGATTCCGGCGATGCGGGCGGGGTCTTCTCGAAGCGGTCCAGCTCCTTCAGGGCGCGCTCGCGGGGAATCTCCGGCATGTTCGCCGCCTCGATCTTTTCGCGGTATTCGTCGATCTCGCCGCCGCGCTCATCGCGCTCGCCCAGCTCCTGCTGAATCGCCTTGAGCTGCTCGCGCAGGATAAATTCGCGCTGGGTGGAACCCATCTCCTTTTCGACGCGGGCGCGGATATTCTTCTGAATCTCCAAAATCTCGAACTCTTTGACCAGCACGCCGCCCAACTGATCGAGGCGCTCGCGCACGTCCAGCGTTTCGAGTATCTGCTGCTTCTGCTCGACACGCAGCGACAGGTAAGGGGTGATCGTATCGGCGAGCCGTCCGGGATCATCCAGATTCAGCACATTGATGAGCGCCTCGGGCGGGATGTTCTTGCCGACATTGACAATCTCCTCGAACTGCTTCGTTACCGAACGGATCAGCGCTTCGATCTCGACACCGCGCTCGTCATTCACCTCTACCGGCTCGGTACGCACCAGAAAATGCGGCTCCGTCTGCAAAAACTGCATCAGGCGCACGCGGCGGATACCTTCCAGCATAACCCGCACGGTACCGTCGGGAATCTTAAGAACCTGCAATACTTCGGCGACGATACCCATGCGATAGATGTCGTCCGGCTCAGGGTCTTCAGTGACCAACTGCCGCTGCGCCGCCAGCAGCAGAAAGCGGCTGCCCTCCATCGCGGCATCCACCGCCTTGACCGACTTGTCCCGCCCGACCATGAGCGGAAAGATCATGTGGGGAAAGTAGACGTTATCACGGATCGGCACGAGCGGGAGAAGGTCGGGAAGAACGCGTGACTCATTGTCGTCGTTCGGGCTGTCGGCGGCATCTTCTAATTCTTCCAGCAGGTCGCCCTGAAGTACGGCAGTAGCGGCAGCAGCAGCGGCTTCGGTTTCGGCGGCTTTTTTATTTTTTGCGGAGGCGCGGGGCATTAAGGCTTGTCCTCAGTGGGCACAAAGGCGCGTGGGCTTCCTGAAAGGCCAGCACGCGGTTGTTTTCTTCATTCTACAGTACCCCGAAGCGAATCGCCACCGTACAGCGGACGGGTATAATCTGCTTGCGGACCGAGCCGCTGTTTTGCTATAATAAACCTCACCACTTCCTCGCATGCAGGCCCGCGGGGATTGTAAAGAAGGATATACCAGGAGTATCTTTATGCCCTATGTGATTGCGGAGCCGTGCGTCGGTGTCAAGGATAAGTCGTGCGTCGCCGTATGCCCGGTCGATTGCATCCACGGAACCGATGACGACGACCAGCTTTACATTGACCCCGCCGAATGCATCGACTGCGGCCTGTGTGAGCCGGAGTGCCCCGTAGACGCTATCTTCATGGAAGACGAAGTGCCCGAACAGTGGAAATCGTTTATCGAGAAGAACGCCGCCTACTTCCAGCAGTAGCAGCAGCTTCGCCCGCCGACCTATCGGGGGACGCGCCCGGCGCTGGCCGTTCCCCGCTGTTTTACACCCCGTGACTCAGCCTCTTACCGCGCGTGTTTGCGTCCGCTCCTACGAACTGGACTCCTTCGGCCACGTCAACAACGCCGTCTATCTGAACTATCTGGAAGAGGCCCGCGCCGAGTTTTTGAAGCAGGTCGGGCTGTCCTTCGATGACTTTGCCCGCCTCGGTGTGCATCTGGTGATCATCGAGGCGCATATCAACTATCTCAGCCCCGCGTACTACGGTGACGAGATCGAGATCGTCGGCCAGTTCGCGGACGTAAAAGGCGCGTCGCTCACCATCACCTACACGCTGACGGAGACGCGCAGCGGGCGGCGCGTGGCGACGGCGGAAACGCGCGGCGCATTTGTTGACCCGATTACCGGGCGACCGGCGCGCGCGCCACAGGAGTTCCGCACGGCGTTCGGCGGCTAACGGCTCCTCCATCAGGCTACTCGTGATAGTAGCCCCACCTGCCCACCGATTCCAGAATGCCGCCGTAGTCGGATCGGGCATAGTTGCCGCTGGGATGGAACACGAACACGTCACCGAAACTCCATCTATTCGGGCTGAACTCGTTGCGCACATGGATGAACAACGACCAGCCGCCCGCTTCTGGCACATTCCCCACCATATAGTGCCAACGGTTCTGTGCCATGCTGCCAGGGGCAGGAAGCTGCCGCAGATATGTCGGGATAAGTGCTTCCAATGTGGCGGGCGGTTGCCCCTGTTTGGCGGTGTATACTTTGATTGCCTTGATGATGGGTTCGGCTTGCTGCATGGTTGCCCGCCGAGGAAGTGCTTCAGGGCGGATGCGCTGGGCCTGCTGCGACTTTCGGTAAGCGGTGAAGATGAACGGGCCAACGAAACAGGCAATGGCGAACAAGCCGCAGAGGATAAAAGCGAGCACTAATTTGGCTGCGTTCGTTCGTCTCATGCCCATCGCCTTCCACTTTGCACGTTCCAACACGGCCCAACGCAGGCTCTACAACAGACTCATCGGGTCGATGTCCACGCTGAGGCCGAAGCGTTCCGAGGGGTGCAGGGCGGCAAAAGCGGCGGATAGACGCTCGCGCAGCACTTCTGTCCGCGACGCTTTCAGAAGCAGATGCCATCGATAGCGCCCGCGCAGCCGGGACAGGGGACAGGGCGCGGGACCCAGGACTTCCAGAGCATCGTCACCGCCGACGCGGGGGCCGGAATCTAAGAGGGAACGCCCGCCCAGGTGCGACGATAGGGCGCGCAGCCGGGCCTCAGCGGCGCTGCCGTCTTCATCCTGCGCGATGACATTGGCAAGCCGGGTAAAGGGCGGGTAGCCCAGTTCGCGCCGGTTGGTTATCTCGCGGCGGTAAAAGGTCTCATAGTCGTGCTTGGCGGCGGCGGCCACGGATTCATGCTCCGGGTTGAACGTCTGCACCAGTACATGGCCGATTTTGCGCCCGCGCCCGGCCCGCCCGGAAACCTGCGTAAGTAACTGGAACGCCCGCTCGGCGGCGCGGAAGTCGGGGATGTTCAGCGCGGTATCCGCCGAAATGACGCCGACCAGGGTGACACCCGCGAAGTCCAGCCCCTTGGCGACCATCTGCGTGCCGATAAGAATATCCGCCTCACCGCTCCGAAAAGCGCGCAGCATCTTCAGGTGGGCGTCTTTTTTGGCCGTCGTGTCCCGGTCCATTCGCAGCGTTCGCGCCTCCGGGAACAGCCGCCGCACCTCCTCCTCCACACGCTCGGTGCCGATGCCGAAGGGTAGGATGCGGCGACCCTGGCACTGCGGGCACAGGTCGGGGGCGGCGCGGCGATAGTCGCAGTGGTGGCACTGGAGCGAGCGCGCCCCGGCGTGGTAGGTCAGGGAAACGTCGCAGTGCGGGCAGCGCGTAGTGAAGCCGCAGTCACGGCAGAGCAGGAACATCGCAAAACCGCGCCGGTTCAGGAACAGGATCGTCTGCTCGCCTTTGCCCAGCCGGTCGGCGATGGCCTCCTGAAGCGTTTCAGAAAAGACGCCGGGCGATCTCTTCTTGAACTCCGTGCGCAGGTCGATCACATCCACGGTCGGAAGCGGGCGGAACTCGACACGCTGACGCAGCGGAAGAAAGCCCCATTCGCCCGCCTCGGCTTTGTAAAAACTCTCCACGGCGGGCGTCGCGGAGCCGACCAGCACGGTCGCGCCGCTGGCGCGGGCGCGGGCGACGGCGACATCGCGGGCATGGTAGCGAGGCGCAGGGCTGTCCTGCTTGTAGGACGCCTCATGCTCCTCGTCCACCACGATCAGGCCGACGTTCGATAGCGGAGCGAAGACGGCGGAGCGCGCCCCTACCACCACATCCGCCTCGCCGCGCCCGATGCGCTGCCATTCGTCGCGCCGCTCCCCTTCGGAAAGTGCCGAATGAAGGACGGCCACACGGTCGCCGATACGGGCGCGGAAGCTGTCCACCACCTGCGCCGTGAGCGCGATCTCGGGAACCAGAATCAGCGCCGTGCGTTCCCGGCGGCGCGTCTCGGCGATGGCCCGCAGATACACCTCGGTTTTGCCCGAGGCGGTGACGCCGTACAGCAAAGCGACATTAGCCTTATGCTCGTCCAGGCGGCGCGTGATGTCGGCGACGGCGGCACTCTGCTCGCCGCTCAGCATCGGGGGCACGGCGGCCCCGGCGACGAAGCGGAACGGGCGGCGGCGCATCTCCAGCACCTCGAAGGTTATCAGCCCGTCGGATTCCAGGCGCTTGGCGGCGGGCGGGGAAGACTGCGCCAGGGCCAGCGCCTCGGAAAGCGGCAGCGGCCCACCGCCCGCCGCCGCCAGAGTCCGTAAAAGCCGCGTCTGCCCCGGCGCTTTTTCTTCGCGCGCAGCGGCGGCGGTTTCGGCGTCATCCCAAGCCACCGAAAGGCGAATTCCCTTGACCCGGCGCGCTCCGGCGCGCGGCGGCTCCACCGTCCACCGATCTTCCAGCACGCCCCGCTTGCGAAGCAGCGCGATGGGAGAAGCTACGCGCGCATTATCCAACGCCTCGGAAAGCTCGTCTTCCGTTGCCGCGCCTCCCTGGCTTACCAGAGCCTCGACAAGCCGCCGGTGCGAGGCGGCGCTGATTTCCGGAAGTCGCGATTCCCAGTCCGGCGCGAGCGCAACCCGGCGAACGACATGGGCAGCCTGGGCATCGGGGATAACGCAGCGAACGGCGACGGCTAAATCACAGAGATAAGCTCGCGCCATCCAGCGGGCGGCGGCGAGGACGGCGGGCGGCAGGGACGCGCCATCACCCTCAACCAGGGCATGGATGTCTTTGACCGCCTCCGGGTCGAGATCGGGGGGCGGGGCGTCTTCAATAGTCACCACATACCCGATGGCTTCGCGCTTGCCAAAGGGCACGGCGACACAGGTTCCCGGCTTTACTTGTTCTGTCAGACCGTCCGGGATGCGGTAGGTGAACGGCTGCCGCAATCCCGGTGCATCCACATTGACGACGACGGCAGCGAAGCCCCCGCCACGCCCAATAATGGGGGCGGGGGGGGCGATCATCGGTGGACCTGCGGGGCGAGCGTCGCCTGCGGGGCGAGCGTCGCCTGCGGGGCGAGCGTCGCCTGCGGGGCGAGCGTCGCCTGCGGGGCGAGCGTCGCCTGCGGGGCGAGCGTCGCCTGCGGGGCGTCCCGGCAGACCGTGCCCTCGGCGGCGCTGGTGACATAATAGACAAAATCCGATTCCGTAGCCGCGCCGCCCGTCTCCCCGGCCCGATTCAGGGCGACACAGGCGCAGCGCAGCCCGCTCGACGGACCCAGTTCGGGACGCTTGGCCAACAGGGCGCGAATGCCCTCGGCGCAGGCATCCGTCGGGGAAAGGCCGCGACGCATCGCTTCGACGATACGGTAGGCGAGGCAGACCTGCATCATCTGCTCGCCCATGCCGAAGCAGGTCGCCGCGCCGACCGCATTCTCCACATACAGCCCCGACCCGATAATGGGGGAGTCACCGACACGCCCCGGCAGCTTGAAGTCCAGCCCGGATGTCGAGCAGCCCACGGCCAGGTCGCCCCGCTCATCCAGTGCGGCGCAGCCGACGGTATCGTGCCCCGTGAAGGTCGGTTTCCGCTCGCCGCGCAGGAACGCCTCATAGGCAGCGCGTGCCTTTGAAGTGAGGAGCGTTCCTTCGTCGGTGAAACCGTGCGCTGTCGCGAAGTCGCGTGCGCCCTGCCCGACCAGAAAGACATGCGGTGTCCGGTCCATTACAAGGCGTGCCACGGCGACAGCATTGGTCACGCCCTTGAGCGCGGCGACCGCCCCGGCGCGATGGGTGGGGCCGTCCATCAGAGCCGCATCCAGGGAAAGCGCGCCGGTAGCGTCAGGCCGCCCGCCGTAGCCGATGTCGTCACAGTCGGGGTCGGATTCCGCCGCCATCAGGCCCGCCTGTACGGCGTCCAGCGCCCGCGCACCGCTTTTCAGTGTTTGCCATCCGGCGGGATTGCAGACGCGCCCGGAGGGGCCGGTGGAAAGGATAATCATGCCCTGGCCTGTGCAGAAAGCCGCCGGTTCACGATCCAATCCCAGATAGCATCCGCCACGGCGCGCTTGGACTGGCGCGGCAGGCGCGGGAGGCGCGTCGCGAGAAATCAGGGTGACGATGTTCGTGTCCACGTCGAAACCGGCTCCTCCTCGGTAACATCATTGGCGACGATCATATCCAGGTTTTTGGCCTCAAGCTTGGACTGCGCATGCGTTTCCAGCGCCTCGGTTTCGGCGGCGAAGCCGATAAGCATCTGACCGTCGCGCTTTTCGCGCGCCAGGTGACGCAAAATATCTTCGGTAGGTTTCAGTGTCAGTGTGAACGTATCATCTCCCTGCTTTTTCAGCTTCTGCGACGAAACCTGTACCGGAGCGTAGTCGGCGACAGCGGCGGCGGCGATTACCACGCGCGCCGGTGCGGCGTGCTCACGGCAGGCATGAAGCATCTCCGCCGCCGACATAACCGAAACGACTTGCTCCATCCCGGCGGGCAGCGGCAGCGTGGTCGGGCCGGTAACGAGCGTCACCCGCGCCCCCGCGCAGCGGCGGCGGCGGCGATGGCATAGCCCATCTTACCCGAAGAGCGGTTGGAGATATAGCGCGCACCGGGTCAATCATCTCACGCGTCGGCCCCGCCGTTACGAGGACCGGAAGGTTCGCAAGATCGGCCTGCCGGTATAAGGTTTCCCGCACAGATTCCACAATCTCCGGTGGCTCCGCCAGTCGGCCCGCGCCGACCACGCCTTCAGCCAGACGTCCCACACCCGGCTCCAGGAACTGATAGCCACGCTCCTCCAGGGTTCGCCGGTTTGCCTGCGTGACCGCGTTCGTCCACATGTTGGTATTCATAGCCGGAGCGACGAGAACGGGCTTGCCGGGGTTAGCAATCAGGGCGGAGGTCAGCATATCGTCGCACAGGCCGACGGCGACACGGGCGAGCAGGTCCGCTGAAGCCGGGGCGATGACGAACAGATCGGCCAGTTCCGCGTAGCGTAGATGCGATCTCGCCGGGAAAAGGCTCCTCGAAGGTGTCCGTCGAAACCGGCTCCGCCGACAGTCCCCAGAAGGTCGCCGGGGCGATGAAGCGAAGCGCGCCGCGCGTCAGAATCGGCAGAACGCGTGCGCCTTCCTGCACCAGACGCGAACACAGGTCGGCGGCCTTGTAGGCGGAAATCGAGCCGCCGACGCCCAGCACGACGACGCGACCGGAGAGCGGCAAAGGAGAATCAGCCATTGGGGTCGGACCAGGGGACGCTGTGGCCCGTCGTGACCGGAGCCGTCCTGATGAATGCGGCAGCGTTCGGCGAGGATAATGGCACGGACGAAGTCGCCCGCGCCGTTCACCTTGTCATTGACCACGACATAATCATAGTTGGGCATCTGCTGAGCTCGGAACGCGCATCCAGCAGGCGCGTGGTAATCTGCTCCTCGGTTTCCGTGGACCGCCGCCGCAGCCGCCGCTCCAGTTCCTCTACCGAGGGCGGCATCAAAGATAAGAACCGCATCCCGCATCTTCGTTCGCACGGTGAGGCCGCCCTGCACATCGATCTTCAAAAGAACATCATGACCCTGCGCGCGCTGCTCGTCCACCCAGGCGCGCGGGGTACCGTACAGATTGCCGTTGACGCGGGCGTATTCCAGAAACGCCTCCGCTTCGACCATCTGCCGGAACTCCGCCACGGAAACGAAGAGATAATCACGCCCCGGCACTTCGCCGGGCCGGGCTGCGCGCGTGGTCGCGGTAACGCAGCGCAGCACGTCCGGCAAGGTCGTGCAGCCGCGCCAGAACCGTGTCCTTGCCGACCCCGGACGGGCCGGAAACGACGAACAACCGGCCCCGGCGCGGGCCTGCCTGCGATTCAGGCATCCGCCTCGACTTCCTGTTCTTCCGAGCGCACGGCCACCGCCTCGTCCGCCCCGCCCACGTAAGGCTGTACTTCTTTACCCCCAAGGCGGCGCGCAAGTGTCTCCTGCGACAGCGCCGAGGCGACGGTGACACCGCCGTTCAGGAACACGACGCTCTTGGTCTTTCGGCCCTGGGTCGCATCGATCAACGTGCCGCTTTTACGGGCTTCCTGAACCAGACGGCGCATGGGCGCGGAGTCGGAGCGAATGAGCGCCAAAATCTTGTCACTGGCGACAAAGTTGTAAAATCCTACGTTGAGAACGACGGGTGTCACGGCAGAAGTCCCCCGGCTTATGGACGAATTTTTTAGCGTTTTCCGGATTATATCGGCCAATAGGCCAATGCGTCAACTCCAGCCGCTATTTCCTACCTTCAACTACGCCGTATCCGCCCATTTTCGAGCGATTTCGAGGTCTTCAGGTCGATCTACGTCCGCCGCTACCTCGGGAAAGGAGGAGACAACGGCCCGCGCCCGCACATCACCGCCCAGCGCACGGGACACGGCAGCCTCCAGGTCGGCGATGCGCAGCAGGCGCGGCATCAGCCGCGACGCCGCGAGCCGCAAAAGCAACGCCGGTCCGAGCAGATTCGCCAGGCCGATGATGCTTTTGCGGCGGGCGTAGGCGGCGCGCAGGACGGTTTCGCGCTCGCGCAGGAACGCCGGTTTTAGCAGCGCCAGATTGCCGCCGGTGAACGTGCCCTCGGCGATACGCAGCGTCGTGCGCCGCATCTCCGGGAAATGCTGTTGACAGCGTTCGGCGTCCACAATCGGATAACAAAAGTCGGCGGCAGCATCATCAGCGCGCTGAAGGAAGTCGGCCACGGCCTCGCCCGAAAGGAACGGCACGTCAGCGGTGACAACGAGAAGGCGCGTCTCGGTCGGTCGGAGCGCAGCGACACCGTTCAGCAGCGTATCCACCAGCGATGCTCCGCCCGGTACGGGGGTGCAGTCCGCCGGTGTGGGAACTTCGCCCGCCACGAGAATGCGCAGGCGGCTCCCCACGCCAGCCCGCACCGCATCCACCACATAATCGAGCATCGTACGGTGGTTCAGCAGTGTCAAGGCGCGATTCTGTGCCGCGCCCGCCGCCTGCATCTCCGCTGAGCTGGTTCCCCCGGCCAGGATCAATGCCGCCACTTCCCCGGGCGTGTGCATTTCGCTCATTTGTTTCCTTTTTCGATGGAGGTGTGACCGCGCACGGCCACGAGTTCCATAATCTCGCCGGGGAACGCACTATGGCCGAGGCGCGCCGAGATGTCCAGCATGCCAAGAAACAGTCGCGTCTGCCATGCACCGCCGTTGCTGCTGCTGCTGCTGTGTTTCTCGCCGCCGTCAACAGGTGAATATCGCTTTGACCGGAGCGCGTTGCGGGCGCTTTGCGGCGCGAACAGAAAGGGAAAATAACGCAGAGAGATTATGTTGAATCCGGATTCTTCTAAAAGACGTATGAGCGAGTGCGGAGTGAAGCCCCAGAGGTGGCGCGGAAGGTCCAGGTGATACCATGCGCTGCCGAAAAGGGTCGCTTCCACGCTGGCCGCATTGGGCAACGCCAGAAGCAGCGCGCCGCCGGGGCGCAGCACGCGCCGGACGGCGGCCAGCGTCTCACGCGGGTCAGGCACGTGCTCCAATACGTGCAGCAGAGTGACGAGATCAAAACTTTCCGGCGTCAGGTCTGACGTTTCTACCGGTCTTTCATGGATGACAGCTCCGGCGCGTCGCCGCGCCATGTCCGCCGCGACCGGGTCGGTTTCCAATCCTTCCACGGTGAATCCCCGTTTTTTCAAGGCCGCAAGGAAGCGCCCGTCGCCACAGCCGACATCGAGGGCGCGGCGAGGAAGCGCGCCGCCTGCAGCGGCATCCGCTCGGCGTGCGAGGCCCGCGTTCAGCGCATCCAGCCGCCTGCCTACCTCCGTATCGGCCTGAGCGCCTTCGGCGCGGGCGTACGCGCCGGGCGCGTAGAAGCGGTGCATCTCGTTTATCGGGGGGCGTGGCTCCAGCCGCGCCGTGCCGCAGCGCAGACAGCGAACCGCCGAATAGCGGGCATCACCACCAAGGAGGTTGTCCGGCGCGACCCGCCAGGGCCGCGCGCCCGTCGTACCGCAGACACAGCAAGGAAGCGGGTCGGGAAGCGTATCAGCCATCTTCACCGCCTGAGGTCGTCATGCACGCCTGTTCCACCCAGGGGAACTGCTTATACAGCGTTTCCGTGAGATTCCGCGCCTGACCCGCGTCACGGGCCAGGCCGAATAGGGCCGACCCGCTGCCGCAAAGGAGAGTACGAACCGCGCCTGCGTCGGCAACAGCCTGGTAAACATCCGCGACGGCGGGAAAGGCAGGCAGTATCGCTGCCTCGAAATCATTCCCCATCGCTGCGCCGATTGCGGCGATATCCGTCGTTCCGTGGATGAGCAGGGCAAGAAGCCGCTTCGTCGCGTTTCCCGGCTGACGGTCGGGAAGCGAATCGAGGCGGGCGTAGGCATCGGCGGTGGGCACGCCGACAGCGGGCTTGACCAGGACGCCGTGCAGAGCGGGGAGGGGGGCGGGCAGGGAAGCGATACGCTCGCCGCGTCCGCTCATGTGAATACCCTGCTCGGCGCGCAGGAACAGGGGAACATCGGAACCGATGGCGGCTGCCGTCTCCGCAAGTGTCTCCGGTGTGGCCGTGTCGGGATAAAGGCGACGCAGAACGCGCAAAACCGCTGCTGCATCGCTGCTGCCGCCGCCCAGGCCCGCCTGTGAGGGAAGCCGCTTGGCCAGACGGATATGGACGGCAATGTCGCGCCGGGGCAGGAAACGGGAAAGGTATTCGTCGGCGGCGCGAAAGGCCAGATTGCCGCTGCCCGTCGGAAGGGTCGTATCATCGCAATCCAGAGTGACGCCGCGCGGGCCACAGGTTGCTGTGACTTCCAGTTCGTCGGCGGGAAGGAAGGTCGCGACAACGGAATCTATGTCGTGGTAGCCGTCCGAACGGCGCGGCCCGACATCCAGCGTCAGGTTGACTTTGCACGGCGCGAGGACGCGCCGTATTGAAGACGATTGGTTCATAATCCGGCCCGCGCCCGCTGACGCAGGGTGATTTTTTCCGGGCCGCCCGCGCCGGGCCGCACCCATTTCCAGCCCGGCTGAAGCACGGTCAGTTCGGCTTTGCCCCCTTCGCGCAGCGCCAGCGGCGGACGCTCCGCGAACAGAACGGAGCCGTGGGCTATACCGTCACCCCGTACCTGGTAGGTAGTGCGCGCCAGAGGCACCCAGGCAGGCAGGCGGATCGGCACCACCAAGGCAGCGGCGACGGTGTTCCGGAGCGCCGTGAGCAGATCGCGCGGCCCGACCCCCAGGATGGAAAAAAGGCCACGCCCCAGCAACTCCGGCCCGAAGGCATGATCGGTGGCAAGGGCTGCCCCGATATAGAGGTTCATCGCCCGCTCATCCCTGTCGTCCAGGCCGCTGCCGATGGGGCCTATTTCGTGAAACCGCGCGATCAGTGGCGCGATCTGGCGGGCGTGGTATGTACTCAGGCCCGGCGCGTCCGTCCAATCGTCGCCTGCCGTTCCTTTGCCCGCCACAGTCTCCTCATAAAGCCACTTCAAATACAGCCGCTCACCCAGGAAACCGGCGGCATCGTTTTCCGGTGCGGAAAAGCCACGCGCGGCGGGCAGCGTTACATGGCCCCATTCGTGCGCGATGGTGCGCGTCCATTCGATAGCGGTTCGCGGCACGGCGGTATCGAAGATGTAGAGATGATTTCCCTGTGACTCGCCGCCCGCGGTGGTCCGCGCCGTCGCGGGAAGCTGCCGGTACAGCCACACATGGGCGCGGTCGCTTCCTCGCGGGAACTCGGTATCGCGGACGAAACGCTCCCGGTGCAGCCGCAGAAGGCGGGCGCACAGGCGGGCCGTGCGGCGTGCGGCGTCCGCGTCCGACGGGGCATGATGAATGACGACCGCGGGACCCAACCCGACATTGCCCCGCCGGTCGCGGCGCGGCGCATAGACGAAAGCAGCGCGCGCGAAAAGCCAGCCGTAGCGGGCATCCTGTGCGGAAACGGTATCGGGGGGGACGGCCAGGACGAAGCCACCGGGCAGCGGCTCCGTTGCCATCTTGCCGAAGGCCCGGGTCAGAGCGGCGGCATCCGGCACGAATTCGGGCGGCAGCACTGTCTGGGCGTGAGCGGGACGAACAGCGGCGGCAGCAAATGCGGCAACGAAAAGCAGAAACAGAAGAGCCAGCCGCACGATAAAACGCATACGCAGAATTATAGCACAGTGCCGCTGCGGGCTACAAGGCCAAGGCCGGGCGCATCGGGGGCGATCAGCACATCGCCTTCCTGGCGCAGTCCGCCGGTGATAAGCGACGTGTCGTCCACCAGGCAGTGTGAGTCCAGATCGAGTTCCGTCACTGCCGCGCCGAGCGCGAGCGCCAGATGCAGCGCGGCCCCGATAGCGACACGGCTTTCCATCATGCACCCGAACAGGCAGCGTCCCCCTGCCGCCTGCGCCGCGCGCGCGATAGCGGCGACGCCGGAAAGACCTGCCTTGGCGATCTTGAGCACCACACCCGCGCAGGTGGCGGAAAGTATCAAGCGCCGCGCATCGTCCGCCGTTTTTACGGATTCGTCGGCGAAAACGGGAAACGGAACTCGCTCGGCAACAAAGCGCATCGCCGTGTCATTATCCACCCCCGCCTTTGTCGGCTGCTCGAAGAGGGTAATACGCTCCGCTATCTCCGTCAATCCTTCAACAAAGCCCACGGCCTCTTCCGGCTCAAAACCCTGGTTGCCGTCCAGAAGCAGGCGCGCGTCCGGCGCGGCGTCCGCCACCGTACGCACCCGCGCTATATCCGCCTGCGAATCGCCGCTGCCTACCTTTATTTTAAGCGCGCGATAGCCGTCACGAACCGCCTGTTCCGCGCGTTCACGCGCCTCAGCGGGCGGCAGTATAGGCAGTGACAGATCGGTAGTCAGGCGCGGAAGGATCGCCGGCTGCGTACCCACCAGGGGAAGCCAGGCCAGAGGCGGCGTGGCCGCGCGGCCACCGGTCAGGTAGCGGTACAGCGGCATTCCGGCTGAGCGGGCCACCGCGTCCGCCAGCGCCATTTCCAGCGCGGCGTCCGCGCCCGGCGCGCGGGGCGGGTAAAGACGCCCCGCAAGCAGCCGGGAAGCGTCCTCTACGTCGCGGCCTGTCAGCCGTTCCGCCCGCGTGCGCGCTACCTTCAGTACGCTGTCCTGCGTCTCTCCGGTCACATAGGCGGCAGGCGCGGCCTCCCCATAGCCCACGGAGCCGTCTTCGAGCCGCAGCGCGACCAGTACGTTGCGCGCGGTCGTGGTGACGCGCTGCGCCGAGCGATACGGGGCGCGCATCGGTATGTTCCACGCCTCAACGTCGATGGCCTCGATGTTCACACCGGAATTGTACCCGACGCCGCACCGCCTTGCCTGCCGTTCATTCCCCATGCTACAATGGCGGTGAGGTAACTTCGGCACCGTGCTGCGCTTCTTGAAGTTGCGTTTCTTGAATATGGGACGACTGCGAAACGGCGTGGCAACGTTGGCGTTGCTGACTGGCCTGCCGCTGGGGTGGGCGCGTGGGCAGGCTGCCGTACCTTTCGCTTCCTCTCCGCTCAGCCTGTCGCGGCGGCTTGACGTCCTTCTGGAACAGCCCGAACTACGCCATGCGACGGTCGGCGTTTTCGTCCGTTCGCTGAAAGACGGGCGCGTCATCTACGAAAAAAATGGCGACCTGGCGCTTGTCCCCGCCTCCAACCAGAAACTGCTCACGGCGTCGGCGGCTCTGGTTCGGCTTGGCCCCGATTTTCGATTTCGCACCTTTCTGTGCCGCACGGGCGTTATCGGTGGGGATGGCGTCCTGCGCGGCGACCTGATTTTGCGTGGAACCGGCGATCCCTCGCTTACTTCGGAGCGCCTGGAAACGCTTGGGCGCGCCGCGCGCGCCGCGGGCCTGCGTCGTGTCGAGGGGCGGATTGTCGCCGATGACAGCCGCTTCGACAGCCGCCGTCTGGGCCGGGGCTGGTCGTGGGACAACGAACCGTTCGATTATCAGCCGCAGATATCGGCACTGAACTGCGACGAGAACGTGGTGGGGGTGAGTGTCGCGCCCGGCGAGCGGCCCGGCGCTCCGGCGCAGATAACGCTGACGCCGCCCACCGGGTACGTGCGCGTGATGAACGATGCCGGCACCATAGCCGCCGGGACGGGGGCCAATGCGCCTAAGCCCGCGATCTCTTTCAGTCGCGCGCGCGCCCGTAACGAATTTCTAATTTCCGGCACGATGCCCCTGGGGGCCACCCCGGCGTCCGATCAGATCACGGTCGAAGAGCCTGCGCTGTACGCGGCAACACGACTGGCGGAACAACTGCGATCCAATGGGGTAACGCTCGCGAACGACGCTCCGGTGATGGGAAAAGCGCCCGCACACGCCGTAACGGTGGCTGTGGTGGAGTCCGAGCCGCTTGTCGTACTCCTGCGTCATTTCCTGAAAACCAGCGATAACCTGTACGGCGAGGTGTTATTGAAAACACTGGGCGCGGAAACGCTCGGTCGAGGGACGGCAGGCGCGGGCGCGGAGGCGGTTGAGGCATTCCTGCGAGCGTCGGGCGTGGAAATCGGGGGCGTGACCATCGCCGATGGCTCCGGTCTGTCGCGCATCAACACGGTGACACCGCGCGTTCTGGCCGCGCTGCTGGTCTATATGGACGAACGCGCACCCGCGCCGCTGCGGGATGCCTTTCGCCAGGCGCTGCCGGTCGCAGGCGTGGATGGAACGCTCAGACGACGATTTACCGGTTCGCCCGCCGCCGGAATAGCCCGCGCAAAAACCGGATCGCTGTCTGGCGTTTCGGCGCTGAGCGGCTATCTGATCACGAAAAAAGGCGAACCGCTGGTGTTTTCGATCCTGATGAACAACGCAGTCGAGGGCATTAACGGCGCGCGAGCGGCGCAGGACGCGTTCGTGACCGCGCTGATGGATGTTGCGGCAGGAACCAGTACGCTATGACGTTCCGGCTGCGGCCCGATTCGGCGCGAGCGCTTGCGCTCTTCGTTACGAGCCTGTCGCTTCTGCTGTCCTGCCGGGCTGCCGACCCGGCCCCGGCGCTTGTGCGCTTCGAGGTCGCTATTGCTCCCGGTTTAGTCGATGCGCCACAGACGGGGCGTCTGTTCGTGGTGGTCAGTCCGGTGGCGCGGCCAGAGCCGATCCACTTTATCGGGGAAACGGGCAACGACAATCCGCCGGTCCTGGCGCGTGATGTGGCTGGCCTGACGCCGGGCGGCAAACCCGCCGTTCTGGGCGCGGAAGCGGCTATCTTCCCGCTCGCGCGCCTTACCGATCTGCCGCCCGGCAACTACTATATGCAGGCCCTTCTGGCGACAAATCGTGATCTAAAGAGTAGATTATCGCCGGGAAACCTATACAGCAAGCCTCAGGTGGTGCGAATCTCTGCGGCCCGTAACCAGGCTGTTCGAATAGCGCTGACCGAGCAGGTGCCGGAAGAAACCCTGCCCCCGGAGACCGAGTACGTCAAGTATGTCAAACTCCTGTCCGAGCGGCTGAGCGCGTTCCATAAGCGGTCTATCTATCTTCGCGCGGGAATCCTTTTGCCGCTGGATTATGATCGGGAGCCGACCCGGCGCTATCCGCTGCGCGTCCAGATCGGCGGGTTTGCGACGCGATATACGGCGGTGCGCGGCTATCAGCGAAACTGGCTCGACCCGGACGCGCCGCGTATGATCCTGGTCCACCTCGACGGGGACGGCCCCTACGGCGATCCGTACCAGGTGAACTCCGCAAACAACGGCCCCTACGGCGACGCGGTGGTTCACGAACTGATCCCGCATATCGAGCGGCGGTTTCGGGCCATCGGCACGCCCTCCGCGCGCGTGCTGAGCGGCGGCTCGACCGGCGGATGGGTATCACTTGCGCTGCAAATCTTCTACCCTGACTATTTCAATGGCACGTGGAGCTACTATCCCGACAGCGTCGATTTTCGCGCGTTCCAACTGCTGAACATCTACGCTGATACGAACGCTTATGTCAACCGCCAGGGCTTTGAGCGGCCCAGCGCGCGCGAGCTAAACGGGGATGTGCGATTTACGATGCGTCACGAATGCCGTATGGAGAATGTTATGGGGCAGAACGGGCTGTGGACGCTAAGCGGCGGGCAGTGGGGGGCCTGGAACGCCGTCTACGGCCCGCGCGGCAAAGACGGACGCCCCGTGCCGCTGTGGGACCCGCAGACGGGGGCTATGAACCGTGAGCCGGGCGTGCTGGATCAGTGGCGGAAATACGACCTGCGCCTGGTGCTTCAAACGAACTGGAAGACGCTCGGGCCGAAGTTGCGCGGCAAGATCCATATCGCGGTCGGCGAAGCGGACAACTATTTTTTGAACAACGCCGTTCACCTGCTGGATGATTTTCTGCGAACGGTATCCGACCCACCGTTCGAAGGGCAGATCATCTACGGGCCGGGAAAGGGGCATGGCTGGCAGCCCATCAGCGAGCGGCAGATTATGCAGGAGATGGCCGCCGCTGTAGAAAAGAAGCGTACGGACGTGCCTTAGGCTTATTCGGGCGCGGACGGCTGCATTTGAAGCAGTCGGGCGTACACCGTATTGCGCGGCTGACCGGTGATACGCGCCACGTCGCGGGCGGCATCGCGCGGTGACAATCCCCGTGCAAGCGCGTCCGTCAGCAGGCCCTCCACATCGGCGGTGTCGGCGTCTTCACGACGAATGGGCGCGCCTTCCAGCACAATCGTGCATTCGCCGCGCGGCGGCGCGGAGCGGAAATGGGCCGCTGCCTCCGCAAGCGTTCCGCGCCGGAACTCCTCGAACTTTTTCGTCACCTCGCGCGCGACGACGACGCGCCGCTCGCCTCCCGCCGCTTTCGCCAGTTCTTCCAGCGTCTCCGCAAGGCGAGTAGGAGCCTCGTACAGCACGACCGTCCGCTCCTCGCGTGCCACTTCCAGAACACGTTCCCAGCGGTCGCCCCGCGAACGGGGCAGGAAGCCCTCGAACACCCAGCGCGCGGCGGGCAGGCCGGACGCCACCAGGGCGGAAAGAACAGCGCTGGGGCCGGGCACCGGCTCGACACGGATTCCTGCCGAGACCGCCTGGGAGACAAGTTCCGCGCCGGGGTCGGAAATGACCGGCGTACCGGCATCGGAAACCAGAGCCACCCACTTTCCCGCCCGCAGCGCGGCGAGCAGGGAATCGGTTCGGCCTTCCGAGGAGTGCGCATGGTAGCCGGTCAGCGGCGTATGGATATCGAAGTGGGCGAGGAGCTTTCGTGTGACCCGCGTATCCTCGGCGGCGATCAGGTGGCAGTCGCGCAGAACGCGCAGCGCCCGCGCCGTGATGTCTTCCAGGTTGCCCAGGGGGGTGGCAACTACGGAAAGGATACCCGGAGAGGGTTGAGGGTTGAGGGTTGAGGGTTGAGGGCCAGAATCCTTGTCACTCAACGCTCAGCCCTCAACTCTCAACCGCATTCTTAGCCACCCGCCTTGGGCTTATCCGGCGCGGCAGCGGGAAGAGGAATATTTGCGCCCGCCGCGCCGCCCTGGCTCATCTCCGCCTGCCGCTTCAGCATCTCCTGCACCTTCTTATTGGCGGCGGCGGCCAGGTCCTTGCGGCCCGCCTGCCGGTATAGCTCGGCTATTTGAACTTGGCTGCTGATGTCGCTGTAAACGACCTTTTCCGCTTCCTGAAGCTCCGCAACGGCTGCTTTCGTGTCCTTCTGCTGTGAGTAGAGGCGTGCGAGTGCAAGCCGGGTGCTCAGGGAGCGGTCGAAGGAAAGGGCCTCCTTGTAGGCGGCAATGGCCTCTGCCGTTTTGCCCAGTGCCTCGTAGATAGCCGCCCGCTGAAACAGGACCGAACCGTCATCGGTAGCTTTCACTTTGGCAAGCTCCGCCAGGCCGCGTTCAGCTTAGCTTCACGCGCTTGCTTGTCGGCTTGCGCGTTATCCGCCTCCATTTGAAGCTGTGCGGCCCGCAGCATCGGGTCGGACAGCGTCATCTTGACGCCGGGCAGGGCCGCGACAACAGCGTCCTGGGCCTTCTGCGACGCCACATTATTTACCTGTTCTTCCACATACTTTTGCGTCTGCTTGTCGAAGTCTTTGGGGAATTCTTTACCTTGCTTGACCTCTTCCACACGGACGATATGAAAGCCGGAATAGCCGGGGGCGGATTGGAAACCCGAACCAGTTCCGGGTACGTCTCGCCCGGTTTGGTCGCCATCATCGCCTCGCGGAAGGGAGCGACGATGCTGGCGCGCTGGCTGGGCGGCCAGTCGTACATGCCGCCGCTGGCTTTCGATCCTTCATCATCGCTGTTTTTGCGGGCCAGGTCGGCCATCTGGGCCGGGTTCGCCTTCACGGCATCCAGAAGTTTCTGAGCCTTGGCGCGAGCCTGCGCCTCAGGCAGAGCGCCTTCACCGAACTTGACCAGAATATGCCGGACTTTGATATCGGAAAGGGCCTTGCGAACCTGGTCCGGGTTCGCCGCCGCGCGGGCCTCCGCTTTGAACTTATCCTGAAGCTTCTGAAAATAAATCTGATTGCGCAGCCGCTCTTCAGGCACCCCTTCCTTCAGCGCACGCACCGAATAGTTGGCGTCGAACTTGGCGAAGGCGGCATCGATTTCGCGGTCGGTGGCTTTTTCGTTCAATCCAAGCCGGGAGATTATCTGGGGGCGCTGCTGCGCACTGCTCGTTGCGCGCCCGCTCGATTTCGGCGTCGCTGACAGTAATGCCGGCCTGTTTTGCGGCCTGGGCCAGCGCCTGCATCTGCTTGTATTGGTCGAGAATCATCAGGCGCAGGCGGGGCCGTTCTGCCGGTGACGGATTGCCCATCATCTGCCCTTGCTGCTGCATGACCTCATTAAGCTGCTGGTCCAGCGAGGCAGCAGTAACCTGCATGTCGCCGATGCTGGCAACCGGCGGCTCATTCGACTGCGCCTGCGTGGAGTCGCCGAACAGATAAGAACCCAGCCCGACGAAGCCGCCGACGGCAAAGGCGAGCACGAGCGGAACGTAAACGAAGGGGCCGAACTTCGTGAAGAAGCGGCGCATTCCCATCAACGACATCAGTGGTACTTCTCCTGTCGCGGGCAAAATCCCAATCGCCCGCTTCCCGCCATCTACAAAATCAAGCCGCGTTTATCAGACGCCTCAGCCCCGCCAGGCACAGCCGCGAGGACTCTTCCGGATCGCCGCTGGGAGCCTTGAAATGCGTTTCCAGAGAAACCGCTCCCGTGTATCCGGCATTTTTTAAGCGCGGCAAAATGACCGGCATAATCGATCTCGCCATCGCCTACCACCGTCCAACGCAGCTTGCCGTCGTCGGTGGCGCGGGCGTCCTTGATATGCACATGCGCTATATGCGGCGCGGCGGCCTCGTATCCGGATGGATACGGCTGCTCCCCGGCCATGAATGCGTTGCCGGGATCACACCATCTTCAAGGCGGGTGAACCGACCATCTCGACGACGCGCCGTCTCCTTGCCCGTGCCCAGATAACAGGCGTGCTCGTTTTCCAGCAGAAGCGTCACACCCGCGCGCGCTCCGCAACCTCGACCGGCGGAACCAGCGCGGCGGCGATCTGCTCCTCCACGTCCGGCGTCAGCGGGCCGCGCCGCCAGAACGAAAAAATGCGAATGAACGGCGCGTCGAACTGCTTGCACAGATCAATCGAACGCTGAAGCAGATGCATCTGCTCGTCCATCGTCCGCTCGCGCGCTCCGTGCGTGGCCCCGGTCGCATCGCTTCCGCTGCTGCTGTGCAGCTCACACTTGAAGAACGGCGTGTCAATGCAGGGCACCGTCATGTTGCGCCGCGTCAGCTCAGCTTTTGCCTTTGCCAGATCGTCCGCATCCGCATCCACGACATATTTGCCGTAGATGTTACGCAGTTCCGCGTCCGTGCATCCGTATTCGCGCATCACATCAAGCGCGTGGCCCAGGTCCTGGGAAATCTCATCTGTGATTACGCAAAGCCGCATCGTCCCGTTCCTTTCCGCCGCGCCACACCTGCCGGGCGCGTTCGAAACCGTCTGAAAATCGTATCAGTGTAGCGTAGGGTCGGGGGTCTGTCAAGCAAGCGCGGCGTCATCCGTGGGGAAGCAGGAAAAACGCCGCGTTCTTGTTCTGCCGCAACCTGCGGCTGTCAAGGAACGCGGCGTTATGGGAGAGAAGATGAGACCGTAATCAGCGCGCTTGTGAGACAGCCTTTTCCAGCCACGAGGCCAATTCTCGTCCGCGCGTGCCCGCAAGCGCCACACCCGACCACTCGCCCGGTTTCACCTCCCAGGTCAGACGGCGCTTCTCGACATTCAGCGCGAATGGCACCAGCTTACCGTTCACCTGCCGCGTGAATCGCTGCGCCGCCTTGCTCGGCTCCCGCGCTTTGGCCGACTTGCCGCTTGCCAGCGCCAGCGCCAGCGGGTCGTTCTGGTGGTCTTTGGTCAATTCATTCAGCAGCGCCAGGCGGGAGAAGGCTTCCACAGGCGTATTGGAGCAGCGCCCGTCGACCCCCCGTTACCGCGCGCTCAACACCTCGCCGGTTTCAGCGTCCACGGACACGCCGACGAATATCTTTCCCGTCCAACTCTCGTCCGGATACTCTGGATCGGGGGCAGGGATGGTCACTTCCGGCGTTTCATAGCCGAAACCATACTGTAATCGGGCCAGCGTGGTGCTGTTACTCAGGGTCTCCCACATCGGCCCATTTTGCACCAGGGTGCCGGAAAGCCCAGTGAGTTGGGTGACGGTGTTGTAGGCAATTCGCTGCGCTTGTTGCTGGGTAATCTGCGGGCCGGTCGGCGGAACCAAAACGGCGTTGTCCTCGATGTACCACCCATCAATAGCACCGCTGTAAGGATTGATATGTGCGCCGCTGGAGAGGGAACACAGGCACTCCATCAAAGTACCGTCGTTTGCTGACAAACCAATAGGGTTGACCGGGGCTGCCGTCATTCTGGATATGCGATTCAAGTTCCGCCGTCTGGAGCCGCCAATCGCCGGGCGTTACAGGCAGACCGGCAAGCAGTGCATCCAATTTCGCCACCGCCTGTTCCTGGGTCACTGTAACTGTCTGCCCGGATTGGTAGGCGGCAGTGGCGGCGGCAGAAACCAACATATCGTCGTAGTCAACCGCTTTGCCCGTCTGCTCGTTTACCTTAACTTCCACCGTCAGCGGGCTGGTCGTGTCGGGTCGCCAGCGCATGGCCCACACGATGTGGCCGGTTCGCTCGTCGGTGCGGGTGTCCCACTCCTGCGGCTCCCCGGTCAGGGTTCTTCCGGCGACCAGGGCGAATCGCTGCGCTTCGGTAACGACCGCAGGCGGCGGAGCGGGAGGCGTTTGGGCCAGGGCGGGCAGCGCCGTGGCTATGGGGAGCCAGAACAAAGTTACGACAACTGTAAGATGCTTTATCATCGGAATCTCCTTTGCAGGCCGGCTCATCACGATTTAACGGATTAAGACTATTCCTTAGTTAAGCTGAATCTTTATGAATCTGTGGATACAGTCGGCGCAACTTGATTCGAGCGTCTGCCGTGGTGAACTGCCAGCGAACCACGGTGGCAGCGCCATTGCGCGCCTCTTCCCAGGCAGCAACTTCCCGCTCCAGCGTCTGCCTGTCCGCAATACGCCGATTCAGACATTGCCGCTCCAGCACCGACAGTTCACACTCAGCGATGTTGAGCCAGCTTCCGTGCTCCGGCGTATAGTGCCATTCGAACCGGCGGGCAAGACGATGTGCCTGCTCAGGAATGAATGTCTCGTACAGGCTCTGCGGGCCGTGCGTGTTCAGGTTGTCCACCACAAGAATGATCTTCTCCACAGCGGCGTAGACATTATCCGAAAAGGTGCCGCAGCATTTCTGCAAAGTCAGTGGCGCAGCGCCGGTCGGTGACACAGACGCCGCGCCTTCCCGCCAGTGGCTCGACCCACAGAAACAGATTGGCCGTGCCGTTTCTGACGTACTCGCTATCCTCCCGGCGCACTTGTCCCGGCTCGGTAAGCAACGGATGACGAAGCTGCCCATGCAGTTCCTTGCTCTTCTCGTCCAAACAGACCACCGGGCGCAGCGGGTCATAGGGCCTGGCATAGACATCCAGCACGTCCTCCATCTTGGCAACAAAGCGAGCACTGGCTTTGGGAACGCACCAGCTCTTTACGCGCCACGGCTTGACTTCGTTTTTTTCAGCGCCTGGTGGACCGCCACATGCGAGATGTCCTCCACCACCTCCAGCCGAATCAACTCGTCGCGCAGCATCCGCATCGTCCAGCGCGCCTTACCGGTAGGCGGTTTCGGAGCAAGCCAGCAAGAGCAGATTTGCTTCGACATCACCAGTTATCTTGGGAACCTGCCCTGGCCTTGGTCTTTCTCGCAGCGCCGACTTCCCTTCCAGAACGAAACGACGGCAGGTGCGCGACACGGTGACGGGCCAGACGCCCACCGCCTCGGCAATCTGCGCCTGCGTCTTCCAATCCGGCTGGTTCCGATCCGCCAGCAGCAGGATGCGGGCGCGGGTTATCTCACGGGCTTTGCCGATGCCGCTGCGGGTCATCTTTTCCAGAGCGGCGCGCTCTTCTTGCGAAAGTCGGACGTACAGTTTCTGGCTCATGCCGCCAGGATACCGTCACAAGCTCGTTATTTCAAGACCAGCTTAACTGAGGACTATGTTGCTGCTGTCTCGCTTCAATCATGGCATGATAACATGCTTTTCCCCTGTCCCGTGGTCGTAAGAACCGGCCCGCATCCGCGATGGTCAATTCGGGTCAGGTAGGAGATGGGGCGGGCAGCGTCGAATGCAGGAGGGAGGGCCACCACCGGCCCGGTAAAGGAGTGGTGTTGACGATGGCGGATAAGAAAGCCCTGATCGTGTGGGGCGGCTGGAACGGGCATGAACCGGAGCAGGTCGCCGGTATTTTTAAAGAGGCGCTGGAACGCAGCGGCTTTTCGACTGAAGTGTCGGATACGCTGGACGCTTTTCTGGACGTCGAAAAGCTGAAAAGCCTCGACCTGATCGTACCGATCTGGACGATGGGCAAGATCAGCAACGATCAACTGAAGCCGCTGCTGGAGGCGGTCAGGAGCGGCGTCGGAATCGGCGGCTGCCACGGCGGGATGTGTGACTCGTTCCGCGAGGCGACCGAATACCAGTTCATGACCGGCGGGCAGTGGGTGGCGCACCCCGGCAACGACGGCGTCGAGTACACGGTCAAGATCACCCAGCCCGACCATTTCATCATGCAGACCAGCCCGGCGGAGTTCGGCGTCAAGTCGGAGCAGTATTATATGCACGTCGATCCCGCCGTGCAGGTGCTGGCGACAACCCGCTTCCCGACGGCGGACGGTCCGCATGTCAAGAACGGCGAGTTCGACATGCCGGTTGTCTGGACGAAGTACTACGGCGAGGGGCGCGTCTTTTACTGCTCACTCGGCCATGTCGCCAACGTCGTCGCGCAGCCGGAGGTGCTGGAAATTTGTACGCGCGGTCTGCAATGGGCGGCGCACGCGGAGAACCCGGCCTGAACGCAGCCATTCCGCCGCTTTCCGAGCCGCCCAATTGGGGCCGCCTGCCGATTCAGGAAAACGGCGAGCCGCTCGTTGCTGTCACAAACGGCGAGCGGCTTCGGGCGCGGGCGCAGTATGCCGCGATGGGCATTCCCAATGCGCCCACGATTGTCTGCGTGCGTTCGGGCGTGCGCGAGCGGCTGCTGCGGGCGGCGCGGGCGCTACCGCCCGGCGTCGAACTGCTCGTCCTGGATGGCTTCCGGCCTTTATCCGTGCAGCAGTTTTTGTACGACCATTTCTGGGCCGAGACAGCGGCAGCGCACGCGGATTTGTCCGAAGCCGAGATTGCGCGCCGGGTGGGGGAGTTTGTCGCTTCGCCGACCGGCGACCCACTGCGCCCGCCGCCGCATCGAACCGGCGGGGCAGTCGATCTTTGCCTGATAGACGCAGACGGCGCGCAACTGCCGATGGGCACGGCGTATGATGAGGCCGCCCCGGCCTCGGCGATGCGTTATTTCGAAGAACACCCGGCGGAGCCGTTCACGACCAACCGCCGCCTGCTGTTCCACGCCATGACCGGGGCGGGCTTCACGGCCTACCGCGGCGAGTGGTGGCATTTTGACTACGGTAATCAGCGCTGGGCGAACGGCGCGGGTATGCCCCATGCCTTCTACGGCATTGCCCCCGAACCGCCGGGTGCGGCGAAAGGATGAATTATGTATGTGGTTTGCGTACCGGTGAAGGTGCTGCCGGGGCAGGGAGAGGCGTTTATCGAACTGATTCGCGGGAATCATGAGGGAAGCCGCCGGGAGACGGGGAACCTGCGCTTCGACGTTCTGCGGGCGGCGACACCGCCGGGGGAGGGCGAGCCGGAGCAGTTCTTTTTGTACGAAGTGTATCACTCCCCGGAGGATTTCGCCGCGCACCAGCAGACGCCGCACTATCTGGAGTGGCGGGACGCCGTGGTGCCGCTGCTGGCCGAACCCCGCCAGAGCACGCGCTATGTCTCCGTCTTCCCGGAACCCTGGAAATGACGACCTCCTCTGGCCTGCCTCGCGAACTGGTTGTCTTCATCTCCTATGAGAACGACCGCTCGCCTGAGGCCATCGCGCAAGAGATGGTAAAGGCGCTTGGAGTGGGCCGCGCGGAATACGGCGTCGACTTAATTACTCGAGCCTGCGAGGTTCGCGTCGGCTATGACCGCGCGCTTTTTGACCAGATACGCGGCTGGCTGACAAGCCGGGGCATCATCCATGATTTCAGTTTTCTGGGCTGAGCCGCGCCGCTGAATGAGATATAATACACAAGGCGCGCATAGCCGCCACCGCGTAGACGAGGGTATTCCTGTGCTCCATTGCTTTCACCGCCGCCGCGCCGCGCTCTGGTCGGCGCTCGTTTTCCTGACAATCTCCGCGCCGCTTGCCGCCAAGCCGGGCGACATGAAGCGGTTCGTCGTGCTGCACTCCAACGACCAGCACGGGCATCTGCTGCCGTTTTCGTACCCGGATCGCGTTTCCCCGCAGGATGACGTAGCGCAGATGCCGGTTCGCAAGAACATTGGGGGGATCGCCCGGCGCGCGACGCTTATCAAGCAGATACGCGCCCGTGAAAAAAACGTTTACCTGTTCGATGCCGGGGACTGTATGGACGGCACGCCGTTCTCCACGGAGTTCCTCGGCAAGGCGGACTACGACGCCATGAATGGAGCCGGTTACGACTACGCAGTGCCGGGAAATCACGATTTCAATATGACGGCGAAGCAGTTTCAGGAGCTGACACAGTTGGTGAAGTTCCCGTACCTGCTTGCCAATGTCTACGAAAAGAACAGCGACAGGACGCCGTTGCCGCCTTATACCATTGCCAACTGGGACGGCCTGAAGGTGGCCGTTTTCGGCCTGACTACCTACTCTTCCCGCACGTATAAGGCAGTCGAAGAAGCGTTTCGCATGCGCGATCCCATCGAAGTGGCGCGTGAACTGGTGCCGAAGCTTCGCCGGGAAGCCGACCTGGTGGTAATGGTGGCGCACAATGGGCTGGATGTGGACCGGCAGATCGCGCGCACGGTACCGGGTATCGACATCATGGTGGGGGGACATTCGCACACGCGCCTTCCGCGCGGCGTGTATGTGCTGGCCGATAATCCGGGGCCGAACGACCCGAAGGGAACGATCATCGTGCAGGCGCATCAATGGGTCGGCGAATTGGGCCGCCTCGATGTGACCGTGACAGAGGGACAGAACCAGGATTGGCGTGTGACCGGTTACGCGGCGGGTCTGGTTCCGGTGACGGGACAGTATGCGGAAGACACCAGGGTCGCCCGGACGGTAGCGAGCTATTGGGACCGTATCAAAGACAAGTACACGCCGGTTATCGGGCAGGCGGCGGCGGATTTCTCCGAGGTAGACGGCCTGGACCCGACGAACTACTACCTGGTCACGGATGCCGTGCGTGAGGCATTCGGCACGGAGATCGAACTGGAAAACTTCGGCGGCGTCCGTGCCCCGATTGCCCGAGGCCCGATCACGATGGCCGATGTGGTGACGATGCTGCCCTTCGGCAACACCATCTACACCTTTAAGATAAAGGGTTCCGAGCTAAAGCGCGCGCTGATCGAAACGCGCCCGGCCACGTCGGCGACGCTGCGCTATGAGCTGCGCCGCCAGCCGCAGACCACGCCCGGCCAGCAGCGCAGCGCATGGAACCTCGTAAGCGCCACCGTCAATGGCCAGCCGGTTGAAGATGACCGTGTTTATACCGGAGCGGCCTCGTCCTACTACTTTACGCGCGTCTTAAAACCCTACGCTCTGGATGGGGTGGACACGGGCCGCAAGCGCCTGGATATTGTGGTGGACTATATTCGCCGGAACGGCGTCATCTCGCCCAAAGAAGACGGTCGGGTCAAGCTTATCGGCGGCGGCGCGTACAATTAGGCGCGCCGCCTGCCGCGTGGTCGCGGCAGATTCCGGTTCATAATGAGGACGTTAGCGAGACACTGCTGCTTGCTGGGCGGCGGTGGTGGCGGCGGAGCAGTTTCAGATTCCCCGTGTGCGCATCGATCCCCACCACTGCGCGGGAACTGCCCGACCGCCACTGAACATACCAGGTTCTGCCGACTTTCCTCACCCCGTCGGTAACGCCACGGGAGGAGCGCTCTGCTTCGGCTCCCAGAATGTCCAGCCAGTAGTACGCCGTTTCCACCGCCTCGCTCGGGCGGCGTATCTGCCCCTCATCGTCCCCTCGCCCGCGAACCGCACAGGTCAGCCGCAGAAGAGCACCCGTATCGACATCGAATATAACCATGAACTTCGAACTGCTGGCGCTGTCTATGCCAGAGACGGTGCAGACATCAATGATCTCGCCGTGGCGGTCACAGTAGCTTTGAGCAGAAAGGGTCCATTCCATTCCTGCCGCCGCCTTCGGGCCAAGCTTTTCGGTCAGCCGCGCCGCCCTGTCTAAAAACTGCTCGCCGGTAAAGTTTCCCATTCGTTCAGGTATCTCCTTTGCGCCCTGCCAGCGGCACGCAGCGAGCAGAAACAGAACAAAAGCGATCAGGGCGGTGAGATAGAGGCGAATCAGCATGGGACGCTCCTTTCGCAGTATCTTTATCGATACTGGCGGGCCTTTCTACGAAATTTTTCGTATATAAGACGCCTGGAAACTACGAAAAGTTACGTAGTTTCGTGGGAGCAGTCTTTTTATTTTCAGAATATAGAGACAGTTTGCGACGGGTCGGATAGCAAAGCCGCGAATCGGCGAAGGCTCCTGACGCCGGTCGTCCAAACGCCGAACCAGGGGGAAGCTTGGTGGCTGAAGGGTTCACCTCGCCGCCAAACGCAAAAAACCAGGGGGCGCTGCTCCCCTGGTTTTCTTTTTTCTTAGGCTTGCTTACATTTCGCGTTCTACAATATAGCGGGCGAAGGCGCGGAGAGGTTCCGCCCGATGGTCGAGAGGGGATAATGCCGAAAGTGCCGCCTCCGATGCTTCACGAGCGAGGCGGAACGAATCTTCCAGACCGAAGACGCGTGGATAGGTCGCCTTTTCGTTCTTCTGATCCGATCCGGTCTGCTTGCCCAGTTTGGCATCATCGCCGGTAACATCGAGAATGTCGTCCACGATCTGGAAAGCCAGGCCGATATGCTCCCCGTATTCGCGCAGCGCCTTTTCCTGCGCTACCCCCGCACCCGCGAGCCATGCGCCGGAAAGAATGGCCGCATGCAGCAGCGCGCCGGTTTTACGCTCGTGGATATTGCGCAGGGTGGCGGCATCCACCGCTTTGCCCTCGTAAAAGATGTCGTCCACCTGCCCTCCGACCATACCCATCGTTCCCGAGGCATCCGCAATCAGCGAAACGACTCGCAGCAACAAAGCGGGATCCCCGCTCTGATAGCGGGTGATGGTGCCAAAAGCCAGAGTATGCAACGCATCCCCCGCAAGAATTGCCATCGCTTCGCCAAATTTCTTATGGGCGGTCGGCGCGCCCCGCCGGAAGTCGTCATCGTCGATGGCGGGCAGATCGTCGTGAATGAGCGAGAAAGTATGGACCATCTCCAGAGCGCATGCCGTGGGCAGGATGGCTTCGGCGCTCCCGCCGACCGCTTCAGCGCTGGCAATGCAGAGCAGGGGGCGAATCCGCTTGCCGCCGCAGAACAGGGAATAGCGCATGGCCTCGTGCAGCGAAGCGGGGGGAACGGAAGCATGCGGCGTGTATCGCTCCAGGCCGTCCTGAACCAGACGCAGCCGCGCCGCCACATAGCCGGTAAAGTCGAACACCGCGCCTGCGCTTACGCTCGTGCTCATAGCGCGCCCGTCGTGGTGCTGCGCCGTACGCTACTCTCCGCCGCCTTTACGGTATTGGCGAGCAGGAGAGCAATGGTCATCGGGCCGACGCCGCCGGGAACCGGGGTGATGGCCGAGGCGACGCGAGCGCAGGAGGCGAAATCGCAGTCGCCCACATCGTGATCGCGTCCGGGTACGCGGTTATATCCGGCGTCCAGCACCACCGCACCCGGTTTGAGCATATCGCCGGTAATCATTTCGGGCCGCCCGACGGCGGCCACCAGTATATCGGCCTGCCGGGTGATGTCGGCCAGATTGCGGGTTTTGGAGTGGCACACGGTGACGGTGGCGTTACGGTTCAGCAGCAGAAGCGCCATCGGCTTGCCCAAAATCACCGAGCGGCCAATAACGACGGCGTGCTTCCCTTCAATGGGCAGTTCGTACCGGTCGAGCAGCTCAACCATTCCCGCCGGGGTGCAGGCGACAAAGGCGGCCTCGCCCTTCACCAGATCGCCCAGCGACCCGCGCCCGATGCCGTCTACGTCCTTTTCCGGCGCGACGGCGGCCAGGATGGCATATTCGTCCATACCGGAGGGCAGGGGATGCTGGACCAGAATCCCATGGATGTTCGGGTCGGCGTTCAGTTCGCGCACGGCGTCCATGACCTGCTGCTGCGTGGCATCCGAGGGAAATTCACGGGAAACCGAATGGATGCCCGCTCTGGCGCAGGCGCGCCGCTTCATGGCGACGTAGGTAACGGAGGCCGGATTGTCACCTGCGAGGACGGCTGCCAGACCCACGGTGACGCCGTGCTGTGTTTTTAGAACTGCCGCGCGGTGTGCCACCTCGGCGCGGATCGTTTTTGCCGTCGCCGTACCGTCCAGAATCACGGGGTTGCTACGGGCCGGGCTGCTGCTCATCCGCGTTCGAGTCTCCTGCGTCACCGCCGCCGTTGCCCCTCTTGTCCATCTCGCGCACCAGCGTTCCCAGGACGCCGTTGACGAAGCGCCCCGACTCGCCGGTGCTGAACTTTTTTGCCAGTTCCACGGCTTCGTTTACGACCACGCCCGGCGGAGCATCCGAGGCGCGGTACAATATCTCGGCGGCGGCCATACGCAGGATGTTGCGATCCACCACGGTTTGCCGCTCGATAGGGAAGCCGGTCGCCAGGCGGTCAAGTGTGGCGTCTATCTCTTTCTGATTACGCAGCGTCGCCGCCACCAGAGCCTGCGCAAATTCGGAAGCCTTCTCATCCCATTCGGGATTCTCCGCCGCCTCCACGAATGCCTCTTCCGCCGTCTGCTTGCCCACCTCCACCGTGTAAAGGACTTGCAGTGCCCGCTCGCGCGCCACCCGTCGCAGTGATGTTGTCTTACTCATGATGATGCGTCATTCCGGGTCGAAGGAGCCACCGAAGGAGTAGCCGAGATACAGAAAAACCGCAATGATGAGCGCGGCGCCCAGACCGATGCGTAAAACGATCCAGGCAAGAACGAACCCTGCCAAAAGGCCAAGCGTTCGTCCCCGATGTTTCCCCCACCAGGCCGCAAGACGATTTTCCCACTCGTTCATTGTACCCTCCGTTAAACCCGTTAAGCGGCGTCGGTTGAGTTTGGGCAGGGGCAGAATGTCGTCCGGGAAAACCGGCAGGCGGGCAGCAGCCACTTTGCTGCTGCTATATCGCCAGGCCCGCCTCTTCCATCAACCGGGGCAGAAACGCCGTGGAAACGGCATTCTCAATGTAACGCTCATCCTCCAGGATGCGCTGCAAAAAGGGGATGTTGGTCGGGCTGCCTTCGATCTCGAACTCTTGAAGGCAGCGACGCATACGCGCAATCGCTTCCGTGCGGTCGGGTGCCCACACGATCACCTTCGCGAGGTTAGAATCATAAAACGGCGGCACGGTATAGCCCCCGTAGATCTGCGTATCCACACGAACCCCCAGGCCACCTGGGAAGCGCACCTGGGACAGGGTTCCGGCGGCGGGCGCAAAGCCTTTCTGCGGGTCCTGCGCGGTAACACGGCATTCGATGGAGTGGCCGTTCCACACGATCTCTTTTTGATGCAGGGTCAGCGCTTCACCGGCGGCGATGCGTATCTGCCAGCGCACCAGGTCTATGCCGGTGACCGCCTCAGTGACCGGGTGCTCCACCTGAATGCGGGTGTTCATCTCCATGAAGTAAAAGTTTTCGTCCGGTGTGAAGATGAACTCCACCGTTCCCGCATTCGCGTAACCGACCGCTTTGGCGGCGCGCACCGCCGCTTCGCCGATTCGCCTGCGCAGTGCCGGTGTCAGCGTCGCCGAGGGCGCTTCCTCGACTACCTTCTGGTGACGGACGGTTTGCAGGCTGCATTCGCGCTCCCCCAGATGAATGCCGTGGCCGTGCTCATCGAAAAGCACCTGCACCTCGATATGGCGCATGTCGCGAATGTATTTCTCCAGATAAACATCAGCGTTACCAAAGGAGGCGGCAGCTTCGGCCTGCGCCACCTTGAGGACGCGCACCAACTCTTCTTCATCCTCTACGACACGAATACCTCGCCCGCCGCCGCCTGCCGTCGCCTTGACGACCACCGGGTAGCCGATGCGTCCGGCCACGCGCAGCGCCTCAGTTTCGTTCGCCAGAATGCCGTCGGAGCCGGGCACAATAGGCACCTTGGCCTTTTGCATGGTTTCGCGCGCTGTGGCCTTATCGCCCATGCGCTCGATAGCATCGGGAGAGGGGCCGATAAACTTGATGCCGCAGGCCGCGCATACCTCCGCAAAGGAGGCATTTTCCGACAGAAAGCCGTAGCCGGGATGAATAGCCTCCGCGCCCGTGATCAGGGCGGCGCTGACGATGTTGGGGATGTTAAAGTAGGAATCTTTGGACGGGCCGGGACCGATGCAGATTTTTTCATCAGCCAGGTGAACCGGTAGAGAGTCGGCGTCCGCTTCAGAATAGACGGCAACCGTTGCGATATTCATCTCGCGGCAGGCGCGGATAATGCGAACCGCGATTTCGCCGCGATTGGCAATCAGGATTTTCTTGAACAAAGGGAACCGTTTCCGGGTGTGTATTTTGTCTTAAAAGCCGGGCACCTGCGGCAGCCCGGTTCCGCCAGCACCGCCGCCGCTGCCGCCGCCGGGAAGGCGCAGCGTGCCCATGGTCGGGTCGTAGGGGAGAGGCTGCTTCGTTACCTGATCAACCAGCATCTCGTCGGTGACGCCGTAGCGTTTCAGGTCCTGAAGGCTTTGCGGGTTTTGGCCGTCGTTGTCCATGCGATACATCGAAATCGCCTGGTTTATCTGTGCGACGTAGGCGCTGCCGGCGACCTGCTGCGCTCGCTCACGTGGAGCAGGCACCTTACGCCCCACCGCGTCCTTGCCGCCGCCGGTCAGGCGCGGAATAAGGATGACCGCCAGGATCGAGATAATAACGATGACGACAAGGATTTCAATCAACCCGAAGCCGGAGCGGCTGGTTTTTGCTCGTGTCATGATTCGGCTCCTTTCGCCTCGCCCGCAATCTCAAACAGCGTCTGGCCGTACTCTACCGGCTGCCCGTCTTCCACAAGCACCGCAGTAATCGTTCCGGTCGCTGGGGCGAAACATTCATTCATCAGCCGCATGGACTCTATATGCCCCAGGACCTGCTGCTCCGTCACGCGATCCCCTATGGTCAAAGGTTCGCGCGGGCAGTGGAAGACGCCGACGAGAGTTGCCGTAACGCGAACCAGCGGAGCCGTAGCTGGCGGCTCCTGCGCCCTGGTCGGTGCAGTAGTGTCTTCCGGGACCGCTGTCGTCACCGGTCGTGCCGGGGCGGACCGGCGGGGGGCGCGGCGCAGGCGAAGCGCCGCGTCCCCCTGCCGTACCTCGATCTCTGCGAGCTTTGAATCACGCAGCACTGTCACGAACTCTTCTATCTGGCTATAGTTCAATCGCGCCTCTCGAATCACACTTTCAGCTTGAAGATCGCCCACTCCAGTGTCTGCAGGGCCTTGGCAATAGCCATCGTGGTGAAGGCGGCAATCATCACCCACTCCACCGTCTGTGACGGCTTGCCCAGCTTCCAGGAGATGCCGCCGATGGCGGCTTCACCGAAGGAGAAGCGGCCCATCACCGTCTCGATTCCGCCCAGGCCCATTCGCAGATATTCGCGCAGCAATACCCCGTTTAAAATGGCCAGCGCAATCACTCCGACAATTACCAGAGGCATGACGATCTGGTATTTTTGCCGCTGGTGGTCGTTGTAGATCACGCACTGGCGGCAGCGCTCCCGCTTTTCGGAAGGCGTCAACTCAACCTTGCGCGGCGTGGGCGCCGGGTCGTTGGCGAAGTTGTAGCGCGCGTCCGGTGCCATTTGAAGCGGCTTACCGGACATCTTGAGGGCGGCATTGGTAACAATATCGCCTTCGCAATAACAGCCTCGCTTCACCCGCCAGCAGGCCTTGCGCGACTGGAAGATCGGGCAATGCACGCGGATAAAGTCACGGCAAAAACGGCCTTCCCAGCATTTGCCCAGGAGCGCCAGCCGAAGTGGCCGCTTCTCAATAGCGGCGTCCGTACCGTACTGAAGCGTATCGCGGCTGAGCGGGCGACTTTGCACGCCGTCCACCAGCTTTACGGCAACGTCGTAGGTAATCAGCAAGCCACCCCAGATCAAAAACCCCCACGCCGCCTTAGGAAACGAAGCCAGCGCGTGTGCCGTCGCAGCGTTGCGAACCAGGGTCAGGCTGTCGCCGAAGTAGGCGAAGAGAAAGGGAACACCCACGTAAAGCAGAGCGCCCACTCCGACCAGAATATAGCCGATTGTGTCTTCCATGAAGTACACATAAGCGGCCATCAGGGCGGCAACGAAAAAGCTCCAGCTCAGCACGGTCTGGGCGAAGGAGATATTGGCAAGAATACGCAGACGGTCCGGGCGGGGCAGCATCTTGAACCTGCCCAGTTCACCGGAAAGAAGTCCATAGAGAAGGTAGGCGGCAGCAAGACCACCCACCACGAGAGTGATGCGAAGAATCGTAACGGCCATACCGTACACGGCAGGTCCGAACAGTAATTGACGCCCTCGAGCTGATGCCACAGTACCCAAAGCGACCTCCTGACCCGCCCTACGCGGCGGTGTCTATCCGAACCCCTACTTGACTCGTTCTAAGTATTGGTCGGAGCGTGTGTCTATTTTGATCTTATCGCCTACGTTAACGAAAAAAGGAACCTGAACGACTGCGCCTCCTTCCACAGTTGCCGGTTTCGAACCGCCGGACGCGGTATCCCCACGTACGCCGGGATCTGTTTCCACGACCGAAAGCTCAACAAAATCAGAAACGCTCACCCCGATGACGCTGTCGCGGTGCAGCACGACCTGAACGTCCATGTTTTCGCGAAGATACTTGGCCTGCGCACCGATTTTGGCCTGAGGGATACTAATCTGCTCAAAGGTTTCCATATCCATCAAAAAGTATTCGCCATCGGCATTATACAGGTACTGCATGGGTTTGCGCTCTAAAATGGCTTGATCCATCCGCTCACCGGCCCGAAAAGTTTTATCGACGTTGGAACCGGTACGGAGATTCCTCAGCTTCGTGCGGACAAAGGCTCCGCCTTTGCCGGGCTTTACATGCTGGAACTCAACAATTGTGAAGATATCATTGTCTAAAATAATGGAGATGCCATTGCGGAAGTCGCTCGTATCCATGCTTAATCCTTGGTGGATGGGTCGGCGTGTGGAAAAATATGCAACAGCGGGTGCGTTTCCCCACTCTATACCGTAGTATTATCACATGGCGGCAGGTGGTTTACAAGCGAACCCATCGACACAAGCAGACAAGCGTAGAGCTATTCTCCACGGGTTCCGCACTCCTGCGCCAAACCGTTGCAATCCAGAGCGAAGTACGAGAAGATAAGCCATATTTCATGAAAAGTATTCACGAACTTTTAGAAATCGCCATGCAGGCGCGCGCCTCCGACCTGATTCTAAAGGCCGACGCGCCGCCGTCGCTGCGGGTGGATGGGCGCATTCAGGTGCGCTCCGATGTCGGGACGCTGTCTCCGGGGGACATGCACGAACTTGCAATGTCGATTCTGTATTCAGCAACACGGGATAACCTGATTCGGTTCGGCGATGCGGCTTTGGAAGAAGAGAAGACCGCCGAAGAAATGATGCAGTCTTTACTCGATCAGAACGAAGTCGACGTGGTCTTTACCGTGGCCGGTCTGGTGCGAGTGCGCACTAACCTGTTTCTTCAGCGCGGGGCTATTGGGGCGGTGCTGCGGATCATCCCGCTGCGCCCCTACAGTATGGACGATCTACTTTTGCCGAAGGTGCTGAAAGACGTAGCGCAGTTGCCGCAGGGGCTGATTATCGTTACCGGCCCGACCGGATCGGGCAAAAGCACGACGATGGCCGCTCTGGTAGACTATATTGCGGAGCAGCGGCAGGCCAATATCGTCACCATCGAAGACCCTATCGAATACGTCTTCGAGGACAAGAACTCGGTCGTCAGCCAGCGCGAGATCGGCTCCGACACGAAGTCGTTCGCCGCCGCCCTGCGCAGCATCATGCGCCAAACACCGGACGTTATCGTTATCGGAGAGATGCGGGACGTGGATACGATGCGCGTCGCCCTGAGCGCCGCCGAAATAGGCCATTTGGTAATTACGACTCTGCACACCGTCAGCGCGGTCGGAACCATAGACCGAATTTTGAACGCCTTTGCCCCGCACGAGCGGCAGCAAGTGCGCCTTCAGATTGCCGGTACGCTGTCCTGTGTCGTTTCCCAGCGTCTGGCCCACCGCGCAACCGGGGTGGGGCGGGTTCCTGCGGTCGAGGTGATGACGACTTCGCCGACCATCAAAAAGCAGCTTGAGGACGGCGACACTGGCGAACTGTACACTTCGATCAAGGAAGGGTCGCACTTCGGGATGAACACCTTGAAACAGGCCCTTCAGGCACTTCATACCAGCAAGACGATTACGCTGGACGAGGCGCTCGCGGTAACCAACAACCCGACCGAACTGCGTCAAATGCTGCGTTCGTCTTCCCGGAGTTAGCCTCTCCCCCACGCCCTTTGCTTTAGGTTAGGGCGTGGGGGAGAGGCCGATTCAGAAAGCAAAAAATTCCCCCGGCCAATCTGGCCGGGGGATTTTGCTCTTTCGCTTACCGTTTTCGATTAGAACTTGATGGAGAACTGCGCCGCCGCAACGGAGCCGTCGCCACTGGTCGGATCGAAGCCGGTCCGGTCATCATCGTAGTCCACGACCTGATAGAGGAACTTGAGCGAGGTGCTCGGGTTGAACGAGAAGCCATAGCCGATATTGTAGAATATCTCGCGGGGCTTTCCGCGCCCGGCACCCGGGCCACCGGCCCGCAGCACGTCGTACTCCGTCCACTCCGCGCCCAGGTCCACCGCCGAGGCGGAGGTCAGGCCGTACTTCAAGCCGAGCTTGAAGTTGCGGACTTTGTCGTCCTCATCCAGACCGCTCGCGCCGCCCGTGGGAAGCGTAGCGGTATCGCCCGTGCCTTCGTAGAAGTGACCTTCGCCGAAGAGCGTCAGGCCGGAACCCAGCGCATAGGACGCCCGAACATACGGCCCGGTGATGTCCACGGGATTCGTCCAGGAACCCAGTTTGCCCCAGTAACCCGGAGCGGCGAAGAACGGGTCGATCTCGCGGAAGCCGCCCGCCAGCGACAGCGCGCCGGTGGAGTAGCTCAGGGCAACGTCGATAGCTTCGTTGTCCTCGTCCCGGAAGATCTCGTTCTCAAACGGATCGCGGCCCTGACCGGACGTAACGGATTCGGTCCAGGAGGCGGTGACGCCCACCGGGCCAAGCTGGCCGTTAACATCCGCGCCCCACACGTAGACGCGGTCGAAGTCCGACAGGTTGAACGGGTTGCCGGTCGGCCCGCCTGTGGAAGGCGTACCGCCCAGGCCCATGAAGGTCGCGCCGATGGTACCGAGGAAGCCGGTGCCGAGGGTGAGGCGCAGAGCGGCGATGTTTTCTACACCCATCGCGCCGTTAGCCTGCGGGCTGATCGAGGACTGATGCGGTCGTCCACCGAAGCCGCCGCCGAAGTTGCCGCCGAAGCCGCCGCCCCGGAAGGGCGCGAAGCCGGCACCCGCGAAGAGCGAGTAACCGCGAGGCTGATCGGGGCCGAGTTCACCCTGAATGTTGGACACGTACTTGATCGGGTCAACCTTCGCCGCAAGCGCGGTGATGCCGACCGGACCCAGCTTGAAGACACCCTTG
Organism: Armatimonadaceae bacterium; assembly: GCA_030447685.1. Lineage (GTDB taxonomy): Bacteria > Armatimonadota > Armatimonadia > Armatimonadales > Armatimonadaceae > JAUJOK01. The sequence goes on from JAUJOK010000025.1 coordinate 68,659, forward strand.
ACGCCGTCCACGGGGATGTCGCCCAGGTCTGTCTTGTCGTTGGCGAAGTACGAATCCACGTCAATCAGCTTGAGCGTGTAGGGCGTGAACTGCACGGGAATGCGGCCCGCCGCAAGGTTCACACCACCAATGCCGGGCAGGCGAATCGGGGCTTCGACCATCGCCATGTAGACCGTCTGCTCCTGCGACTGGTTCACCGGACCGACCGCTGCCGAGCGGTTCCCCGCGAACGAAGAGACGCTGGTCAGGAACGGCAGGTAGTTGCCGAAGTTCAGCTTCAACCGGGCCGTGGCCGTTTCGGACAGACGGGCATTGATGTCCAGGTCGATGTCGTGGAGAACGCGGCTTTCGGCGAAGGTGTTCGCCGCATCGCCGAACAGACCGGTGCGTGCGCGGGGCGCACGGATGGTGTAGCCATCGTAGTCCAGGAATTCGCCCGTCGGGTTGTTGCCCCGGCGGAAGTTGGTGCGGGCCATGAGGTTCACGGCACCGCTGATCCGCACGCGCTTCAACTCCTGCTCGATCAGCCCGACGCGGGTTTCCAGCGCGTCGATGCGGCGGCGAGCAGCATCCAGGTCCACGCCCAGCGTGGTCAGCTCATTCTGGAACTCGTTCACGAGGCGGCGGATCTGATCCACTTCCTCTTTGGTCGCGAGTCCCGCGATGGCCCGGTCAAGATCGGCCCGAGTGACGAAGTCGCCACCGGCAGGGATCTTCTCCAGCAAGCGGGCGATAGCTACCGCGAACTCGTAGCGGGTCATAGCCCGCCGTCCGCCGTAGGTGCCATCGGGATACCCGATGACGATGCCCTCTCTCTGGAGCCTGTCCACCGAGCTATACGCCCAGTGGTCCGTGGGAACGTCCGCGAAGGGGCCGCCCCCTTGCGCTCCACCGCCGCCTGCTGCTCCACCCTGCGCAAACGCAGAGCCAGCTCCCAGGACAACGGAGGCCACGGCAGCGCTCGCAAATAGCGAGGCTTTCTTCATATGCTTTCCTCCTTGTGAGTTGTGCGACTTCAGGCGTCGCGTACCCGGATCGGCACGCTGCGGTGTTGCGGCCCCGCCGGTTTTGCCGCCGTAAACACGCCTTTCGGTCTGCCGTCTCCTGGAGGAAGTAGCCATGTTACCTTCCCTCAAGTGCGCGGTTTTCCGCCCGATGTGTTTTCCGACTGCGCCTCCTTTGGAAACGCTTGCCGCTTTGTGACCAGCCCGATGGATTCCTTCGTCCGACCCGAAACCGGCGATTTCTCGCCGCCGCCGCGCCGCCGAAGGGCAGGGAAAGGTGCTGGGGATGCCTGCTCGAATGAAATCCGGACGCATTTACCCGGATTTCGAAGACACGAAACATACCTTGGCGGAATCTTATTTTCCGCGCCCCCTGTACTTTACCCGTTGCTGTGACAGAGTCCTGCCGGGAAAGTTTCAGAAAAGTTCCTCTGTAACGGAAAAAAAACTCAGCGGCCTTTGAAGGGGAAGGTGTAGCGGGCCTCACCACCCCAGAAAAAGCCGCGTCGCGCCGCCAGAAAAGACTCGCGGCCAAAGAAGGCGTTGAGCCAGTATTTCACGACTTCATCATCCAGGACGCCGCCTTCGGCATCAGCGATGCTCAGCTCATACGACCAGATGTCGGTTCGCTTATCGCAATCCAGCGTCAGGCCCAGGATAACATTTCCGACGCGGCGCTTGTACCGTTCCCGGTCCACATATCCGAAAGCCACGACCCCCGCAAGCGTCAGCGGCTCATTGCGCGCGACCGTCCACATCTCTTCAACGATTCGTTTATCGGTAGTTTCCGACATGGCTGTTTTCCACGGTTTCGCTTCCTGGACAGGGGACAGGCGTTTACCTCCCGAAATCTTACCTGCGTGTGCGCAAAATTCCTGCCGGTCGTCAAATGCCGATTTTTTCGGTTACTGCCACGGTCACGGATGCCGACCGCTGGTCGGGCGGCAGACATTCCGTTTCGGCGCACGGCTGGAAACGAACGTCCAGCGTTACGGTGTACGAACCGGGTTGTGCGTCTGCCGCCACAGTCAGCGGCACGTCGAAGCGGACGGTGCCCTGATAGGTCGGTAGAGACGTTCCGCCCGAAACATACGGCGTCGGAGCGGGATAACCGACCGGCCCCACGGCGGCGGGGAGGTCCGAGGTAATTACGGCGGCGGTGGGAATCAGATACTCCTCCGGTACACGGTGGGCGGTCCCATGGTAGCGGGGGGCGATGCTCATCAGAAACCGTGCGGCAGTGGTTTCGCCGGGAGCCGCAGCGGGAATGCTCCTTCCGGCGTGAGCGTGACGATTTCGGGTGCGGCATCAGCTCGTTCTTCAGGCGGCGCGTTTTGCGCCGCCCGTACCGCCGCCAGCGCCAGCGTCTGGGTTCCCTGCGGCGCGTGATGCATCAGCCCGGCAAACGCGTGAAGCATCTCCTGCGCCCGCGCCGCATAGATTTGCCCGCCCGGTAGACCGCCCAGCCGTGCCAGCACGCGGGCGGCGACGCCGTTGGGAGAGGGGGTCGCCCCATCGAACAACTCCTTGGAGCGGGCTACCAAGGTTTCATGGCGCGCGCCGGTAAAGAAAAAGCCGCCATCTTCGTGGTCCCAGAAATCGGTTAAAAGCGTTTCGGCAAGACGGCGGGCGGCATCCGCCCATCGCGCTTCTCCGGTAGCGTCGTGCAGATCGAGCAGGCCGTCGGCAAGAAAGGCATAATCTTCCAGATAGGCATCGAAGGAGGCGTCGCCGTCCCGGTAGCGGCGCAGCAGCTTCCCGCCGGGGCTTAGCACGGTGAGGCAGAAATCGGCGGCGCGCCGCGCCGCCTCGATATAGCCCTCCTCGCCCAGCGTGTGACCGGCAAAGGCCAGACCTCCGATCATCAGACCGTTCCAGGCGGTAATAATCTTGTCGTCCTTGCCCGGCGGCACGCACTGTTCCCGCACGGCAAGAAGGCGAGCGCGAACTTCGGCATCTTCGGGTGCGATCTCATCCGGCAAATCCGGTCCGGACAGGTGCGGGATGTTCGTGCCGGTAGGTCGTCCCGTCGCCTCATCGTGGAAGTTGCCGCCGGGGCGAATGTTGTAGCGTTCGGCAAAACTCGCACCCGCGTGGCCCACGGAATCCTGTACTTCGCGCAGCGTCCAGACGTAGTATTTACCCTCCTCGCCTTCGGAGTCGGCGTCGAGAGCGGCATGAAACCCGCCTTCTGCGTCGGTCATGTCGCGCAGCACCCAGTCGCAGGTTTCGCGGGCGACGCGCGCGTAGGCGGCGCGTACTGTCGTACGATACGCGTCTGAATACACACGGGCCAGCAGCGCGTTGTAGTACAGCATCTTTTCGAAGTGGGGGAGCAGCCAGATGTCATCGGTCGAATAGCGGTGGAAGCCGCCGCCGATATGGTCGTAGATCCCGCCCAGCGCCATGTGATCAAGCGTCCGCGTCAGCATCGGCAGTGCCGCCGCTTTGCCGTCCCCGTCGGGGTCGCGTCGGATAACTTCCAGAAGAAGCGCGAGCGCGTGGTGGGGCGGGAACTTAGGCCGGTCGCCGAACCCGCCGTGCGTCGCATCGAAGCGTTGCGCCAGATCCTGCACACCGAGCCGAAGCAGCGCGGCAGTCTCCAGGGACGCGCCGCGCGGCAGCGGGGCGGGCCGCTGCCGCGACGCCTCTTGAAGGTCCTGGGCAAGCTGCGCGGCCACGTTCTCGATCTCGTCATGGCGCTCGTGGTACGCCTTTGCCAACTCCCGCAAGAGCGTTTTGAAGCCGATACGCCCATGCCGATCTTCCGGAGGAAAATAGGTGCCGCCGTAAAAGGGGCGTCCGTCCGGCGTCAGGAAAACCGACATCGGCCATCCACCGTGCCGCGTCATCATCTGCACCGCCGTCATGTAAATCTCGTCCACGTCGGGGCGCTCTTCGCGGTCCACCTTCACGGGAATAAAATGCTCGTTCAAGATACGCGCGGTCGCCTCGTCTTCAAAGGATTCACGCTCCATGACGTGACACCAATGGCAGGCGGAATAGCCGACAGACAGAAAGATGGGCTTGTTTTGCTCGCGGGCGCGCGAAAGCGCCTCCGCCCCCCAGGGGTACCAGTCCACCGGGTTGTGGGCGTGTTGGAGCAGGTAGGGCGATTTTTCCTGGGCGAGGCGGTTGGTAAACGGATGTGACGGTGCCGACATAAGAAGGGACTCCTTCATCTTCTATATACCCAGCCACCGTGTTTGCGCCACGCCGTCACATCCGTTCTTCGCTCTCGCGCCGGGTTTGACACGAATTTTCGTCCATGATATAATCCCCGGAGTAAATCAAGCCGACGTGGCTCAGTGGTAGAGCAGCTGTTTCGTAAACAGCAGGTCACCGGTTCGAATCCGGTCGTCGGCTTCCGTCTGTATTACGTTCTTGAAAGTTATGTCGACAAGGACTGTCAGGACGCACCCATGGGCAGCGATGGCCCGGCGCGGTGGCGTCCTTTTGCTATGTTAACGTCGTCCTCACACGAAGTTGTACCCGTTCCGTCCGTGTGCGTCGTCCCCGCCGCAGGGCTGGGGACACGTTTGCGTCCCCTGACGGCGGGCGTTTTACCCAAAGAAATGCTTCCCGTGGGTCGGAAACTGGCCCTGGAACATATCGTGGACGAGCTGAGCGCCGCCGGTATCACGCGGATAATATTTGTTCTGTCCCCGGCCAAAGAAGAGATTATCCGCCGTCACTTCGGCGACGGCGATGCCGGTGGAATCCATTTTGTTTATGCCCTCCAGCCCGAGATGCGTGGACTGGGCGACGCGATTCTGTGCGCCCGTCCGTTTTTGGAAGACAGCGTCGCGTTCGCTATTGCGCTCGGCGATGCCGTTTTCGAAGAACCTTCGCCCGGCACACTGATGCGGCGGCTGCTGCAGACCTTTACGGCGGAGCAGGCGGCGGTTGGGTTGGCCGTTCAGCGAGTCGACAAAGAGCGCATTTCCCGGTACGGCGTCGTGCGGCCCACACAGGAACAGCAGGCGGATAAGGATTTTCTTCACATCGACGATATCGTGGAAAAGCCGTCACCCGAAGAAGCGCCGTCCGATCTGGCGGCAGCCGCTCGTTATGTAGTCGGGGCTGAAGCGCTGGGCATTCTGGAACGAACGCCGCCTGCCAAAAACGGCGAAGTGCAGCTTACTGACGCCCTTCGGACAATGCTTCATTCCGGTGGAGCGGGGGTGGCAACGCCGCTCCGCAGCCGCGAAATCAGGCATGATCTGGGCGGGCTGGATTCCTATTTTAAAGCATTCGTGACATTTGCCCTGCGTGACCCCGATTATGGGGGAGATCTGCGGGGCTGGCTCGAAGCCCGCCGGAACGATGTGGACGCTGTTGTGGAGGAAAGGGCAGGAGAATGAAAGGCATCATCATTGCCGGGGGCGAGGGTACACGTTTACGCCCACTTACTTATACACGCCCAAAGCCTCTGATCCCGGTTGTTAATCGACCGTTCCTGGAATACCAGGTGGCCCTCCTCAAGCGTCACGGGATCGACGAGATTATCTTCTGTACCAACTATATGGCCGACAAAATCGCCTCCCACTTTGGCGATGGTTCCCGGTTCGGCGTGACAATGCGCTACGCTATCGAGGAACAGCCGCTCGGCACGGCGGGAGCCATACGGAACGCACAGACTATCGCGGGCCGCGATACCGTCGTGGTTTTGAACGGCGACGTATTGACCGATTTTGACATCTCCTCGATCCTTCGTTTCCATAAAGAAAAAGATGCCCTGGTGACGCTGACGCTTAAAGAGGTGCCGTCGCCGTCGCCGTATGGTGTCATTATTACCGACGAAGAGGGGCGGGTACGGGAGTTTCGCGAGCCGAGCGAGGCGACGAAAAAGATGCTGGCGGCGAATCCGACCGCTCTCGGCGTGACGGGCGTGGATTATATCAATGCAGGTATCTATGTGATGGAGCCGGCGGCGCTGGATGCCATTCCGACCGGTCGCCCGGTGTCCGTGGAGCGTGAAACATACCCGAAGTTTTTGGAAGAGGGGAAACCTATCTACGCCATTGTTCGCGACGGCTACTGGCTGGACATCGGTCGAGCGGAACAGTATCGGGACGCGACACGGGCGATCTTAGGCGGCGAGATTCGTGTCGAGGTGCCGGGGGCCTGGCAGGCGGCGGGCTTTTGGGCGCAGGAAGGCGCATTTGTAGACCCCACCGCCCATATCGCTCCCACCGTTCATATTGGCGCGTGCGCCCGCGTGGGCGCGGGCACTTCCCTTTCCGGAATGACCGTGATCGGCGCGAACTGCTGTATCGGGGCAAACGTTACGCTCACTGACTGTATTCTGGAAGACAGCGTCGTTATCGAGGATGATGTAACGCTTTCCGGCGTGATATTAGACAATGGTGTACGGATTGAATCCGAAGCCGTGGTGACAGTGTCCGCCGTTTTCGCAGCGGGCAGCGTGTTGGGCAAAGGCTGCCGCGTGGTTGTCGGTGCATGAAAGATACGGCTTTGAACGTTCCGATGGCAGACCTCCGGGCACAGTACCAGGCCCTGGCTCCAGAAATAGATGACGCGGTTCTTTCGGTCCTTCGAAGTGGGCGGTTCGGCCTGACCGATTCCGTGGCGGCTCTCGAAAGCGATATAGCGATGCTGTGCGGGGCAGAGCACGGAATCGGAGTGAATTCCGGCACCGATGCTTTGCTATTATCGCTTATGGCGCTGGACATTGGTCCCGGCGATGAGGTAATTACCACTCCGTTCACCTTTGTTGCGACGGTGGAGACTATTGCGCTGCTGGGAGCGACGCCGGTATTCGCCGATGTCGATGCGGGCACCTTTAATCTCGACCCGGAACGAACGGCGGAAAAGATTACGCGCAAAACCAAAGCCATTCTGCCGGTCCATCTGTTCGGGCAAATGGCAGACATGGACAGTCTCGGCAAGCTTGCCGGGGCGCACAATCTGCCCATCATCGGCGATGCCGCCCAGGCAATCGGATGCGCGTATTGCGATCAGGCGGTCGCCCGTCATTCTCTCCTCACCATCCTGTCTTTTTATCCCACGAAAAATCTGGGTGCCGCCGGTGACGCCGGAATGGTTTTGACCAGCGACGAAACGCTGGCTGAGAAGCTGCGCTATCTGCGTTTTCATGGCTCCAAAGGAACCTATCACTATAAATACGTTGGCATCTGTTCTCGCCTGGACGCGGTGCAGGCGGCAGTGCTGGGCGTGAAACTGCCCCATTTGCCGGACTGGAACGAGCAGCGGCGGGCCAATGCGGCCTTTTACGATACGGCATTTGCTGAAACGCCCGATCTGATACGGCCCTGCTGCCTGCCGCAGAACGTGCACACCTATCACCAGTACACCCTGCGCATCCGTGGCGGACAGCGCGATGCGTTGCGGGCGTTTCTGGCGGAGCGTGGAATCGACACCGGCGTCTTTTATCCGCAGCCGCTGCACCTTCAGGAAGCATATGTAGGTTACGGCGGCAAGCCCGGCGACTATCCCGAAGCCGAACGCGCTTCCGCTGAGGTGCTGTCCCTGCCGGTGATGCCGGAGTTGACTGAGGCGCAGCGGGAATACGTCGCGGACACCGTACGCGCATTTTTTCATGGAAAAAACCATGCCAGCAAGGGAGATTCTCCTTCATGAAGGCCATGATTCTGGGCGCGGGCATCGGCTCGCGGCTTGACCCGCTGACGCGCTCTTTGCCCAAGCCGCTCGTTCCGATTGTCGGGAAGCCGGTAATGGGGCACCTGATCGATCTTTTGAAGCGCCACGGCGTCACCGAGATCATGGTGAACGTACAATATCTGGGCCATAAAATTCAACAGGAGATCGGTGACGGCTCTCGGTACGGCGTTCCCGTTCGCTTTTCTGTCGAGGAAGAACTTTGCGGCGACGCGGGCGGCGTCAAGCGGTGCGAAGCGTTCTTCCGTGAGGGCGACGACGATACGTTTTTAGTTATCGGCGGCGACGACCTGACGGACACCGATATCGGGCGTGTGGTGCGCGAACACAAGGAGAAGGGAGCGACGGCGACGCTGGCGGTAACTCCGGTGGACGACCCTTCCGAGTACGGCATCGTGGTGCAGGACGACGCGGGCTTTATCACCCGCTTTCAGGAGAAGCCTAAACGCGGCGAGGCCTTCTCGAACCTTGCCAATACGGGAATTTACGTCTTCCACACCAAAGTCTTCGACTTCATTCCTCCCGGCCAGTTCTTCGGCTTCGGCAACAATGTCTTTCCGCTGCTTCAGGAGAAGGGGGAACCGATGCTTGCCGTCGCCAGCGACGCCTACTGGAAGGATGTCGGCAACCTTGCCATCTACCGGCAGGCGCAGCGCGACTGCATGGATGGCAAGTGCTACGTAGAGTTTCCCGTTACTAAGATAGGCGGCAGTCCGCCCCAATGGATGAGCAATGCCACCGGTCTGCGCGGTATCAATGCGACGGGGCCGGTCGTTATCGGCGATAACTGCCATATCGCCCCCGACGCCAGCATCGGCGAATACAGCGTCCTGGGGCGTGGCTGCGTGATCGGTCGGGGAGCCACCGTCAGAAACTCCATTCTATGGAATGGCGCAGAGGTCGCTGACGGCACCTATCTGGAGAACTGCGTTGTCGGTGAAGGCGTAACGGTACAATCTTCACACGGAATCTTTAACGGACTGATTGTGGAGCCGAAGCGCCCGCAGTAGCGAGATGAAATCCTGACGAACGAAACAAAACCCCGGCGGAACTGCTTCCGCCGGGGTTTTTCTTGTGATATGGGGCGTTTTTAGTAGCGGTAGGTGTCGCTCTTGTACGGCCCCTGGGGTGTGACGCCGATATAGGCGGCCTGCTCCGGGGTCAGCTCGGTGAGCATCGCGCCCAGCTTCGAGAGCTGGAGACGGGCCACCTTCTCGTCGAGGTGCTTGGGCAGGACATAGACCTGACCGACCTCGTATTGGTCCGGGTGCTGCCAGAGTTCGATCTGTGCGAGCACCTGGTTGGCGAACGACGAACTCATAACATACGACGGGTGCCCGGTGCCACAGCCCAGGTTGACCAGACGGCCCTTTGCCAGGAGGATGATGCGCTTGCCGTCCGGCCAGATGACATGGTCCACCTGCGGCTTGATCTCGTCCCAGGTAAGGTTCATGAGGCCCGCTACATCGATCTCGTTGTCGAAGTGGCCGATGTTGCAGACAATCGCCTGATCCTTCATCTGATCCATGTGGGCGCGCGTGATGACGTCTTTGTTGCCCGTGGTGGTGACGAAGATATCGGCCTTGTCGGCGGCGTACTCCATCGTGACGACCCGAAAGCCCTCCATCGCGGCCTGCAGGGCGCAGATAGGATCGACCTCGGTGACCCAGACCTGGGCGGAAAGGGCGCGCAGGGCCTGCGCGGAACCCTTGCCGACATCGCCGTAGCCGCAGACAACGGCTACCTTACCGGCGATCATCACGTCGGTGGCGCGCTTGATGCCGTCCACGAGCGACTCACGGCAGCCGTACAGGTTGTCGAACTTGCTCTTGGTGACGGAGTCATTGACGTTGAAGGCGCGGATCTTCAGGTCGCCGCGCTTGCTCATCTCGTGGAGGCGATGGACGCCGGTGGTGGTCTCCTCGGTCACACCCTTTACGGCAGCGAGGCGGGTAGAGTACCAGGTGGGATCGGTCGCCAGTTTGGCCTTGATGCTGGCAAAGAGGATCGTCTCCTCCTCCGAGCCGGGATTGTCCAGCACCGACGGGTCCTTCTCCGCCTTCGTGCCGAGATGAAGCAGCAGAGTCGCGTCCCCGCCGTCGTCGAGGATCATATTCGTGAAGCCGCCGTCGGACCACTCAAAAATTCGGTGGGTGTACTCCCAGTACTCTTCCAGGGTCTCGCCCTTCTTGGCGAAGACCGGGGTCCCGTTGTAGGCGATGGCGGCGGCGGCGTGGTCCTGGGTCGAGAAGATGTTGCAGCTTGCCCAGCGCACCTCGGCACCCAGCGCCTCCAGGGTCTCGATCAGGACGGCGGTCTGGATGGTCATGTGCAGCGAGCCGGTGATGCGCGCACCTTTGAGCGGCTGCGCGGCGGCGTACTCCGAGCGGATTGCCATGAGGCCGGGCATCTCGGTCTCGGCTATGGCGATCTCCTTGCGTCCCCAGGCGGCCAGACTGAAATCGGCCACGGCGAAGTCGGTCGCCATGCTGGTTGGTTGGGTGGAGGTCGGGGTTTTGGTCAATACGGTCAATGCGGTTACTCCTGCAAAGAAAAACGCTCACCCTGGGGTTTCCCGGGGTGAGCGCGGTTTGTGTGCTGAGCCTGGTCCGCAGATGCGGGTTGCAGCGCTCCTCAGCGTGAGTTCAGTATACCACGACCTCCCCGCGACTGCATCCCGAAATCGCCCTCGTTCCTCTCGAAGGACAGTGGGCTTCGACTTTTTCGAACATCGCAGAGACGGTTTTGGGCCGTGGCGCACGCCGTGCCCATGTACAGGTCTTCGCTCAACAGCGGAGACGATGAATTTGCCGGTTGACACCTGCGCCAGCATCTGTTAGGATACGCACGGCCTGCAATAACCCATTAAAAAGGAATGCCGATGCTCACCATCACGAAAAGGATGCTGACACTTGCGCTGGGCAGCACCTTGCTGCTTGCCGTCACGACCGCTCCCGTCCGCGCTCAAGCCCCTGACGATCCCACACCGGAACGCCCGCGATTTCGCATCGGGCCGGAAGTCGGCCTGTTCCTGCCCACGGATGAGAAGACCCGCGACCGCTTCGGCGGCTCCTGGGTCAGCTTCGGACTGGGGCTGGGAGCCGTTCCGCGCGCGGAAGCCAAGGGGCGGCTCGGATTTAACTTTAATATTCTGTACAAATCGCGCGGCGATAACCGCGCGCTGATCGCGCCGATAGGCATCCGCTTCCGCCAGGGATTCAACGCCGACCCCAACGCCAGCTTTTCGCCTTACGCGGGCGGGTCGGCGGATATTTACGCAGTAGACATTCGCTCGCCCCAGGACAACGTACGATCCGGCTTCCGCGCCGCACCGGGCGGAAGCGTCTTTCTGGGCTTCTCGGCTGCCGAGTCAGGTTTCGTGGAAGCGCGCTATCTAATCATATCGCGCGTCAGAGGCTTCGATCTATCCGGCTTCAACATCGTCGGCGGCTACCGCTTTTAGGCGCGGCAGAAAGGCGATACTCGGTTAGAAGAGCAGCCCCTGGAGCCGCAATGGTTCCAGGGGCTTTTTGATTGCCGGGTGCAATGTCGTGCCTGGCCGGAAACGCTTATGTCACAACCGCTGCGGTCTTCAAGCGGCGCGGGCCGCATCTTTCTAACGGTCTTCGCGATATTCTGGCTGGGTTTCAGCCTGGTGTGGGAAGGTGTCGCGATTGCCGCCTGGCTGGGGGGCGGTGGGCTGTTCTTTATGGCGCTGTTCGGTCTGCCGTTCGTCGCCATCGGAATCGTGCTGCTCATTGTCGCGCTAAAGCCCCTCATCGTCGGCCTGAAGCTTGCGCCGCCGGAGATTAGCCTGTCGGCGGATGCCGTGCGTGTCGGCGAAGAGCTTCGGTTTACCTACCGGCAGGCGTTTAAGAAGCCGGTGGCGGTGACACGCATCGCCATCGTCTTCCTGTTCCGCGAGTCGGCTACCTATCGCCAGGGCACCGATACCCATACCGCCACCCATGAGGAAGTGATCGATGCGGCGGAGCTTGGCGGACAGAGTTTTCCGGCGGGCGCGGTCTTTACTGATGAAAGGCCGCTGCGTATTCCTCCGGACGCTATGCACAGCTTTTCCGCTTCCCATAACCGTCTGCAATGGTTCGTGCGCCTTCATGTGGAAATCTCCGGATGGCCGGACATTAAAGAGGAATACGAGGTGCGCGTGCTCCCGGAACGCGTGCTTCCAGAAAAGGTGGTGGCGTAGCGATGGCGCAGGCATCTATCGAGGTGATTCTGCACGGCGGCGACATGGAAGGCAGCCTGCGGCGCTACCCGCCCGGCGCGGAACTTTCCGGCGCGGTTCGCGTTATTCCCGACGGCGATGTGCGCTGCAATCATCTGCACGTCCGGCTGCGATGGCACACGGAAGGACGCGGAGACCGGGACGAGTCGGTCATTCATTCCGCCGATGTATACCAGGGCACGTTGCGCGGCGGCGGCGGCGCCCCTGGCGAATACGCCTTTCAGTTCCGGCTGCCGGGCGCACCCTGGAGCTACGCGGGCCACTACGTCAATATCGTCTGGGGAATCGCTGTGGAGGTAGACGTTCCCTGGTCGGTCAATCCGCGCCATGAGCAGCCGTTCATTCTCGCGCCGTCGCGCGGCGGCCCGGAGACAACGTCCAAAACGGATGCCGCCGCTGCCGTTCCGGCGAGTGGCCGTTTCGATGTTTTCCTTACCGGAGTGAGCCGCGACACGGCGCAGGTCGCGGCGACGCTTCAGCAGGTGGTTCCCGATTTCAATCGCGAGACGATTATAGAAATGCTGCGGTCGACGCCGATGCCGGTCCTGCGGAACGTCAGTCCGGAGCAGGCCGATGCCGCAGCCCGGCGCCTGCGGGCTGCCGGCGCGCTCATCGATGTAATACCGTCTCTCCCCGATTCGCCGCCATAGCAGTGTGAGCGGCGCGCAGCCGTTCAGCGGTAATCGGCAACGGCTCGGTCAGCCCCTGGAAAACCTCGTACAGCAGATGCTCCGCCGCGCGCAGATCGCTGCCGAACACGTCGCACAGCCATTCCAGCGCGTCTGGACTCAAAGAGACAGGCGGCAGCGGCGACGGGGACAGCGCGAAAAAGGCCAGACGCCG
>JAUJOK010000026.1 GCA_030447685.1 Armatimonadaceae bacterium
GCCTCGTCCGTGAAAACATCGGTCAGGTAGCGGCCATCGGCTTTGCGGCGCGCGCTGTTCACATCCAGGTTCCAGTCGTAGTAATCCTGCCAGCCACCGCGAAAGCCGACGAACTCGTCGAAGCCGCGCCGGTTCGGGTGGTAGGCCGGGTCGAGCGCGCCCAGGTGCCATTTGCCGACCAGGCCCGTCGAATAGCCTTCGGCCTTCAGCGCATCGGCCAGCGTTTTTTCATCCAGCGCCAGCCGGTCGAGACCGCGCCCTTCCAGCGTGTCAATCGCGCCGGTGCGGTGCGGGTAGCGCCCGGTCAGCAGCGCGGCGCGGGCGGGCGCGCACACCGCCGAAGCGGAATAGTGCTGCGTGAGCATGATTCCGTCCCCGGCGAGGGCGTCCAGCGCGGGCGTCTGCACATCCGGGTTACCGAACGCGCCGATGTCGCCATATCCGAGGTCGTCGGCGAGGATAAAAATAATATTCGGGCGCGTGGCTGTCATGGATTCAGGCCAAGCCTTTCGTACTGTTCGGCGGGCGCGTCGCATTCGCGCATCAGGCGAACGAGGTGGCCGATCATCCGCTCCTCGACGCCTTTATCGTCCAATTGCGTTTGCTGATTGGGGTCGCTTTGCACATCCCAGAGCAGGTTTTTTTCCACGTCGCCGTTCTGCGCCGTCGCCCAGCCGCGCGCGGGCAGTTTCATGGTCGGGCAGTCCTTGGTGAACCCGAACGGCGGCGCGACCTGCATTTGGCGCAGGGCGTCCAGGCTGAGGAAGCCGCGCATCTGCGTGGGCATGTGCGTGTAGTTGAAAAGCGGCTGGTTGTCCGTGCCCGGTGCGGCGGCGCGCATGTAAACGTAGCGCCCGTCGGTGACGTTGACCTGACGCCCGTGGACGCCGAAGATCGCCGCCTCGCGTACCGGCGCGTCGCTTTCGATGACGCCGCCGAGCGCTTTGCCGAGCATATCCGCCGTGCGCTCCACTCCAAAGAAATCCAGCAGCGTCGGGCCGATGTCGATGGAGGGTTGCACCAGGCTTTGCCGCCTCTCGCCGCTCTTTTTTCCGGCGCGGGGGTCCCAGACGAAGAACGGCGTGCGGGCGACCTCCTCGTAAAACGGCATCCAGATTTTCGCCCAGCAGTCGTGCTCCCCTAAAAGAAAGCCGTGGTCGGTCCAGACGATGAGCAGCGTGTCGTCCCACAGGTTCTTCTCGTCCATCACGTCCAGCACATCGCCCAGGTAAGCGTCGCACTGCGTCAGCAGCGCGGCATAGTTACGGCGGGCGAGTTCCACCTGCTCGGGCGTCTCGGTGACGTTTCGGTACACCGGCCAGTCGAAATGGGGATCGTCCGGCGAATACCCGGCGTAGCGCTCCTTGTAGCGGCGTCCCGCGAAGAACGGTTCGTGCGGGTCGAAGGTTTCTATTTGAAGGAGCCAGGGGTTATCGGTGTCGGCATTGCGGCGGATGAAGTCGAGACCGGCGGCGAAGGTCTGCGGCTGCGGCTGGTCCGCCTCGCGGGGCATTGCGGCCCGGTTGATCGTGTCCTGGCGCGTGTAGACGTCCTGTTTGGCATGGCGGCCCAGCGCGCCCGGCGGCAGGTCGGGGTCGTCCACCTGCGGCTTCCACAGATCGCCTTCCTGGCCCCGGAAAAACTCCCAGGTGTTGTAGCGGTTGTGATACGTCGCGCCGCCGTCCTCCCAGTAATGGTAATGATCGCTCGTCAGGTGGGTGTAGACGCCCGCCTTGTTCAGCATGTCAATACACGAATCGTCGAACGGCTCCAGCGGCCCCCAGCCCCGGTGCAGGAAGTTGGGGCGGCCCGTGTGCAGGTCGCGCCGTGCAGGCATACACGGCATGGAGCAGACATAGGACGTGTCGAACGTGACCGTTTTTTCGGCAAGCCGCTGGAAATTCGGGGCGTGCGTCCAGTCGCAGCCGTAGGGGGGCAGCATATGCCGGTTCAGCGAGTCGAACATCACCATAATGCACTTCATCGAGCATGTCCCTTTCGTCTCTATTTCGTTGTCGGCGTCGCCGTTACCTCGGTGGCCCCGCGCAGCGCGGCGAGCGTCGTTTGGTGGATGGGCGAAAGCGGGAGACCCGTGAGCAGCGGGTCATTCGTCGCCTCCATCCAGGCGCGGAGGCGGCGCAGCAGGTCGGCGCGGATGGGCGCGTGCTCGGGCGCGTCGGCCAGGTTGTTCGTTTCCAGCGGGTCGCTTTCCAGATCGTACAGTTCGACCGGCGGATGGTAGGCCAGGTGGGGCCGGTCGGGGACGCGCGTCACCGTGCGGGGACGCCACTGCTGCGAGGGGTCCATGAAACTGCGGGCGTTCGAAAAGGCGGCGAGGAGTTTCCAGCGGTCAGTGCGGACGCAGCGCACGGGGTCACAATAGTCGTGGAAGGTCATCTCGCCGAATATCTCCGTTCGCGGCGCATACGCCTCGCCCCGGAGCAGCGGCGCGAACGAGCGTCCGACGATGTTTTGCGGCGCGGCGACGCCGGTGAGTTCGAGCAGCGTCGGCAGGATGTCGGTGTGCGGGATCATCGGGTCGTATACCTGTCCACCCGAAACGCCGCCGCGCGGCCAGCGCAGAAGCAGGCACGTTTCCAGGCCGGGATCGTAGACCGAGCACTTGGCGCGCGGGAACGGGATACCGTGGTCGGTGGTGAACAGGACGAGGGTGTTTTCGCGCCGGTCCGCGTCGGCATCGAGCGCCGCCAGGATTTCGCCGACCGCGCCGTCTAATTTTCGAATCGCCCCCTGGTAGTGGCGGAACTCGTCACGGGCCGCGTCATCATCCACCAGGTAGGGCGGCACGAACACGCCTTTTTCCTCGTCGGGCGGCAGGTTACCGAAATCGCCGGGCGTGCCAGGGGCACGGTGCGGCTCGAAAAATCCGACCTGCAGATAGAACGGCGCATTGTCGCCCTTGCGCCGTCCGAGAAAGTCCGTGACCTGCGCGGCCACTTTATCGCCGCCGGTGCGGGGCGGGCCGGGAACGGGCGCATCCGGCGGGATGATTTCGGCCCAGCCCATATCCTGCGGTCTGGCTGTCTCGTGCTGGAGACCGGCAAGGGCGGTGTGCCAGCCCGCGTCGCGGAGCAGCCCGGCCAGATGCCGCTCGCCTTCGTGCAAATCCCAGGCGAAGTGGCTGTGCGTCAGCCCCATCACGCCGTTCTGGTGGGGCGTGCGGCCCGTGAACAGCGCGGCGCGGCTGGGCGAGCACTGCGGCGCGACACAAAACGAGCGGGCGAAGCGTGCGCCTTCGCCTGCGAGCCGGTCGAGGTTCGGCGTCTGGACGGTGGGAACGCCGTAGCAGCCGAGGTGGCGGCCCAGGTCGTGGGCGATCATCAGGAGGATATTGGGTCGGTTCAATGGCGTACATCCACGGGATAATGCTCGGTGTGGTAGCCGGGCCAGGCGCGGGCGCGCCGCTCGGCCTCGCTGTCGCCCCGCAGCGGTTTTTCGACAAGCCGCCCGTTTTCGACCGCAGCCGAACCGCGCGCCGCGTGCCGCCGCGTCATCTCATCGCGCATTTCGCGCCGCTTTTCGTCATGTTCGCTCTGACCGGCCAGGTCGATGATCTCGTCCGGGTCGGATTGGAGGTCGAAAAGCTGCTCCGCGCCCCCTTCGGGGTAGTACAGGTATTTCCATCTGCCGTCCGTCAGGCCATAGGACGCCTTGTTCGGATGCGCCGCCTCCAGATAACGGCGCGGGTTTTCGAGGTCGCCGCGCGCCAGGGCAAGAAGGTTCTGGCCGTCGCACCCCGGCGGCGGCTCGCCGCCCGCGGCAGCGGCGAAGGTAGGCAAAATGTCGGCATGCGTGACCGGAGCAGCGATGCTCGTGCCGGGACTTCTTTCCCAGCCTGCGGGCAGGCGCAGCGCGAACGGGACGTGGGCGGCTCCCTCGTAAAAGAAGCTCTTGGCCCCGGAATGGTGGTCACCCAGCAGTTCGCCGTGATCGGAGCAGTAGAGAATGAGCGTGTCGCGAAACAAGCCGAGGTCCTGCAAGGCGGCGAAGATACGGCCCATGTTGTAATCGCACTGCGTAATCAGGCCATAGTAGGCGGCGCGCGCCTCGCGGATGATTTCCGGCGAAAGCAGGTCGAGTGACCATTCTTCGCGGGCGCGGCGGAACGCCTCGGGGCAGCGGTCGTTCCCGCTCCAGGTTCCAAGAACCGGGTCAGGGATGGCGCAGGCGCGGTACATCGAGTAGTACGGCTCCGGCGGGTCGAGCGGCGGGTGCGGCTTGGAGAACGAGCACCAGAGCAGAAACGGTCGGGTCGGGTCGCGCCGCTCGCGGATGTAATCCACGCACTGCTCGGCGATCCACGACGTGAGCGTCAGGGATTCGGACACGGTCGCCAGCGTCGGGTAAAGCTCGTTCTGGCCCAGCCCGTGGCGCATCGGCTGATACGGCAGGCCGGAGCGCTCCATCTGCCGGTAGTAATCGGCGGGCAGGATCATCTCTTCCCAGCCGTGGCGGCGGCGCTCCGGCCCGAAGTGCATCTTGCCGATGGCCGCCGTTTGATAGCCCAGGGCGCGCATCACCGACGGCAGCGTGTCTTCCTCGCCGAAGAACTTCGACGTTTCGGCGTTGCCGGTCATACCATGCGAGAAAACCGTTTTGCCGGTCATAATGGATGTGCGGGCCGGGACGCAGATGGGGCAGTCGGCGTAGGCGGCATCGAAGCGGATTCCCTCGCGGCACAGATGGTCGAAGTGCGGCGTCCGCATCCACGACGGCGCGCGCGGGCCGCAGGTATCCCCGCGCTGCTGGTCGGTGGTGACAAGCAGGATATTAGGTTTTTCGGGGGTCACGCCGCCCCCTCCTTCGGCTGGCTGCGGCCCGCGTCGCCATCCGGGGGTTCCGGGTTGGGACGCTTGCGACCGGCGCGGGCGGTTTCGGCGTTCCAGCGCGGCGTGGGGACATGCGCTTTGTCCATCAGGGCGGTCATGCGGCGCGCGACATCGGGGTGCCACGCGGCCACGTCGCGCGTTTCGCCGGGATCGCTCTTCAGGTCGTACAGCTCGACCGGGCCGTCGAACGGGCGGCGCACGCCCTTCCAGTTTTCGAAGCGCACTGCCCGCGCGCCGCCGCGCTCATAAAACTCCCAGTACAGGAACGGGTGCCGCCGCTGCCGGTTGCTCTGCCCCCGCAGAACCGGCCCGAACGAAACACCGTCGGTCGGCGCATCCTGCTGCGCGCCCGTGACTTCGGCGAGAGTCGGCAGCACGTCAGGAAAGTAGCCTGTGTGATTCGGCACGGTACCGGCGGGAACGACACCGGGCCAGCGGGCGATCATCGGCACGCGGATTCCGCCCTCATACAGATCGCGCTTGATGCCGCGAAGCTGCCCGTTCGAGTCGAAAAACTCCGGCTCGACGCCTTCGCGGTGCGGGCCGTTGTCGGACGAAAACAAAACCAGCGTCTTTTCTTCCAGCCCCAGCGTTCGAAGCGTGTCGAGCAATGCGCCCACCTGGGCGTCCAGGCGCGAGATCATCGCGGCCTTGCGCTTCTGCGCGTCGGGCCACGGCTCGCCCGCGTAAATGCCCAGGTCCGGCACTTCCATTTCGTTCGAGCGGGCCTCGTTGTTGCCGTGCGGGATGGTCGGCGCGTAATACAGAAAGAACGGCTTGCCCTTTTGCGTTTCGATCCACTCGCGCGCTTCCCGCAGGAACAGATCGGGCGTGTACTCTACCTTGCGGGTGGCCTGCCCCCGGCCATCGGGCTTTTCGTTCGGGTTCTCGTTACGCAGCGGCACGCGCTTCTCGCCACGATATAAAAACGTCGGGTAGTAGTTATGCGCGTGACCGTGGGTCAGATAGCCGAAAAAGTGATCGAAGCCCTGTCGCGTCGGCACGCCGGAAGAACCCGGATCGCCCAGGCCCCACTTGCCGATGCAGGACGTCGCGTAGCCCGCGCCCTGGAGCACTCTGGCGAGAGTGACCTCCCCGGCCCGCAGGTTCTGTCCCGCGCCGTTACCGCGAATCGCGCAATGCCCGGTGTGCAGCCCCGTCAGCAGCGCGCAGCGCGACGGCGCGCAGACCGTGGAGGCGGCGTAAAAGTCGGTGAATCGCGCCCCCTCGCGCGCCATGCGGTCAAGATGCGGCGTTTTGATCTTCGCCTGCCCATAACAGCCTACATCGCCGTAGCCCAGATCGTCGGCGAGAATGAAAATGACGTTGGGCTTTTGCGGCTTCGTCGCATCGGGCGGCGCGGAGGCGCGGCCCGGCGTCGCCGCCCCGGCCAGCAGCAGTCCGCCCGCCGCCTGGCGCAGAAAGGTTTTTCGGGTGGTTATGGGCATTTTTCTTCTTGTGACCTCAGGCCGCACGGCGGCGCTCATCAACGAACTCCTTGCGGCATTCACCGCCGCGCCGTGCCCGACGGCCCTGCCGCGCCACGGATCGAACGCCAGGCGGGTGAACTTGTGCGGATCAGTTTCATGGTCGTAAGGCTCGGTTCCTGCGTTTTGCGGTGAGGCCGCACGCCAACCGTGGAAAGGTCGATGGGCCGGAAGCCTATCTTTAAGGCGGGCGAACCGGGCCGCAGCGAGAAATCACCCTTTGCCGGGTCAGCAAAGCCGGGGTCGGCGACGACGGAGTTCGCATCCTGGCCCAGCGCGCGCCAGGCGGCAAGCGCAAGCGGCGTCGGCGTGCCCTTGCGGGTGCCCCGCATCGAGTTGCGGGCGATGGCCGACAGTGCGGCATCGTTCATGTCCCACAGCAGGTTGCGGTCGCTCACGAAGGGAAGCGCGGCCTGCGTCACATCGTAAGCGTAGCCGCCGCTGAAAAGGGGCTGGTTCCGGGTCAGCAGAATGTTGTTCGTCAGCGTGAACTGCGGGCGGCTTCCTTCGTCCTTGCTCAAGCGAAGCGCACCGTCGCCGCCGAAGGCGAAGATGTTGTTGCGGATAATGTTATCTTTGCCCCAGTGCTGGTGGAACGACTCCATTTTGGTTCGATAAACGACGTTGTTCTCGATAAGGATACCCGTGCTGGCCTGATCGGTGTAGATGCCCCAGCCGCCGTAACCGTGCGCGGCGACGTCGTGGATACGGTTGTTTCGGATGACCGTGCCGGGCGAGATACCCAGCGTGTAGACGCCGCCCATGTCCGAGAGTATTCCCTGCCCGATGTCGTGGATATGGTTGAAGGCGACGACGTTATCCCGGCTGACACTGGGCCGGTACTGCCACACCCAGCCGACCGAGACGCCCGAATAAAACAGATGGTGGATGTGGTTGTGCGCGACCGTGTTCGCGTGCGTGTGCCGGAGCAGCACGCCTACCCCGGCGCGATGGATTTTGCCCAGGTCGTGGATATGGTTGTCCTCGAAGACGTTCTGGCCGGTTCGCAGCGCGGGCGGACTCTGCGCCGCGCCGCCGCTGACGGTGATGCCGCCCGCCGCGCCGTCGGCAATCTCGCAGCGGGCGACGCGGTTTTGGACGCACCCATTGCCGAACTCGACGCCGTAGGAGCCGAAGTGGACGACGCGGCAGCTTTCGAGAGCGCAGAAACGCGCGCCGGTCGCGCGAATCGCGCCGGGCACGAAGTTGGCGGCCTGCTGCTGCGGCACGCGCTTCTCATCGGGCGGCGCGCTCCATTCGTTGTGGCTGAAGGTCAGCCCGCGCAGCGTAACATGCTCCACGAACGCGCCGGATTCCGGGTTGCCGTCGAAGCGGACAATCTCCCGCAGGCGCGGCGCGATCACCTCCGCCCTGGTCATGTCCTCGCCGGGCCGGGGCAGGTAGGACAGGACGCCGGTCTTGCGGTTCAGATACCATTCGCCCGGCTCGTCCAGCGCCTCGTAGACGTTATCCACGATGTAGCGCGCGCCGGTCTGCGCGTGGTCATCGGTGAGGCGCAGGCGCGTCGATTTGGTGAAGGTGACAAGGCGCGACGCCTCATCAATAGCCGCCACCGGCAGGTGCGTGTCCACCCAGAAGTGAAAGGCGACGACGGTGATATCGGTCGGGTTTGTCCAGGCTGCTTTCAGGTCGCCGGGCGCGAACACGAAGCGGTCTTCGTCGCGGTTCTGCGCGGTGGCTTTGGGGTCAGCGCCAGGCCGCTCGGCGATCTGGAAATAACCTTTGTTCGGCGTCCGCGCCCGGTAACGCCGCGCGCCGTTGACCCACAGTTCGCGGAAGTAGGGGTGCGCTCCCGTCCGCGATGCCGGGCACAATCGTCGTCCATAGCTTGCCGCTTGTCTTCCAGCCGGTGATGCGCGTGCCCCCACTGAGAACCGGCGTTTCCCCCGGATAGGCCGCGTAGGTGACGGGCGCTTCCGCTGTGCCGGAGTCCTGCGGGCCAAGCACGAACGGCTCGCGCAAAAATACGTCCCGCCGCGCACGAGCACGGTGACGGGGCCACTGCCGCGAGCGTTCCGAGTGCGCACGGCGTCGCGGGCGCGGGCGAGCGTGGCAAACGGTCTGGACTTTGTGCCGGGCGCATCGTCGCGGCCTGTCGGGGCGACGTACAGGGTGACGGCGGCCTTCGGCTGCGCCATCGCGGCGGGGAGGACACAGCAGCCTATCGCCGCCACGACAGCGGCAAAACACACAAAAGCTTCACGGTTCATGATTACCTGCTCGTCTCCGATGCCGCTGCCGTTTCTTTGGGCCACGGATAGCCGTTCCTGCCCGCGCCGGGGTCCGTCGGCCCTTCGGGCAGCGTCCTGTGCCACGCCAGCAGTCGGTCGCCGAGGCGCTTCACTATATTGGAATGCTTGTCCGCGATGTTATTCTGCTCACCGGAGTCGGCAGGGATGTCGTAAAGTTCCACGCGGCTCCGGTCGGGGTTCATCAGCAGTTTCCACTTGCCCTCACGAATAGCGAGCATGGGAGAGCGGTTCCACGGATGGTTGAAGACCAGGAAGCGCCACTCCCAGAAAAGGGGCCGGGCGCGCGTGACGGTTTGGTCGCCCTTCAGCGTGGCGGCTCTGTTTTCGCCGTCCATTTCCTTAGCTGCCTCGGCGGGAAGGGGCACGTCCGCAAGGGCGCACAGCGTCGGCAGAAAATCCACGCCGCTGATAACCGAGGTATCGTTCACTTTGCCTGCGGGCGTGCCCTTCGGCCAGCGGACGATAAACGGGACGCGCACGCCGCCTTCATAAATGCTGCGCTTGCGCCCCCGAAACGGCCCCGCGCTGCCGACGCCGCTATGCGCCGCGTTCTGAATGGCGATGTCCTCCGGCCTGTTATCCGACGAGAAAACGACGATGGTGTTTTCCGCCAGACCCAGTTCGTCCAGTTTCGCCAGCAGCCGACCTATCTGCCTGTCCGCCTCGGTCGCCGCCGCCGCGTAAATCTGAGCGGGACTCTTGAAGGGCACGCCCTTGACGGTCAAATGGGCATACGGGGCCATCTGCTCCTCGGAGGGATTCAGAATCGCGTGCGTATCTAACAGCCAGGCGTTGACGTAAAAGGGCCTGTTCCTGCTGCGCTCGATAAAGCCGATCACCTCGTCTACGATGCGCTCGCTGGACTTTGCGGGTTCCCTGCTGTTCCAGACATCCCACTTTTTGCCCGCGGTCCCGCCGTCAATGCGCGCTTCAGCGATTCCATAGGCGTCCGGCCCCGGCGCGTCCGGCCCGCTGCCCAAATGCCACTTGCCGTAGTGCCCGATCGCATAGCCCGCGCTTTGAAGAAGGCGCGTGAGCGTTGGAACGGCGGGGTCAAGCCAGTTCGGCATGGCGCGCTTCCGGTTCAATTCCGGCGTGGCGAGATGGCCGTGCAGAGACAGGCGAGCGGGGAAGCGCCCCGTCAGGAACGCGGCCCGCGACGGCGAGCAGACCGGGTTGGCGACATAGAACTGCGTGAACAGCGTGCCCTGCCGGGCCAGCTTGTCCAGGTTCGGCGTCTTGATCTGCCCGCTGCCGTAGCAGGCCAGGTCGCCCCAGCCCACGTCGTCGGCCAGAATAAAGATGACGTTCGGGCGCGGCTGCTGGGCGACAGCGGCAGGCGCGCAGAGGGCAAGAACGGCGAAGGCGCATAGAACGGCGCGGCGGGTCACGTTTTTCATGGTTTGGCGTGGTGGTGAAATAGGGGAAGGGGCGCGCCACCCCTCATCAAAGTAAGGGAGCGGCGCGCTTGGCGATTTTTGCTACTGATTATCCCAGCTATTCTTGGGATCGCCGTGGGGCCAGCCCTTGGGCCGGGCCGGTGTGACGCCCAGGAAGTTGCTGATTCTGCTCCACTTGGCGTGGCCGTCACAGTAGATGATATTCAGGCCCTCGTTGTGGCGCGGAATAGGGCGGCGCACCTGGTTTCCGTGGATGTCGGGCGATTGCGCATAATAGGTTGCGTTGCTATTTGCCCACCCGGAAGGCGGCAGAACCTGCCAGTCGGAAGCGGAACGTTCATACTGCTTCCACTTTTCCGGCTGATAATTGGCCTCGCTGTGGACTCTATCTTCCAGCCGGGCAGTTTCACACACCAGGAACGTGTCGGCGGGCGTGTTGATCTCTGCCAGCGAGCGTCCCGGATTCGAAGGCGGCGGGCTTCCTCCTGCCCAGCTTGCCAGGTTGATGTTCAGACCATAGCTGCCCGCAGAGTTGGGCAAACCGTGCTGTGGGGAAGACGGCCTGTTGATCAGCGCAGGACGCAGACCGCCTTTGTTGGGGGCGCTGGGGCAATGATAGACACCCACGTTCTTGACATACGGATACACCATGCGGTACCAGCGCGGTGCATATCCGCCGGCGACATTGTTGCCCCCATAGGGCAGCATCTCATCGTAGTCCTGAACGTACTGGTAGATGCCCATGCCGATCTGTTTGGTGTTGGACAGGCAGGCGGTTTGCCGGGCCTTTTCGCGGGCCTGGGCAAACACGGGGAAAAGGATCGCGGCCAGTATAGCGATGATCGCGATGACGACGAGAAGCTCGATCAGCGTAAAACCCCGGTGAATCAAGCGATGCATAGGACTTTCCTCTCTGAAAGCAGCGGTGCGGCCAATGAAGAAGACGCTTTAAGATCGTTCCGGGTCGCGGCGGGACGGAGGAGCGCCGGTAGAATCGCGGCACACCAGCGTGGGCGTGACGAGAGCGGTCGAGACAGCCGTCTGCGGCTGCGGCAGGGTGAGCAGAAACAGCGCGTGGCGCACCAGCACGTCCAAGTGCTGATCCACGGTATCGAGCGGCGGCCAGGCATCCTCACCGACCGGTAGATTGTCGTAGCCGATCACGGAAACGTCGTCCGGCACGCGCAGTCCCGCGCGTCGTAAGGTGCCCAGAAGCATCACCGCCGCCGGGTCCGACCAGGCGGCGACCCCCGTGGGCGCTCCCGGACGGGAAAAATAGGCGCGCATGCTTTCGGGGTCCTGCCGCCATGTTTCCAGCAGCGGGCCGTCGATCACGCTGCGCTCACGATCAACGCTCAGGCCCGCTTCGCGCAGGGCGCGCTCATGGCCGCGCCACCGGAGACGGCGAAACAGCTCCTCGGTGGGCGGGCGGTACAGATAGGCGATCCGCCGGTGTCCCCGTTCGAGAAGCCGCCGCGCGGCGATATAGCCGCCCTGCTCCGCATCGGAATACACGGTCGGGACATGGGTCACATCGTCCGCCGGCGGCTCCCCAATCACCGCGACCCGATTCCCCCGCTCCCACGCGGCCAGAGCCACCTCCCGGCTTTCCGTTCCGACAAATAGAAACCCGCAAGGATCAAGGGATTCAAATCGCCGCAGATCGTCCAGCACCGGGTGCGTGTTCGCGAAGCGGCACTCGACAACGAGATGCTGCGCCGCCGCCGCCGCGATGATCTGGTCAACGCAGTTTTTGTAGAACGACGTGTTGTTGACGGCGAACACGGCGATGCGCTGCGCCTGCCGCTCGGACGCAGTCGCGCCCTTGACGGACGTGTCGCCGCTTGCTTCCCCTGCGGAAAGCCCCCCGCTCCGCCGGTCGGTGACATAGGTGCCCGAACCGGGACGCGACTCGATCAGTCCTTCGCGGCGAAGAATTCCGATTGCCGATTCAACGGTTGCCGTGGCGACCCCAAAATGCGCTTCCAGTTGGGCAACGGACGGCAGCCGCTCGCCCGCCGTCATGGTCGCGGTCAGCGCCCGCAGGCTCTGAGCGATCTGCTGGCGTTTGTGCATCGGCGGTTTTTTGGCGCGCAGCGCGGCTTCCGGCACGGCAGATTCTCTTTCCGGTATGGGGAGGTTAAGGCATCGTTCCTCGTATCCACCTATAACCTACCCAGCTTTTTTCCTTCTGTCAACTAACTGTCAACTAAAATTTTCGCCTTTCGTATCCATCAATCCCCTTGACCCCTCTAACCAACCCACAGTATGATGATTATATCGCTCGGCCTTCCGGTGCGTCGTCGCCTGCGGAGCGAGCGTCGCCTGCGGAGCGAGCGTCGCCTGCGGGACGGACGCCGTCTGCGGAACTGTTCTTTTCGCTTCGCTGACAGAGAATGAACCGGTCATGAAGAAAACCACGCAAGAAGCCATCCTGCCCGTGCTGCTGATCCTGTTTGCCGCGCCCGGCTGTCGCCAGGCGACTCTGCCCGCCGCTTCGGCGCGGGCCGCCGCCGAAGCTCCCATAAAGGCCGCCGCCACGCCATCGGACATGGCGCATATCCCCGGCGGCACCTTTGCGATGGGCACCGATGATGGTTTTCCCTTCGAGGGGCCGGTGCATACCGTTACGATCAAGCCTTTCCTGCTCGACAAGCACGAGGTCACGGTGGCCGCGTTCGGTCGCTTCGTCAAGTCCACCGGCTATAAGACCGAGGCCGAGAAGTTCGGCTGGGGTGGCGTATTCGACCCGCCCCTGGGTACGTGGACAAAAGGCGACGGGGCCGACTGGCGCTACCCCGATGGCCCCCAGCGCCCCGCCGCCCGCGCCGACGAACCCGTAACCCAGGTAAGCTATGCGGACGCCGCCGCCTATGCGCGCTGGGCCGGAAAGCGCCTGCCGACCGAGGCCGAGTGGGAGTTCGCCGCGCGCGGCGGCAGCAAGAACGCCTTGTTTCCCTGGGGCAGCGACCTGGAGCCGGGCGGCAAACCCGTCGCCAACTGGTGGCAGGGCACGTTCCCGGATAAAAACACGGTCAAGGATGGGTATTTGCGCCGCGCGCCGGTCGGCAGGTTCGTGCCCAACGGCTATGGCCTGCGGGACATGGGCGGCAATGTCTGGGAGTGGTGCAGCGACTGGTACGACCCGGATTACTATGCGCGCAGCCCGAAGGCGAATCCGCCGGGGCCGACCCAAGGGCAGGAGCGCGTCATTCGCGGCGGCTCGTGGATGTGCAGCCTGAACTATTGTCGCGGCTTTCGTGTCGCCGCCCGCAGCCAGAGCGCGCCCGACAGCGGGCTGAACAACCTGGGTTTCCGCTGCGCCAAAAATCCGTAAGGCGCTTCGAGGAGTTTTTCATGCAGAACCAAGCGCCGCCGCTGCCGTCCCTGCGGCAAGCGCCTTCCCAGCAGTTGCACACGGCCTTTCATGTAATGACCAAGCCCATCGGGCCGATCTGCAATCTGGACTGCAAATACTGCTTTTATCTGGAAAAGGAGAACCTTTACCAGAACGAGCAGGAGCGGACGCATTCCTGGCAGATGCCCGACGCGGTGCTGGAACAGTACATCCGGCAGTACATCGAGCAGCAGAATGTGCCTGAGATCAGCTTCGCCTGGCAGGGCGGCGAGCCTACCCTGCTGGGCGTGCGTTTTTTCAATAAAGTAGTAGAGCTTCAGAAGAAGTATGCCGCCGGTAAGCGCATCGCCAACGCCCTCCAGACCAACGGCACCCTCTTAGACGACGAGTGGTGTGCGTTTTTGGCTGAGAACCGCTTTCTGGTCGGCCTTTCTATCGATGGGCCGCGCGAATTGCACGACACCTACCGCGTAGATAAGAAGGAGCGCCCGACCTTCGACCGGGTGATGCAGGGTCTGGAACTTCTCAAGAAGCATAAGGTCGAGTTCAATACCCTGACTGTCGTCAACCGCGCCAACTCACAGCACCCGCTCAAGGTATATCGGTTCCTCAAAGAGATCGGCTCCGGTTTTATCCAGTTCATCCCGCTGGTTGAGCGCTCCGCGCACGCACCCCTGCAAACGCAAAGCGGCCTGATCCGGCTGGAATTCGCCGCCCCGGCGACGCCGCAGGCACCCAAATCATCGGTCACCGACTGGAGCGTCGAGTCGCATGCATACGGCGAGTTCCTGGTGCAAATCTTTGACGAGTGGGTGCGCCAGGATGTGGGCAGATACTTCGTGCAGTTGTTCGATGTGGCGCTGGGCAACTGGCTGGGCAGGGGTGGGAGCCTGTGCGTCTTCTCGGAAAAGTGCGGCTCGGCGCTTGCTATGGAGCACAACGGCGATGTCTACTCCTGCGACCACTATGTCTACCCGGACTACAAGCTGGGCAACCTTTTGGAAAAGTCCCTCCTCGAGATGGTGCGCTCGCCGGAGCAGATCAAGTTCGGCAATGACAAACGGGATATGCTGCCGCGCTACTGTCGCGAGTGCGAAGTGCGCTTTGCCTGTCATGGAGAGTGTCCCAAGCATCGCTTCGTCCGCACTCCCGGCGGCGAATGGGGCCTGAACTACCTGTGCGCGGCCTACAAACGCTTCTTCAACCACATCGACCCCTACATGAAGACGATGGCCCAACTGCTTCATACGCAGCGCGCCCGGCTGAGATCATGGCACGGATCGCCCAGCGCGAGCAGGCGCAGGCGTGGAAGACCGCAAGCCGCAACGACCCGTGCCCACGCGGCAGCGGCCAGAAGTACAAAAAGTGCTGTCTGGGCAAGCGGTAAACAGGACGACCCGGAATAGCCCCTTCGCATCTCCCGGCGCAGTTACATGCTCAAATGAGCCGAATTGGGCGTGAAACGGGGCCGTTAGGGGCACTCGAAGGCAAACTGGTTCGCCGGAATGTCACGGGACAATCGGAAGACGTTCAGGGACCAGTCGCGAAAATTTCATTTGAGGGTCCAAAGATCGAGAAGTGCTCCTCGGCAGGACTGCTCAACAGGCACAAAAGGGGCAGATGATGTTCAATAAACGAAGGTAACTAAAGAAGGATCCACTGCCGCCGAAGACTCTGCCGAGCAGTCATCGTACGGGTCCGGCTTGGCAGACAGGACTAAACGGCGATAAAAACCACCGCCGCCAACAGATACAGAATCGCGCCCATTACTATCGTCATTTCTCGCGTCTCCTTTGACGGTGACAACCCGTGCTTCAGGGAATAGGGAATCAACGGAGGTTGATCAGCTTGTACCCAGTTCCCCTATTTTTAAACCACCCTCCTAATAAATTTTCTTTAGCTGATCTCCGCCCTTATCGGTAGCGTTCTGTTTTAGGAGGCTTCCGGCTGGAGAGCAGGTCCATCAGACAACGAAGGAGCAGAAGCAAAACAGGGATAATTAGTTTAACCTCTTTTGCCTGCTATAACTAACCCGATGTGCAAGTTTCTTTGATAGTTGCAGTCCAAGTCCACAGGCTTCAGAATGGAGGTGCCAACCAAACCACTCTGGAGGTGCCTCATGGACTTGGACCAGCTTATTGTAACCGTGTTCTGCCAGATTGATGACGCGATGAAGACCTGCCTCAACAACCAAAACCTGCGCCAGCGCGGCCTCAGCCGATGCTGTGCGACAGCGAAGTGCTGACCATGGAAGTCGTGGGCAGTTTCCTTGGCATCAGCCAGGACAAAGCCCTCTTTGTCTACTTCCGTCACCACTTCAGTCATTTCTTCCCGACCATCAGGCGCATCCACCGTACTACTTTTGTACGGCAGGCGGCGAACCTGTGGAAGCTCAAGGAGCGCCTGTGGCAGCACATCGCCCAGCAAGTGCCCCATGACCCCGGCTTCAGCCTGGTGGACAGCTTCCCCTTGCCCGTCTGCCGCTTCGCCCGCGCCTATCGTTGCAAACGCTTCCAGGGACAAGCGGGCTTTGGTAAAGACCAGGTGGCGCGCCAAACGTTCTTCGGCTTCCGGGTGCATGTCCAGGTGGCCTGGCCCGGCGTCCTTGTCCGCTTCGATGTTGCTCCCGGCAACGAACAGGAACGTCGGTTGTGCCGGAGTTGACCGATGGCTACTGCGGCGACCTGCTGGGAGACCGCAACTTCTGGTCTCCCCGGCTCAAACAAGAGCTTGCTCTGCACGGTATCCGCCTGCTGGCTCCTTTCAGGAGCAAGAAGCACGACCCGCACCCGCCACCAGCGGCTTGATGAGTCGGCTGCGCTATCGCATTGACACGATCTTCGGCCAGCTTTGCCAGCGGTTCTCGGTGCGAGAGGTGTGGGCCAAAGATGACTGGCACCTCTGGGGGCGTCTCTTGCGCGCGTTTCTGAGCCACACTCTGATGATTCACATCAACCGAGAAGCAGGCAATGAGCCGCTGCAACTCGAAAGACTGGTCACTGCTTGAAACCTGCACATTGGGTTAACTACAACCCGAAAGTCGATTGTGAAACGCAACAGGAACAACCACTTCTGGAATGCCCCTTCGACCCACCGGGAATGGTTTCCGACCTTCATTGGGGGCACGATCACCTCAACCAGAACGCAACGAAGCCAGGTGCGCTGCGTTCTGGTTGAGGTGATCGTGCTTGCCCCCTGTGGTGGACATGACCATGCCGATGTCCAACTATTTAGCTGGTCTGCGGCAGCGAATTGGAAACGATCTGCTGCTGGTTCCTTCGGTCACGGCAATTATTTATGATGAACACCAGCGAATCTTACTGGTCCGCCACGTCGAGTCTGACGTCTGGGTGGCTCCCGGTGGCAGCGTAGAACCCCAGGAATCGCCTGCAGATGCCGTGGTACGCGAGGCATGGGAAGAGACGGGGCTGCTTGTCGAGCCGCTTTGCATCCAGGGGGTTTACGCGGGTCCCGAGTTCCTGGTCACTTATGCCAATGGAGACAGAGTTTCCTACGTGATGACCGTGTTCGAGTGTGCAGTCCGACAAGGTGAACTTCGGCCCGATGGGCAGGAAACTCTGGAACTGGCTTTTATGCGGCGTCCGAGTTGAGCGGCCTGAAAATGCCACCATGGGCGCGGGAGCCTGCCCCATGCCTTTCAGGCACGCGGACAGGTGCACTTCCAGCAAGCCACATGGCAGCCGCGATAAAGGTGCCGCTGCGGCGTACGCGGCGCGCCAGCTACCCTTTAACCGGATGAAAGAGACATGCGGTTCCGGGCACTGATGTGGAATGGATACGAAAAAAGCAAGGAAGCAGCCATGGACGAATTCAAAACCAAAATCACGGTAAGCCTCACGATCCGCGCCGTATCCCTGAATACCGCTGAAGAAAAGCTTGACGCGGTAGAACGTGCGATCCGACGCCAGTTAACGGATGTGTTCGAGCGCTATGGTATCGCGGAATATCGCACCGTAATTGAACCGCCCTGCCAGGAATGAAAAGGTGGCGTGATACGTCTAATACACTTGCCCTTGGTTGGTATATAAGGTATATTTTTATATCTGGCATCACCCGGAAGGAGACACCGATGCGCTTGCTTAAGAGGTTGTGCTGCCGACAGGTACTGGCAGCGAGTATGTTGCTGGGAACGCTCATTTTTATCCGTGCCGTTGGGTCTGCAGGGCAGGTAACCGATCCGGGCATTAATGCCAGTCTCCGTGGAAAACAGATCTTTCCCGCCGATAATCCGTGGAATACGGACGTCTCCGCGATGCCTGTAGACCCTAACTCCAATACGTTGATCGCCAGCTTTGGGCTGACCACGCCCCTGCACCCTGATTTCGGTACCACTTATCAGAACAGGCCGATTGGCTTCGATTATATCGTCGTATCCGGGAACCAGCCGCGGGTGCCGATCACTTTCCAATACCCCAATGAGAGCGACCCAGGGCCATACCCCATCCCACGGTACGCACCGATTGAGGGCGGCTCAAACTCTACAGGAGACCGCCATATCCTTGTTATTGACCAGGACAACTGGCAGCTTTATGAGACGTTCGGAACCTACCCCGTAATGAATGGTCGCCGGATCGTCGGCTGGACGGCTGGCTCCGGGGCAAAATTCGACCTAACCACGGGTGCTGATCGGCCACTCTGCTGGACGTCTGCGGACGCCGCTGGTCTGCCGATCTTCCCTGGTCTTGTCCGTTATGATGAGGTCTTCGAGCAGGGCATCATTAAGCATGCTCTGCGTTTTACCGTCGCCCGTACGCGTCGCGCCTTTGTTCATCCCGCTCGTCACTTCGCCAGTACCAATACGGACCCCAACTTGCCGCCGATGGGGATGCGGCTCCGGCTCAAGTCGTCTTTTGACATATCCGGATTCCCTCCTGAATGCCAGGTGATTCTAAAGGCTCTAAAGAAGTATGGAATGTTCCTCGCCGATAATGGCAGCAACCTGTTTCTGAGTGGTCAGCACGACTCCCGATGGAACGATGAAAACCTCGCGGCATTGAAACGGGTGCGTGGCAGTGATTTTGAGGTTGTGCAGATGGGAACCATCGTGACCCAGTGTCCTTAAAGCCTTTGATGAACTTATTGCCGCACCTGAACAGCGCGCAAGATATCGTTGGATAGGACCCGGCAACGAGCATAACGCGCTTAAGTGCGCCTTTTTCCTGACGGGCGGCCATGTCACTGCCGCATTTTCTTGCATAGCATTCGAAGCGGGCGCAGTTTTGAATACTGGGATAACGTCGCTCGCCGCACGCACCATAATACAAAGTTGCTCGTATCATAGCCAAAGGATTATGCCCTTGTGTTAACAGCTAACCATCGTCGTTGTAAGTTCTTTCTCATCGCACTAAGTGTGACAGTTCTTCTAATGCCACGCCCGTACAGGCGCAGATTACCTTCTCGAATACGAACCAGATCACGATTGTAGACAATAATAGGGCGAATCCTTTCCCGTCAAATATTGTGGTTTCCGAGCTTTCGGGCACTATCACAAAGATTACGGTCAGCCTGTCTGGATTTAATCATGCTGTTCCGGACGACGTCGCAGCCCTTTTGGTCGGGCCAGGTGGGCAGAAGGTCCGTCTATTCGATGGACCCGGCGATGCTCAGAATGCCGCCGTTAATTTAAACTTTACTTTTGATGACTCCGCCGCGACGACGCTTCCAAATAGTGGGGCTTTAAGCTCTGGAACATACCGACCAGGGCAGAACCAGTACAACACTACTTTAACGCCCCCGCCCCCGCTGGTCCTTATGCCTCCAGCTTCTCCGCCTTCAATGGGACTGATCCCAATGGAACCTATAGTCTTTATGTGGAGGATTTTGCTGCGGGGGATGGCGGCAATATTTCCGGGGGTGGAGTATCACCTTGTCCGGTGTAACGGTTGTCCCAGAACCCGGTACTCTTGCGCTCTTTGCAGGTGGTCTTCTGCCTGTTATTGGCTGTCTGTGGCGGCAAAAGCGAAGGGCATAAACTCTAAAACGGCTCGTTCCGGCCTCAGGTGCCCCGGGAACGACTCCGGTGTGGTGGAACCTATATACCCAATGCCGTCCAGGCAAGCGTTAAGCTGCGAAAAGGACACCCGCCGGTGGGTGTCCTTTTTATTTTTCCTTCCGGCTGAGGGAATTCAAAGTGCCAAGGCCAATGTGCGGTTCTTACGCATGCGCACGGTGGTGTTTCCATGGAGGAAAGGAACTCGACGGAATCCATCATCATCTGCATCAGAGCCAGACCTCGTCCATGCTCCTCTAAAGCTACGGCAGCCGGCATCGCTGCCGGAGCATCGGGATGAAAGCCGTTGCCCTGATTGGTGACATCAATCTCCAGAGCATCAAGCTGGACGCGACAGGCAACCGAAATAGAACAGGTTCCAGCATTGTCTCCCTTGGCGTATTTGACTGCGTTATTGCAGGCCTCGCCCACCGCTAACTTCACAGCCATGCGCGCCTCGGGCGGCAGGCTGATCTGCTCGCCGACAGCATCGACGGCATCGCGTGCGATGCACACATATTGCGTGTCACCGGGAATCTGTAGGCAGATAACTTCGTTGTCCTTCATTTCTCGTATCCTATTCACAGCAGCGCCAGGAACAGTTCCTGACCTATACGGTTAACCGTCCTTTTTCCTTTAGCGGCCACCAAAGAGCCACATGAGACTGGTTGCTTTACCAAGAATGTCCCATACTGTTGTCTTAGCCTTCGGCGGCGTCGGGAAGGGCACCCCAACATAGTCACCCGGCTTGACCTCGATGGACCTGTCCGCGTCCTTTGTCAGGTCGTAAGTTTTGGTGACCATCTGGCCGTTCTCGCCTGCACGGGTGAGGGCGACTTTACGCATATCCACGCGATCCATAGGTCCCCTCGCAGCGGCCATGGCATCCTGAAGGGTAGTGCGGCCCAGGAGCGGGTATTGGCCTTGCGCCATGACACCACCCGTGACGGTAAAGACCACCGGCTTCTCGAGGCGCGGGATGAAGATTTCATCCTTGTCCTGAAGCGCAACGTCTTTCTCCGTGTTGCCTTTCTGGATTTCTCGAAGTGGGATCGTGGTATCGCTGCTGCCATTGCGCTTGATGATGGCATGGTCCAGATCCGCCTCCGGGGTAATGCCACCCGCCTGCTGGATAGCCTGAAACGCGGTGGTTCCGGCGGGCAGGTTGAATGTCTGTGGACTCTTCACCTCGCCGGAAACTTTGAACATGCCGGTGACCTGAACTTGCGCCGAAATGTAGATCTTATCCTCGTCCTGCACGAGCGGATTATTGGCCTCGTCCGGGTTGTTCCCCGACCGGAAGGCCAGGTAGTCAATGGTCAACTTCTGCTCGCCGCGGGTGATGGTGACGCGCTTCAGGTCCGACGACGGCAGGATACCCGCAGGCTCCAGAATCTCATTCAGCCGCGTACCTTCCTTGATCGTGAGCCGCCCCTGATGGTTCACTGCCCCAGAGATAAAGGCTGTACGAACCAGGATGGGTCGGCTGATGATGCGTACGACCACCTGCGGGTTGCGCACCATCTTTTTAAGAGCGGTGGAAATGTTGGAAGCCGCCTCACTGGGCATCTGGTCAGTCAGCTTTACTTGACCAATCAGAGGCAGGGTAATCGTGCCCCCGGAGTCAACACGATGATCGCCGGAGAAGACCGGCTCACCAACCACCTGAACGCTGAGCACGTCACTCTTACGGATGGGACCGATCAATGGGTCGGTGGCAAGGCCAGCGGGCGCTTCCGCTGTGGATGCGGCCGGTAGAGCAGGAGGCGGGGTAGTCTGGCCGTGCGTCCGGGTCGTGGGCGTGCCCCCCCCCAGGCCGGCCACCGCCCCAATAAAAGAACCTGTTACGAGCACCACAGCAGTCGACCCCCAGGTCCAAACCTTCAAAAAGGGGCGATAACTACGTTTCACAGAATGCCTGTGATGCTAACCGCGTTACACATAGCTAATGCTTTCTGCTATTCCACAGAAACGGTGGCTTCGTTTCATGGAGAGGTGGATGCATCATCGCCTCCCCCGTACCACCTCGTATCATTTGGGCTGCACATGCAGACGCGCCGCAGACCACATAAAGCAAATGCTGCGGCGCGTCTGCATGTGCAGCCCAAGTGCGCCTGCTCCGTTGAAGAATCGAGTGAGAGTTTATTGAATATGTACGCCTCGTTGCACGTTGGCAAATATTCATGTATATCTCACATGGCTGGGATAGATAACAAGGGCACTACTCGCAGGCAAAAATAATTCTAATAAATTTTTGTACTGGCAACCTGCCATTATATTTACATATCTTATGGATGCCTGCTATAATTGCGACAATTCGTAGCGTTGCGTCGCCGAAAAGGAGAAGATGATGAATCCAGCAACGCATTTCAAGACATGTCCACGATGCCAGACTGCCACGAGCCTGATAGCGACTCGATGTCACGTATGTCGCCGAGAGTTTAAAACTCAGGTTGCGGCTCTGCAAATACCTGCGCAGCGCTCTCGCACGCGCAGGCCCGTTGGCGCTTCTCCCCTCACGCGCGCTTTATGGATATCAGGGGGTATTGCAGGCGTTGCTGGTGTCGCCAGTGTTTTTGGTGACGTTCAAACTGGGGCGCAGTCGCAGTAGGTATGGGGGCGGCTATCGTGCCTTTGTTAACCCGGCAAGCACGTTTTGTACGGCGAAGAGAGCAACGCCATACAAAACGGTAGCCCGGAGAACTGAAGTGAACCCCTGTCGTTGGACACTAACGCGCTCTGCTCTGGTCGCCTGAACTGTTTGCTTTGTGCTGCATTTTTCCTCAAACTCCGCGGGCGGCAGGTAACCAAGGGCCGAGTGCAGCCGCTTCTGGTTGTACACGTCCTCGATGAACTGCCCGATGCAGGCCCTGGCCTGGGCGAAGCTGCCATATTCTTGCAGATAAACCTCCTCGACTTTGAGCGTGCGGAAAAAGCTCTCCGCCTGGGCGTTGTCTCGGGGACAGCCTTTGCGGCGCAAGCGGGCTTGCACGCGCTCATGCTGATCTGCGCTTCTGATCCTCCCCGGTTTTACGGACAGAGGATTAAGCGGCTCTTAGCTGCGGTTGTTGACGTTGCCGCTCGAACGCTTCGGGGCTGATGTAGCCCAGCGCCGAGTGGCGGCGTTTTCGGTTGTACCAGACTTCGATCCAGCGAAAAATGGCGGCTCTTGCCTCCTCTCTTGTAGTGAAACGATACCGATGCACCAATTCACGCTTCAGACTGGCGAAGAAACTCTCCACCGGTGCGTTATCATAACAGTTGCCCCGTCGACTCATCGAACAGGTGATTCCCGACTGCTTGAGCAATGCCTGATAATCGGCGCTGGCGTATTGACTGCCCCGGTCGCTGTGACAGATGAGTTCCCCCTTCGGTCGCCGCTGCGCGAGCGCCATCTCCAGCGCACTGACAACCAAACCACGCTCGAGCGTTGGCTGCATCGACCAACCAACTACCTTTCGGGAGAACAAGTCCAGCACTACCGACAGGTACAGCCAGCCTTCGCCCATCCAGATATAGGTGATGTCGCCGCTCCAGCGCGTATCGGCCTCCTTTGCCTCGAAGTCCTGCCCCAGCAGGTTCTCAGCGACCGGCAGATCATGGCGACTGTCGGTGGTGACCACGAAACGTTTCACCGGCTGGGCGTTGATTGCGTGCTTACGCATCAGGCGCGCCACGCGCTTGCGACTGCAGGTTACTCCCTGCTCGGTCAGTTCTTTCCAGATGCGCGGGTTCACAGGCGTGTGAACGGGCTGCCATAGGTGCCGTCGCTGTAGTGATGAGCACTTCGAATCTGCTCCACAAGCAGCAATTCCTGTTGCGCTCGCTGGCTCGGCAAACGATTACGCCAGGCGTAGTAGCCGCTGCGCGAAACCCGCAGCACCCGGCACAGCACCGCGAGCGGGAACTGCCCCTCTATGCGTTGGATGAATCGGTATCTCATGTGGGGCGGTTCGTGAAGATACCCACTGCCTTTTTTAGGATTTCGTTCTCCTGCCTGACCCGCGCCAACTCGCGCCGGAGCTTGTCCATCTCTTCGTCACGCGGGTTTCCCTTGCCAGGAAACGGCTTCTCGCTCTCGGGCGTCGCCTCCAGGCGCTTCTTCCAGCACTGGAGCACCGTTTCGTGCAGGCCCAGCTCACGAGCGGTCTGCACCAGATTCCCTCGCTCTTTGGCGAGGCGCACGGCCTCGCGCTTGAACTCCTGGGTAAAAACTCTACGCTCCGTCACGGAACACCTCACTGCTTCTGTGAACATGGCAGCAGTGTACCGCTTAACTCACTGTCTGATAGTTCGGGGGAAGATCATTGTGCCCGGCGATCTGCTGGGTTGCCAGCAGGTTCGTCTTAGCGAGGCGGTTCAGGCTGTACCGGGGCAGGGAGTGAAGCGTGATGCCTTCGCTGAGTCCAGCGAAGCGGATGTAGCGCTTCACGCCTTTGAGGAACTTGCTCGCATCCATGCGCGTGCCGAACTCGCTAATGAAGAGCCACCCGTCATCCTCTGCCGCCGGAACGTCCGCCATCACCCGCTTGCGCACCTTGAGCCATTCTTCGACCATCTCCGCCCACTCGGAGGAGATGGGAATAGTGCGCGGCTCCCGCCCTTTGCTCTCACAAATGGTAATCTGGCGTTCCTGAGCACGAAAGTCTTCGATCTTCAGGGAAAGCAGCGCTCCTAAACGGGCAGCGGAGTCTATGAGTCCCAGAATGATCGCGCGGTTGCGCTCCCGGTGGAACAGGCGCTTGTTCGGGGGCAGGAATCGTACTCTGGGTTCAGTGAAGGGTTCCAGAAGCTTTCCAGGGCATCCAGAAGGCTCTTAATCTCCTCGTCCGTGGGCATGTAGCGCGAGGGCTTAGGAGCGCGGCGAATCTCGTAGTCCGCGAGCAGCGAGCGCTCAATAATGTCATTACGCTGGCACCAGCGAAAAAACGCCTTCGCAGCCACCGCATCGTGCCGCAGTGTCGTCGGTGCCACCGTCTTTGCCCGCTCGATGAGATAACGGTCAAGGTGACGTTTGCCAAAGCCGGTGAAGGGAACGTTGTTATCGTCGGCCCAGCGGATGAGCTGCCGCAGTTGCACAGTGTAGAAGCGATGGGTTTTGGCGGCGCGAGTGGCCTGAAGATGGAGGGAGAATTCCTGAAAAGCGTCGTACCAGGTTGTAGAGGCAAAAGCTGTGGGCATCTGACACACCTTATTTCTTGGTCACTGCCACAATGGCAGTACCTATCAATAGTGTCAAGCCCCGGTTAAAAAATACGCCCCGTACCAGTTATTGATACGGAGCGACTGCGGATGGGTCGTACAGGACTCGAACCTGTGGCCCGCTGATTAAGAGTCAGCTGCTCTACCAACTGAGCTAACGACCCACAATACCCGATGAGGAATATCTTATTTTACCATCTTTCGGCGAAATGTCCAATTTGGGTGTTATCGGGGAGTACCTAACATAGCAGTGGTATACTTTAGGCATGCTTACCGCCTCCTGTCTGCAGTGTGGCAGTGACAAGCGCCAGGCCAAGTGGGGCAAAAACCGCTGTGGCAGCCAGCGCTATCGCTGCCAGGACTGTCATAAGGTCTACACCCCCGAGCCGATGGTGCATGGCTATCCACTGTCGGTGCGGCAGCAGGCAGTCGCTCTGCATGTGGAGGGACTGTCGCTGCGGCGCATCGCGCGACTGCTGTCGGTCAACGCGCAGTCCGTAGCGAACTGGCTGGCCGCTCACCAGAACGCGCTGGAGCGGACAGCTCAGGCTACTTTGCCGACAGATGATCCTGGGCTGGGCGCATGCCAGACGGTAGAACTCGATGAGTTGCACGTCTTTGTCGGTGCCAGAAAGGGCGAAAAAAACGCTGGGTCTACATAGCCACTGCTGTGGATCGCCTCACGCGCTGCATCGTGGGCTGGGCAGTAGTCGAAGAACGCACCTTCGATACCCTGCAACCCGTAGTGGATCAGGTGCCGCGCACCTGTCAGCAGTTCTATAGTGACGGCTTGAACACGTATCCCACGCTGCTCTACTACAACGGCAAGCACGAAGCGCATGAAGACAAGCGCCAGACCTACAGCGTGGAGGCGGTCAATGCGGACATCCGCCATTACCTGGCCCGTCTTGCCCGAAGGAGCCGCTGCTTCTGCCGCAAAGTCGAGTCGCTGCGTCAAGCGTTTTGGCTCTTTGTCTCTGCTACAACCGCAGACGATTGCGGTTGTAGCGCCACCCCAAGCTCAAGCCAACGCTCATGGAGTTTCTACCACCGCTAAGTTAGGTACTCCCGTTATCGGGGAGTGCCGAAAACGATCAGGGTAAGCGCTTATTCCTGCCGCTCGACTTTTATCTCGGCGTCGGACGTGCGTAGTGCGGGTAGTCACGCCTAATGTAAGTCCGACCCCTGATTCCTCAGATGAAGCAGGGGTCGGGGCAAACGCCAGTTGAGGCCGATGAGGCGGCTTAGCCTCCTTTGGCGGTGGAGTAGTTCTCGGCTACTTTATCCCAGTTTACGGTGTTCCACCAGGCTTCCAGATACTTTGGACGCAGGTTCTGGTACTTCAGGTAGTAAGCATGCTCCCACACGTCCACACCCAGGATCGGGGTTTTACCTTCCATCAGGGGCGAATCCTGGTTCGCCGTCGAGATTACCGACAGCGTACCGGCCCCATCCGTCACCAGCCAGGCCCAGCCCGACCCAAAGCGCTTCGCACCGGCATCATTGATGGCAGCTTTAAGCTGGTCTGCGCCCCCAAAAGCGGTCTGAATGGCCGTCGCCAGTTCGCCGGAGGGTTCACCGGGTCCTCCGGGGGTCATGATCTCCCAGAAAAGGGTGTGGTTAAGGTGCCCACCGCCGTTGTTCCGCACGGCGGTCCGAATGCTTTCGGGAACGGAGTCGATGTCTTTAATGAGCTGTTCGGCGCTTTTGTCCTGCAGGTCAGGCTGCTCTTTAAGCGCGGCGTTCAGGTTGTTTACGTAGGTGGCGTGATGCTTGTCGTGGTGAATCTGCATCGTCTGTGTGTCGATGTGCGGTTCCAGCGCGCTGTAGTCGTAGGGCAGCGGCGGAAGCGTGTGCTCGGCCATGTGCTTTTTTATCCTCCCGTGGATTGTCGGTCCAGTACATTTGCGGGCGCGGACGAACTGCGACCGGACGTAGTATACCCGAGTCGCCGCTTGCTTCGGCCCACCAAAAGGTGGGCGGTTGAAACGTCGGGCGGTTTTGATTATCTAACAGAACGTCGCTTTTCCGGGCGGCTTTTGTTATAATGGCGGCAGCATCCCGGACCTATTCGTCAGGTCAATCTGGTAGGGTATTGCGCCGACAGGGTAGAATTTATAGGTAGCAATTAGATCCGATGGCCGCTTGCGCAGGAGATCATTGCGGTGTCGGCGAGATGAGTGAAGCGAGCCATCAGGGAAGAAAGTCGAGAGAAGACGTGCGATGCGTGTAGCGATTGTCCACGATTATCTGGCCCAGGCGGGCGGAGCGGAGCGGGTGGTGGAGGCGATGCACGGCATCTGGCCTGAAGCCCCGATCTATACCTCGGTGTACGACCCGGAGGCGACTCTGCCTGCCTTCAAGAAAATGGACATTCGCACCTCCTTCCTGCAAAAGTGGGCGCGCAACTCCCGTATTCATAAGCTGGCGCTGCCCTTTTATCCGGCGGCATTCGAGCATTTCGACATGAGTGGCTACGATGTGGTCGTTTCCAGCACCTCGGGCTTCGCCAAAGGCGTCGTCACCGGCCCCGAAACCTGCCATATCTGCTACTGCCATACGCCTGCGCGTTTTGCCTGGCGCTACCATGAATATATTTCGCAGGGGGGGTACGGCAAGAACGTACAGCGTGTTCTGCCGTGGATGGTGCATTATCTGCGCTCCTGGGACTACGCCAGCGCGCAGCGCGTGGACTATTTTGTGGTCAATGCGCTCAACACGGCACGGCGCGTGCATAAGTTCTACGGACGCAGCGCCGATGTTCTGCATGCGCCCGTGGATGCCGGTCGCTTCCATGTCAGCAACGCCCCACCCGAAGATTTTTTTCTGGTGGTATCCCGGTTGGTGGGGTATAAGCGCGTCGATCTGGCCGTGGAGGCGATGAGCCGCCTGGGACTGCCGCTCAAGGTGGTCGGCTCCGGCCCCGATACCGCCCGTATTCGGGCACTGGCGGGGCCGACAGTCCAGTTCCTAGGCCGCCTGCCGGATGCCGATGTCACCGCGCTTTTTTCCCGCTGCCGCGCTTTTCTATTCCCCGGCGAAGAGGATTTCGGCATCGCGCCTTTGGAGGCGATGGCAAGCGGTCGCCCCGTGATTGCCTATGGGGCGGGAGGGGCGCTGGAAACGGTGGTGGAGGGAGAGACGGGCATCTTCTTCCGGGAACCGACAGTGGAGTCGCTGATGGAGGCTGTGACGCGCTTGCAGGCCGGGAGCTGGGATGCGCAGCGCCTGCGGGCGCATGCGGAGCGCTTCGATGTGCCGACGTTCCAGGCGCGGCTGAAGGCGCTGGTGGAGGCGCGGTACGCGGAGCACACGGCGCTGTACGCGGGTATCGGTCTGCCTACCCACTCGCACCGGGACGCACTGCATAGCAATGGAACCAACGGCGCGAGCGCCGCCGTAGCAGCGCCGCTGGATGTTAACGGCACAAGCGCGGCAGCAGCAGCGCCTCGGGACATTAATAAGCCCGATCATTGACCTTACTTCAGCGCCGCCGCTTCAGCGCCGCCGCTGCTTCGTCCGACCAAAGTCCCCGTAGAATTATAGAATTAATGGCGGCGAAGCCGAAACTTAATCTTCTCTTAACCTTTCCTTAACACTGCCTTAACATGACCTGGGTACCCTCTATCGGCTGAAGATGCATTGCCAGCAGCCATCAGGAGGAACCACTGTGGAAGATCAGAAAAAGCGCGCGGGTGGACGCACCCAATACCGTGTTGCTTTTACGCTCATCGAGCTTCTCGTTGTTATCGCTATCATTGCTATACTCGCCGCGATTCTTTTCCCCGTCTTCGCCCAGGCGCGGGAAAGGGCGCGGCAAACTGCCTGTCTCAGCAATACGAAGCAGTTAGGTACTGCCTTCATGATGTATGTCCAGGACTATGACGAAATGGTCCCTCATCACTTCGGCGCAGCGGACGCAGCGCCGCGCCCTCGCAATACCAAGTACAACTCCGGTCGCTCGTGGCCGCTGCAGCTGTTTCCCTATGTCAAGAACAAGGATGTGTTCGACTGCCCCTCCAGCCCCGAAAAGGTTAGCCCTGTCTACCCGCAGGGCCTGACGAACTGGACAGGTGAAAGAGTTACCTACAAGGGTAACTATATGTTCAACTACGACGGCATAACCTACGGTACGGGCATGACCATAGCGGGGCTGAGCGAACCGGCTTCAACCTATATGCTGTATGACGGGGCCGAATTCGCCTCCGTTTATGGACGGGACACTTGGGAAAGCTTTCTGAGTCAGCTGGACCTGAACCTCAACTGCGGTGTCGAGCCACAGACGGGCGGCTACACTAAAAGTAATGCCCTGCGGCACTTCAAGCGGACGAACGTGGCCTTTGCCGATGGACACGCCAAGAGCGTGAGCTGGCGCGAGTTTTTGGATCGGAAGGCCGATCACGTCCCACCGTGGAACATTCCTAACTGGGAGGACTGTACGCCCAACTGCCCCCCGATAGATGCCGGTCCCGGTAAATGCTTCGACCCGGACAAGCTTCCGTAGCGGAGCCTGCGCGCGTCCAACGCGGCAGAGCCAAGCCGTCAACGTCTCTACCTGCGGCAGAGAACGCCGAAAAAACAAGACCGGGGGTGAGCATTCACCCCGGTCTTACTGCTGTCTTAATATCGGCAGCGTATAACGAAGGCTTGAATATCAACTTCCTGGACGGCCACGCCGCCTGGCGCAACTTCAAGTGGTTCAGAACCCCGGCCCGGCGCTGGTAGCCCTCAAGCACGGAGCGCGTGTTGCCGCCGTATCCGGGCCGGGATATAATCGGTCCGGAGGAGTTATGAAACAAAAGCATCTCGTGCTTGCCGCCGTCGGCAGCGTCCTTTTCGGCGGGCTGCTGGCGACCCTGCC
This sequence comes from Armatimonadaceae bacterium, assembly GCA_030447685.1. Classification (GTDB taxonomy): domain Bacteria; phylum Armatimonadota; class Armatimonadia; order Armatimonadales; family Armatimonadaceae; genus JAUJOK01. The sequence continues at coordinate 29,442 of JAUJOK010000026.1, forward strand.
CCTGGTGGCGCAGGAAGGCGTGACTGCCGCGCAGAAAGTCTCGGACACGCTGGCGCACCGTCCCACCGCCATCCCCGACCGCATCATTCTGACCTTCCGGGGCGACCCGGCCCGGAGCCAGGCAGTAAGCTGGCGCACCGATACCACGGTCGCCAAACCCATCGCGCAGATCGCGCTTGCCAGCGCCTATCCGAAGTTCGATGAGAAGGCGACAACCGTGAACGCCGCCGCCGCCACGCCGCTGATGACCGATCTCGGCGCGGCGCACTATCATTCCGCCGAGTTTACCGGGCTGGCGCCCAATACCCTATACGCCTACCGGGTCGGCGACGGCGCGAACTGGAGCGAATGGTTTCACTTCAAGACCGCCAGCGATAAGGCCGAGCCGTTCTCGTTCATCTACTTCGGTGATGCTCAGAACGACATCAAATCGCTCTGGTCGCGCGCTGTACGCGCCGCCTACAGCGATGCGCCCAAAGCGCGCTTCCTCCTGCATGCCGGAGACCTGATAAACCGCGCCAACAGCGACGCCGAATGGGGCGAATGGCACGCAGCGGGCGGATGGGTGAACGGCATGGTGCCCAGCATCCCGACGCCGGGCAACCACGAGTACGCGGCTGCTGCCGGTGGTCAGCGTCGGCTTTCCGGCCACTGGCGGCCCCAATACGCGTTGCCGGAAAATGGGCCGAAGGGGCTGGAAGAGACCTGCTACTATGTAGACTATCAGGGCGTGCGGATCATCTCGCTTAACTCCAACGAACGCCAGCAGGAGCAGGCCGTGTGGCTGGATAAAGTCTTGAGCGAGAATCGGAACCGCTGGACCATCCTTACCTTCCACCACCCGATCTACTCCGCCGCGCAAAATCGTGACAACCCGGCGATGCGCCAGGCGTGGCTGCCGGTGTTCGACAGGCACCGGGTGGACCTCGTTCTTCAGGGACATGACCATACCTACGCGCGCTCCAAAAACCTGCGCGAGGGAGTGAGCGTCCGCAACGACAACAGCGGCACCATCTATGTCGTTTCGGTCAGCGGCCCCAAGATGTACAACCTGGAGCGCGAGCCGTGGATGCAGCGCGTCGCCGAGGACACCCAGCTTTACCAGATCATCACCGTCGACGGCGACAAGCTGAGCTACCAGGCCCGCACCGTCACCGGCGAGATATACGATGCCTTCGACCTGGTCAAGCAGCGCAATAAATCGAATCGTCTGGTGGAGCGCGGCCCCACAGGCGTCCCGGAGCGTCTGCGCGTCACCGGGCAGGCCGCTGAAAGGTAACCCCTTCCCCGTCTCCTCGCAGGCCCTCTGAGTCGGCAAACAAAACTTGTTTGCCGACTCAGAGGGCCTTAATACTGCCTTAACATTCCCCTGGTATCATCGGGGCGGTCACTCCATCGATTCACTCCGGGCGGTTCGAGAAACGCCCTTAAATCGTATTCGAGTTCCCTGACCCCGAAAGGAAACAGGACATGCCCCTATCGACCAGAGCGGTGCGTCTCGCCGCGCTGGGCGTGGCCTTTGTCGCCGCGCTGAGCAGTATCGTGCGCGCCCAAAAAACGCCGGAACCGCAGAACATCCCGCTTGTCACCGGCAAGCTGATTACACCGCAGGGACGGCAGACGAACGTCGGCAGCTTTCCGGCGAACCTGCTGCTTTCCCCGGACGGTCGCTTTGTCGTGGTCACCAATGTCGGCTACCGGCAGTATGTCTCCGTGCTGAGCGCCGAGGACGGTCGGCTGATCTCGCAGGTCGGGTTCAACGCCCAGCGCACCGACGACCCGAAGAGAAAGGAGGGGCTGTATTACGGCCTCGCCTTCGGCCCTGTTAGTGGCGGAACGACGACGGTCTATGCGGCGCGCGGCGTGGAAGACAAAGTCTCCGTGCTGACGCTCGCCGCCGACGGCACGCTGCAAAACACCGGCAAAACGCTGGATAATCCTTCCGGCGTGCCCGGCGGAATATTGCCCAACAGCGTCGCCGGAATCGCGCTGAATGGAAGCGGCAGCCGCCTCTACACCGCCAACAACACCGGCAATCCGCTGAACAGGATGCGCGGCTCACTGACCATTGTCGATACCGCCGCCAACAAGCGGGTGGCGCAGGTGGAGATGGCGGGCTACCCGTATGCCGTCGCCGCCGTCACCCAGGGCCGAAGCGCCGACAAAAAGGTGTATGTCACCAGCGAGCAGAGGGGCACGGTTTCCGTCATTGACCCGGCGGCGGGCCGTGTCAGCAAAGAGATCGAAACGGGGACCCACCCGATGGCGCTGCTGCTGGACAAATCCCAGGCCCGCCTGTTTGTCGCCAATGCCGGGAGCGATACGATCAGCATCGTCCGCACCTATACGGACGCCGTAGAGCGGACGCTGCTGCTGCGCCCGGACGACGTGCGCGGCCTGCCGGGCGCGACCCCGACGGGCCTCGCGCTCTCGCCCGACGAGAAGCGTCTGTACGTCACGCTGGCCGATATGAACGCCGTGGCGGTGGTGGACCTGCCGGGCGGGACGCTGGCGGGCTATATCCCCGTCGGCTGGTACCCGACCGCCGTCGCCGCGAGCCGGGACGGGAAGCGGCTGTTTGTCGCCAATGCCAAGGGGGTCAATGTCCGCAACCCGAACAGCAAGCCGGTGGTGCCGGGCGAGCGGAGCCAGTACATACAGAACATCATCGAAGGCACGGTCTCCACGATAGACGTGCCGGATGCCACCACTTTGCGCCCTTTGACCGCGCGCGTCATTATCAACAACCGCGTCGCGCCGAACTTGAACGAGCGCGCGAGCGCGCTGCTGAAGAACCCCGGTATTGAGCACGTCATCTATGTCATCAAGGAGAACCGCACCTACGACCAGGTGCTGGGCGACCTGCCGCAGGGCAACGGCGATGCCAGCCTGTGCCTGTTCCCCCGCGCGGTGACGCCCAACCAGCATGCGCTGGCCGAGCGGTTCGTGCTGCTGGATAACTTCTACTGCTGCGCGGAGGTATCGGCGGACGGCTGGAACTGGTCAACCTCCGGCATGATCTCCGAATACACCGCCCGCAACACCGTCTACAACTACGCCCAGCGGGGCCGCCCGTACGACTTCGAGGGGCAGAACAACGGCGTCGCCGTGGACCTGCTGGGTATTCCCGATGTCGCCCGCGCGCCGAGCGGCTATATCTGGGACCACGTCGCCAAAGCCGGTCTTTCCTACCGCAACTACGGCTTCTTCACCGCCTTCCCGCCCCCGAAGGAGATTACGCTGCCGCCGAACTTCCCCGGATCGAAGGAGAATGAGCCGACGAAAAAGGCGCTTGTCCCCCATACCGATCTGAACTTCCGCCTGTACGACATGACTTATGCCGACAGCGACGCCTGGGTGATCCACAATGCGCCCGCGCCCAACCAGATGAAGGAGTACGGCGCGCATAAGGCCCCCAGCCGCTTCGCCGCGTGGAAGCGCGAGTTCGACGCCTATGTGAAAAACAACAACCTGCCCCGCTTTCAGATGGTGCGCCTGCCGCGCGACCACACCAGCGGTACCGCGCCCGGCGCGCACTCCCCCCGCGCGATGGTCGCCGACAACGACTATGCGGTCGGCCAGTTGGTGGAGGCGGTCAGCAAGAGCCAATACTGGAAAAAGACGGCTATCTTCATCCTCGAAGACGACGCCCAGAACGGGTTCGATCATGTGGACGCCCACCGCTCCATCGCCTTCGTCATCAGCCCGTTCATTAAGAAGGCGACCCGTGACAGCCGCTTTTATAATACCGACAGCATGCTGCGGACGATGGAACTGCTGCTCGGCCTGCCCCCGATGAACCAGTACGACGCCATCGCCGCGCCGATAGCCGTCTTCGATCCGGCGGCGGCTAACGACGCGCCCTTCGAGGCGATCCTTCCCGCCAGGGAGATCGTCGCCGAGGTCAACAAAAGCACGGCGTATCGGGCGAAAGACAGCGCGCGTCTGCTGAACCCGCTGAAAGAGGAATCGGACCCGGACGAGGAGTTGAACGACATCCTGTGGCACGCGCTGAAGGGCAAAAACACGCCCAAGCCCGCGCGCCGCTACAGCCTTCGGCTAAGCGTGGACGAAGATGACAACTGAACGCGGCATGCGCCATTCACAAGGATATTGTCAGGCGCTTGCCATCCGGCTCGCATCGACCTTCCTGCGAAGAAGGCCAGGCTCCACCTGCCGAGATATTGATACGGTCTTTGCTACCCCACGCCTAAGATCGAATCGTCCTCAAGGTGCAAAAAGGGGAGGCTGTCACGCCTCCCCCAAAGCACCCGACTGCGGAACACGGGCAGTCACTATCCTCTGATGACTTAAGCCTCTTCTTCGCCGCCCATCGAGCCGATATGGACCTCGATGTCCTCCCGGTTCTCGATCTTGTCCACGCGCCCGTCCCGAATCCAGACCACCCGGTCCGACACGTCCACCATCTTGTGGTCGTGCGTCGCTGAGATAATGGTCACGCCCTGCTCTTTGTTCAGCTTACGCATGAGCGCGATAATCTCGGTGCCGGTCTTCAGGTCCAGGTTACCGGTCGGTTCGTCGGCAAGGACGATGGACGGGTTGTTCGCCAGCGACCGGGCGATAGCGACGCGCTGCTGCTGGCCGCCGGAAAGCTCACTGGGCTTGTGGTGCAGACGGTGCCCCAGGCCGACGATCTCCAGAAGTTCCATCGCGCGGGCCGTCCCCTCTTCGGAGGGCTTACCGGCGAAGATGGTCGGCAGCATGACGTTTTCCAAAGCGGTCATAACCGGAATCAGGTTATAGCTCTGGAAGATGTAGCCGATGGTATGGCAGCGCAGAAAGGCCAGTTCCTGCGCGTCCAGTTGAGCCATATCGACATCGTTGATAAAGACCGACCCTTTGTTGGGCTTGTCCAGCCCTCCGATCATGTTGAAGAAGGTCGATTTGCCCGACCCCGACGGTCCCATGATCGAGATATACTCGCCGCGCTTGATATCCAGCGAAACGCCGTTCAGGGCGCGCGTCGTCTCCTGCCCCATCTGGAACTCTTTGATCAGGTCCTTAGCGCGCACCACATATTCGGTCTGCGTCGCCCGGACCGGTCCGTTCACCGCGCCATTGGTTATCGCTTCCTCGGTGACTGCCATTTTTAAACTCCTTTAGTTGAAAGTTGAAGGTTGAGGGTTGAGAGTGGGAAATGCTGTCGCTCAACTCTCAACAAAGAACTCTCAACCGGCTTCTTTTAAACGTCCACCCGCAGCGCGGCGGCGGGCGGAATCTGGGCGGCGCGCATCGCCGGGATATAGGTTGCCACCGCCGTCAGGATGGAGCCGACAGGCACGCAGAAGACCAGTATCCACAGCACCTTTACCATCGTCAGCTCACCGAGCGCGGTGGTGCCGGCAGGGGCGTTATCGGGAACGCCACTGGCAAGCTTGAGGAGGACGATAAGGATCGTACCCACAGCCCAGCCCAGCACCGAAGCGATGATTCCCAGAAAGAATGCCTCGATCATGAACAGGCGCACCACGAACTGACTGAGCGCCCCCAGGCACTTCATCGTGCCAATCTCCTTGAACCGCTCCGTCACGCTCATGAGCATGGAATTGGTGATTCCCACGGTGCAGACGACTAAGGACAGAATCACCAGCCAGTTCATCCGACTGGCCTCCTTCACGTCGAGAGTCGACCCGGCAATCTCCCGGCTGGTCAGCACCGATGCCAGGAACGCGATTCCCAGAAAGATGCCACCCGCCGTAATCATAGAGCGCCAAAAACGAATACGGATACTTTTGCGGGCGAAGTCAATCGCCTTGCTCCAGGGCAGCTCGACCTGCTTTTTAACGCCCCCCTTGTCAGCGCCGGGACGCGGCGCGGCCTCTACGCTCATTCTTGCTTTTTCTCCCCCCCGATGATTCCCCACCGTCCCGCGACGGCTCCGTTTTCCGCGCCCCCGTTTTCAGCGCCAGCAGGCGGCGCTCCGCCAGCATTCGCATGTAGGCGGTCACGGAGGCTTCGCCCTGGCGTCGGTTCAGCCGATATTTGGCGCAGACGGCGCGCGTCAAGGCATCTACCGTCAGGGTTCCGTCACACATTTCCCACACGTCCGAACCCATTTCGTCCAGTTCGATCTTACGATGGAACGGCAGGCGAAACACGCGCGCCAGAAAGTTGCCCCAGCGGTCCGCGCGGCGCGGCACGCGCAGGAGGACGACTTCAGGCCGATCTTCGTGAAGACGCCCGCGCTCCCATTCTACGCGCGGATTACGCACCGGTCGCGCCCCGAGCACCTGCCCCCGCGATACCCGTGGTTTCTTACCCTCGATTACCTGCTTCAGATAGCCTATCACGTTGTCTTCTTCTTGCCTGCTTCATCGGGCGTATGGCATCGCGTCCGCTCCGCCACCTCGGAAACCACATCACGCACCCGCGCGGGCCGCATAAGCTGCAGGGCATATATCTTATTACCCGGTTCGCACTCCCAGGCTACCGCCCCGAAGCGCGTGGCCGGTCGGCGCAGGCTCAGCGCCTCGCGCGCCACCGTCACCATAGGCCGTCCCAACGCCGGGCCTCCAACCAGCTTCAGTGCCGGGTGGCCGTGCGTTTCCCCCTCATCCGTCATGAACCGGGCCTCGCGCACATCCCCCCGAGAGTTCGCCTGAAGCCAGACATCCAGATAGCTGTCGCGCCGCGCCATGCTCGCCAGCGACCATTGCTCCACGGTCAGCCGCGCCGTGCCCTTTGCAAACTGAAGCCGCAGATAGACGTTCATAAGCTGCTGGCTGACCAGCTTGTATTCGGCGGGCACCTCGGTTACCAGATCGTACAGCGCCCACGTACGCCACTCCGCATCGTCATTATGGCACCGGAGCGTCCCCAGCACTTCGGCGGCGATGCCGGACAGTCCCCCCTTGCCGGAACGCGCCCCCAGCACCTGCGCGATAACCGTGCGGCGGCACGTTTGGCAGTACCAGACCGCGCCGATAGCCTTGCGGTCGCCGGTCCAGGTAAAGCCCGCCGCCGCCCGGTCGGGCCGCAACACCGGGCGCGGCGCGTCCACCTCTTTAGTTTCCAGATCGATACGTTTTTTGCGGGCGGTCTGCCGGAGCGCCCGGAAGTAGGATTCACGGCGCACCGTCACGTCCGGCGGGGTCTTCATTTTCTTGGGAGCGGTCGCCCACTTAACCTCCAGCCCCTGCTCCGCGCCATCATCGATCCGTAGATAGCCGCTCTCATCCGTGCCGGAAAAGCCGGTCAGGTCCCAATCCTCGGGCACATCAACGGTAAACCCCTGCCACCCGATAAGACGCTGCAGGCGGCCCTTGCCCCCTCCGCCCCGGCCTTCCCCCCCCGGCTCCTTCTCCCCGCCCGAAGGACGTTCAGAAGCCGTTGCGCGGCTGGGGGCGGGGGGGGCTGAAGAAGCTGCGTTTCTCATAGTTTTAGAACGGCAGCGGTTGTACGGCCTTCGAAATCAGCGCCAGCGCGATAGCCGCCATGCTCACCAGACCGGTACCACAGGCGAAACCCGCCAGCAGGACAGGAGCATAATTGACCCACTTCTCGACGCCGATACGCCGGGCGAAGTAGTAGCGACCGAACAGCGCGCCGACAAACATGGGAATGGTGTCGTGCGGCAGGGCATTCGCGCCGCCCGCCGCGCCATAAAAGGCGAGCATCGGCGCTTTCACCATATACATCACGCCATACACCGCCAGGGTTACGGCCCCGCTCACCGTAATAGTGGCAGGCTTGATCGCGTTCAGCACCCACGAGGCTCCCCCCTCCTTGTTGATCTGATTCCAGATCGCCTGCTGGGTCGCATGAATCGGCCACATCCTTTGCGCGAACGGGTACTGCGAGGAAGGGACCGGCGATGTGTGCCAGATGAACTGCCAGTAAAGGAGGCCGCCGATCAGGATGATCGGAAGCATCAGCAGTTCCGCCTTGACAATGGACGTGAACTTGGTGTGTGTCAGCTCGACTTCGCGGAAGCGCTGCGCCAGATAGCCGTAGTCATGCAGCGGCATCGGCGCGTACCAGACATCTATGCCGGTGTAGCCGCTCTTCATGATCGTCAACTCCTTAAGGAAGGGGAAGTTGACATCCTGACTGGTGAGGCCATACATACGGGCGGCGATAAAGGAGTTCAGCGGCGTCCAGACGAGGCCGTAGACGACCAGGAGCCAGAGCGGGAATCCCGGAAGCAGCGACTTGGTCAGGGCGATGTAGGCGATGGTAGCCACGGTCCACAGAATAATCGCGCCCACGAGCATCCGGGGCGTGTCGCCGCGCCCGCGCGGCACCTCCGTCCACGAGCCGCGCTGCGCGCCCTTGCGGCCCCGCGACGCCTCCCAGGAACCCTTGACCACGATGTAGATACCGATAGCCGCAATGGCGAGCTGGATGCCGATTCCAATCGAAGTCCACAGATCGAAGCCGTTGGAGATACGGGTGGGGATCGTCTCCATGCCGGGCCGCCAGGTGGGCAGCAAACCAGCCTGGTAAAACGCCGGGTTCAGGCCCCACTGACAGATGACCGAGGCGATAAACGACCCGGCCACGATGGGGAACGGCAGGACAAAGCCGGTCAGAACCTGTCCCAAGTTGCCACTGATGCCCGTCGGGGCGGCAGGCAGGAACGTCTCGGTGGATGCCATCAAATCCAGGAAGGGGATCGGGATAAGCATCAACGCTCTGCCGAAGACGACGCCGGTAAAGACAGGTATGGCGATGTAGAACGCGCCGAAAACCAGCCCGATGGTCGTTCCGGTTGAGAAGACGCGCCAGCGCCAGGACTCCTCTTTGGTGGAAGCTTCGGCCAGCGCGGTCGCACCGGAGGCAGCCACGGAAGCAAGCGGGAAGGGCAGCCGCTCTACATCCGAGGTCGCCCGAAACAGGATATAACCGGCAGGCAGCCAGGAGATGCGTTCCAGAATCTGAGTGAGGAGCAGAACCATAATCGGTCGGCTCCAGTCCATATGGAAAAAGGTTCGGCCCGTTATAGCGGGTGAGCCTGGCTGCGGCACCACCCATCCCGGTATCTCCTGCGCGATACTTGCGGCCTGCGGACTCTGGATAAAATACTGCATCCAGATGAGACTGCCGAATGGCCCACCCGATATACCCCGGTCGGAAAGCGCGACTGCCGCCAGTCCCCCGGCGACGTAATAGAGTACATAGATTTCCTGCCGTTTGAGCGGCAGGAACGAACGGCGGGCAACCTCGGCGAAAAGAACGATAGTCACCCATTGGGCAGCGGACCCCAGTCCCGCGCCCGCCACCAGGCCCAGGTAGATGGCTCCCGGAGCCATGATAAGGCCCACGAAAAGCGAGCCGATAACGGTCTTAGCCGTAAAGCCTTCGTCGTAAGGAACCTCTTCTTCGCCGGAGGTTTCCTCTACTCGGTCACGCGCGGCGGTAATATCGTCCCCGTCGCCTCTTCGTTCGCTCTCGATATCTTTTGGATCGACTGCCACGTCGTCTGTCCTTCTTCGCCCGTCCTTACAAGAACAGGCTGATTGGATAAAGCCCCACAAACGAGGCTCTGGGAAGCAGGCTTCCCTGCCGCAAACACGATACGTTTACGGCAGGGAAAAGGAATTAATCTACCGGCGTCGGTACCGGCGTTCCCGGCAGAGTGGCTCCGCCATGTGTCGCCGCATATTCCGCCGGCGATTCCAGCGACTCCAGATACCGCTCGCGCTCCGACGATTCCAGCGTGCGCCAGATCAGGAACTGCTTGCGCAGCGTGTTCAGGAAGCGCCGGTTGACACGCTTCCAGTTACTGATGTCACCGGAGACGCGCGTCAGCGTAAGGCGCAGGTCGTACACATCCTGAAGGTCCGTCGGCACGGTTTCCAGCTTGATGTGCTGGGACACCCCCAGGTCGAAGGGCGCGAGCCAGGCCTTGCAGCCGATACGGAACGCCTGACCATGCTCGCTGTCGTAGGTTTCCTGGTAGATGGCTTCCGTGATGAAGTCACCCACCGAGTAGCCTTCATAGGACTGGAACCACTCCGCCAGGAAGCCGTTCACACCATGCGCCTGGTTGCCCGTCACCGCGAACGGCAGACGGATCTTCCATTCATCCCCGACCGGGTCGGCCACCGCCCACGAGCGCTGGATGGCCGGGGTCGCTACCTGCGAGGCTTTGCGCGCCGGGTACATGGTCGAAAGCAGAACCACCGCGACCACGACCAGGGTGGAAAGCACCGCCGAGATGGACGAGAAGTTCAGGTACAGGCCGGGGAACGCCCCTGTCACCGTCAGAATGACCGAGATCAACTGCCCCATCACATAGCCAAGAACCGCGCCCAGGATGGCGTACACCATAGCCTCCGCCATAAACAGCGTCCCGATATGTGTCGGTGACAGGCCGATGGACGAGAAGATATGAATCTCCTTGACGCGCTCGAAGACCGAGCCGAGCATGGTGTTGAGAACGATCAGCGCCGCGATCAGGATCGGGACAATAATCGTCTCCAGCCCTTCGGCGGAGTTGGACCCAATGGAAGAGAAGCGCTCGATCTGGCCGCCATGCGCGGCGTACAGGTTCATATCGAACCGCTTCATCAGGTTGCCGGTCAGGTCCGACACAACCGCCTTATCGTCGGCTCCGTAGCCGATAGCCAGCGAGCGCAGGTCGCCGCCCAGGTTGATGAGCGTCTTGTACGGGATGAAGAAGATAACGTCCGGGTCCAGGTGCAGGTACTGCTGGAAGCCCGACGAATTATCCACCTTACCCTGCTTCTGCATCTGCTGCATCTGCACGAAGTCCACGGGCGTCAGCGGCTCCTGGTCCAGGTCCGTGATCGTCTTGAACTTGTCCTGGTCGATGATGCCGATAACCGTGTAGTCCTGTCCCGCATAGGCCACCTTCGCGCTGCCCACGTCCGCATCGGTCACACGCAGCGTATCGGCGATCTTGCGCGGCAGGATGATCGTCAGCGCATCGCCCGGTCGGAACCAGCGGCCCGCCGCCAGCGCATCCGTCACCTTCGTGACCTCCGCCTCCTGCGGCGACAGCCCGACCACCCCCTTGGCATCGAACTGCCGGTCGGCGCGCTTGACCGTCATAAAGGTCTGTTCGCCGGGCTGCGTGCCCAGGAACCAGCCACGTGGGGCGACGTTACGCACGTTGCCGAATTCGTCGTCCAGGAGCCGATAGGCCACCTGCTGAAGCGCGTTCCAGTTCGGGTCGCGCATCAGGATACCGGAGTAGACCGGATTGCCGGGGGCGGGAACCTGATTGAAGCGCAGATCCTGCACGATGGAGGTGAACGCAAGGACCGTAAACGTCAAAAGGATCAGCGTTACGCAGGTCAGTGCGGTACGCGCTTTGCGCCGCCGCATGTTCGCGATTCCCAGTCCAAAGGCCGCCAGCGCAATAGATACCTTGCCGACATCCACGGCATGCTTGCCCGTCGATTCGCTTTTTTGCTGTTTGAGCTGCTGCTCGAACTTACCCCACACCAGCGACGTGACCAGCACCGACAGCGCCAGCATGATAAAGGACAGCAGAACGATCTGAGGGTTGAGCGTGATCTTGAACGCCGGGTGAATGAACGAGAACACCGTGTAGATACCGAAGAAGATCAGGAACGCATATAATAGCTGCCGCTTCAGGTCCGAGAACCCGAAGAGCAGCCGTTCCGCGAAGTAGGCGAACGGGATCATCAGGGCCAGATAGAACAGAACGCCCTGAACGACATCATGCTGCGTCTTGGTCACGTCCGGGTAGGCGCGGGACGCATAGCCCCAGGCGGCGCGGGCGTAGGAATCGAAGCCCTCGTAGTCTCTGGCCGCGAGCCGCTCCCGAGCAAGCCGCAGGCTTTCTCCTGCATCCTTATGCAGTTTCTGTACGCCCTCGTTGACGATGCTGTTGGCGTTCAGACGACCGATCCGGAAGTCGTTCAGGTTGTAGATGTCCTGCGCGACCATGAGCGCCGTATGGGTGATGGCGGACGACCGGGAAGAGTTCAGGGCACTTTCACCCTCGGCTGCGCCCGCGCCCATCACATAGCCTTCGCCCTCCGGGTTGGCTTTGGTGGAGTTGATCAGCAGGAAGCGGGTTGCGGCGGGTCCGGAACCCATGATGATCTTGAACCGGCGCAGGCCTTCACCACCACTGTTGCCGGTAGTAGTGGCAGCCGCCACCGGCGCACCGCCGCCCGCGCCGCCCAGAGGATTGGCGGCCTGATTCGCTGACTGGTACTCGTTGCCACGGCGCGCGAAGACGACGGCGGTATCGTCCACATAAGAGATGCCCGGTTCCGGCTTGGAAAGTGCGTACCCGTATTGGCGCGGCTCGCCATTCGATGCCCCGTCGTAGATGGTCATCGTGGTCAGCGTGCGTAGCGCCTGCTGGTCCACCAGATCGTAGATATCGGTGGCGACGCAGGGGAAGACGACCAGGGTCATCTCCTTTCTGCCGGTCGTTATCTGGAACTCTGTCGGATATTCCGCGCCGGAGACGCCCTTATCGGGCGCATAGTTAATGTCTCCCGTGTTCGGATCAAGCTTGTAGGCGGCAACCGTACGTTTGGAGTTGACGACGGTGAGCGGCGGCGCGCCGTGGAAGGCGAACATCGCCTTGTCACGCGGTCCCTTACCGTCCTCGACCATCTGAATCCAGTTGCCTCGCACGCCGACGAACGACTTGGTGCCCGACGGCGGCGAGAAAACGGCCAGCGCGCCCGGAATCGGGTCGTCCGGCACCAGTGAGCGGCGCGGGTCGTATTCGCGCACCCGGCCCGTTACCGTTGCGAAGCCGCTGCGAAGCCCCATGCGCGTCCACTGAGACGGCTTGTACAGGGGAATCTGCTTGTCCGGCGGCTCGTTGGGATCGTTCGTGTCGTTAACATAGTGTTGGAAAATGGGCAGGAACGTCCGCATCTGCTGCGCCAGGTTCGCCACGTTCACCCGCTCGAACGTATCGAAGGGGGTGTCCACCAGGTTGCGCGAATCATCAATCGAGGCGAAGGTGACGCCGTAGCCGCCGGCCATCGTGACGGCCTCGGAATCAAAGGCGGGCTTGCCGGGAATGAAGTTGCGCCACGATTTGCCGTCCACGGGGTTCACGCCGTCGGCAAAGGCTTTCTTCGGCTCGTACCCAAGAACCTCGGCGACCTTGTCGTTGTTTTCGCGGGCGACACGGGCAATGTCCGAAAACAGGTTTTGCAGGTCTTCGCGATAATCGAAGAAGTTGCCCTTGTAAAAGATGCCGATGCCTCGGGTCTGCGAGGCCATGTCCAGCCCGGCCCACAGGTAGATCGGCTCCTTCGGTTCCTTGGCCTGCCCGAACAGCTTGGCGAACGGCCCCGGCACCTGCCACTTGTCGATGTTGGCGTGGATAAATTCGCGAATCCCTTGCAGGCCCAGATAGTGGCCAGTGGTCGCGACAAACCAGACGGTGCGCTTGGGCCGATACTTCTTAAAGGTGCGCGCGGTTTGCAGCAGCCCGGCCATACTGCCCGCCGATTCCGCCCCCGGCGCGAGCGCGGGGACGACGGACATGGCATCGTAGTAGCCCTGGACCACAATGATCTGCTTCGCCAGCTTCGGATCGCTGCCCGGCAAGATGCCCACGAAGTTGCGCGCGGGCACCTTTTCCCAGGTCATGTCCGCCTTGACCACGGCGCGTGGCGACCGACGCCCCAGTGCGAGCGCCTGAAGCGCGGCGGCCTCGGACTTCTTGATATAAAAGCGGGGAATCGACAGCGGAATCGAAACGAACTTGGCCTCGGCTTCGCCGCGCATCGTGCGGTCTGGCTCGATGAAGACGACCGCTTTGGCTCCCAGCCGGGGCGCGTTCAGCCACTCGGTGCCGGAGTTGAAGTCCACCAGAACGATGGCTCCCTGGATGTCCTTGCCGTTGAACGCCGACAACTGGCCGTTGCCCGCATACAGAAGCGGGCCGCTAATGCCTTCAGGCGGCAGCTTCGAGGTGCGGACCAGGTTGGGCCAGACGCTGAAAAGCTTGTAGGTCTTACCGTTCGCGGTCAGGCTCGCGCCCTTGTCCATCGGAACGGTCGCGTCCCATGTCTGCACGCGCACATTATTCGCGCCGAACAGGGAGTTGAACTCACGCTGAACATAGTCCGCCGCAGAGCGCTCGCCGGGATACCCGACCACACGCGAACCGGAGGAGGAAAGCGTTCTTATCGTCTTCGCCATCGCGGACGCATCCACGCTGGCAGCGAGATTTTTGTATGTTTTGGCACGTTGGGGGTCAACTGCAGCCCCTGCTCCGTGAGGTAGAGAAAGCAGCAGGGAAAAACACAGCAGCAGGCCCCAGCCCCGGAGCGCGGGAATCGACATCGAGGGGTCCCCTTTCACCACCCGCAGCGTTTAGCGTCATCGCCGTTTTGTGCGGGAAGGCATCTCCCTCGATAATATCACAATCAGTCTCAAAAACGCAACTTTCCACCGCTTCTGGCGAAGTATTCCGGAAAGACAGGCGAATAATACCAAAGCGCGGCACCGCCCGCACCCTCACTCAGGCTGTCTCAACCCATCTGCCGGCGCCCTTCCGGTTCGGCGGCGGCTCGCCCATCCGCATAAACGTTGATAACCGGCCCTTCAGGAAGGTTAGAAAGTGGCTGCAGGATGATCGTTTCCGCAGGCAGCTTGATTTCCGCCAGCCGTTTACCGGCCATGTTCGGAGCGTAGCGGTAGCGAGCCAGCGCCCCCAAAGCATTCGGATGAAGGTAGGGCTTAACCTTGTTCTGCCAGTCCTTCAGTGGTGGCAACTGCTCGTTGTGGTCGAGCGCGTATTCCATAAACGCCATGCCCAGCAACTGCGCCTCGCCCAGTTGTTTCCGCGCGTTCTGCTGCTGCCGCTGCTGCTGGTCTGCCTGTGCCTTCAAGCGAGATACGTGCAAAGGCATCAGGAAGTAGGCTCCCAGGAAGAGGCCCAGAACGAACGTGATAAGGGGAATGACGACATAACGGGCTTTCATACGTTACCTCCATAACAGCGCGTCACGGGATTGAATATAAAATTCCACCGGCGAGGACGTCAACTCCTTCCTTGCTTTGAACGCGCCCGACCCGTCTTCGTTCAGCGTCGATAGCTCTGCGGGTCAAAAAGCTGACAGAAGAAGGAGGCGGGGCCGGACAGGGAGAACCTGCGGGGAGCAAAGCCTTTTTCGGGAGCAACCCATGACACCTGTAAAGATCGGAATTATCGGCTGCGGCAATATCAGCGCGGCCTATCTGCGGACGGTTCAGGCCTTTCCCGTTCTGGAGTGCGTGGCCTGCGCGGACATCGATATTGAGCGGGCGAAGGCGCGCGCCCAGGAATTCAGCGTCCCTAAAGCCTGCCTGCCCGACGAACTGTACGACGACCCGGATGTGGAGATCGTCGTCAACCTGACCACGCCGCAGGCGCATGCGAGCGTCGCTAACGATGCCATCGCGGCGGGCAAGCATGTCTTCAACGAAAAGCCGCTTACCGTGACGCGGGCGGAAGGCGAGCAGATTCTGGCCGCCGCTGACGAAAAGAGTGTGCGTATCGGCTGCGCGCCGGGGACGTTCCTGGGCGCGGGCCTGCAAACCTGCCGCAAGCTGATCGACGACGGCGCTATCGGCGAGCCGGTGGCGGCGACCGCCTATATGATGGGGCACGGTCACGAATCCTGGCACCCGGACCCGGAGTTCTACTATATGGTCGGCGGCGGGCCGATGATGGACATGGGGCCGTACTATTTGACCGCGCTGCTTCAGATGCTCGGCCCGATACGGCGCGTCAGCGGTTCGGCGGGCATTCTTGTGCCGGAGCGCACCATCGGCAGCGAAAAAAAGCGCGGCCAGAAGATTACCGTCGAGACGCCGGATCATATCACGGGGACAATAGATTTTGTCGGCGGCGCGGTCGGCACCATTATCACCTCATTTGCGGTTTGGCACGCGCAGAATTTCTCACCGATTACGATATTCGGCACGGAAGGAACGCTCGCGGTTCCCGACCCGAACAGCTTGGGCGGTAAGGTACGGCTGCGCAGGCAGGGGGAAGAGGACTGGGCGGAGGTTCCTTACACGCACAGCCACTCGGACGGCAAGCAGAAGTGGGGAATCGGCGTGGCGGATATGGCCTACGCCATTCGGTCGGGCCGCGCCCACCGGGCCAGCGGCGCGCAGGCGATGCACGTTCTGGACGCGATGCACGGCTTTCTCGACGCCGCCGAAAGCGGCCAGTCCTACACGTTGCAAGCCCAGTACCTGCGCCCGATGCCCCTGCCGACGGGTCTGCCGGAAGACGCTCTGGACGAATAACGCGCTTCCTCAAGCGGTTGAGGGAAAACGCAAAGCCCGGTGGTCGCGACCACCGGGCTTTGCGTTTTCAACAATTCTGGCGACTCACCATTACTTAAATGTCTTGGCCGTTGCCGTATTCGAGTATTCCGAGTCACCCCCATCGTTATAGGCGCGGACACGGTAATAGTAGGTGGTTCTGCGTGCCAGACCCGTATTGCTGAAGCTGGTCACGTTCACCCCGGTCGTGGCGATCTGAACCCATTTCGCCCCGTCCCAGCGTTCGATCTTGAAGCCGGTCTCGTTGTTCGCGTTATCCACCCAGGCCAAGTTAATTTGACTGCGCGAAACCGCTGTTGCCGTCAGGGAACTGGGCGCGGCGGGCAGCGCGGGCGCTTCCAGCGTTGTGGCGCTTGCACTGTTGGATTCCGCCGAGTCACCACCGCTATTGTAGGCGCGGACACGGTAGGTATAGGTAGTCGAAGCCGCGAGGCCAGTGCTGGAGTAGCTGGTCACGTCTGCCCCGACCGTAGCGATCTGGACGAAATTCACCCCATCCGTTGACCGCTCGATCTTGAAGCCCTTCTCGTTGGTGCTGGCATCACTCCAGGACAGGTCGATCTGGCTGCTGGAGACGGCAGTGGCCGAAAGGCCCGTGGGGGCCGTCAGCGCCTCGATGTCCTGCAGCGCCTTGTAAACGTTGATGCGCCCGCCACCTTCCGCTATCGTCCGTGTTCCAAACGTGGTGGAGTAGGGCGTATACGGATCGACGTTCGTTGTAATGACCTTGCTCAGCGTCGTGTTGGTCAGCGACGGGCGGTGGGCCAGGAGCAGAGCCGCTTCCCCGGCGACATGCGGGGGTGGCCATGGACGTGCCGGAAAGGTAGTCGTAGTTGTTCAGGTAGCCGCTATCGTTCATGGTGACGTGATAGGTCGGCATCGTCGAGTAGATAGGTGAGCCGGGCGCTGCCGTATCCACCCAGGAACCCCAGTTCGAAAACGAGCTGAGCTTGTCGGCGGAATCCACCGAGGCGACGGCGATTACGTTCGCATACCCCGCCGGGTAGTTCACCGTCGAGGAGCCGCTGTTGCCGGCGGCGGCCACAAGAACAGCCCTTGTTCCAGGCGGACTGAACGGCGTTATTCAGTGTGGTTGAGGAGCTGGTGCTGCCCAGGCTCAGGCTGATGACCTTGGCGCCGTTGTCCGCAGCGAATGTGATACCCTGCGCCACCGTCAGGTCGGTCAACGCCCCGAACCGTCAGCCGCCAGGACTTTGACCGGCATGAGCTTGATGTAGCTGGTGTCCGTGCCTAATTTTCCGTTCCAGCCCGCAATACCGGCCATGCCGATTTCGTTGTTGGTCTGGGCGGCGGCGATGCCCGCGCAGTGCGTCCCATGCCCCTGGTCGTCCGTGGCATCGGCATCGTTATTGATGTAGTCGTAGTCGATGGGATTGCCACTCGCCATCCCGATAGATAACATTGGTCAAATCCGGGTGGTTGGTGTCGGTACCCGTATCCACGATAGCAACCACTACCTGCGCTTTCGGCACCCAGAGGTCCCATGCCTGGTGGGCATAGACTTGCCGGGGAGCGAACTGCGTCTTTCCGTCCGCCAGAGCCGGATCATTGGAGATGCTGGACGCGTAAACGACGTTGTTCGCCTCGGCGTAGACGACTTCGGGAATGCCGCTGGAGCTTGGCAATGGCTTCTTCAATGGAGAGACCGGGGCGGAGCTTGATGCGCCGCACATGCAGCTTCGGAAGATGCTCGGCAGCCTGCCCGACCCCTCGGCGATACGAGCGACTGCCTTCCCGTTATCATGCTCCGGGCGCAGGCCCACGAGAACCTCGCCGGGAACCGGTTTGGCAAAGGCGGACAAAGGCGCTCCGGCAAAGAACAGAGCCGGGGCAAGCGTGAGCAGACGGCGAGTGCGAACGCAGCAGGGACGACAGGAAAGTGCGACGCGAGTGCGAACGTGACTTCATTAAACTACCTTTCGCAAGGGCGGAGTGGAGGAAAGCATACCGTGCAGCAGGCATTCCCGGATCGCAAGAGAAGCTGCCGCCCGATGGCACGCAGAGCGCTGCGAACTCAGGCGGCGGGAACTACGAAGTCATCCCGGCTTCTCTGGTGCTGGTCATCAAAACCGGTAAAAGTGATGCTTGCGTGTACTGATACCTATTATATCACGGTTTATAGCCATTCTTCAGAAATCATCAGCTAAACCACGTAATTATTTAAGCGCATTCTGCTGCAGAATCAGCAGATGAAGCCCTTTTATGTGTGTCTCTCTGAGTAAACCTCTTGACAGCTACACGATGATTATCTATAATGCACTAAAATACGTTATCAGTGCATTCATGCAGAGAGCAGCAATATGAGTACCGTACTGCGCGGCGATATGCGCGATGCTGATCTATAGACGCGACCGAGCGGCTTCTGGCCCGTTTCGGTTATCAAAACGACCATGGAAGACATCGCCCAGGAAGCCGGTATCGGCAAGCGGACGATCTATCTCCATTTCTCCGGTAAGGAGGAGGTCGCGCTGTGCTCCATCGACCGCATCGTCGAGCGCCTTCTGGAACGGCTGTGGCTATCGCCGCCGCCGACGAGCCGCCCGCCGAGCGAGTTCGACAGGTGCTACTTTTGCGCGTCCTGTTCCGCTTCGACAGCGTCCACGACTATCACCAGAGCCTTGATGTTCTGCTGCGCGCGCTGCGGCCCGCGTATCTGGCGCGGCGCGAACGGTACTTTGACGCCGAGGCGCAGATTATCGCCGGAATGCTTCAGGAAGGCTGCCGGAGCGGTGCGTTCACGGTGAAGGAGGCTTTCGTGACCGCGCACATGCTGCTGCTGGCGACCAACGCGCTTCTGCCCTACAGCCTCAGCCCGCGCGAACTGGGCAAGCGCGAAGAGGTCGAAGCAAAAGCCGCGCATATCGCCGACCTGCTTCTGGACGGACTACGGCGGCGCAATGATGAAGCGCCTGTCCCAACTACCACACAACGATAAGGAATCAATGGGATGTCGACGAAAAACCTGATAATCACTTCTCTGCTGGCGGTTTCGCAGATAGCCGCGCCACCGATAGTTCTGGCCGATGCGGGCGCGCAGTCAGCGGCCCCTCGCCCGGCAGCGGCGGCGCTGCTTCCCGATACGCCCGCCGGGCGTCAATCGGCGGCTTATCTGCGCGTCATGAACACCGGGGACGCCAAAGCCATCCGCGCTTTTGTGGATTCCCAGTTTGCCCCCGCCTATCTCGAAAAAGTTCCCGCCGACCGGCAGGCCGGAATTAGCCTGATGCTGGCGCGCGATACCGGCGGGCTGGACGCGGTAACGGTGGAATCGTCCGACCCGAACGCCATCAGCTTTCTGGCCCGAACGCGCGTGACGGAGGAGTGGTACCGGCTGAAGCTTCAGGTCGCGCCGGAGCCGCCTCACCGCATTACGGGAGTTCAGCGGATGAATGCTCGCCCCCCGGCGGACGCGGCCCCGCAGCGCCGCCTGACAGACGCGCAAGTCGCGCGGCAGATGGACGCTTACCTGCAAAAGCTGGCGGCGGCGGACCTGTTTTCCGGCGCGGTTCTGGTCGCCAAAGACGGCAAAGCGTTTTTCAGCAAGGCATACGGCCTGGCGAGCAAGAGTTATAACGTCGCCAACCGTACCGACACGAAGTTCAACCTCGGCTCGATGAACAAGATGTTCACCGGGGTCGCCATCGCGCAGTTGGCTCAGCAGGGGAAGCTTTCCTTCACCGATACAATAAGCAAGCACCTGCCGGACTACCCGAACAAGGCCGTGGCGGATAAAGTGACCATCCACCACCTGCTGACGCACACGTCCGGCATGGGCAGCTACTTCAACGAAGCGTTCATGAAGGCGTCCCGCGACCGCTTCCGCACCGTTTCCGACTACTTCCCCCTGTTCGTCAACGACCCGCTCGGATTCGAGCCGGGCGCGAAGTGGGGCTACAGCAATTCCGGCTTCCTGGTCCTGGGCGCGATTATCGAGAAGGTATCCGGCCAGAGCTACTTCGACTATGTGCGCGAGCATATCTACAAACCGGCGGGCATGACCAACACAGATGCCTATGAGATGGATCAGGACGTGCCTAACCTGGCGATAGGCTACACGCGCATGGGGCCGAACGGCCCGCTATCCGGCCCGCGCCGCAACAATCTGTACATGCACGTCATAAAGGGCGGTCCGGCGGGCGGCGGCTTTTCCACGGTCGAAGATCTGCTGAGGTTCGACACGGCACTGCGTGGCCACAAGCTGCTCGATGCAAAGCATACGGAGATGGTTCTGAGCGGTAAGGCTGTCGTGCCGATGGCTCCGGAAGCGAAGTACGCCTACGGCTTTCAGGAGGAGCGGTACGCGGGCCAGCGCCTTGCGGGACACAGCGGCGGGTTCCCCGGAATCAGCGCCCTTCTGGATATGTACCGCGATTCCGGCTACACAGTCGCCGTGCTGTCCAACTACGACCGCATCGCCCAGCCCGTTTCCATGAAACTGCGGGAGATGCTGACGAATAACGCCGCCACCACCGCCGCCACCGACACTGGAAAAGAACAGGCGAGCACGAAGACCCTCGGGCAATAGACCTGTTAGAGGCCCCCAACAGCCTGCCCTGGCAAGCGCCCCCTCCCTGAAGTATGAAGTATAATGAGGGGAACGGCGCTGGGGCCGGGGCAGGTTACGGTATGAATTATTTCAAAATCAACACGGCGCGACTCTGGGTGGTTTCGACCACCTTCTTTTGCCTGACAATGACGCTGGCAGGAGCCGACCGTGCGGTTCGGGGAGACGCGCCCCCGGCAAAAGAGAACGTGGACCCGCAGGTCGCGGAGTTCTTTGAAACCAAAGTGCGGCCCGTGCTGGCGAACAACTGCTACGGCTGCCACGGCCCCGCCTCCCAGATGGCCGGACTGCGCCTCGACAGCAAAGCCTTCGTGCTCAAGGGCGGCGATTCCGGCCCGGTCATCGTCGCCAACGATCCGGCCAAAAGTCCGCTTATCCAGGTGGTTCATCATACCGGAAAGATTCAGATGCCGCCGGGCGGCAAGTTGAAGCCCGAAGAGATCGCCGCGCTGGAGGAATGGGTGAAGTTGGGCGCGCCCTGGCCTGGCGCGGAGGTCTCCAAGGCGGCCCTCGCGGCGGCACAAACAGGCGAATATACGATCACCCCGGAGCAGCGGCGCTTCTGGTCGTTTCAGCCTGTCCGTCAGCCGCCCCTTCCCCCGGTGAAAAATACCGCCTGGGCCGCCGTCTCCCCCATCGACCGCTTCGTTCTGGCGAAGCTGGAAGCGCGCGGTCTGGCACCGAGCCGACCGGCGGACCGGCGGACACTGATCCGGCGCGCGACGTTCGACCTGCACGGCCTGCCGCCCACGCCCGCCGAGGTGGCGGCTTTCGTCAACGACAAGTCGCCGGACGCCTTTGCAAAGGTGGTAGATCGACTACTAATTTCGCCGCGCTACGGCGAGCGGTGGGGACGGCACTGGCTGGATGTGGCCCGCTACGCCGACACCAAAGGCTATGTGTTCACGGAAGACCGGAACTACCCGCACGCCTACAACTACCGCGATTGGGTGATCCGCGCCTTTAACGAAGACCTGCCCTATAACCAGTTTATCCTTCAGCAGCTTGCCGCCGACCGCCTGCCGCTGGGCGACGATAAGCGCCCGCTCGCCGCGCTGGGTTTTTTGCGGGTCGGGCGGCGGTTCCTGAACAACCCGCACGACATCATCGACGACCGTATCGATGTGACGATGCGCGGCTTCCAGGGCTTGACGACCTCCTGCGCGCGCTGCCACGATCATAAATTCGACCCCATCTCCACCAAGGATTACTACGCGCTGTACGGCGTCTTCGCCTCTTCTATCGAGCCGGAACCCGTGCCCATATCACCGAAAGCCGTTTCCGAACCCTTCACGGCGCATGACAACAAGGTCAGGGAGATGGAGCGTGAGGAGCAGGCGCTGGTGATGGCGCAGGTCGGGCTGCTGCGCGAGCGCGTGGAGAAGAAAGAAGCGCTGTCCGATGCCGTTGTGCAAACCCTGCAGCAGGCGCGCACCAACGAGCGACCGAACGCGGCCCAACTGACGGTGCTGGAGCCGCAATTCGCCCCGGAAGCGCGGGAAAAGCTCAAAACGCTGCGCGAATCGCTGGCGCGGCTGCGTGACAGCTATCCACCCCGGCCCGAAATGGCAATGACGGTCGCCGACGCCCCTCAGCCGATGACGCCGCGTGTCTTTCGCCGGGGCAACCCCGGCAATCCCGGCGATGAAGTCCCGCGCCGCTTCCACACCATCTTGTGGAGGGGGAGGACGCCCCCGGCCTGGACTCAGGGCAGCGGTCGGCTGGAGCTTGCCCGCGCCATCGCCTCCCGAAACAACCCGCTGACCGCGCGCGTCCTGGTCAACCGCGTCTGGCTGCACCACTTCGGCAGCGGTCTGGTGCGTACGCCGTCAGATTTCGGCAAGCAGGGAGAGCGTCCCACACACCCCGAGCTTCTGGACTATCTTGCCTGGCGTTTCATGGAAAACGGCTGGTCTATCAAGAAGCTGCACCGTTCTCTTATGCTGTCGCGCACGTATCAGCAAAGCAGTGAGGAGAATCCCGCGAACTTCAACAAGGACCCCGAAAACCGGCTTGTGTGGCGGATGAACCGCCGCCGCCTGGAGCTGGAGGCGCTGCGCGATTCTCTTCTTGCCGCATCGGGTCGGCTCGACCTGAAGCCCGGTGGGCCGTCCATCGACATCTGGAATACGCCATTCCCGCCGCGCCGAACCGTGTACGGCTTTATCGAGCGGCAAAACCTGCCCGGCATATTCCGCACGTTCGACTTCGCCAGCCCGGATGCCACCAGTGCGCAGCGGTTTCGCACTACGGTGCCGCAGCAGGCGCTTTTCCTGATGAACAGTCCGTTCGTGGTGGAGCAGGCGCGCCTTCTGATCACGCGCCCTGAGCTTATTGCCAAGCGTCGCGAAACCCATCAGATTAAGTACCTGTACCGCCTTTTGTACGGACGGGAGCCGGAGCCGGAAGAGGTCGCGCTCGGACTGCGCTATCTCCAATCCGCTGCCGCGCCGTCCACGCCCGCCGCGCCCAAAGCCAATGTCTGGCAATACGGCTACGGCGCGTATGACGACGCTACGAAGCGGGTCATCTCGTTCACGCCGCTGCCCTTCTTCAAGGATAACGGCTACCAGGGCGGCGAGCAGTTCCCCTCGCCCCTTCTGCGCTTCCTGCGCCTGACGCCGACAGGCGGCCATCCGGGGCGCGACGCCCGCCATGCGGCTATCCGTCGCTGGATTGCCCCGCAGAACGGTGTGGTGTCTATTCGCGCCACGCTGGGGCATGGGCATGTCGGCAAAGGCGGCGACGGCGTGGAGGCGCGCATCGTTTCCAGCCGCACGGGCCTGCTCGGCACCTGGATCGCGCAGGACGCCAAGCAGGAGACCCTGGCCGACAAAGTGACCGTCAAAAAAGGGGATGCCATCGATTTCGTCGTCTCCTGCCGCGCTAATGACAGTTTCGATTCGTTTATCTGGTCGCCGAACATCGCGCTGGCCGGGGGCAAAGTATCGTGGAACGCGAACAGCCAGTTCCGGGGCCGGGACGACGCCGTTCGCGTGGAGCCGCTGAGTGCCTGGGAACGCTACGCGCAGGCGCTCCTGATGACGAACGAGTTCATTTTCGTGGATTGACGCCCCCTCCGCCCCCAATTAATGGGGGTACCGGAAAATAGGAGCCTTAGCCCTATCGGTAGACATGAAAACGTCAATGCCGCCTTCTCGGGTACCCCCATTATTGGGGGCGGAGGGGGCCAGGATTTAACAGGAGTTACGAATGTCGGAGTTTGACCATCGGCAAAAGCTGGAAGACCGTTTTCTAACACGCCGTGAACTGTTGGGCCGTATGGGCAACGGGTTCGCGATGCTCGGCCTGGCGGGCGTATTGGGCGCGGAGGGTCTGCTCACCTCCCCCGCCGAAGCCGCCCCCGTAAAAGGCATAGATCCGGCGAGAGGGGCCAAATCCCTGAATCCCCTGGCCCCGAAAGCGTCGCACTTTCCCGGCAAAGCCAAGCGGGTCATCTTCCTGTTCATGAACGGCGGCCCGTCCCATGTGGACACGTTCGACCCCAAGCCCGCGCTTGATAAGTACGCCGGGAAGCTGCTGCCGATGGAAAACCTGCGAACCGAGCGCAAAACCGGAAACGCTCTGCCGTCTCCCTTCAAATTTCAAAAACACGGCAAAAGCGGCATCGAAGTCAGTGAGATATTCCCCAATGTCGCCACCTGCGTGGATGACATGGCCATCATCCGCTCGATGTACGCCGACGTTCCCAACCATGAGCCATCCCTGATGCTGATGAACTGCGGCGAAGCGCGTCTGCCGCGCCCCAGCCTCGGCTCGTGGGTGACCTACGGCCTGGGCACGGAAAACCAGAACCTGCCCGGCTATATTGCCCTCTGTCCCGGCGGCTTCCCGATTCAGGAGACACAGAACTGGCAGTCCGCCTTTCTGCCCGGCGTCCTGGCGGGCACCTACATCGACCCGCGCCAGACCGACATCGAGAAGATCGTCGAGAACATCAAGAACCACTACGAGACCACCCAGGAACAGCGGGCGCAGCTTAACCTTCTCCAGCAGCTTAACCGCCGTCACGCAGCAAAGCGGCAGGGCGACGCGCAGATCGAGACGCGTATCCAGAGCTTTGAACTGGCCTACCGGATGCAGGCCGACGCCACCGACGCCTTCGATGTGGACAAAGAGCCGCAAAAAATCAAAGATATGTACGGCCCCGGCGTCTACGCTCGCCAGTGCCTGATCGCGCGCCGCCTGGCCGAGCGCGGCGTCCGCTTCATCCAGCTCTACCACGGCGCGGGCCAGCCCTGGGACAACCACGACGACATCGAAGTCGGCCACCGCAACCTGGCGAAAGAATGCGACCAGGCCATCGCCGCCCTGCTGAAAGACCTGAAGCAGCGCGGTATGCTGGACGATACGCTCGTCATCTGGGGCGGCGAGTTCGGGCGCACTCCGGTGGTGGAACTGCCGACGCCGGGCGCGAACGCGGGCAAGCAGAATGGGCGCGACCACAACAACCACGGCTTTACCATGTGGCTGGCGGGCGGCGGCGTCAAAGGCGGTACCGTCTACGGCGCAACCGATGAGTTCGGCTTCGCCGCCGCCGAAAACAAAGTTCACGTCCACGATCTGCACGCCACCATCCTGCACCTCCTGGGCTTCGACCACACCAAGCTCACCTTCCGCTACGCAGGCCGCGACTTCCGCCTGACAGACGTGCATGGAAATGTCGTGAAAGGCATTATTGCCTAAACGCATTACCCTCTTCTGAGCCTGAGAACGCAAGGTAGTTGCACCAACACCAGCAGTAAAATTGTAGTGAGACCACATTAAAACTATGTTCTTATCTTTTTCACCTGTTGCCTACACGAAATTGAACGCACGGCAGAAGGAAAACTACAACTTCCAAAAGGTGTCTGCCGTGCTCGCCGATTACGGCTTTTCTACGCTCCGTCTGTCCGACGACTGGCAAGGGGCGGACTTCATTGCACAGCACATAAACGGTGAGACGTTCCTAAAGGTACAACTCAAAGGGCGGTTGCTGTTCGACAGGAAATACGTCGGCAAGGGGCTATACATCGCCTTCTTTGGAGACGGCGACTGGTACCTCTACCCACACGACGAATTGATGTTAGCAGTTCTGGCGGAAACAAACATCGAGGCAACACGGTCGTGGCAGGAGGGAGGAGCGTACTCATTCCCATCCCTCAGCCGTCAGTTAATTCGACTGCTCGCACCGTACAAAATTGCAGGCAGCACCCAGCCGCTCCAAGATGAGGCAACTTAGCAGTCAGACTGTATTTTGTGAGTGCTGGCAGCTATAAACCCAGTCATTTGAGATTTAATACGTTAACTGTGCAAAAATGTCACTATAGAGAGAACTAACATGTCAGCCCAGCCAGTAAAGAACCGGAAATTGCCGGAAGCAAACCGCTCTGAGATAGAAATCAATCCTACTCATCGAGAGGCAACTCGCAAATTACTCCAAGCTTGGCTCGACGATGAATCCGGTTATGATGAAGCCGTCTGGCCGATGGTGGAACAGGCAATAGAAAAGAACCGGCTTTCGGACAGGAAGCGGCTCTGTGAATGAGCCTGTCCTGCTGGACTCAGGGCCGCTAGGGAGAATCGCGCACCCACGCCGTAATCTGGAGATTGTCTCGTGGCTGGAAGCCACGATGGACGCAGATATTCCGGTAATCCTGCCCGAGATCGCCGACTACGAGGTGCGGCGCAGCTTTCTACTGGAGAACTTAACCCGCTCTATTGAGAGGCTGGATGCTCTCAAGGCGACATTGATCTACCTGCCTCTAACCACGGATACCCTGTTACAGGCGGCAGAGTTCTGGGCAGAAGGGCGTCGGCGCGGAAGGCCAACGGCTGATCCCAGAGAACTCGACGGCGACGTAATCCTGGCTGCTCAAGCCCATCAAGTAGGCGGGATCGTGATTACTGAAAACGTCGGCCATCTCTCCCTGTTTGTCGAAGCACGCAGTTGGCGCGATTCGGCAGACTAATAGATTCCGTGCTCGACTTCGACTACAGCAAACTTGCCTTCCGCTACGCAGGCCGCGACTTTCGCTTAACGGATGTCCACGGCAGGGAGCTATTTCGTCACCGTGAACCTGTCCAGTTCCTTTCCCGCGTCGGATAGCTGGCGCACGGTCAGCGTTTTGCCGTTAACGTCCACGACCGTGAACGAGTAGGTGCCGGAGAGGAAAGTGTGCGTGTACGGCTGCCACGAGGTGCGGTCGCTTTCCTGGCTGCGGTTGTACAGACTCGCGCCGCCTGCCCCGGAGATGAGATACAGCACACCGTCGGGCCTTGTCTGCGTTCTCCCGTCGAAGGCTTTGTCCAGCGTCCATGTCCCTGCGACGCGCCCCCGACTGTCTTCCCAGCGTCCGTTTGAGTTTTTTATGGGCGTGAAGCGCATCGGATAGGTGCGCTGGTAGTTGTGGACGTGACCGGCGAAAACCATGTCCACGTTCTGCTTCTCGAACACCGGGGCCAGAACGCGCATCTTCTGGTAATCAAAATGTTTCTTCGAGGAGCTGAACGGCGGCTCATGAAAGGCGACGAAGCGCCAGGCGGCGTCCTGCGTCCGCATTAACTCCTGCTCCAGCCACACTCGAAGCGTGCCCCCGGTCCATTCGGTATAGTAGTTGGCATCCAATACGATCCAGGCCGCGTTGCCGTAGCGGAACGAGAAGTTCGCCATCCGGGGATAGGCTCGTTGTGCGGCATTCTGGAACGCTTGCTGATGTGCGCTCGGCCCGCTTAGCCTCGGAGCGCCGGGAGCGCTGATGGTGGACAGAGGGCCGTTGAGCGGCTGCGACCAGTACAGAAAGTAGGCCATTCCGTCCGGGTAGCGGCGCAGGTTGCTTGCCAGAACATCGTGGTTTCCCGGCGCGGCCAGAAACAGCGTGGAGCGGAGTAAGGGCGCACCGCTTTGCGGGGAAGCGGTTTCCGCGTTGTAGATAGGGAAGTAGTGGCGGCGGTATTCGGAGATGCGGCCCCGGTCGTAGACGATGTCCCCGGCGAGGAAGACGAAATCGGGGTCGGCGCGATGCACCTGGTAGGCCACGGCCTTCTGGGCGCGGGTGCCCGCCGCGCAGTCCCCGAATACCACGAAGCGATAGGGCTGACCGGCGCTTTTTCGCGCCCGGCCCCGCGCCGCGAAGACTTCTTTGCCGTCTTTAAAAATGCGGTAATCGAACGGCGCCCCCGGCGTCAGCCCCTCCAGAGCTACGCGCCAGACACGGTGCGGCGTGATACCCGGCGCGGCGATGCGGCGCAGTGTCGGTGGGTCGCTTTGCCGCCAAGCGCCACCGTTTGCAGATCGGCTTTGCAGCGACCACTGGGTGTCAGCATCCCGCGTGTGCCACAGGATTTCCAGACGCTCCGAGGAAGAGAGCGCGGGCGCATTGCCAAGCTGGACATAGGGCTTCACCAGAAAGACGCCTTCCGGTGTCGCCACACGCGGCGCGGGGAGGGACGGGACATTCGCAACTTGCGGGGCGACCGCTTGCGGCGCGGATGCTTCCCGGCACCCGGCGGCAGCGGCGGCGGCCAGCAGGCAGGAGACCAGAATACCCGGGTAGCGGCAAAAAGAAGCCCACATTTTACCAGGATTGCGCAATGTGCTCGGCGGTGCGGAATGACAGGGCAAGAATCGTCAGCACCGGGTTAAAGCCGCCGTTGGTGACATGAACCGAGGCGTCGGCGATATAAAGGTTATTATGACCGTGGACGCGACCGTGGGCGTCCACGACCGAGGTTCTGGGGTCATCGCCCATGCGGCAGGTTCCGGCCTGGTGCTGACCGCCGCTCAGCATCAGTTCCGGCGGCTTTCCCCAGACCTTGACCGCGCCGGACGCCAGCACCCACTCCTTCGCCCGCTCCCACATAAAGGCGGCGGTGCGGACTGTTTCCGGGTGCGTCGTTCCGGACAGACGAACGACGGGAATCCCCCACCGGTCGCGCACCTGTGGGTCAACCGTCACGCGCGCCTCCGGGCTGGGGATGTCCTGCACCGGGCCTTTGATGTCGCTGATATAACGATAACTATCGCGCATGAAAGCCTTATTGGCCGCGCCCCATTTCGGCAGGTCGGGCGGCAGCATCCGCTTCTGGAAAATAATCGGCAGAACGATGAACTCATCCGCCAGCATCCCGCCGCCGATAAC
Organism: Armatimonadaceae bacterium; assembly: GCA_030447685.1. Classification (GTDB taxonomy): domain Bacteria; phylum Armatimonadota; class Armatimonadia; order Armatimonadales; family Armatimonadaceae; genus JAUJOK01. The sequence goes on from JAUJOK010000026.1 coordinate 58,443, forward strand.
GCCGTCGTTGCCGTGGTTGAACCGGCAGGTAGCCGTGGTGACGCCCGGCCCCAGGCCATCGAACATCGGCTCCGAAAACAGCCCGACCACGCCGGGATAGTAGTGCCCCTGCAGATTGCGCCCCACCTGATCGTGCGTGTTGCCGATGCCCTGCGGCTCAGCGGCGGTGGCGGAGTTCAGCAGCAGCCGCGCCGTCTCCGTCGCGCCCGCCGAAAGGACGACCACCTCCGCACGGGCCTCCGTGCGCGTCCCCTCCCGGTCGAAATAGGCCACGCCGACCACGCGCCCTGCCCCGTCCGTTTCGATGCGCTCGACCATCGCCTCGGTGACACTCTCGCAGCGGCCCGTAGCGACGGCGCGCGGAATCAGCGTGTTCTGCGTGCCGTTCTTGGCGTCCGTCGGGCAGGCGAAGCCGACGCAGTGCTGGCACTGGTGGCAGGCGGCCCGCCCGTTGTATTCCGTGGTGTTGATCAGCAGCGGCACCGGCAAAGTATGCCAGCCAATAGCCGATGCGCCTCTGCGGTAGACCCGGCCCTGCTGGTTCACCGGTATCGACGGCATGGGATAGTCTCGGCGGTACGATGGCAGATGGGTCATGGCCGCGCGGTCCCCGGCGACCCCCACCTCCCATTCCGCCCGCTCGTAGTATGGCTCCAAGTCCTCATAGGAGATCGGCCAGTCGGCGAGGCTGCTGCCCTGGGGGACGCCGTAGGTGCTCGCCATGCGAAAGTCCTGCGGCATGAACCGCCACGCCTGCGCGCCATAAACCCGCGTGCCGCCGCCGACACAGGCGGCGTTATTGTGGTAGCCGCCTTCGTGGGGGCGAATGGTGCGCGCCCGTCCCCTGCCGTCCACGGAGACACGGGGGTTGCCGACGATATCCGGCCCGGCGTTGTGTCCGTGCTGCGACAGCCGCTGGTTCCGCAGATGGTCGCGCCCGATCTCCTCGAAGCTCAGGCTGCGCCCGCGCTCGATCAGCAGCACGCGCTTTCCCGCCTCGGCCAGCACGCCCGCCGCCACGCCGCCGCCCGCCCCTGCCCCGACGATAATCACGTCGTAGCGATTTGCCTGACTTGCCATTATCCGCGCACCTCAAAACCGATCATCTGCCAGCTTACTGCGTCCCGGTTTCCGCCGTTGCCGGGGTCTCCGTAAAAACCTTCCATTGTGTGCTCCACCAATCGGCGAAAGAAGACGGAAGGCTCGACGGGCCACTTCGCCGTCACCTCGTCCGCCTCGACCCGCGCCAGCAGCGCATCCTGCGCCGCGTCGTCCATTGTTGCGAAAGCCGCCCACGATTCTGTCCGCGCTTCGTCATTCAGGGCGTCCAGACCTTTGGCGTAGAACTCGGCGAAATGAGAAAGATCGCCGCCTCTGTCAAGCTGGCGCAGCAGGTAATCGCCTGCGCCTGCGTCCCAGCCGCCGGGAGATTCGTCCGGCGGGATAATCCGATTGATCGCCGCTTGTAATACTTCGGTTTGTTGCGCCGTCAGCATCGCTCGTTTGTAACTCCCGGTGTTACTTCGGCGGGCGGCGGCGTATCTCCTGCGAGCCACGGCGTTTGAGCCGGGCCGGTGAACGACCCGTTTCGGAAAAGCAGCCGTCCTCGCGGACGGAAAAACGGGCGGGCCGTCGGTGCGTCCGGCAGGACGCCTGCCTTTACTTGCCGGGTCGTTCACCGGCCCGACAACAATTGGCTGTATAATGGTGCTTATGCTACGAAAGCACGCCATGAAATCGCCGGTTCTGCTGCTGTCCTGGACGGCGTTGTCCCTTTTGCTCCTGGGAGTCCTACTGCTCAGTCCCGTCATCGGTGCCGAAGAAGCCGCCGCCAAGCGCCGCGTGGACTTCAACCGCGACGTGCAGCCTATCCTTTCCGACAACTGCTTCGCCTGCCACGGCTTCGATGCCAACAAGCGTCAGGCGGGGCTGCGTCTGGACACGTCGGAGGGGGCGCGGCAGCGGCTCGCTTCGGGAAAAGCGGCCATCGTCCCCGGCAAGGCGGAGCAAAGCGAGCTGATGCAGCGGGTGACGACGCCGCACGCCGCGCTTCAGATGCCGCCCGCCGACGGCGGCAAGAAGCTCACCAAAGCCCAGATCGAAACGCTGCGCCGCTGGATCGAGCAGGGTGGGGAATATGCGGCGCACTGGTCGTTCGTTCCGCCGAAGCGCCCGGCGTTGCCGCCGGTCAAAGACGAGAAATGGCCGCTGAACCCCATCGACCGTTTTATCTTAGCGCGTCTGGAAAAAGAAAACCTGCGCCCGTCATCCGTGGCCGACCGGCAGACGCTGATCCGCCGCCTGAGCTTCGATCTGACCGGGCTGCCGCCGACGGTGGCGGAAGTGGAACGTTTCCTGGCCGACAAACAGCCGGGGGCCTATGAGCGGCTGGTGGACCGGCTGCTGGCCTCGCCGCGCTACGGCGAGCGTATGGCACTGAAATGGCTGGATTTGGCGCGCTATGCCGATACGCACGGCTACCATATCGACAGCCATCGCGATATGTGGCGCTGGCGCGACTGGGTGATCGAGGCGTTCAACCGGAACCTTCCCTACGACCGCTTCGCCATCGAGCAGATCGCGGGCGACCTGCTGCCCCAGGCGACGCTCGACCAGAAGATCGCCACCGGTTTCAATCGTAACCACCCGATCAACTTCGAGGGCGGCGCGATTCCCGAAGAGTACCAGACGGCCTATGTGATGGACCGGGTGGATACGACAGCGACGGCGTTCATGGGCCTGACCGTCTCCTGCGCCAAGTGCCACGACCATAAGTACGACCCGATCACGCAGAAGGACTATTACCGCTTCTACGCCTTTTTCAACAATATCAAGGAAAAGGGACTCGACGGCCAGAAGGGCAACGCCGCTCCGTTTATCAAAGCGCCGCTGCCGGGCCAGCAGGAGCAGTTGGACGCCACCGGCAAAAAGATCGCCGACATCGAGCTGGCGATGAAGACGCGCTCCGCCGAAACCGCACCGGCGCAGGCGGCCTGGCAGGCGACCGCGCTGGAGACGCTGCAAAAATCATCCGCCCTTACCAGCGGGCTGGCCGCGCACTATGGGCTGGACGAGAAGAGCGCCCGCCATACCCACGATGTCACCTACATGCAGCCGCTCGGTGTCTTCAGCGGCAAGCCGGAGCGGGTAACGGGCCAGTTCGGTGAAGCCGTTCAGTTCGACGGCAGCAGCTATATTGCTCTGGGCGACGCGCTTGACTTCGACCGCAGCGACAAGTTCTCCTATGGCGCGTGGGTGAAACCGACCGGCAGGGAGGCCATGACGGTCTTATCGCGCATGGACGACAACGCCGGGAACCGGGGCTGGGACATGTACCTGAGCGAAGGCAAGGCGTTTGTCCATCTGATTCACCAGTGGCAAAACAACGCGATTCGCGTCAACACGAAGATGGCTGCGTATGAGCCGAACCAGTGGACACACCTTCTGGCGACCTATGACGGCTCCGGCAAGGCCAAGGGCATCAAAATCTATGTCAACGGCAAGCCCGCCGAAATCGAGATTACCCACGACACGCTGACCGACACGATTCGCACGTCCGCCCCTGCCCATATCGGCAGGCGTAATCCTGAGCGCGGCGTTCAAGGGAATCATTGACGAGGTGCGGGCGTACCGGCGCGAACTTTCCTCCTCCGAAGCCGCGCAGCTTGCCGCCTACGAAACGCTGCGCCCACTGCTGACTGTCGCCTCCGATAAGCGAACGAAGGAGCAGCAGGACGCGCTCAGCAAGCACTATCTCCAGAACAACGACGCGCCCTATCAGAAGCTCAGCGCGGAACTGACGGACTGGCGCAAAAAGTACGCCGAGCAGGATAACGCCATCCCGACGACAATGGTAATGGAGGAGATGGACAAGCCGCGCGACACGCACCTTCTCGTTCGCGGGCAGTACGATCTGAAGGGCGAAAAGGTGGCGGCGGGCACGCCCGCCGTGCTGCCGTCGCTGCCGAAAAACGCGCCCGCCAACCGCCTGGCGCTGGCGCAATGGCTGGTATCCCCCTCGCATCCGCTGACCGCGCGGGTCGCGGTCAACCGGTTCTGGGCAGCGTATTTCGGCACCGGCCTTGTCCGCACCGCCGAGGACTTCGGGACGCAGGGTGAGCGCCCCAGCCATCCGGAACTGCTGGACTGGCTCGCCACCGAATTCATTCACACCGGCTGGGACATTAAGAAGATGCAGCGGCTGATCGTCACCTCGGCTGCTTATCGCCAGTCGTCACGGGTGACATTGCCCCTGCTGGAAAAAGACCCCGAAAACCGGCTGCTGGCACGCGCGCCGCGCCTGCGCCTGCCCGCCGAGTTCGTCCGTGACCAGGCGCTGGCGGTCAGCGGCCTGCTCGTGCCCGGAATCGGCGGGCCGTCGGTTCGTCCCTATCAGCCGGCGGGGCTTTGGGAAGAGATGTCCTTCGGCAGCGGCTTCACAGCCCAGAAGTACGAGCAGGATCACGGCGAGGCGCTGTACCGGCGCAGCATGTACACGTTCTGGAAGCGCACCGTGCCGCCGCCGTCGCTGCAAACCTTCGATGCCCCGGAGCGTGAGTTCTGTGTCGTCCGCCGCTCGGCCACCAACACGCCGCTCCAGGCGCTGGTGCTGATGAACGACCCGACGTACGTGGAAGCGTCCCGCAAGTTCGCCGAGCGGATACTGACTGAAGCGCCGGATTCGCCCGACGCCCGCATCCGATTCGCCTTCCGCGCCGCTCTTTCCCGCGCCCCGAAGCAAGCAGAGATAAAGGCGCTGATGAGCGTCTACAACACGCAGACCACCGCGTTCCGTAATGACGCCGAAGCCGCGAAAAAACTGCTCGCCATCGGTGAAGCGCCGCGCAATGAAAAGCTGAACACCACCGAACTCGCCGCCTGGACAACCGTCGCCAGCGTCCTTTTCAACCTCGATGAGACGATTACGAAGGGATGACGATGACCGCCCTTGATATTTCGCCGACCGAGATACAGCAAGGGAAGATAGCGCAGGCGCACCGTGACCGTGCCGTTGACGCCCTGCGGACGGACGGGTTCGTCGTGCTGAACCATGTGGTAGACCCCGCGCATTTGGAGATTCTGCGGGAAAAGATGCTGGCTGACCTGCCGAGCCTGTTGTCCCGCCCGGATGCGCCGTTCAACTTCAACACGGGAAATATTCAGCAGGACCCGCCGCCCTTTCCGCCCTTTCTGTTTCGCGATGTGCTGCTGAACGACAGCGTCGCTGCCGTCACGCGGGCCATTCTGGGGCCGGGCGTCAAGAACAGCTTCTACAGCGGCAATACGGCTCTGCCGGGTGGGACGCACCAGCCGGTTCACCCCGATGTCGCGCAGCTATGGCCGGACCTGGAATATCCCACTCCGGCGTTCGGGTTAGTAGTCAATGTTCCCGTGGTGGACATGGACGCCGCGAACGGCAGCACGGAGCTATGGCCGGGGACGCACCGGGACACGACGTATTCTATCGATCAGGGTTCGTTTCGCATACCGGAGTCCGTTCTTGACCAGCGCCGCGCCGTTTGCCCGCCGCTCCAGCCGACCGTTCCCTGCGGCAGTGTCGTCATCCGGGACATCCGCCTGTGGCATGCCGGAATGCCGAACCATACCGACACACCGCGCCCGATGATCGCCATGATCCACTGGTGCAGTTGGTGGACAAACAACGAGCCTATCAATTTTCCGAAGGGGACGGAGGAGTTCTTCACCAATAGCGACCTCAAAACCAATGCCCGCTTTGTCGAAGAGCCGATAGACTACCTCCGGCACAACCAGGCGTATGATCTGCAAAAGTAGACGAGTAAAGGACGAAACGATGAGACGCGCCTGGGCCGGGATAATTTTGGGGTGCCTGCTGCTGCTCGGCGGGCCTGCCTGCAACGCGCAGGCGGACGAAGCGACGCCCCTTTACCGCCGCACCGAAGATGTCATCTATGGCCGCAAATTCGGGACTGCCCTGACAATGGATGTCTTCGCGCCGACAAAAGACGCGAACGGGGCCGGTGTGGTCTTTGTTGTGAGCGGCGGGTGGTACTCGGCCCACGAAGCGATCAATGTCGCGTCCATTTCGGAACTGGTGAAGCGCGGTTACACGGTCTTTGCTGTGGTCCACGGCAGCCAGCCCAAGTTCACCATTCCCGAGATCCTGTCCGACATGCACCGCGCGCTGCGCTTTATTCGCTTCCATGCCGGGAAGTACGGTGTCGATGCGGAGCGAATTGGTATCACGGGCGGCTCGGCAGGCGGGCATCTGTCGCTGATGCAGGGGATGGCAGGCGCGGCGGGCGCAGACAAACCCGGTTTGCCCGACCCGGCGGCGAAAGACCCGGTGGATCGAGTATCCAGCCGTGTGCAGGCGGTGGCCTGTTTCTTCCCGCCGACGGACTTTCTGAACTACGGCCAGGTGGGCAATGAGATCAGGGCGCGTGGCGTTATGGGTATACTCAAAGACTTCCGCGCGCCCTTCGACTTCGCCGAGGTCGACCCGAACACCAAGACATTTGTCCCGATAAGCGATGCGACGCGCGCCCGCGAAGTGACGCGCCGGATTTCACCTGTCTACCATGTCACCCGCGACGACCCGCCGACACTGATTATCCACGGGGACGCCGATACCCTCGTGCCGCTCCAGCAGTCACAGTTAATGATTGCGAAGTTGAAGGAGAACGGTGTCCCGGCGGAATTGGTTGTGAAGCCCGGCGCGGGGCACGGCTGGCCGAAAATAAACGAAGACATGGCGACCTTCGCAGCCTGGTTCGACAAGCACCTGAAGCGCGCTGACAAACGCCAAAGCGCGCAGTAACAACGTATGCCGCTGTCGGACTTCGACATGGAGGGATATTTGCCGCCCGGTCTGCACGCCAAGGCGTATCCGACCATCAAGCGTATTCTGGTCTGGGGAAGTTTCGCCACTGCCAAGCCGGAACCCAACGATCTGGATTACTCGATCATCGTTTCCGTGGAACATCCACGGGCCAGTATCGCAGCGGAGCATCGCCGGTTCTTTGTGCCATTTGACGCCCGGCAGTTTTATGGTGTTGACAAAGGCTATCTCGTTATCAAGGACTACCCGCTGGACGAGTATGTCGAGCGTCTGGACTTCCTGTGTCACAATCGCGACAGAAACCCATGCGGTATCATTGAGATAAACGTGTGGGGAGAGTCTACGGAGCAAAGGTAATGATTGCCAATCGAAAGCAATTAGAATACTCTATCGAGTCGGTGGCGAAGATGTACCGTCTCCGGGATCGTATTGCGGCTCAGACAATCGGTGATTCCGAAACGAGGGCCGACGAGGTAGACAGCGTCGTTTCGATGATTCGCAGGCTCGAACGGGAGATTGCGGAGTATCTGTTGACGCACACGGAGGCGATAGAGGAGAATGGGGCGGCGGACGCACCGGAGCGGATCGCCGCATGAAGGAGCGAGAATAGATGAATCCGCAGCGAGAATATGAGTTGATGCTGACCCGGCGGCAGTTGTTCGGGCGCGCGGCCACGGGAATCGGGGCGGCGGCGCTGGCGTCGCTGATGACGCCGGAGGTGTTCGCTGCCGCGCTGGATAAGGGCAATGGCATGGCGACGCACTTCGCGCCGAAGGCCAAGAGAGTCATCTACCTGTTCCAGTCGGGCGCGCCGTCGCATATCGACCTGTTCGATTACAAGCCCAAACTGGTGGAAAAGCACGGCATCGATCTGCCGGACTCCATCCGCATGGGCCAGCGCCTCACCGGCATGACCTCCGGGCAGAAGAACTTCCCGGTCGCCCCGACCATCTTCAAGTTCGCCCAGCACGGCAAAAGCGGCGCGTGGCTGAGCGAACTGCTGCCGCATACGGCGGGTATCGTGGACGACATCACGATCATCAAATCCATGCACACCGAGGCGATCAACCATGACCCGGCAATTACCTTTATTCAGACCGGGGCGCAGCAGCCGGGCCGCCCGAGTATCGGGGCGTGGATGAGCTACGGCCTGGGCAGCGAAAACAAGGACATGCCTGCCTATATCGTGCTTATCTCGCAGGGCACCGGCAACACGAACGACCAGCCGCTTTTCGGACGCCTGTGGGGCAGCGGCTTTCTGCCGTCGGTACACCAGGGGGTGAAGCTGCGCTCGGTCGGCGACCCGGTGCTGTACCTGGGCAACCCGCCGGGAATAGACAGCGCCGGTCGGCGGCGTATGCTGGACGGCGTCGCCCAGCTTAACCAGATGGCTGCGCAGTCGTTCGGCGACCCGGAGATCAATACGCGCATCGCGCAGTACGAGATGGCGTATCGCATGCAGGCGTCGGTGCCCGATCTGATGGATCTGTCCAAAGAGTCGCCGCAGACCTTTGAATCCTACGGACCGGATTCGCGCAAGCCGGGCACGTTCGCCGCCAACTGCCTGCTGGCCCGGCGTCTGGTCGAGCGCGGCGTCCGCTTTGTCCAGCTATTTCATCGCGGCTGGGATCAGCACGGCAACCTGCCCAAGCAGATCGCGGGCCAGTGCCGGGATACGGATCAGCCGTCTGCCGCGCTGATAAAAGACCTGAAGCAGCGCGGCCTGTTGGACGACACGCTGGTTATCTGGGGCGGCGAGTTCGGGCGCACCGTCTACAGCCGGGGCGCACTCACCAAGGACAACTGGCCGCGACCATCACGGTCGCTGCTTCAGCCTGTGGATGGGCGCGGGAGTCAAGGGCGGAATGACGCTGGGTGAAACCGACGATTTCGCCTATAATATCACCCGCGACCCGGTGCATATCCACGACCTGAACGCGACCATCCTGCATCTTAGGCATCGACCACACGCGCCTGCGGTACCAGGGCCGCGACCCGCCTGACCGATGTGGAAGGAAAGGTCGTTAAAAGCGTTCTTATCTGAGCAGCAGCGGCACGGTCTCTTCCGCAGCGCGCCTGGTATCCCCGGACTATGATAAACACGCAGATGCCGCAGATTCGGCGCACGCAGGAAGAAAGCTGGATGAAGCTGCATCTTGCGCTCTCCGGCGAGGAGCCGGATGTCAGCCGCCTGTGGGCACCTACCTTTGGTATGCGTATCGCTCTGCAATCGTCAGGATGGGCGGTATCGCCGGTGTGGGTACGGACGAGAAGTATCGGCGGCGCGGCTGCTGCCCGGCTCGTTCTGGAAGAGTCCACGCGCTGCTTCACGGAAACCGGGCACGATGTGGCGGTGCTGTTCGGCATCCCCGATTTTTACCACCGGTTCGGCTATACACCGGCGCTGCCCGTAACCACACTGACGGTGAAAGTGCCGGACGCCGTTCTTGCGCTGCGAACGGGCCACGGAACGCCTATACGGTTCGGCCCCTGGTGGAAAGCGACTGGGACGCCGTGCTGGCGCTGTATGGAAGAAATAACCATGCGCGCACCGGCACGCTCGTGCGCGAGCGCGAAAACGTGGACAGGCTATCGCCACGGAACGCGTGGTCGGTCAAAACGGAAACCTATGTTGCTCTTGGCCGTGAAAATACGGTCGCCGGGTATGTCACTATCGACGCCGTTGAGGACGCCTGCCGTGTGGGCGACATCGGCGGGGAGACGCCCGCCGTCTTTACCACGCTGCTGGCGACGATAGCGGAGCAGGCACAGCGCCGCAACGTCGAGACGCTGGAAATCAAGCTGCCGCCGGATCATGCCTTTACGCTTTTCTGCCGTCGCTGCGGCGGCACCCGTGCACCGTCTACGAGCGCAATCGCGGCGGCATGGCGCGTATTATTAATCTTCGCTCGCTCCTGGAAAAGCTGACCGGGCTTTACGAAACGTCTGAGTGCCGGGAATTTAGCAACGGAGCGCGGCGCGCTGGAAATTCAAACGGACATCGGAAACGTTACGCTCCAATTCGCGGACGGGGCGGTGCGCGTCGCCGGGGGCGTTACGCCGACGTGGACGGTAACGTTACCGCAGATGCCGCTGACGCAGCTTGTATTCGGCTATCGCGGTGTAGTGGAGGACATTACGCAGGAGGAGGATGTAACCATTCCCGCCGATCTTCTCCCCCTGCTGGACACGCCGCTGTTTCCCGTCGGCAGCCCGTGGATGGCTATTCCCGACTGGTTCTAAGTGTCGTCTATCCACGCATTACATGGTCTATCAACTCGTCCAGCAGCACGGTGGCAAGCGCAATGGCCGTATCGCAGACGCCATAATAAACATACAGCAGACCGTCCTTGACGACATTCGCGGTCGGGAAGATGACGTTCGGGATATACAGGCCGAACTTCTCGTAGTAGGTTTCCGGCTCCATGATCGCCTGCGGGTGCGCGCTATCACTTTCGTCGGGTCCTCTAAATCCAGCATCAGCGCGCCCAGGCGGTAGCACACGCGCCGCGTCGGCGGGTGCTGGTTTTCGACGCCGTGGTACAGCACCAGCCAGCCTTGTCCGTGCGGATAGGCGGCGTCGAGCCGCCGATACGGTTGTCCTCCCCGCGAACTCCGCCTTGGCGACCAGCGTCGGCTCCGACCACGTCTGCAAATCCTCTGAAAGCAGATCCAGATGGCCGGATGCTCCGTGCCGTACTCCGGCCCGACAAACTGCAGGGGCCGCCGCAGCGGCGCGAACTTCCCGTTTATCTTCTCCGGGAACAGAATCACATCGCGGTCATCGATGTCGGCGGCGGTCGGCCAGGGTGGTGCCGCCAGTGGACACGATCTTCCGATATGGCGATACCGGAGCGGGTCGCCTTGTCCGGGACGCGCGCCCTGCACGTTGGCCGAGCGGGTTTGGCCGGTTCCGGTTTTCGCGCGCGCGACACCGGAGAAAATCGCTTTCGTGCGAATCCGGCACGCCGACCCCGGTCGGATGCGATGACCAGGCGAAGGGCCGGAACGCATAGGTCATATAGTACATGCCGTTGATCTTGACCACGCGCGGGTCACGCGCTGCCGTACTTTGCTGCCCGCCATCTCCGGCGTAAACACCGGCTGGTCGGAAACATGCGTAAAGTGAACGCCGTCGTCGCTTTCAAGCATCCCGATATAGCAGTGAAAGGGACGAAGCTGCCCCGCCGCCCGCTCGTACAAATAAAAGCGCCCGTCGTCATACAAAACGCCCGGATTGAACACCGTCGCCCTGCGCCAGTCATACAGCCCCGGAACCACAATCGGGTTCTCTGGGCATCGCGTAAACCTCAGCGGCATTTCGTTTCCCCATCAAATCAAAATTGAATAGCGGGAAACAATGGCTCCGCTACGATTAGAGCCGAGCGTCCATCGAAGCGGCTTAGCCTACGGGCTGGATGGCGGCACACTGTCTCCTGATGTCTGGCCCTGCTGTTGATTCCGCATCACAGCGGCCATACCAATAATCCCGATGCCCCACATCAGGCCAAGCGTAATGCCATTGTCTAAAACCTCCCAGGAGGTCAAGCAAAAGCCCCACCACGCCACCAATGAGTCCAGTAAGGCTCCACCACGCCCAATATCACAATCAGATACCCACGCCAGCCACGCAAATTCCATCGGCGCACCAGTTTCATGGTCGCTATGCCGGTCGGAAACAGAGTCAGGAGACCAATAAGGGAAGTGACAACGATTTCGAGGAACTCTGACATCGTTAAGCCTCTCCTCTTCCCGCCACCCGCAAGACCTTTCGCCAGGCGGAGCCGCCTAATGAAGCATTATGCCGCATCTGTACCTCAGTCGCCGCACAGGAAGCGGTCTAAGAAGCGCAGGATGCGGGCGCGCATGTCGTGCGTCTCAAAATGGCCGGTGTTGTAGCGCGTTAGTTCCCAGCGTTCGGGAACCCCGGCCCCCGCATAGACCTGTTTCAAGGCGGCGTCGATACGGTCAAGGCCCGCCGGCAGGGTCAGCTTATCCCAGTTGCCCGCCAAGCTCAGATGGGCGCGGGGGCAGATCAGGGCGTTGATGTCCGCCGCCGAAAAGTGCTTCAGCAGTGCGGGCACATAATAGTACAGGCCGTGACCGTCAGGTTGCGCGTCTCGATCAGCACCTGTCGAAATCGGTCAGACAGCAGATGTCCACGCAGACGCGCACCCGTTCATCTAAAGCCGCGTGCCACCAGGCCATCATTGCCGCCCATCGAAAGCCCCCAGACTGCCGATACGTTGGCGTCCACTTCCGGGCGAGACACCAGATGGTCCGTCGCCCGGAGGGTATCATGAATCATCAGGCCCCACAGCACCTGCCGCGCCAGAGCAGTTCCTTAAACAGTTCCGATTCCGTGCGCCCGCGCCGCTCGCCGAAGTTCCACGTATCGATACACAGGCCGCAGATTCCCCGCCGCGCCAGCGCCTCCGCGTAGGGCGGGTTCAAGATCGCGCCTCGCCCGCGCAGAAACTCATCCTTGCCCAGCATATAGTCGCCGCCGTGGGCATGGTTATACAGCACCGCCGGGGCAGGCTCCGGGGCGTCGTGGGGTCGGGTGAAGTAGGCTGGAACCGGCTCTATGCCGTTGAGGTCGAGCATCAGGACTTCCAGCGTGTAGGCGTCGCGCCGTTCCTCGGCCACCTTTTCCGCCTGAATCGGGCGGTTTCGTGGCGGCAGATCGCCCAGCAGCGAATACAGCCGCTCGCGTTCTGATTCATGGTGATGCGTATCCTCAGCGTATTTTTCGCCAGCCGACGCGTTTCCTGCTCCCGGCCTGTGAACAGGTCGGGCCATTCAGTTCTCCCCCCTGCTCCCGGCCTGTGAACAGGTCGGGTTGGGGGCAGCTCTGCCACTCAACAAATCTGCGGACGGGGGGAAGAGTTTTCCGTCCGCAGGACGGTTAGCCACAGGCTCCTGAGCCAGGGGAGCGTCCACACCCGGGGCAACGGCGACAGGCTGCGGAGTGTGATAACATGGGCGCATGAGAAAGACAGGGCCGTCGTTTTACCCGTTCGCAGCCGCGCTTCTTTTAACGGGATGCCGGGACGAACCGATGCGCGTGGCGGCGGTGTAGACAGCAGCGCCGCCGACAGCAGCGCCGCCGACCCCGGCTCTTTCGCCCGCGCCGACACCCCAAAAGCCGCCCGCTCCTGCGAAGCCGCAGGGCGAACTTGCCGCCGTCCTTCCCCGCGCCCTGGAAGAGCGGTGGATGCAGATACCGTGGCGAACCAATCTGATGCAGGCGCGCGCGGAGTCACAGCGGTCGGGTAAGCCGCTGTTTTTGTGGGTCATGGACGGCAACCCGCTGGGCTGCACCTGAGGGAACGGGCAAAGGAACCGTCGGTTCACCTTCAGCGATCCCCGAATCATCCAGCGTCTCCAGACCGGGTTTATCCCCGGTGAGCGGAAACACCCATGAGCTTCAGTGGGGCCGCTCACCGACCGCGCAGTGGTTTATGCGGATGGCGGAGCGTACCCGCAGTTCGGCTCTGCATCGCCAGCGCAGGCGCGATGATACCGTGCAGGGCATGTTCGTCGCGGCGGCGGATGGAACGAGTTACGGCTGGAAAAATTCGTCTGATCCACGCGAGAGATTGAGCGCTTTCTGGATGCGTCGCTGACCGCCTTTCGACGGAACCCGCCGCAAAAGGTGGCGATTTCCGCATAGAAGCCCGGCGCTCGTCGTTCGCCACGACACCGGACGCTTCGACTTCCGTCATCCGTGTCTTCAGCCGTATCCGTCCGCTCCCCGAAGGCGCTGACCCCATCAATCGCGGCGTCGGCAGGGATCATCTCTGGGTGCTGGCGTCCGAAGTGCGGGAGATATTATCGTCTGCCGGAAACAGCGATAGCGGGAAAATCGTTCCCGCTGCCGGATTCTTTCGTCGCCCGCCTGACCCGGTTCCACCTGGTAGACAACGTGCGCGGCGAACCGGATATGTGGGCGGCGGAGGATGTAAAAAAGGCGGACTTCGCCGCCCGAAGAATCCGGCGAACGGACACGCTGCACACATTCACCTTTTCCGGCGTCTATGACCTCCAAACGGCGAATGAGAAACGGGGCCTGAAAGGCGTCCTCCGTGGCGAGTTCGATATAGACGCCGCCACGGCCGGATCGTTCGCTTCCGTGCCAGCGGCAGGGGCCAGGCATGGGGCCGCTCCCAATACACGCCGCGCCCGCCCCGAGGCCGTTTCCCGCTGGTTATCGCGATGGTGGAGGCGAACGACCCGGTCGCAAGCGCCGTGCCGCCGCAGGCTATCTCCAGCCAGCGGCGCTGGCCTACCCGGCCCCCGGCGCTGGGCATCAATCTGAAACGAATACAAACGCGGCCCCGCCGCAATCTCCGTAGGCGCTGACGGGCACAAAAGGAGAGAATGACCCTGGCCGCTGACGTTCCGGCGCGAAAAACCAGAGCATATCCCAAAAGGAATACGATGCAATGACGCTGGAAGAGAAGTTTCTGTTCGATCTTCAGGGCTACCTGGTGATTAAAAATGTGCTGACACAGGCCGAGGTAGCCGAACCGAACGCCGTCGCCGACGAGAAGTTCCCGCGCGTCCCCGGCCAGACGGGCCAGCGCACCAGCCGCGTCTCCACCTGGGGACCGGCCTATCAGGCGCTGATCGACCACCCGAAGATAGTCCCCTATCTGGTGGAGCTGATCGATTCCAAGTTCCGCCTCGACCACGACTACTGTATCTTCATGCACGAAGGCGACAAAGGCGGCAATCTCCACGGCGGCGAAGGGCATGAGGGCGACCACTGGTACAAATACCGTGACGGGCGGATGCTCAACGGCCTGTGCGTCGTTACCTTTTTCCTCACCCCGGCAGCGGTCGGCGACGGTGGCTTCGCCCGCATTCCGGGGACGCACAAAAGCAACTTCGTCCAGGCCGTTCCGCCGGAAGGTTCGCCGGTTCGAGCGCATGGATTATGTGGTGCAGCCTCCGGTTGAGGCAGGCGACGCGCTGTTCTTCACCGAAGCGCTGATCCACGGCACCATGCCCTGGCGCGGCAGGCACGAGCGGCGCGCGCTTCTTTACAAATTCAGCCCCGGCTACTCCGCCTGGTCGCAGAAATACTACAATGTGGATGACTTCACGAACCTGACCGAACAGCAGCGCCGTATTCTTGCGCCGCCCTCCGTGGGCAGCCGTCCGGACGTGATTCAGGCCGGGACGTAGCTCGCGCTGATGAAGAACCGCCGGGAAGCGAGGGCTGGCAGATCGGGGTGGACACCGGCGGGACGTTCACCGACTGTCTGGCCGTTTCCCCGGCGGGTGCGCTGCCGCGCCGCGGTGCTCAGTACCAGCGCCCTGCAGGGCACGATTCGCGAGCAGATCGGTCTGGCCCGGCTGCGCGTGGATGAAAACTGGAATGTGCCTTCGGACTTTGTAAGCGGCTTTGCGTTCCGCCTGCTGGACAGGGACCACTCCGAAACAACCGTTGCCGGATACAATCCTGCCGAAGGCGCTATTACCCTGACCGAGCCGCTGCCGCCGGGCGTCGCGCCGGGAATGGCCTTTGAAGTCCGTTCTCCTGAAGAAGCGCCGGTGCTCGCCGCGCGCGCTGGTGACACAGACGCCGCTCCACGCGCCCTTCCCCCGCTGGCGATGCGTCTTGCCACGACACGCGGCACGAACGCCCTGCTGACCCGCAGCGGCGCACCAACGGCTCTGTTTATCACGCGCGGGTTTGCCGACCTGCTGGAGATCGGCACCCAGCAGCGCCCCGACCTGTTCGCGCTGGCTATTCGCAAGCCGGACGTGCTTTACGAAACCGTTGTGGAAGTGCCGGAGCGTATCGGCGCGGGACGGCGCGGTTCTGGCTCCGCTGAACGTCGAAAGGCTGCGGGCCGAAGCAGAGGCGCTGCGGGCGCGCGGCATCACCGTGGCGGCGGTCGCGCTTCTGCACAGCGACCGGTTTCCCGACCACGAGCGCGCGCTGGCCGATTTTCTGCGGCAGATCGGCTTCGCGCATGTCTCCTGTTCCTCGGAACTGGCCCCGTTTATCAAGATTCTGCCCCCGCGCCGAAACGGCGGTTGTGGATGCGTATCTCGCTCCCATCGTCCAGGGGTACGTTCAGGGCGTGCAGTCTGCGCTGCCCGCCGAAAGCGCGCTCCATGTTATGACCAGCGCGGGCAGCCTGACACGGCCCGGCTCATTTCACGCCAAAGACAGCCTGCTTTCCGGCCCGGCGGGTGGCATTGTCGGCGCGGCGACCGTGGCCCGCGCCTCCGGTTTCGAGAAGATCATCGCTTTCGATATGGGCGGCACGAGCACCGATGTCGCCCGCTTCGACGCCGATTTCGAGTATGTCTTCGAGCATTCGGTCGGGATGCTCACTTGGTCGCGCCCGCGCTGGCGATCGAAAGCGTCGCGGCGGGCGGCGGCTCGGTGTGTGTCGCCGATAAGCACGGGCTGCGCGTTGGCCCCGAATCGGCGGGCGCGTTCCCCGGCCCCGCCTGCTACGGCGCGGGCGGCCCGCTGACCATCACCGACATCAACCTGCTGCTCGGGCGGCTCACACCGGAGCGATTCCCGGTTCCCTCGCCGTCGGGCAGACGCGGAAGCGGCAGCGGACGCGCTTCTTGCGGCGCTGGAGCGGGAGACGGGCGAGCGAACGACGCGTGAGGCGCTGCTGGAAGGCTTTCTGGAGATCGCCAATGAGCGCATGGCGGACACGATATGCACGGTTTCCATGCGTCGCGGCTATGCGCCTGCCGGTTACGCCCTGCTGGCATTCGGCGGGGCGGGCGGCCAGCACGCCTGCGCGGCAGCGTCGCGCCTGGGCATCGAACGGGTTCTCGTGCCGGAAGATGCCGGTCTGCTCAGCGCGCTCGGCCTGGGTCATGCCGTCGTGGAGCGGTCTGCGGAGCGTCAGGTTCTTCAGCCATTGAGCCAGCAGAACCTTTCTGCCGCAGTGGATCGAGGAAGCCGAATCGGAGGCCGCTCGTGCGGTGGAATCGGAGGGCGTGGCTGCCCTCGTGAGATAATCATTCGGCGACGGATCGTCCGCCTGCGCTTTGTCGGGCAGGACACGGCACTATCCCTGGAGTAAGATGCAAATACACCGCTTGCCGGGGCTTTCGCGGCACGCTACGAATCCGTCTTCGGCCACCAGCCTGAAGGCCGCCAGATCGAGGTGGAGTCGCTCCGCGTGGTCGCCTCGTCCCCACCGAACGAAGGCGAACACAGCGCGGACGCCCGGCGTCGTTTCCTGTTGTGCCCACCAGACTACGCCACCGCCTGGTTTGACGGCGCATGGCAGCAGGTGCCGGTTTTCGAGCGGGCGTGCTTTCGGCAGGCGCAGCGATAACCGGCCCGGCCCTGATTCGGGAACAGCACAGCCGCGACGGTAGTCGAAGCGGGCTGGTCGGCGATGGTGGATGCGGCGGGGACGCTGGTATTGGTGGCTGAAAGCCCTCACCCCTGCCCCTCTCCCGCAGCGGGAGAGGGGTGCCTGTGGCGGTGCCAACCCCGGCTCCGCACGAAAACAAGGAGAACCCGGCGGGACGCGAAGTTGAAATTGGTAACGTTACAGCCGCTCCCCGGGTAACGGGCGCGGGAGAGGGCTGGAGCGATACAGGCACCCCCTCTCCCGCGGAGAGGGAACCGGGAGAGAGACCTCGGCAGACCGAGTGTGGGGGTGAGGGCCGACACGCGCCCCGAAGCCGTGCAGCTTGAACTTTGGTCAACCGCTTCTCCGCTATCGCCGAGGAGATGGGCGAACGGCTGCGGCAGAACAGCATCTCCACCAATGTCAAGGAGCGGCTCGATTTTCCTGCGCGCTCTTAGATGCCGACGGCGAACTGGTGGCAAGCGCGGCGCATATTCCCGTCCATCTGGGCGCGCTGGGGCTGTGTGTCCGTTCTCTGCGGGAAGCCATCGCGATGGAGCCGGGTGATGTCGTCGTCACCAATCATCCGCCTTCGGCGGCTCACACCTGCCCGATGTCACCATCGTCACGCCGGTTCACGCTCCGAACGGCGATCTGCTGGGCTATGTCGCCAGCCGCGCGCATCATGCGCCGAGATCGGGGGGGACACGGCCGGCTCGACGCCGCCCGCCGCCACGACACTTGCGGAGGAAGGGGTCGTTATCGCACCCTGTTATCTGGTTAAGGCGGGAGAACCGGATTGGGACGCGCTGCGGCTTCTTCTTGCCGCGGGACCGTTTCCCTCACGAGCTATCGGAGATAACCTGGCCGACATGCAGGCGGCGGTCGCGGCGAATCGGAGCGGCGCGGCGGCGCTGGCCCAAATGGCTGAAGAACACGGTGCAGGTGAGGTGCGCCATTATATGGGTCTGCTCAAGGCGCGGGCGGAACGGCTGCTGTGGGACGCGCTGGCACGCCTGCCTACCGGACGCTATGAAGCCGAGGAACACCTGGACGACGGCTCACCACTGCGCGTAACGATTGACCTGTCCGGGGATAAAGCCGTCATCGACTTTTCCGGGTCGGCGTCCGTCCATCCCGGCAACCTGAACGCGACGCCCGCTATCGTCCACAGCGCCGTTCTCTACGTTCTACGCCTGCTGGTTTCCGAACCGCTCCCGCTGAACGAGGGACTGCTGCGCGCGGTGTCGCTCCGTATTCCCACCGGCATCCTGAACCCGAAGTTTCCCGACGATGCGGCGCGCTGTCCCGCCGTCGTCGGAGGCAACACGGAAACCAGTCAGCGATTAGTGGACACGCTCTTAAAGGCGCTGGGGCTTGCCGCGTGCAGCCAGGGGACGATGAACAACGTGCTGTGGGGGGCGGCCAACTTCGGTTATTACGAAACGGTGTGCGGCGGCAGCGGGGCTACCGCAAACGCCGACGGCGCAAGCGCGGTGCATACGCACATGACCAACACGCGCATCACCGACCCGGAGATCGTGGAGCATCGCTACCCCGTGCGCGTCGAGCGGTTCGGCGTTCGGCGCGGCTCCGGCGGCGCGGGCCGTCATCGGGGCGGCGACGGCGCAGTGCGCGAGTTCACCTTTCTGGCGGATATGTTGCTTTCCCTGCTCACCCAGCACCGCACCGAAGGCCCCTACGGAATGGCGGGCGGACAGCCGGGGCAGCCCGGCGCGCAGCGTGTCGTGCGCGCCGACGGCACGATTCTTCCCCTGGGTTCCATCGACGGCTGCGAAGTCCACCCCGGCGACCGGCTTATCCTGGAAACGCCCGGCGGCGGCGGATATGGAGAATAGCGTCTCTACTCCGGCTTGACCTCGATCTCGTTACGAACGGTTTTATCGTTGCCCAGCGTGTCGCGCGCGATACGGCCCGCCAGCGCCTTCTGCGTCCGCGTTTTGACCGTGCCGCGCAGCCGCACGCCGTTTTCCGCCGTATCCACGCGAATGGTAGGCGGAAGGTTCTCGTTCGCCTTCAAAGCGACGGCGACACGCGCGGCCACACCCACCTTCTGGACCTGCGGCTTCAGTTTCGCCACATGGGGCCGCGCTTTTCGCTCCGCTTCCCGCGCTTCGCGCTCCACCACCTGAATGTTTTTGGCCGTGTCTCGTGTCGCGCTTTCTATCGTCTGCTGCGAACACCCTGCCACACCTGCCAGGCAAAGCGCCGCCATTGCCCGTATCGGTTTTATGTTCATTCCTGCTGGTTCCTCCAGGGACATTGTTCCCGAAAACCGGCTATTCCGGTCGGGGCTGCGGCGGAAGGTCGGCGCGGCGCAGGCACCAGTCGCGCACCCAGGGCCACTCCCCATAGCCCCAGTACGGACTGATATGGCCCGCGCCGGAAAGCAGATGGATGGGGATTTGCAGACGGTCGGCGTAGGCTTTGGTCTGCTCAAAAGTGGCGTAATCGTCCGAATCGGTGGCGATGATATGGGTTTCGCGGGCGGTGCGGGCGATGGCGTCGGCATCCATCGGCGGGGGGAAAAAGGCTTCGACGCCCGGCGGGGCGTCGGTCGGCGGGATACCCGGCATCACATAGGGCGGCGCGACCAGCAGCACCCGGTCGGCTACCTGCCGGGGCGCACGCGGCGCGTAGTGCATCCAGTTGATCGCCCCCAGGCTGTGACAGATTACCGTCAGCGGCGTGCCCTGCGGTATCTCGGTCATCTCTCCTTCCAGCCGCTCCATCCAGGCCGATAGATTGGGCGCGGTAGGTTCCGGCATCTTCGGGTAATGCACCTTCGCCCCCTCCGCCGTCAGCGCCCCGTACAGATGCTCCTGCCAGTGGGCAGGCTTGTTGCCGCCCCAGCCGTGCAGAATCAAAAACATATCGTTGGTGTTCATTGCGTTGCTTTCTTTTGCTTCCAACCTCTCACCCTTAGCCGTCTCTCATGGAGCCTTCTCCCCTGGCATGGGAGGAAGAAAACCTCGCGGGAAATTCTATCCCTCTTATTGGCAATAATATACCAAACGCATCACGGCAGGAGCACGCCGCAGATGTCGCCCAGCGCTATAGTTCACCGGCATGAAGATGACCCCGTGCGCAAGCAGAAATCGGTGGCACCCACGTCCGGAACCGCGCTTCATTGGCTTTCGTCACTGTTCCAGGCAATGTAATTCATCGGAAGGGCGCGCAGTTCGAAAGTGGTTACTTGCAGGGGATGGCCCTCTCCGATGGCATATACTTCCAGATAGTCTATTCGCCCCTGACGCACATGCAGCAGGCAATCCGCATGCATTTCCAATTCCGACGCAAAAAGGCCGCATTCGTTACAGACAAAGGAACTCTCACCCTCTTCCGAAACCAGCTTGGAGCCGCGTTCCGGCACCTCAAAGCTTGTGAAGAATCCGATGGAGCTTTCTTCTCGCTCCGCAACCTCGCATTGGGCGACCTGCTCTGCCAAGACAGCATTGGGATAGGCAACAACAAACCATTCCAGAATAGCCTGTTCTAAAGCGGTAGGTTTCATCACAGCGCGGATGATGTGGTAACAGCAGTTTGGAGGATTGTGCCAGGGGCTGCATTGTAGTTGCTGTACACGATTGTTACTCCCGGAAGGCGTCGGCGGGGCCGTAGGGGGCCAGGGCGACGGTCGCATACGGATTGAAGATAATATCGTCTTCCCGCGCGGCGAACCGCCACATCCGGCCCACCAGATCGCGCTTCGCTTCCGCGTATTCGGGCTGCTCCGCCACATTTGTCATCTCGTGCGGGTCATGACGCAGATCGTACAGCTCATCGAAGTCGAAGCCATTGTAGACGTACTTGAACGCTTTCGTGGTGACGCTGCGCTGGGTGTAGTATAGCTCGACGCCATTTAACTGCGTATGGACGGCGTCCGGCCAGTCGGCGGGCGTGTCGCCGCGCAGGAACGGCGCGAGGCTCCGGCCCGTCAGATTGTCGGGAACGGCTGCGCCGCTCAACTCAGAGAAAGTTGGCGCGAAGTCCGCCAGGGTAATGAACTCCTCCACGTCCCGGTTTGGATGCGCGATGCCGCCGGGCCAGCGGGCGATGGCCGGGATATGGTACGCTTCGCGAAAAGCAGGGACACCTTTGCAGTACAGACCGTGTGCGCCGCAATACTCGCCGTGGTCGCTCAGGCGCAGAACCAGCGTATTTTCGGCCTGCCCCGTCGCGTCCAGCGCCTCCAATACCTCGCCGAACAGCGCATCCTCCATCGTGCAGTACGCCCAGTAGTGGCGAATGGATTCGCGCACCTCCTCTTCGGAAAGCTGATCCCAGTATTGCCGCCGCATCCGCTGGTACACGCGCGGCTTGTCTGACAGGTCATCCTGGAAGTTCGGCGGCAGGGGAATATCCACATCGTCATACATTCGCAGAAAACGCTCCGGCACGACGAACGGGTCGTGCGGGCCGATGGTCCCGACATACAGGCACCAGGGCGCGTCCCCGCCTGCCAGTCGGGGCAGGGCATCCACAGCAGAACGGACGACACGATAGTCGCCGGTTTTTTCATAACCTTTTGGCCCGGCATCGGGAACAGAAGAATAAAGCTGGAGGTCGCCCCAGCCGGGTCGCCGTATCTGCCCCGGTTTTCGGGGGGTGTCCGTTTCGGGCTGCCGCCGCGCCTGCTCCTGCCACTGAGCCGCCGAGCGGTGCATATAGCTGCCCTTGCCCGCCGTCACCAGCAGTTCTTCCCATCCCCGCTCCGCCGGGTTCTCCGTGTCGGAGACGTGCCATTTGCCGGAGAATCCCAGGTGGTACCCCGCCGCGCGCAGCGTCTCGCTCCAGGTGGTCACACCCTCGTTGAGTCGGGCATGAATGCGCGTGGGATTGCTGATGTTGTTGTAAACGCCGTGGCGGCTCGGATACAGGCCGGTGAAGAAGGTCGCGCGCGACGGGCAGCAGTGCGCGGTCGGGCAGTAGGCATGGCGAAACGTGACCCCCTCCCGCGCCAGCCGGGTGGCATTCGGCGTGATGCACGGGTGGTCGGGCCGGAGCACATCGGCCTGCTCCTGGTCGCTCATGAAGATCAGAATGTTGGGTGGAGCCATTGTCACATGCCTTACCTTGCAGTGAATCGGAAGACGGTTGTCTCGTGGAACGACTCGCCGGGCCTCAAAATCACCGACGGGAAGTGCGGATGATGCACGGAGTCCGGGAAGTGCTGCGTTTCCAGACAGAACCCCGCGTGTTTTTGATAGACCTGCCCGCCTTTGCCCGTCAGGGCGCCGTCCAGGAAGTTGCCGGTGTAAAGCTGCACGCCCGGCTGCGTCGTATGCACTTCCATGACGCGCCCCCTGGTCGGTTCGTAAACGCGCGCCCCCAGAGCCATTTCCGAGCCACCGCCGCTATTAAACACATAGTTATGGTCGTAGCCACCGGGAACCTGTTCTATTTGCGCACCGATGGGCGTGGGCCGGGTGAAGTCCATCGGCGTGTTCTGCACGGGCGCGATCTCACCGGTGGGTATCTTGGTGTCGTCCACCGGCGTATAGCGGTCGGCGGCGAGCATCAGTTCGTGGCGGAGAATATCGCCTGCCCCGGCCAGGTTGAAGTAGCTGTGGTTGGTCAGGTTGAGCGGGGTGGCTCTGTCGGTCGTGGCGGTGTAGTCAATCGCAAGCGCGTTGTCTTCCGTCAGGGTATAGGTGACGGCGACGGACAGGGTGCCGGGATAGCCCTCTTCGCCTTCCGGGCTGACATAAGTAAAGCGCACCTACGGGTCGCCCCCGGCGGTCACGGACGGATCAGACAACCACACCTGCTTGTCGAAGCCTTTTTTGCCGCCGTGCAGAGAGTTCGGCCCGTTGTTAACCGCAAGGGTGTACTCGACGCCGTCCAGCGTAAATTTACCTCCGGCGATACGGTTGGCGAAGCGACCGGCAATCGCGCCGAAGAAGGGGTGGCCTTTAAGGTACTGCTCCAGATTGTCGAAGCCCAGAACCACATCGCCTATCTGCCCGGCGCGGTCCGGCGTGTGCAGTTCGGTCAGCAGCGCGCCGTAGGTCATGATTTTCGCGGTCATGCCCCGGCGGTTGCTTAACGTATAAAGCTCTACGGTTTTGCCTTCCGGCGTACTGCCGAAGTCCGAACGCTCTATGCCTGCCTCGCCGGATGTTGTCTGCGTCATTCTTTTCTCCTCGGTAACGTCGTCACCAGTTCGTGTACGAGCCGTCGGGCCGCTGGAAAAGCGGAACCGGGGCGCGGCGCTCGGTGACTTCCATGATCTGCTGCGCGCCCGCCGGGTCGAACTCGACACCCAGTCCCGGATGCGCCTCCGGCCACAGTTTGCCGTCTTTGAACGTGCATCCCTGCGGCAGATGCGGCGGTGTCTTCGGGGCCGCGCCCGCGATCTCCATTACGACCGGCACCGGAAGTGTCGCCAGCACCTGCACCAGTGCGGCCAGCGCAATCGGCCCGGTGAAGTGGGGAATCATCCCGACATAGTGCGTCTCGCACAGCGCGGCGATCTTCACGAACTCGGTGATGCCGCCCGTGTTGGGCAGCGTCACCCGCGTATAGTTGATGATTTGCCGCTCGATCAGTTCGTTGATCTCCCAGCGGTCGCCGAAATGCTCCCCGACCGCAATCGGCGCTTTGACCTGCGCGCGGAACGTGGACAACGCGCCGGGATTCTCCGAGCGCAGCGGGTCCTCGACAAAAAGCGGGTTCAATTCTTCCAAAAGCGAGCACAGACGCACGGCGTCGGCCATGTCCAGGCGCGTGTGGAAATCAATGGCCCAATCGCCGTCGGCCCCGACGCCCTCACTGATCTCCCGGCACGCTTCGTAGGTTTTATCGACCATGCGGCGCGAATGAAAGACGCCGTCCCCGGTCTCCTCCACCGAGGTGCGAAAGGCGCGGAACCCGGCTTCCCGGCACGCCCGCGCCGTCTCTTTGCGGCTGCCCTGCCGGGGAAAGCCGGTGGAATAGCACTCCACATAACTGCGTGTCAGGCCGCCCAGTAGCTCATAGACCGGCACACCCAGGGTTTTGCCCTTGATGTCCCAGAGCGCCAGGTCGAGCGCGCCGAGCGCGTGCAGCTTTTCGCGGCCCGGCGGGTAAAAATAGCCCCGGTACATAAGCTGCCACAAATGCTGGATGCGCGCCGGGTCTTCCCCGATCAGCATACCGGCGCACTGCTCCAGTGTATCCTTCGACCCGCCCTCGCCGATGCCGATGATCCCGGCGTCCGTTTCCACGGTAACGACCATATCGCTCTGGTTGAACGTCGGGTTGAGCTTCTGGGGCAGGTAGCCACGAATGCGCGTGATTTTCACGGTTTTTCCTTTTCCTCGGCACGCGCCCGGCGCAGCACATCCGCCGACGCCCGCAAATCCTTCAGTTCCGTCTCGCTCAGGGGAAGCGTAATCACCCGCTCGACACCACGCGCGCCGACGACGCAGGGTGTGCTCAGATAAACGCCGTCGATGCCGTACTGCCCGCTGAGGCGTGTGGAAACGGGAAGCACCGAATGCTCGTCGCGCAGGATCGCCTCGCAGATACGGGTGACGCAGGAGGCGATGGCGAAGGTCGTGCTGCCCTTGCGCTCAGCCACCTCCGGCCCGGCGCGGCGCACCCGGTGCAGTATCTCGTCCCAGGCCGGAAGCGGCCCCTTGGTTCCGGCGAAATCGGCGAGCGGCATCCCGGCCACATGCGCGCAGCTCCAGGCGGCGATCTCGGAGTCGCCGTGCTCGCCCAGGATAAAGGCATCCAGCGCCCGCGCCTCCACCCCCAGTTCGTCGCCCAGCATCTGCCGCAGCCGCGCCGTATCGATCACCGTGCCGGTGCCCAGCACGCGCTCGGTCGGCAGGCCGGACTCTTCCTGCGCGACCTGCGCCAGAATGTCCACGGGGTTGGTCGTCATCAGCAGAATGCCGTCAAAGTCATGCGCCCTGAGCTGCCGCACACAGTCGCGGATGACACCGATGTTGTCGTCCAATAAATCAAGACGCGACCCGCCCTGCTTGCCCGCCGACCCCGCCGTGACGACGACAATCGCGCTGCGCGCCGCCTCGGCATAGTCGCCCACCCAGACCTGCACCGGCGGCCCCAGTGGGACGGCGTGCTGCAAATCGCGCGCCTCGCCCTCGGCCTTCTCCTCGTTGACATCGAGAAGGACGAGTTCGCGGACGAGATGGCTTTGCAGCAGGGCGTAGGCGGTGGTCGCGCCGACATTGCCGCAGCCGATAACGGCGACACGATCTGTCAAACCGGGGGATGCCTGGGACACGGGAAAGCTCCTTCTTCGTACGAACGTTGCCTGTTCTTTCCCCAATCGCGCGGCTCCTACGCGGCGGCAGAGCGTCTGACTGCCTTCTCCCTACCCCCCCGTACGCAGCGCGCCGATCTGCTCCCGAACCGCATCGATGTCCCCGCGCATCTGCGCTATCGCCTCGTCCAGCGCGGTTCGCGCCTCCGGGGAAAGTTTTCCGAACTGCGCCATGCGCTCCGGCGACAGGTCGGCGAGCACCTCCTCGTCCAGCCGCCGCGCCAGGAAAGAGACCCAATAAAGCGTCGCCCCCAGCGGTTCGCGCGCCTGCCGTTCCCGTACCGCCTCGCCCGCGAACTGCTCCGCGACCGCGTGCGCGTGATTGTACAGCCTTTCCAGCGCCTGTTCGATCTCCTGCCAGGCCGTCTGCGGCAGCGGCGTCAGTGCGCGCCCGCTTTGCGCGGGCGACTGCCCATCGCGCGCCGCCCGCGCGATCTGGCCCCGAATCTGCTCGATACCGACCAGCGTCCCCAGCAGGCGGTTTTTTTGTCCTTCCGTCATGTTCTACCTTCTTTTTACTGGTTCCAGCCGAGCTTGCCGTTGATCGAGATGCTGTAGGTCGCCTGGCGCTCGTTCAGCATCGAGAACGTCGCCCAGATGGCCTCCGCCGCGAACTCACCCAGAATCAGGCCCAGCGCGATGCCGCGCAGCTTATCATAGCCGCGCAGGCCGTAATAGCGCTGCACGAACACCTT
>JAUJOK010000091.1 GCA_030447685.1 Armatimonadaceae bacterium
GCCCTTCTGGCGCGTCGCCTTTTCGCGAATCTCGCCCAGATCCTCCACCGCCTGCGCCAGCGCCCGCTCCGGATGGTTTCTCTGGTGGCGCAGCAGGAGGCAACGGGCATTGCGAATCTTTCCGGCGACGATTGCCCCGCTTATGGTCAGCCGGAATGGCTCGTCATCGAGGCGGCGGAACTGCGCCTGGCGGCGAAACACGTTCTTAGGGTCGGGCGGCGTCAGGCGGCCCCGGTAGCGACCGGCTGCCGAGAGCAGCACGGTTTCGACGCCGGTATCGAGCAGCACCGCCATAGCGCCCGCCGTCAGTTCCACGCCGCCGAACACGACCACACGCTCCAGGTCGCGCAGACGCACCGTCTCCAGCAGTGTCTCTCCTTTCATGACTTTAAGACGCTGCCCCGTGCGCCGCAGGAAAGCCCCTTGTTCCCGGATATACAGCGTGATCATGGCAGTGCCTCTTGCTCGTCACTCACTGTATCTTTCTCGTCACCCGCAACATCCGAAAGCGGTTCAGACGCCGGACTCGGCACGGCGAAGAGGTCGGCGGCCACCGTATCCCAGAGGCGTCTGTCTTCCACGGTGGGGCCTCGGTCACTGCTTGCTGTGACTGTGGGGGCCGGTTCGCGCCGGGCCGGACGCGGTGGCGCTGCCACGGCCTCGCGGGGTATGAGGGAGAGCGGCGTACGGCGCTCGCGCGGACAGGTGCAGAGGCCGGTCTCCCCCTCCTCCTCCAGCCACTCCCGGATGCGGGCGCAGCTAATGGGCTTGCGCTCCGGGTCGAGGCGGTCCAGATACCCCTGGCAGATCGCGGCATCGTAGTTGCGGCACAGGGCCATGACACGGTGGATCGTTTCGGCTCCCTCCACTCCCAGGTGCCCCAGCGTGTAGAGCAGGATCAGCCGGTGCGTATGCCGCAGATGACCCGTCTGTTCTGCGCGCTCTATAAGCGACCGGACTACGGAGCAGCCCGCCACCACCGGCGCGCAGGCATCCGGCAACGGCGGTTGCCTCGCCTCTATCGGCGGTTCCGTCCCCAGCCGCGAAAGCGTGCGCAGCAGGTCGTCTAAGGCAGCCACTTCCAGGGTGCGGACACTCGCCAGCGCCGCCTCCGGGTCGGTAATCTGCTGGTCGTCCTCGTCCAGCAGATGGCAGCGACGACCGGTGACGGGATGGACGCCGAAGGGCAGCTTCATGGCGTCTCCCAGCTCCGGGCCGGGCCACTGCGTGTGGCGGGGCAGAACTTCCACGCGCACTCCAGGTCGGGGAAAACCCGCTTGCGCCGCGAGCAGTCGAGCCAGCCGCCGCGCCTTTTCCGCAGGAATCGGCGCGGAGAAGAGAATCCACAGGTGCCGCCCCCGGCGTCCGCTGTCCTCCAGCGCCGCCGGAACGCCGACGCTTCGGCACAGACGCCGCAGGTCGCGCGCAAAGGCAAACGCCGCCTCGTGGCTTTCCGGTCCGTCCTCGGCGGCGTCCACGTCCAGCACCACCGTGCCAACCGTCCCGTCCTGGCGCAGCAGGTAGGCAGCCAGCGTCTCCGCGCCGCTCAGGTGCGCCGTCACCTCCTCGCCACGCAGTGGGCCAGCGCAGGGAACGAACCGGGGCCGCCCCTTGCCCTTGTGACGCGGCTGACGCGCGTGTGCATCTTCCCGACCGCCGAAGAGAGCCAGGAAGCGCTCCGTCCAGGCAGAGTCGGGCAGAGCCGCAGCCGCTTCCTGTGTTCTCTCCTTACCCTCAGGCGGCTCTTCCCCGAAGTAGTTCGCCCATCCGCGCGCCAGCGCCGCCGCCTTAGCCGGCTCCGCTTCCCGCAGCCGCTCCGCGACGCTTGCCTGCGCCTCCGGCGCGGGACGCCGACCCGCTGCCGTGAACCGGTAGCCCAGAAAGGTGAAGCCCTGCGCGAGCGGCGTTACCGCCGTCTTGCCCGCCTTGAGGGACAGCTCCAGGCGGGAGCGCAGGAAACCCTCTGCCTCCGCCAGTGCCACTTGCGCCCCCGCCCGGCTGGCGCAGAGAAAGAGCATGTCGTCCCCATAGCGTACTGGGTTTGCTCCCCCCGCCAGCATGTGCCCGTCGAACTCTGCCAGATACAGGTTGCCAAAGAGCGGCGAGGTAGCCGCACCCTGGGGGATGCCCTGGCCGGGGGAAGAAGCGCCTGCCCCAAGGCAGCGCGCGATCAAGGTCAGGGCGAACGTGTCCGGCACCGCCGTTCCCAGTTTCTCCAGCAGCAGTCGGTGGGATATAGAATCGAAGAAGTCCGCGATGTCCGTTTCCGCCGCCCAGCAAAGGTTTTTCGATAGCGACGCATCCACCGCGCGCAGGGCGTCATGCGCCGAGACGCCGGGCCGGTAGGCGAAGCTGCAGGGCGGGAACAGCGGTTCCAGAAGCGGCTGAATCGCCCGGTGCACCGCCTGCTGGACAATGCGGTCCTGAATAGTGAGAATAGCGATGGCCCGCACGCCGCCAGCGCGTTTAGGCGCGGCAAACAGCCAGGGCGGCACGGGTTGATACCGGCCCCGCCGCAGCTCCTCGCGCAGGGCCGCCAGCCGTTTATCGGCGTTCCTGGCGAAGTCGGCAATAGTGATATTGTCCGGGCCTGCCGCGCCCCGGTTCAGGGCGACGCGCCGCCATGCCTCCCGAAGCGTTTCCGGGTCGGTCAGAAATGCGCGGAGGCTCCCCGGCACCGCCGGAACCGGCAGAAGCGGCGCAGGCGACATAATCGGTGCTCGGGTCACGAACGCACTCTCCTCCATTCGCCACGCGAGGCGCAGGGTAGCGCCGAGCCGCAGTTCTTCGCCGGGACCGAGCGGCGCGCTCTCCCCGCGCCGGAGCTTCTGTCCGGCAATCCAGGTGCCGTTGGTACTGCGATCCGTGACCAACACGTCTTGACCATGACGGGAAAGAATGGCGTGGTCGCGGGAGACGGAGGGCGGCTCGTCCGGGTCGGCCAGCACCACCTGGCTCTGCCCGCCGCGCCCGAGAAGGCAGGGGAACCGGGCAATCGTTATCGTGCGGTCCACTTCCGGGCCACTGAGCAGACAGAGCTGGATAACGGTCGCTCCTGTCGCAGTTGGCCGATCATCTGTGCCTACGTTTTGCATGGCGTGACTCCTTTTCTTACCGGCGGTTCTATCGCGACCGGCGGCGCGCGCCGACAGCCATCAGCAGCAACAGCACCGCCGGGCCGGACAGGGCAGCGACGCTCGGGTATGTTTGCAGATAGAGGGCCGCCTTCGACAGCGTAAAACCGGCGACCACCACGGCCACGGTACTCTGGACTAGCGCCTGCCGGGGATGTCGCAGGGCGTAATGCGTTCCGCGAAGGAGGAGCCGCAGTGACCCGCAGACTACGCGCCACGCCCCGCGCAGGGTCGCACCGGCGGCAGTTAAAAGCGTTCGTCCCGCCCATCCGAGTGCTCCCGCGAGACGCGGCGCGGCGAAGGCGACCGAGGGATAACGGAGCGCCGTCTGAAACTCGCGGGCGCTCTGGTACCGCTGCTCCGGGTCAGCAGCGAGCACTCGGTGGATGACCGCCTCCAGCGCGGGCCGAATCTCCGGGCGCAGGCGGCGCAGCGGCGTGAATCGCCCTGCCTGCACGGCGGCGTCATCGGCAAAGGGAGCCACGCCTGCCAGGCATTGATACAGTACGCAGCCCAGGGAAAAGAGGTCCGAGCGCGTGTCCCGGCGGCCCTGAAGCGCCTCGGGTGCCGTGTAGCCGGGCGTGCCGAAACCGAGTCCCCCGCTGCGGCTGAGCAGGCCGGTCAGGTTGAAATCCATCAGAAGCGCCGCTCCGCTGGGGGTGAGCCAGATATTGGAGGGCTTGATATCCCCATGGACGATTCCGCGCCTCTGCCCGAGGAACTCCAGCGCGCTGCAGACCTGGTCGCCAATATTAACCGCCATCCGGAAGGCCATCGGCCCGAGGCGATTCGACGCGGCGGCCAGATCGGAGCCGGGATAAAGCGGCAGGACCAGGAAGACGACGCCCTGGAGGGGATCGCTCCCGGCGTCGTGGAGGGGCATCAAGTTCGGGTGCTGGCAGGCTGCCTGGAGGCGGGCCTCGTCCGCCGACACCTGGCCGCCGGTCGCGGCATCATAGACCTTGACGGCCACCCGCCGGTGCAGGGACAGGTCCCAGGCGCTGAAGACGACGGCGAACGCCCCCGCTCCCAGCGGCTGCTCAATGCGATAGCGCCCGGAAAGCACCGTCCCTGACGGTAAAGATGCCGCCCCGCTTTGTGCTGGGGTGGCGAGCAGGGACGGGGCGGACGGTGTACCGGGTACCCAGGCCGTTCTCGAACGGCCCGTCAGTGTCGCGAGCATCATACGGCATTCTCCTATTGGGAGAATGCTGTTCCGCGTCAAAAATTGGGACAGCGGGTCTGGCCCATGCCACGCATCGTTTCCACTCCGGTTCCGGCGAAGTTGGCGAAACGGGCCAGCGCAGCCAAAGCATGACGCTCCGGCTCAGGGAAGGTTTTCGGTTCCAGCAGAGCAAATCGCACTTGGCCTTCGAACCCAATGAAGAGGCGGCCTGGATCCAAGGGAACGGAGCGCGTAGCACCGGAGGCGGCGGATATTGCCACCCGCTCCTCGACCACCCGGCGTAACGCGTCAGCGTCCAGCTTTACTTCACAGCACAAGTTCCACCGCTCCAGCCAGCTTCCGATGTACAGTTCCGGGCTGGGCAGGACGATGCTTTTCCGAAACGGGTGGCGCTGGTGGTGTGCTGTAGGTGTCACCAGTTCGAAGGTAAACTGCCGCCAGTCGTCCGGCGGGGGCATTAAGAGATCTTGCCAGGTGGCGCTGTCGCTCACCTCCCATCGCATCAGGTGAAACGCTTGCGGCCCCAGTCTGATCTCTTTTGGGGACGTTTCTATCCCTTCCAGAAGGGGGTTGACCAGCCAATCAGCCAGTACCACAACGTCGAAAAAGTTGGCATTCTTGGAATTGAGGTTGTGCCAGAGCGGGCTGATGGCGAGCGGTCCGAGTTGGTAGGCGTTGTGGATTTGTGTAGCTGCCTCGGGAACCACCCCTGCCAACCACTGCCGTAGGACCAGAGCGTACAGACCCTTTGCATGCTGAAAGGGTCCCCCTTTGGACGTCCCTTGCAGATGAAAACGTAGAATTTGAGGCACAGTGCATTACCTTTTCGTAGCGACGCGGGAATTCCTCTAATCAGAATCCTTTACGCCAACAGGTCGCCGCAATCGCTGGGTGAGAAGCGCCTTTAAAGCACCTTTGGTAAAGCCGTGGAAGGAAATACTTTTAGCAATGTAGAAACCTCCGCAACCTGACCTGAAAGGATGTGCAATGGACGAGCCGGAATTGCCCGATACTGTGGATCACTTGCTTATGCTCGTTGGAGGCAATCCGCTGCCAGACGCCGTTTCCGGGCCGCTGCTGGTGGCTGATGACGGTCGTATTACATTGCTTTATACCGAAGAGACGGAAAAGCATGCAAAACACTATCTAAAGCCAGTACTGCAAACGCGGCTAAAGGCAAGGAGAAGCCGCGCCGTTGTAACGGCTCATACGGCGCTGATGGACGATTCCCGGCAGTCCTCCATCTGGAAGGAAGTGCAGTCCGCCCTGGCCGCTTACCCCCAGGCGGCAACCTGCGGCCTGCACTACACGGCGGGCACGAAGGCTATGTCCGTCCATGCCCATCGCGCTATTGAGAACTGGGCGGAGGAAAAGGGCAAGCTGAAGCCCCTATGCAGCTACCTTAGCGCGCGAAACCTGACTCTTTATATAGATGCCGATGATCCCTCAGGCGGGGGCAAGGAAAAATCGTTTAAGATTGGAACAGAAAAGATAACGCTGGAGGAGATGCTCCAGATGCATCGCGGGCGGCTGACGCACGAGCCTGCTAATAGTCCTGTCCTGTTGGAAGTAGCGAAGAAGATCGTGAATATTAATGCCACCAAAAACTTTGGGAAGAATGTCGGAAAGTTCGTAGCGTGGGCGAAAGAATGTAAATACCAAGCAGAGAATGGGCAAGTTTTTTCGATGAGTGGTTGTCCACAGGAGATTGCAGGGGCATTGGCAGGGGCAAGTAGTTTCTCCGACTTCGCCTCCCCAGTAGACTTCGCCCATTGGCTCAATGGTTTGTGGCTGGAATCGTACACGCTCTGGGCGCTTCAAGAATCAAACAGTCAGGCTCGGCTCGGAATGCA
>JAUJOK010000092.1 GCA_030447685.1 Armatimonadaceae bacterium
CGCGCACATGGGAGGCGGTCGGGGTGAAATCGTCCGCCCCCAAAGGCTTGCCGCCGTTCACCTGAATCTGCCATTCTCCGCCGATGGAATCCGGCTCCATCACCATCTCTACCGGGCCGGGAAAGTCGCATCGGAAGCCAAAGCGGTAGGCGACATGCAGCCGGGGCAGCCGCAACTGCGGCGCGCTCCCGAAAAACAGCTTCATATCCGGCGCAAACCGAAAGCCACCTTTTTGAAGCTGGTTCGCCAGCGGTGCCGCCGGGACGACCCGCTTTTCCATCGCCTCACCGCCTTCTGTGATCAGAGCCATCTCCCAGTCGTTCATCCGCAGAAGATTCGGGCTTCGGGCAGTGACTTTCATTTCGCCGCGCAGAGGAATGGTGACGTGTGGCAGCGGCAGCGCGGCAGAAGGAGCGGGCTGATTCTCCTCCGGGCGAACGGCTTCCAGCAGAGCCGACTCAAAGGGAGCCAGTGCGCGCGTATACCGGGGCGCGTGATGGCCACCGCTATCAGCCGGTAAGAGCATCGACGGCAGGGTATCGTCCAGAGGTATCTCGCGCAGCGCCGCACCGCCCGCTTCCAGCGTGATCTCGACGCCTTCACTGCCCGTATTCAGGACAAACCACAGCCGCTGCTTGTCCGGGTGCGCACTGCCGCGCCGCGCCGTTACCTGAATCCGAGAGGCATCTCCCTTAAGCGCAGTCAGGCGGAGCGCAGGGGGCGCAGCAGCCTGTAACGCAGAGGCAATTACGGGCCAGTCGGGCACTGCGCCGCAACGGATTATTGTCCCGCCTGCCTGCTCGAACGCATCCAGCCATGCCTGCAGCGCAGGCTCCACCATTCGCATGGGCGGCAGTATAACCACGCTTGCCGTTACGTCACGAATACAGACGCTCCCGCCTTGAATCCTGCCGGATCGGAGAATATCCGTATCCACCAGAAGAAACTCCAGGCGCTCCTCCATCAGCAGGTCCAGAAGGCCGCCGTAGACCTCCCGATCCTGCGCGGTCGGGAGGCCGCTGGAAGGCTCGATCACCAGAATGCGCGCATCGATATAGGTGCTGTCCAGATAGCCCGCCAGCCGCTCGATGCGACGGGACAGATGGCCGAACCGCTCCCAGTACGGCATCTGAAAAAAGAAGGTCGGAGGCGCATCATGCTTTCGCAGGGCATGGGTGCTGTAGAAAAACCCGTGCGGAACCAGATACGGGACGCCATGAAGCAGCAGCCCTTCGGCGATCAGTTTGATGTCCTGAAGCGTCGCACTCCAGCCCAGACTGTGGTATGCCTCGCAAAGCGCCCCTTCTTTGTTGTAGAAGTAGGCGGCGGAGGCCGCCGCGCGGGCGTTTGCGCGAATCGCCGTTCCCAGAAGGTCCATCTTCGCCCCGGCTTTGGTATGCCCGGCGTCGCAGCCGGGGATGTCCATGTAGCGAAGCTGCGACAGCCGCAGACCGGGCTTTTCTCCCGTGTACCGCAGGCCATGCTCCGCGCACCACCGGGAAATAGGCTCCTCAAAGCTGTGGCAAAACAGCGTGTAGCGCAGGCGCGCCAGATCGCCGCTGACCCGCAGATGCTCCGGGTGGCTGGCATCCTGAAGCGCCGTCAGAAGCGGCAGCAGATCGTATCCGTATTCCTTCCTGAACGCTTCCGGCAGACGCGCCGACCAGCCCGGCGCGGTCTCATCCACGAAGATCGAGGGGATGCTTCTGCCGAACTTCGATCCCAGGCGCTGGTAGTACCGCTCGTGCGTCAGACGCAGAAAGGCGGCGACGGCATCCGGGTTGAGGACATCGGCGAAGTGGCCCCAGTACTTGTGCCCCTCGACCATGGTCTGGACGGAGACGAACAGGCGATAGTCTCCCTCCGGAAAGGTCGCCATAAATGTCGGGGTGGGGTCGCTGGCAAAATATCGCTTCCGGTTGTAGGCGGTCAGACCGGTCTCGACGTAGGATTCCTCCGCCAGTACCATCCCCACATACTCGCGCATGTCCCGCGCCTGCGCCCAATCCGCCTGCTGCCCATCGTCGCGTCGGAGCGGGCAAACGGTGCAGTTCAGTACCTTGCCCTTCGGCAGGGGCAGATAAACGTCGCCGCCGGGAAGATCGAACGTCCGCTGCGTGAGAGCAGTCGCGTGGAACTCCGGATTGCCCAGGATCACTTCGCCGCCCGCCACCCCGCTCGGATACGGGTACTCGTCGTACAGATGCGCCAGAAGTCCGTGCTCCTCGGCGGCCTCGACGGCGACCTCGACCCTGCGGAAAAAGGCATCGGAAAGGTATGGCAGCGTCAGCCCCTGACGTGGATGAATGAAGAAGCCGCGAATGCCCTGGGACGCCATCTGGGCAACTTGCCAGCGTATCTCCTCTTCCGTAACGCGGTCGTTCCAGAACCAGAAGGGGTAAAAGCCGGAGGGCAGACGAGGTGGGCGCTGCGTGTCGGTCATGGCAGCGGCAGCAGGCCCGGAAGAATACGGCGCAGTATCAATGGCATGCCTTTCGCAATAGCAATCGCAGGAGGCCCCGCCGTCAGCCCGTGGGTTGCAAACCCACGTCTGGGCGGCGTTCCGCCAAACGTCCTTCGGACGAAAAACGAGGCAGTGCGTTCCAGGAAGCACAGTTTTTGATCCCGCACCCGGAGGTGCTTGGCCGCAGGCCGCCCAGACGTGGGTTTGCAACCCACGGGCCATATTTTCGTAAATCGGCTTTGGCAGCATTATAGCATCTGTGCTATAGTGTTCGCAAACCGGTTTTCGTACGGCTGCTGGAGCAGGATTAACGATAAAGTTATGGATATTTCTGAGTCTGATTATTGCGACCGGGGCGGTTTCGCTCGATGCGGCGTCCGCTTCCACCTGCCGCGTCAAGTAGACATCTGAAGGCCGGGCGTGGTGGCGATACGGCAGGAAGACAGCAGCGTCTACGTGGCTGGCGTCTGCAGACCGACCCCGACGCCACCGCACAACACCTGTACCGCTCGGCGGGCGGAAAAAGCCTGTCCGGCGCTGAACCCGTTGCCGATTGGGTTCTACAGCCGTTGACACGGGCGCGGACCCGGACACGCCAGCGCCTATTTCGTCCGTCCGGTGCTGAACAGCGGAGCGGATGGAGCGCAGCAACGCTTCTGCCTTCACGCTTTCGGCGAACGCTCCCGCAAGGCCGTGCCTGTATCGGTTCTACCCGACGCCGCAGGGCTATACTCCCAATGACGCCTCCGTCGGCAGCCTGGACAGCGGCGGCGACTATGGGATCGTCCTGCATCAGGCGGGCAGGGGACGTGACAACTCCCAGAGCAGAGCCGGAGAGGTCGTGCGGTGCTTCAGGCGTACCGGCTGGACGGCACGCTGCTGTGGGCATCAACCTCGGCAAAAACATCCGCGAAGGCGCGCACTACCTGGTTCTGGTCTATGACGGCGGCGACGGCGGGGCAAGTGGCTGCAAAACGGCGGACGGCACGGTGGACGGACAGGGCAAGGTGATCGGCGATGCGAAAGCGGACTGGCGCAACGAGCAGGGACGCATCCTCGCCGGGCCGGAGTTCCTGCGTCTTTGACGGCAGGACCGGCAGGGCGCTCGCGACGACCGCCTATGTCCCGCCGGCATCCGGCGAAGCAGAATCCAGCGGGCGAACTGAAAGGAAGTCTGGGCGATAACTACGGCAACCGCTCCGACCGATTCCTGGCCTGCGTCGCCTATCTTGACGGGGTGCGGCCCAGCATCGTGATGTGCCGGGGGTACTACACCCGAACGGTGCTGGCGGCGTGGAACTGGCCGCGGCGGCAATCTGACCCACCAGTGGACGTTCGACAGCACGATGGACGCCGGGAAATGAAGCGTATGCCGGGCAGGGCAATCACAATCTAGCGTGGGGGATGTGGACGGCGACGGCAAAGACGAGATCGTCTACGGGCAGATGGCGGTGATGACAACGGCAAGGGGCTGTACTCGACCCGGCTCGGTCACGGCGACGCAGCATGCTGCTGGATATTGATCCCTCCCGCCCCGGACTGGAGGTGTTCGGTATCCAGGAACAGTTCGACGATGCCGGGGCGCATCTGGTCGATGCCCGTACCAGAGCAGTCCTCTGGAAAAAGCCTTCGGTTCGAGCGAGGGCGACGGCGAGGAGGGCCGGGGCACGGACTCGCCCTCGATATCGACCCGCACAAGGTGATGCTGGGTCGCCGGGGCGGGTATCACCCGGCCTGTTCGACAGCAAGGGGAACAAGATCGCCGAAAACGCCCCGCCTGCAACATGGGCGTCTGGTGGGATGCTGACCCGCTGCGCGAGATGCAGACGGCACGACAATAGACAAATGGGACTACAACGCCAGGACGGGCGCTGCTGAAGCGAGCTTTATCAGGGCGCCTCCAACAATGGAACCAAAGCCAATCCGTGTCTTTCCGCCGACATTCTGGGCGACTGGCGCGAGAGGTCATCTGGCGCAGCGCCGACAACAAGGAACTGCGTATCTTCACCACAACCATCCCCACCACGCGCCGTCTGTATACCCTCATGCACGACCCCGTGTACCGGCTGGGTATCGCCTGGCAGAATGTTGGCTATAACCGTGCCGCCGCACGTAGTTCTATATCGGGAAGGCATGGTCAGGCCGCCACGACCCCGTATCGTCACCAGGTTATCTGCAAAATAGCGACGTTGGGCAGATTGCTCTTCGCCGCTTTGAGGGAGGGTACGATAAGCTGCACCAGGGTGTTACCCGGCACAATACCTGCTTGACGAAGCGGGAGGTCGTTTCCGTCTTCGAAACGGTTATTTACGCGACGCCCGCCCAGGCGTCGATCATCTGGCGGGACAGGCTGAGCGGCGGCGGCAGTTCCGGCAGGGCATCGACGGAAAACCAGGCGGCGTCATCCAGTTCATTTTCGTCCGGAAGTGCGAATCTCGCCGCCGCCCAGCGCGCCGTGAAGCCGATCATGATCTGGCTGGGATACAGCCAGGACTGGCTGCCCTGATAGACAAGGTCGGTAATCGTTACCCCGACCTCCTCCCTGACACTCGCGGTGGACGCACTGTTCCAGCGATTCACCCGGCTCCACAAAGCCCGCCAGGATGCTGTAGCGTTTTCCCCAGCCGGCTTTATGGCCCAGCGGCACCCGGTCGCCGTCGCGGATAGCGCCAGCGCTGTACCAGGCTTACATGGGGATAGGCCGTATGGCCGCAGGCGGCACAGCGCGCCGTCCCCAGTCGCCGGAATTCACCTGGGTCGGCTGCCGCAGACCAAACCTTGTTCGAGCTGGTACGCTGCCAGTAAAGCATCTGGGCCGCGTAGCCCGCCAGCCCGTAGTCCACATCGGAAATCCGCCCCGTACAGCGCGCGGCCTGCAGGCACGCCAGTCAGCGGGAAGAGTGGCCGCCGCGCCACCGCATCGGTCGCACAAGGTGAGGCAGGGCACGCGCCCCAGCGTCCCCAGATAGAGAGGCTCGCCCGGCGCGATGTCGGCAAGCAGCGCCCGCTCGCCGCGTGGCAGCGCGACCGTTTCCGCCTGTTCTCGCCGACTACCAGATCGCCGTTGTGAAACACGAACCAGAGCGCATCATCGCTGCTTAACTGTCCGGCGCGTCCGGAGGGTATCGCCGCAGGCCAGGACATCATCGTCAGCGCCGTGCGATCTGCGGGTCACGCTCGCGGGGCAGATCGAACCAGACGGCATCGCAGGCGGCGCGCTCTTCATCGTCCAGGGAAAGGTTCACGCCCTGCAAGCTGTCGGTCAACTGCTCGGCGCGGCTCGCGCCCAGAATCGCGCAGGTGATACCCGGCTGCGCCAGCGTCCAGGCCAGCGCTACATGGGTCAGACTCTTTTCGCGTTCCTCGAAGAAGCCGCCCAGATTCGTCACCGCCTCCATCATCGCTTCCTTCCAGTAGCGCCGCCGGTACAGTTCGCCGCTGTTTTTAAGCGCGAAGCGCGTGTCGGGCGGGGGCGTATCGTCCTGCCGCACTTCTTTGTAACGCCCGGTCAGCATCCCGCCCGCGAGCGGGTTGTAGACAATCACGCCGACACCGTGCGCCTGGCACAGCGGCAGAATCTCGTCCTCGATCATGCGGAACAGGATGTTGTAGCGCGGCTGCGCGGAATCGAAGCGCGCCAAGCCGTGCTTATCACTCGTCCAGAGCGCATCGGCAAGCTGCCAGGCAGGGTAGTTGGAACAGCCGATATAGCGCACCTTGCCGGAGCGCACCAGATCGGCCAGAGCGCGCAGCGTCTCCTCGATAGGCGTCTCCAGGTCGGGAGAGTGGGTCTGGTACAGGTCGATGTAGTCGGTTTGCAGGCGGCGCAGGCTGTCGTCGCAGGCGCGCAGGATATGCTTGCGGCTCAGCCCCTCGTCATTGGGACCGCTTCCCATGCGTCCCCGGCACTTGGTCGCCAGGACCACCCGCTCGCGCGCCCCGCGCTCCTTCATCCAGCGCCCGACAATCTCTTCCGTCCGCCCGTTGGTTTCCCGGTCGCCGCCGAGGGGATACACATCGGCGGCATCGAAGAAATTCACTCCTGCCGCGTCCGCCGTATCCATGATCGCGAACGACGCCGCCTCGTCGGCCTGGTTGCCGAAGGTCATCGTTCCCAGACAAACTTCACTTACCTTAAGGCCCGTCCGCCCCAGTCGCTTTATCTTCATGATGCTTACAGTTAACGGCGGGGCACCGATACACCTTCCGAAAAGAAAAAGCCAGGCTCACCCGGAGCCTGGCTTTTCCACAGCATCCCCCCGCTCCTGCTGCCTGCCAGAATTTTGTCAGAGTCGATCCGTACACTATGGCTTAATAACGGCCAGATGTAAAATGGCCGGGATAAGGAGGTTACGGAAATGGAACCGAACGACTGGACGAAAAAGCGTGAGGAGCGCCAGGAGCGACTGCGGGAGTTGGCCGAGCGCGTTTATCAAGACCTGGAAGTCCTGCTGCCGACCCTAACTCCCGGAGCCGTTCCCGACGATAAGGCTATCCACCGATTTCGCAACCGTCTTAAAGTGTTGTACGATACCGTTCGCATCTATCTGGTGCTGCGCGTGCGGGAGCGAAACGAGCAGTAGCCTCTGAGAGTGGGGTGCGCTTCGTGTTTCCGGAGGAAGGATACGCACGTCGGGAAGAAGTATCAGAGCGCAGGGAACGCCGCGTAACCGGGAATAATCAGGCGCAGCAAAAGAGAATGAGTGTTTTTTCCGTCACTAACTGGCTAACATCGCCCGCGGATCGCGACATTATAACACGGTGGACGATAGGAACGGATCAGGGAATGAGCTACGCCCTGGACGTGCCGCCGCCACCCGACACCGATAACTGGGAGTTTCTGGCCCTGGGCGATACGGGTGATTCCGATGCCGCCGGTCCCGGTATCTCGCCGCAGGATGCCGTGGCGCAGCAGATGGCCGCCGATGCCGATCTGCCCGACATGCCGGGGCGGGCTTCGCTGGTCGTGCATACCGGCGACATCATCTACATGACCGGCGAGCGGCGGCTGTACGACCGCAACTTCCGCCAGCCCTATTCCGCCTTTCTCACCCCGGAAAGCACCGTGGACGATTTCGTCTTCCGGATGCCTTTTCTGCCGGTTCCCGGAAACCACGATTACTACGATCTGGGCGGCTGGGCGCGATGGCTCGCCCGCGTGCCGATTCTGGGAGCGGGACTTCGAGCCATCGCGCATCAGTTGTTCGCCTTCAGCCTGCCGGAGGGCGGCTCGGA
The DNA here is from genome assembly GCA_030447685.1 of Armatimonadaceae bacterium. Classification (GTDB taxonomy): domain Bacteria; phylum Armatimonadota; class Armatimonadia; order Armatimonadales; family Armatimonadaceae; genus JAUJOK01. The sequence continues at coordinate 7,700 of JAUJOK010000092.1, forward strand.
GCGGGGCCGCGCCTATATGCAGGCGTTCGTGGATGCAAAGGCCGATACGCGTGAAGGCCCTTTGCTTTACCAGCCCGGCGAGCGGACACGCCTGCCGAACCGTTATTATCGCTTCCAAAGGGGCAATGTGGACTTTTTCGCGCTGGATTCCAACACCCTGGACGCTCCGCCGCCCTCGGTGGACCAGAAACAGATACGCGCCGACGCGGCGGCCCGTGTCGAGGCGCTGGAGACGCGCTCGCGCGCGCTGGACAAGGAGCTTCGGCGCGGCCAGATGAGTTTGGACCGGGAGCGGAAGGCGCAGCGGCTGGAGGCGGCAGGCGACCCGGAGCGGCGCGCTCAAATTACGCAGCGGGTGGGCGCGGTTGCCGCCGCTATCGCCAAGCTGTTAAGCGCCCTGCGCGCCGTGGAGTCGCCGTCCGATGCCTGCCAGAGCGCTGTGGATGCCGTCGTCGTGGCCGAGCGCCGCTGGTCCGAAGGCGCGGAGGATTTTCTGGCCGCCGATGCTTCCACCGACGCCGACGGGCGGGAGGAGGCCGTCGGCGCTGCGCTTCGGGCGCTGGAAGAGGCAAGTGACGAGGGGTGCACTGCCCTGCGCGCTGTGGAAGCCTGTCTGACATCGCTGCCCGAAGGGACTGCCCGCGCGCAGCTATTGGGCGCGCGCGGCGAGGTGGAGACAGGATTCGATTCGTGGGCCGACCTGGTAACGCCGACGCCCCCGGAATTGTCCGCGCGCCTGCACCGGCTGTCGGAGGAGGCGCTGGACGTGCAGCGAGAACTGACGCTGGAACGGCGGCGCACCCATTATCGTCCCGAAGACCACGATGCAGCGCAGCTTCGCTGGCTGGAGGAGAGCCTGGCGCAATCGGAGCGCGAACGGCCCGATGCCTGGCGCGTGGTCTACCTGCACCATCCGCTGTACACCACCATCTCGAACCACTGCGAACGCCCGGATGTGCAGGCCGTGCGGGAAAACCTGCTCGGCCTGCTGAAGGATCGGGTGCATCTGGTGATTACCGGCCATTCACACGCTTTCGAATGGTTCCGCTCCTCTTTGCTGCCGCACACCGGTCTGTTCGTCACCGGCGGCGGCGGGCAGATTTCGCTTCGCCCCTCGCTGCTGGAACCCCGGCGTTTGCAGCGCCACCCTCACTATTATTCGGCGCTTCGGGAAAACGGTGTGGAGGAGTGCGCGATGGGCGGGCGGGGGCCGGTCGCCGAGGATGGCGAGGCCGGGTCCGTGTATCACTATCTGCGTATCGAAGTGACACCCGACGCGCTGGTCGTCCGCCCGGTCGGCGTGCGGCGTCTGGCGACGGGCTACCGCCGCGAAGAGCCGATGCCGGTGTACCACGCCGCGCACCTGCCCCCGGCGCGTCCCCCCTGGAAGCCCCGCCGCCTCGTTCGGGTGGAAGTCCGCCGGAACCAGCCGCCCCGCGCCGAGTGGGCCTAAAGAGGCGTCAGTGCCCGTCGCGCCGCCGCAGGATACGCGTT
>JAUJOK010000093.1 GCA_030447685.1 Armatimonadaceae bacterium
TCATGGTCGCTCCACTCACAAGCCGTAAAAACAACCGCCCTGCCCGTGTGGGAGAGGTCTTGATTCCCACAGCCGAGACTGGCTTGCGTGTTGATTCCTTCGCGCTTTGCTATCAGGTGAGGACGCTGGATAAGCAGCGCCTTACGCGCCGTTATGGTCAGATCACCGATAGGGCGCTTCAGGAGCAGGTCCTTGATGCCCTGGCAATCTGTTTCGATATGTAACTTAACGCGGCTGGAAAAGGTGTAGGTACTGCTTATGTCTGCTGTGGCTCGCTTCTGTTTTCTTCTGTTTCTCCTGTCGATTAACGGTGCTGTTGGGGCGCAAAGCCACCCGTATTCGCCGAAAACGGGGAGCGCGGAGCGTAAGGCGCTTATGGACGTTCTGCGCGTGCCGGTTCAGAAGGATTTGAAGAAGAAAGTCATCTTCAAGGTAGATGCTCTGAAAGTGCAGAACGGGTGGGCGTTTCTGCGTGGCGTGCCGCAGCAGCCGGACGGAAAGCCGATGGACTACCGGAACACACGCTACCAGGGACTTAAAGAGGACGGCGTCTTCGACGACTGGATTGCCGCTCTGCTGCGTAAGCGGAACGGCAAGTGGCGCGTCGTCGTCTACTCCATCGGCGCGACGGACGTGGTGTACGAGGGGTGGGACAAGGAATATAAAGCCCCGCGCGCCATCTTCCGTTGAACGCCCTATGAAATCCCTCTGTGTCTTTTGCGGCTCGAATGCGGGCGCGCGGCCCGCGTATGCCGAGGCCGCGCGGCAGGTGGGCAGGCTGCTGGCCGAAAGCGGCATCAGGCTGGTCTACGGCGGCGGCAATGTCGGGCTGATGGGTATCCTGGCCGATGCCGCGCTGGAGGCGGGCGGCAGCGTGATCGGCGTCATACCCGAGGCGCTGGTGGCGTGGGAGGTGGCCCATACCGGCCTTGCCGACCTGCGCATTGTCGGCTCCATGCACGAGCGCAAGGCCCTGATGGCCGAGCTTGCGGATGCGTTCGTCGCTTTGCCGGGCGGCTTCGGCACCTTCGAGGAGTTTTTCGAGGTGCTGACCTGGGCGCAGCTTGGCCTGCACCCCAAGCCCTGCGGCCTGCTGAACATCGGGGGCTTTTACGACCCGCTTCTTGCGCTGATAGATTACGCCATCGCGGAGCGTTTCATCCGCCCTGAGCACCGCGCTCTGGTTGTCGAGGCGCACGACCCGGCTTCCCTTTTTACCCTTCTCGCCGACTACCAGCCGCCGTCCGTCGAAAAGTGGATCGTCTCGCCGGACGAAACGTGAGCAAGCGGCGGGTCAGCCGGGAGAAGGAAACGAAGCCTATCGCGGCGAATCTCGGTCACACAGGCTGCGGATAAAGCGGCAGCCGGGTTCTCTTTTGCGCCGCGCCCCAAGTAAGGATCGTTTTCATGGCCGTGTATCGCGAACCTGTACCCCGAAGTGGCACCCCTTCCTCCACGGATGCCGACAGTAAAACCGCGCCGCTGACTTCGGAGAAAGACACGGTCGTGACGCAGGCGCGCAGTGTCACGGCGCGTATCCTGCTGCTGGGGACGCTTCTGATCTTCGCGAACTGCTACTGGGTCATCCAGGTCGAAGGCATCTGGCACACCAACCATGCCACGGCGATGTCACTGTTCTGGAATACCATCTTCTTTCTGCTGATCCTTGTCCTGGTCAATATCTTCATCCTCAAGCGCTTCTTTCCCCGCCACGCCTTTTCCCAGGGCGAGCTTATCACCTGCTACGCCATGATGACTATCGCCTCGGCGCTGGCCGGGCATGACAGTTTGCAGCTCGGCATTCCTGCCGTGCAGGGCTTTCCGATCTGGTTCCAAAGCGAACGGGAGTCGCTGGGCTGGGACAAGTTCAACCACTTCTTTCCCGACTGGGCGATGGTCAAGGACAAGGAGATACTGAAGCCGCTCTACTACGGTACGGGGACGCATATCCTGTACACCCGACCCCATCTGCTGGCCTGGGCGCTGCCGGTCCTCATCTGGTGCCTTTTTATCCTGGCGCTGGGCACGGTCATGATCTGCCTGAACGTGATTCTGCGCAAGCAGTGGACAGAGAACGAGAAGCTGGCCTATCCGATTGTTCAGCTTCCGATGGCGATGACCCAGGAGGGCGGCTCGCTGTCGTTCTTTACCAACAAGCCGTTCTGGATCGGCATCTGTATCGGCGCGGCGCTCGACATCTGGAACGGCCTGGCGACGTTCTATCCGAGCATCCCCCTGATGGTCGTGCGCCACGACCATCCCACCCGCAATCTGGGCCAGTTCTTCACCGCTCCGCCCTGGAACGCCGTCGGCTGGGTTCCGATGCCGCTGTATCCGTTCATTATCGCGCTGGGCTACTTTTTGCCGCTCGACCTGTCGTTTTCCCTCTGGTTCTTCTATCTGTTCAAGCTGGGGCTGAATGTTCTGGCGGCCAATATCGGGGTCGAGCCGGGGCGTCTCAGTTCGTTTCCCTACTTCACCCAGCAGTCGTTCGGGGCCTGGTTCGCCATTATCGGCACGGCGCTGTGGATGGCGCGCGGCCATTTCCGGCAGGTATGGCTCAAAATCTGGGAACCGGAAAAATCCGAACTGGACGACAGCGAGGAGCCGATGAGCTACCGCATGGCCGCGCTGGGCATCGTGCTGGGCATGGGCTTTTTGACCTGGTTCTGCCTGGCGGCGGGCATGACGCTGACGATCATTCTGCTCTATTTCGGCTTCTTTTTTCTGCTCTCCATCGGCATCACCCGTTTGCGCGCCGAGCTTGGCCCGCCCGCCCACGAGATGGCCGGGAACCTGAACGGCTCCGCGCTGCTGACGCTGTTTATGGGGACGCAGGGGGTCGGTATGCAAAACCTCACCATGATGACGATGTTCTGGTGGTTTTCCGGGCGCGGCTACCGCACGAACATGATGCCCTGCCAGTTGGAGGCGATGAAGATGGGCCAGCAGGGCGGGGTGAACATGCGCGGCATGGGCTTCGCAATGATGTTTGCTGTCTTCATGGGCGGGCTGGCAAGCTTCTGGGCCGCGCTGCACCTGCAATACGGCGCGGGCGTCAATGTGATGACCAACCACAACTGGGGGCAGTTCCAGCAGGTCAAAGCCTGGTCGGATTCACCGTTCCCGCCGGACATTCAGGGGCAGGTCGCGGTCGGCTTCGGCGCGCTGGCGGCGCTGGGCATGATGTGGATGCGTACCCACTTCTTCGGCTTCCCCTTCCACCCGGCGGGCTACGCCATCGCCCTGACGTTCGGGGCCGAATACTACTGGTCGTGTCTGGTCATCAGCACGCTGCTGAAGTGGGCGGTGCTTCGCTACGGCGGCTACCGGCTGCACCGTCAGGTTCTGCCGGTCATGTTCGGCCTGATCCTGGGCGAGTATGCCATCGGCGCGTTCTGGAGCCTGCTGTCCCTGTTCCTGAACGAAGGCCGGGTCATCAACATCAAGACCTACGACTTCGCCCCCGGCTAAAAATATTGACAACCCCTCCTCCCTATGATACGATAAACCCTGTCATGGGGCTGTGGCTCAGTTGGGAGAGCGCTACATTCGCATTGTAGAGGTCGGGGGTTCGAATCCCCCCAGCTCCACCAGAACCCGAAGTGGCGGTGTCAAGTCTTGGATTTGACACCGCTTTCTCATTTGTGCCGGATTTGACGTCTCCTGTTCGAAGGGTCAATTACCTTCACGGGAGGCGTTTTATGCTTTTTGCCGACGTCAAACAGGACTTCGTGTACTACCTGGAACACGAGCGTGGCCTGACCAAGCAGTCCCTGCGGACCTACCGCAGTTGGCTCCTCTACTTCGACCGCTTCTGCGAGAGCGTGTCCACGGGGCCGCTTCTGGAGGACCGCCTGAGTGTTCCCCTGCTGCGCCGCTACCTTTACTGGATGTCCGGCAAGGGGCTTCGTCCCCGCAGCGTTCGAGGTGCTTTCTCCCCGCTGCGCGCCCTGGGTGAGTTTTGCATCGACAATGGCCTTCTCACCACCAACCCGGCGCTGGCGCTCAAGCTGCCCAAGAAAGACGCGGCGCAGCGTCTCCTCGTCTCGGCAGCGGAGCTTCAAGCGCTTCTGGCCGCCGTGGAACGACAGCGCGAGCCACGGCGTCTTGCCTTATCCCGCGCCATCCTGTCCACGCTTATCTTTTGCGGCGTTCGCTTTTCCGAGCTTATGGACATCAAAGTGGGGCATGTCTCGGTGACAGAGCGCACCCTTCTTATCGCTTCCGGGAAGGGAAACAAGTCGCGGCTCCTTTATCCCCCGCCGGAGTGCCTGAACGCGCTCTCCGAATGGCTCGCCGTGCGCGCCAAGATGGGCTGCAAACATGACTGGCTCTTTGCCTACGACAGGAACCGACGTATTGGCGAGATAGGAGTGCGCGAGATGCTGGAAGATGTAAAAGCCATCGCGGGTCTCCAGGGCCATGATAACATCAAGCCCCATAGCATACGCCATGCCTTCGCCACGCGGCTCATGAAGAATGGGGCGGATATCAAGAGCATCCAGAGCGCGCTGGGTCACAGTGAGGCGACCACAACTCTCATCTACCTGCATGCCTCGGAACAGCCTGCTCAGGTTATGGCTGAGTTGGCCTCGCTAAAGCCCAAGGAAGCCCCTGCGGGGGAAGGGGCAGGTTCTATGCCGCCTGCCGGGAAGAGCGGCGAGAGTGGTCGGGGGACAGCAGCCGATAACTGGCGACGCAGACGAAGACCGGTCTAAATTGTTGCAGACGCTCTTGCGTTTTCCGTACTGAAAACCCGTTGCCCCGGCAATCTTTCGTACCTGCTGGGGCAACGAACGTCTTATGGTCCGCTAAGGTTGTAGCCATATACGGCGGAACCACTTTCAGCTACGGTGGCTGTCTCGAACGCCTCCGGGATTGCCCCCGCCTTGTGCCTGTCTACTGCGCCATTGGCAGGTGAACCGTCTTCACGCGTCGGTCGCTCCGCGCCAGCTTCACCGCGCTTGCCAGCGTCTTCGTCCCCAGGTCAAACAACCCGCCGCCAATCTGCACGGTATAGCCCGGTACAAACCGCTTCACCTCTATCCATGCCTGCTTCATCATCGCCTCTGATTGTTCCGGTAAGCCGGGGAGAATCTCGCTCTCCCAGGGCTGCTAATCCGCCATCATCAGATACTTGCCGAAGGTCTCCCACTCTTCGCGGATGTGCCCTTCCAGTTCCCACCGCACCTCCGCCGCTAACTCCCCGCCGAGCCATTCCAGATGCTTGCAGGTGCCGAAGGCGGCGTTCTCTCCAAAGAAGCGGCACATGCAGTTCGGCGCGGTTCCAGGCCCCGCCACCTGCACGAAGTAAAAGCGTCCCGTCGGCTTGATGACGCGGAACACGTTGGGGTTGCACGCACTGCGGCGGAAGGTATAGCCCTGCTGACTCATCTTCGCCGCCCCCGCCCGCGCTATCTGCTGCGCCTGAAGCTGGGTCATCACTTGCATCTTGAAAGGCTCCATGGTGTGGTATGCTGTATTATATACTATCGTTAGTTTATTGTCAATAGAAGACATGATAAAGGCGTTGTTTTTGACATTTTTCTAACGGTTGTTTATACTGGCGACGGAGGCGAGGTGATGTTGAGCACGAGCGAGGCGGCGCGGACGCTGGGCAGTATCCGCACGGCCAAGAAGGCACAGTCGTCGGCGGAGAACGGCAGGAAGTACGGGGGCAGGCCGCTCAAGCCGCTGGCAGAAATTCCCTGCAATTGCGGCGGAGAGGGCTTGGAGCACAAGAGCACCTGCCGACGCGGACGCACGATTCGGCGGCGTCAGAAGCTGGGGCAACCGCTGGAATGAATGAGGAGAAGACCCACTTAGACCGTCTTGCCCGGCGCACGCTGCGTGCCAGCGAGGGTGTTGCCGTGGCTCTGTTCCGGCTACAGGAGGGGCA
>JAUJOK010000027.1 GCA_030447685.1 Armatimonadaceae bacterium
CGCCGCGCGCCCCCCCCCCCCCGCGGGGGTGGCGCGGCGCGGGGCCGCCCCCCCTCCCGGGGGGCCCCCCCCCCCCCGCGCGGCGGGGGTGGGGGCCTCCATGCGGGCACAAGAACCGGGGGTCGTCCGGCCGCCCCCCCCGCTCTATTCCCGGGGCCCCCCGCCGCCGATTACGGAACGATCTGACCGCGAATTTCGCCGCCGGGGAAGTCGCCGGGGCCGGAGTTTGGCGGGTCAGTATTGTTGTTGGTATGAACGTTGATATAGGTGTTGCCCTCGTCAATGCGGTCCAGCGCATCGTCAAAGTTGTTGGCCGTAACACCGCTCGGAGATGTACCGGGCCTGAAATTTGCCGGTGTCAGCGTCTTCCGCAATGTCGTCGGAAAGGGACCGTCAGCGGGAAGGAAGAGGTCGAAAATGATCGGACCGGCCTCGGCGGTGGTGCCGACATGAATATGCGCGGCGACGACGTTTGTCAGCCCCTGCGTGTTCATCACCACTTCGATGGTATTGTTGGTGGCGTTCAGTCGCACGGTCGCACTGCCACTGGCGGGAGTGGTGCGGGGGGTGGGCCGCTCCTGCTGGCCGTCCAGCGTTGACCGAAGACTAACGACATTATCACCGCCGCCGTCACATCCGGTTAGAGCCAGCGCGGGCGCAAGCAGAGCAGCCACGCTTCCGGCCAGGCACCACGCTTTTTTCTTTCGGCACAGCTGTCCTGTCATGTTTCCTATCTCCCTTAAAGATTTTGATAAAGGAATGCAATCGGCGGCTCGTTCCCACCGTTCGCGAAGAACCGGCTGTTTTGGAGAGGAGGCCGAGAACGGTTGGCCCAGGGTATAAATGCGGCATGTCCCTTCGCCCCTCCTGCCTGAGTCGTTGCGGAAGAGGGGAAAGTTGGCAGGGAGAATTTCCTTGCCGTTAGCGACCGGTTCCGGCGGAATATTTTTCGATAATCTGAAGAACTGCCGTGCCGAATTTCGCAGCCTTTGCGGGGCCGATTCCGGGAATTTCGAGAAGGTCGAATTCATTCGAGGGCTTACGGGCGGCAAGCGCGAGAAGCACTTTGTCGGCGAAAATGACATAGGGAGGCACATTATCCCGCTCGGCCTGCCCCCGACGCCAGGCTTTCAGCGCCTCGTATAGATCGGCGTCCACCTCGTCCGGCAGCGGCTCGCCCCTCTTGGGCGGCGCGGGAGCAGGCGCAGACAGGCGCCACTCGACATCGGCGTCTCCCGTGGCGACCGCGTCACGACCCTCCGCAGTGAGATACAGGCGGCGGTACTCATCGTCGTCATCGCGGCGCAGGTAGTTCTGCTCGATCAGGGCTTCGATCAGGCGCTCCACTTCGGCCTTTTTCAGCGAGGCCAGCGCGCCGAAAGCCCCCGTGCGCTCCGGTTTGATGGGCGCGTCGGGGGTGCCGCGCAGCGCGCGCATCAGCCCGGATTTACCGACGGCGAAGGGGCGATAGCCAGCGGCCAGGTCGGCGACGATCTGGAGGGCGTGCTGCGGCGCTTGAGCAGGGTCGATGGGAGCGCCCGCTTCCTGGCCCCCTCCCCCCGGCCCCCTCCCCCACGCTGCGGGGCGAGCGTCGCCTGCGGGAGAGGGGGAGGAAGAATTGGATGCACGGCCTTTGCCCGTCTTCTTCGCCTGACCCGCGCATACATCGCACGCGCCGCAGGGCAGATTCGGCCAGCGGTCGCCGAAATAGCGAGCGATGGCCCCGTGGCGGCAGCGATGGTCGCGCGCATAGGCCTGCATCGCTTCCACGTGGCGTTTCGCGCCTTCGGCGCGCCGCGCGAGCGTCGCTTCCAGTTGTCGTTTCGTATCGGGCGGGGCGGGCACTATCTCCAGCAGCAGATCACGCGGCGCGGCTCGATAGGTCAGATGGCCAGCGTCCTGGAAGCGCAGCAGCAGAGGCTCCAGATCGGGCAGCGCCATCCCCGTATCCTGCGCCAGGCGCACGGGGTCGAACTCTCCCCCGCCGCCCAGATGTGCGGCAAAGGCGTCCCAATCGGGGTCATGGGGGCTGCTTTCCTCATCGCCGCCGGTGAAATCGGGATACAGGGTAAGCGCGCGGGGCAGGTCGGTGTGGCGGGCGATTAGCCCCGCCTCCTCCAGAATCGGCAGCCCGGCGCGCACCAGACCGTCATCGCCGCCGACACCCTGCGCCAGGGTGTCGAACGCCACCGGGCCGATACGCCGCCCCAGGCTTCCGCGCACGGCGGCGTAAACGGCCTTTATCTGGTCGAGTGAGATGATGTCTTCGCGCAGATGCCGGGTGGTATTGGACGCGTCAGCCGATGAATACAGCAGCGTGCAGGACGACGGCAGACCGTCCCGCCCGGCGCGTCCCGCTTCCTGATAATAGTTTTCCAATGTCCGCGACGGATGGTAATGGATAAGGAAGCGGATGTCGGCCTTGTCGACACCCATACCGAAGGCGACGGTCGCCACCATGACACGGATGTCGCCGTTCATGAACCGATCCTGCGCGGCGGCCCGCTCGTCGGGGGGCAGGCCCGCGTGGTAAAAACCAGCGGAGATGTTCTGGCGGCGCAGCATCCGGGCAAGCTGCTCGCACTTTTCCCGCGACCCGGCATAGACGAGGCCGATGCCGTCGTTTTCCTTGCAGAGGTCGAGCGTCGCCCACAGCTTTTCGTCCTCGCCCTGCACCTTGCGGCAGGACAGGAAAAGATTATCGCGGTAGGTAGGACGCACCAGACGCTGAAGCCCCCGCCCCAACTGCCGCTCGATATCGTCCTGCACATCCGGCGTCGCCGTCGCCGTGACCGCCAGTACGGAGCGGGGCTGAAGCGCGCCCACCGCGCGGCCCACGGCGCGGTAATCGGGGCGAAAGTCGTGACCCCACTGCGAGATACAATGCGCCTCGTCCACCACCACCAGCGACACGTCGGCGCGGCGCAGCGCGTGCAGGAACGGCGGCTGGCGCAGGCGCTCCGGCGCGGCATAGACCATCTTGATGCGGCCCGACTTCACCAGGCTCAGCCGCCGCCCGACTTCCGATGAATCCAGCGATGAGTTGATGATCGTGGAGCAGGCGGCGACCTCCGGCGGCAGGTTTTCCGCCTGGTCTTTCATCAGCGCGATCAGGGGGGAAAGCACGAGCGTCGCGCCGGGAACGAGCATCGCGGGCAACTGGTAGGTCAGGGATTTGCCGCCGCCGGTGGGCATCACGGCGAGCGTATCGCGCCCCGCGACCGCCGCCTCGACGATCTCGCGCTGCCCGGCCCGAAAGTCGTCGTGACCGAACAGCCGCTTCAGTTCCGCCCGCAGGTTATCCGCCACCGCCGTCAAGAATGTTGCTCCTCCGCTTCCGGTGTCGCTCGCGCGCAGATTTTCCAGACATTAAACCAGGAACTAAAGCAGGCAAAGAGAACTACACTGCTCGCGACAAGCAGATTGAGTAGCGTACGCTCTCGGAGAAAATCCACTACAAAAAAGACGGCAGCAAAGGTCATCACGATTGCGTTCACAACCGCCGCAGGCAGATTCCCTTCATCAACCGCTTTTAACAACCGTCTGTACAGTGGCCAAAGCAGTACCGCTGCCAGAATCGTGAGTACAGGAGTTATTGCCTCAGCCATTGCAGTCACCTCTCGCGTATTATCCCCGTCAGACCCGTTCGTCGTAAAGCCGGACATTTCCTGCGCTTGAGTGCGCCAGGCTATGAACAGCCCGGCCTCGGGGGCGCTGTCGCGCCAACCGTCCTGCGGACGGGAGCAGGAAAGGGTCTCCCCCGTCCGCAGGACGGTTGGCCGCAGGCCCCACAGCCAGGAGTGTCCACACTCCGGGGTCAATAACTGGCAGGATACTGCCGCCGTTCCGTTGAACTTGGCGAGGGCGCGACGGGACAGGCTGAACTCCGTCGGGCAATTTCTCATGCTGACTAAAACCCTGATCTATTACGGGCGGGAGGAAGCGCCGCCGGAACCGCTGGCGCTGCGCGCGGGGCCGCTTTCGATGCGCTTCGACCCGGACAACGCTTTTCTGCGCCAGGTGCGGCTCGGCGAGCGCGAGGTCGTGCGCGCTGTCTATGCCGCTGTCCGCGATGAAACATGGGGCACGGTGCCGCCGCGCGTTCACAACCTCGAAACAGACATCGCCCACGACCGATTCACGCTGTCGTTCGATGTGGAGTGCCGCAAGGGGGAGGTAGATTTCCTGTGGCGCGGGACGATTCGCGGCGAGACGGATGGGACCGTGACCTACACCCTCGACGGCACGGCGCGCTCGACATTTCTGAGGAACCGTATCGGCTTCTGTGTCCTGCACCCCGTCCACGAATGCGCGGGCAATAAATGCGCTGTGGAGCATGCGAATGGAAACGTAAAACACAGCGCATTTCCCGCGCTTATTTCGCCCCATCAGCCTATTCAAGATATACGTGCCATTACCCATGAGGCCGCGCCGGGCGTCTCCGCCGAACTTCGCTTTTCCGGGGATGTGTTCGAGATGGAGGATCAGCGTAACTGGACGGATATGTCCTTCAAGACCTACTGCACACCACTTGCGTTGCCGATGCCGGTCCGCGTGCGCGAGGGAACGCGCATCACGCAGTCGGTGACTTTGACCCTCAATGGCAGCCCCACCGCGCCTGCATCGCCGCGCGCTTCGGAAATTGAAATCACGCTTGGTGAAGCTCTCGGTCCACTTCCTGAGATCGGGCTGGGGACGGCGAGCCACGGGCAGAGACCGACAGAACGGGAGCGCGAGCGGCTTCGTGCACTGAACCTTTCGCATCTGCGGGTCGATCTCAAACTTCGAGATACGGACATGGCGGATACGCTGGCGTCGGCGGCTTCGGAGGCAGGATTGCTCGGTGTACCTCTGGAGGCGGCGCTGTTCGGCCATGATCTTCATGCGGAAATTCCGGCGCTGGCTCAGGCGATACATCAGTTCAAGCCATCGCTGCGCCGGTGGCTGCTGTACGAGGCAGGCCGCAAGTCTACCAGCGAGGCATTTGCGCAGCGGACGCGGCCCTATCTGTCGGCGCTGGCGCGTGACATTCCCCTCTACGGCGGCACCAACGAGAACTTTACCGAACTGAACCGGGAACGTCCCCCGACCGCCGCTCTGGACGGCGTCTGCTACTCAATCAATCCGCAGGTACACGCTTTCGACGACACATCCCTGGTGGAAAACCTGGAAGCGCAGGCGCAAACGGTGGCAAGCGCACGCGCCTTTTGCGGCGGTTTACCGATTGCCGTCAGCCCGGTGACGCTGAAACCACGTGCGCGGCAGGGCGTGGAGGACGCGCGGCAAAGGTCACTGTTCGGGGCGGCGTGGACACTGGGAAGCGTGAAATATCTGGTGGAAAGCGGCGTCAGCAGCATCACGTATTACGAAACAACGGGCAGACTGGGGGTAATGGATACGAAAATGGTTTTTCCGCTATACCATGTGCTGGCTGATGTGGGCGAATTCGCGGGCGGCGTGGTGCGGCGAACTACCTCCAGTGACCCGCTGACGGTGGTGAGTTTGAGCGTCTTCAAGGAGGGGCGGACGCGCCTTATCCTGGCAAACTTGACCCCGCAGACACAGCGGGTTCGCCTCCGAAATTTTGGATCGATGGCCCGCCTGCGGCAACTGGACGAAACGAACGCCGAAGCGGCGATGACGACGCCGGAAGCGTTTCGCGCCACTTCCGCCGCCATTCCTCTTACCGACGGCGCGTGGGAGCTTCCGCCGTTCGCGGTCGCCTGTTATGAGGAGGAAGCGGCATGACGGAGACGCGTTTCGCTGTCATCGGAAGCGGCTTCTGGTCGCGGTTCCAACTGGCCGCGTGGCAGGAACTGGAAGGCGTCCGGTGTGTCGCTGTATGTGACCCGAACCGTGAGCGCGCCGAGGCTTTAGCTCGCGACCGGGGCGTGCCTGCCGTCTACGAGGATGTTGAAACGCTGCTGGACCGCGAATCGCTGGACTTAATAGATATAATCACGCCGGTGGAGACGCACAGTTCGCTGGTCCACCTTGCCGCCGCGCGCCGTTTGCCGGTGATCTGCCAGAAGCCGATGGCTCCCACGCTGGCGGAAGCGGAACGTATGGTCGCTGCGTGCCGCGACGCCGGGACGCCGTTCTTCATCCACGAAAACTGGCGCTGGCAGACGCCCATCCGCGCGCTGGCGAAAATCCTCGCTGACGGGCGAATCGGGCACCCGTTTCGCGCCCGAATCCAGTTCTCGTGCAGCTTCCCGGTTTTCGATAACCAGCCTTTTTTGAAAGAGCTGGAGCAGTTTATTCTGACCGACATCGGCAGTCATATTCTGGACACGGCGCGCTTCCTGTTCGGCGAGGCGGAAAGCTTGTCTTGCCGGACGCATCGTATCCATCAGGACATCAAAGGCGAGGACGTGGCGACGGTGATGATGACCATGCGCCGCCGCCAAGAGGACGCCGCGCCGACCACGGTCGTTTGCGATATGAGCTACGCGAGCCGCCTGGAAAATGAGCGGTTCCCGCAGACCTTTTTCCTGGTCGAAGGCGTAAAAGGCTCGGTGAAACTTGGCAGCGATTACTGGCTGCGTGTCACCACCGAGGCGGGCACCCACTCGTGGCGCTGCCCTCCTCCCCGCTATGCCTGGGCCGACCCGGAGTACGACGTCGTCCACGCGAGCGGCGTTCCCTGTAATGCCGATCTGCTGCGTGCGCTCCAAACCGGTCAGCACGCCGAAACCCGCGCGGAAGATAATCTGGAAACGGTACGGCTGGTTTTCGGGGCATATGATTCGGCGGAGAAGTTATGAGCGATTATATTCGAGCCACCTATCTTATTGAAACGCCGCATCCGGTCGGGCAGGCCGCCGAGGCGCTGGCGGGCGAGCAGTCCTCCGGGACATTCGTTGCCGTGCCGGGAGAAACGGCGGAACTGCGCGAACGGCACCGTGCCCGTGTTGAGCGCATTACCGAACTGGAAACGGCGGATACGCCAAGCCTGCCGGGATCACGCCCGCCCAGAGGAACAGCAGAAACGTCGCCGCGCTACCACCGGGCGGAAATTGAGGTTGCCTTCCCGCTGGAAAATGTCGGAACCAACCTGCCGACGCTGTTTGCCACGGTCGCCGGTAATCTGTTCGAACTGAGCGAGTTTTCCGGGCTGAAGCTGCTGGATATAGACCTGCCGCCCGCGTTTGCGGATGCTTATCCCGGCCCGCAATTCGGTATCGCGGGGACACGCAGACTGGCTGGAGTGTACGAGCGGCCCATTATCGGAACCATCGTCAAGCCCAGCGTCGGGCTGACGCCGGAGCAGACGGCAGCCCTCGCCCGCGATCTGGCCGAGGCGGACATTGATTTCATTAAAGACGACGAGCTGATGGCCGACCCGCCCCACTCGCCCCTGAAAGAGCGTGTGAGCCAGGTAATGCGCGTGCTGAACGAGGTCGCCGACCGCAAAGGCAAAAAGGTGATGTATGCCGTGAACATCACCGACGAGATGGACGCGATGCTGCGTCACCATGATACGGTGGTGGAGGCGGGCGGTACCTGTGTCATGGTCAGCATCAACAGTGTCGGCCTGGTCGGCGTCTCGCACCTGCGGAATCGCTGTTCCCTCCCCATCCACGGCCACCGCAACGGCTGGGGGATGCTTACCCGGCATCCGCAGCTTGGCATCGCCTTCTCCGCGTACCAGAAGCTGTGGCGATTGGCAGGCGTCGATCATCTGCATGTGAACGGTCTGCAAAACAAGTTCTGGGAGCCGGACGACTCCGTGGTGCGCTCGATTCAAGCCTGCCTCACGCCACTGCTGGGCGGCTACCCGATTATGCCGGTGGTCTCGTCCGGCCAATGGGGCGGCCAGGCTCCCGACACCTACCGGCGCACGCAGACCGTGGATTTGATGTATGTCGCGGGCGGCGGCATCATGGCGCATCCCGGCGGCCCGGCGGCGGGTGTCACGGCGCTGCGGCAGGCGTGGGAAGCGGCGGTATCCGGCGTTGCGCTGGAGCAGTTCGCCCAGGAGCACACGGAACTGCGACAGACACTGGAAAAGTTCGGAGGAGGCAGGCGATGAGCACGGGTCTCCGCCTGACCTTCTACGGCGACGACTTCACCGGTTCGACGGATGTGATGGAGGCGCTGGCGCGGGCGGGACTGCCGACCGTGCTGTTCCTGCGGCCTCCGACGCCCGATGATCTGGAACGCTTTCCCGGCATCGGCGCGCTGGGCGTGGCGGGAGTCAGCCGGTCGCTGCCGACCGAGGCGATGGAGGACGAGCTTCGTCCCGTCTTTGAGGCGTTTCGGGTGCTGGGTGCGCCTCTCGTTCACTACAAGGTCTGTTCAACATTCGATTCGTCCCCGGAAGTCGGCAGCATCGGGCGAGCGATAGAGATCGGTCAGGAAGTGTTCCGGTCGCCGTTTGTGCCGCTGCTCGTCGGTGCGCCGGTGCTGAGGCGCTACTGTGTATTCGGAAATTTATTCGCCCGCTCCGGGCCGGAGTCGGAACCGTTCCGGCTGGACCGCCACCCGACCATGCGCCGTCACCCGACCACGCCGATGACGGAAAGCGACCTGCGGCTTCATTTGGCACAGCAGACGGCGAAAAGCATCGGCCTGCTGGATATTTTAAGCATGGCGAGCGCGGACGCCGCCGCGCGCCTCGATACGCTGCTGTCGTCCGGCCCGGAAGTCGTCCTTTTCGACGTGCTGTACGACGAGCACCTGCCGACTATCGGACGCCTGATCGCACAGCGGGCAGCGGGTGATGTGTCGTTATTTGCGGTGGGTTCGTCGGGCGTGGAGTATGCGCTGACCGCCCACTGGCGTGCCGCCGGCCTGTTACCCCTGGAGCCGCCGGTTTTCACGGCGAAACCGGTGGATCAAATCGCCGTAGTATCAGGAAGCTGCTCGCCGGTAACGGAGCGGCAGATCGCCCGGGCTTTACAAGACGGCTTTGCGGAGGTACCGCTGCGCCCGGAGGGTCTGGTGGATAGCCGGGAGGCCGCCGGGGAATGCGAGGATGCCGTTCGCCGGGCGCGGGAGATTCTGGCAACGGGGCGAAGCGTTCTTCTGCATACCAGCCGGGGGCCGGACGATCCGCGTATCGACGCCACCCGGCAGCGCATCGCGGAGGAAAAAAGCACAGCGGGAACGGCGGCGCTGCTGGGCGAGGCGATGGGACGCATATTGCGCGACGTTCTGACGCAGACGGGGCTGCGCCGCGCTGCCGTCACCGGCGGCGACACCTCCAGCTATGTGGCGCGCGCCTTGGGCGTGGAGGCGCTGGAGATGGCCGCCCCGATGGCTCCCGGTTCGCCGCTGTGCCGCATCCATGCCGCCGGGAAGATAGACGGAACGGAGATCGTCTTCAAGGGCGGGCAGGTCGGCAAGATCGACTTTTTCAACCATGTTCTGAGCGGCAATCAGCCATAGCCGCAATGAAAGGAAACTCCAAGCGATGACAACCATTGCGCTGTTCGGCGCGGGCGGAAATATGGGCACCCGCCTGACGGGGACGCTGGCAAAGCACTCGGAATACCGCCTATTGTATGTGGAGGCGGGCGAGGCGGGTCAGGCGAAACTGCGCGAGCGAGGCCACGAACCGACGCCGCGTGACGAGGCGCTTCGCCAGGCGGACGTGATCATCCTGGCCGTGCCCGACAAACTCATCAAGACCGTGGCGACGGATATCGTGCCGGACGTAAAAAGCGGCGCGATTGTGATCTGCCTGGACCCCGCCGCGCCCTTCGCGAAGCACCTGCCCGAGCGCGCCGACATCTCCTACTTCATCACCCACCCCGCCCACCCGCCGGTCTTCAACGACGAGACGGACCCGGAGGAGCGGCGCGACTTCTTCGGCAGCGGCAAGGCGAAACAGAGCATCGTCAGTGCGCTGATGCAGGGGCCGGAAGAGGATTACGCGAAGGGGGAGGCGATTGCCAGCGCGATGTTCGGCCCGATTCTGCGCTCGCATCGTGTCACCGTGGAGCAGATGGTGATTCTGGAACCGGCGCTTTCGGAAACCGTTGCGGCAACCTGCGTTACCATCATGCGCGAGGCGATGGACGAGGCGATTCGCCGGGGCGTCCCGCCGGAGGCTGCGCGCGATTTCCTGCTCGGTCATATCAACATCCCGCTGGCGATAGTGTTCAACGAGATCGAATGGGATTTTTCCGCGGGAGCGAAAAAAGCCATTGAGGAGGCAAAGAAGACCATCTTCCAGCCGGACTGGAAGAAGGTCTTCGAGTGGGAAAACATCCAGGAAAGCGTCGGCAAGATTACCGGCGAGATTCCTTCATAGAGCCTCTCCCCCCGGCCCCTTTCCTTTAGGAGAGGGGGCAGGGGCGAGAGGCCCTTAGTCCCGCGCCCAGAACATCGGGCCAGGCTGCTCCTTGACGATAGCCTCGTTCAGCACGTCCAGGGCCTTGTGCAGCCCCTCTTTCGTGGACAGCAGGCTGTCCTCATGCTCGATAGACAACACGTAATCATAGCCGATCATACGCAGGTTGGAAACCAAATCTTTCCACCAGGTCGCGTCGTGGCCGTAGCCTACCGAGCGGAAGACCCAGGCGCGCTCCAGAACGTCGCCATACGATTTCGTATCGAGCGTGCCGTTGACGGCGGCGTTCAGCGGGTCAATGCGCGTGTCTTTGGCATGCGCGTGGAAAACTGCGCCCGCTTCGCCCAGGGCGCGCACCGCCGTCAGCGGATCGATGCCCTGCCACCAGAAGTGCGACGGGTCGAAGTTACAGCCGATGTTGTCTCCGGCGGCTTTGCGAAGGCGCAGCAGCGTGTCCGGATTGTAGACCAGGAAGCCAGGGTGCGCCTCGATGGCGAACTTCGTACCGTGCGCCTTCAGGAACTTGTTCTGCGCCCGCCAGTATTTCGCCGCCACCTTCCATTGATAGTCCAGAATGTCCCGGAACTCGTCCGGCCACGCACACGTCACCCAGTTCGGGTTTTTCGCGCGCGAACTGTCGCCGGGGCAGCCGGAAAAGCCGTTCACTGTCGCCTGCGGCATGATGCCGTCCCCGTGCAGCTTCTCAGCCAGCAGCACGGCATTGATGAACGCCTCGTGGTGCTCCTGCGCGATCTGCTTGTTCGGGTGCAGCGGGTTTCCGTGCACCGAGATGGCCGAGATAATCAGGTTGCGGGACTGCGCCGCGTTTACCAACTTCTGCCGCGCCTTGTCGTCCTTGATCAGCTTTTCAATGCCCCCGAAGTTATCCAGGTGCGCCGAGCCGGGATAGGCCCCGCCTCCCAGTTCCACTGATTCTATGCCCGCCTGCTGAATATAGTCCAGCGCCTCTTCAATGGGCCGGTCATGAAACAATGCCGTAAAGATACCGATCTTCATGCTTCGTCCTTCCTTGTTCCGGCGGCGACCACGTCAGCGTACCGCCGCCGCGTTTGCCGGGCCGCAGATAAACGGCCCGAAACATTCCTTTTGCGCCTCTACAGGCTCTTCCGGGGGGGATTTTAGCATATTGGCGGGGGAAAGTCCACATAAAACGCACAAAAAGCCCCCGGATGATCACCGGGGGCTTCGTACCGTTTACCGGACGGCGGCGCGTCTATCGCCTGCGGCGGCGCGCAGCGACACCAATGGAGGGAAGGAGAGCGCTGGCTACGAGCGCAAGCGTGCCGGGTTCGGGAATGATCTGCTGGGCGGGACGAACCGTCATATACGTCGGCCCATCCAGCCCCCCGCCGGACAGAGCGCCCAGCGGCTGCCCCGCCGCGTTGAATCGCAAAACGCTGTCCTGCGTGAAGCTGCCGACAAACAGGTCGCCGCCGGGGTCGAAGGTCAGTCCCATAGGCGCGTCGATGCCGGAAACAAAGGTGCCCAGCGGCGCGCCAGTCGCACTGAAGCGGACGACGCTGTTCGTTTCGAAGCTGCTGACGTACAGGTTGCCGTCCGGCCCGAACGCCAGCCCGGTCGGACTGTCCAGACCGCCGCCCGAAAACGCTCCCAGTGGTGCGCCCGTCAGGTTGTAGCGCTGGACGTTGTTGTCCTGGAAGCTGCTGACATACACATTGCCGTCGGGGCCGAACGCCAGTCCTTCGGGGCCGTCCAGTCCCCCGCCCACGGCGAAATCGACGAACATGCCGGTGGCGCTGTCGAAGCGCAGGACGCGGTCGTTGTTTTCACTGCTGACGAAGAGTTCCTGCGCCGAGGCGTTCGGCGCAGACAGGACAAGGAGGCAGAACAGAGCGATACATGCCGGCGCGAGGCTGGCCCAGGTGCGGGAAATTTTCATGCGTCCCCCTTCGCTTCCCCATACGGTGGATGAAGATGAGGAAGCTGCCCGTATTCTACCCAGGCTTTTCTGCGTCCTGCAAGCGGTATTTTTACTACTCGTAGCGAAGGGCCTGGATCGGGTCGAGGCGCGCGGCGCGAAACGCGGGATAGATGCCGAAGAACATACCTACGAAGGTGGCAAACCCGAAGCCCAGGCCGACCGCCCAGAGCGGAACGAAGGTCGGTAGCTTATCGCCCGCCGCCACCCCGACCAGCTTGGAAAGGCCGTAGCCGAACGCGACGCCCAGCAGGCCGCCGATGCCCGATACGGTCATGCTTTCGGTGATGAACTGGAGCAGAATGTCGGCGCGCTTTGCCCCGACCGCTTTGCGGATGCCGATCTCGCGCGTGCGCTCCGTGACTGACACCAGCATAATATTCATGATGCCGATTCCGCCGACTAATAGTGAGAGACCGCCGACGCCGCCCAGGATAAGCTGGAACACGCCCGGAATCGTATCGAGGCGCTCAATAAGCCCCTCCTGCGTACTCAAGACCTGTGACCGGCTTTATCTCCACACCGGCGCGGCGGGCACCACCCTCGTTCTGGAGCAGGAGCGGACGCCGCCGGAACCGGCGTGGCTGCGCGACATCCGGCTGCAAACCGGCCCGTCGCGGCTTTGACGCCTGCTGCTAAACCGCGTCTTCCCATTCGCCGGTAAAGCGAAGGGTTCCCCCGGCGCAGGCGGGGCAGGCGCAGCCATCTAACTCCCACGTCAGCGGGGCGGCGCAGACGGGGCAGGGGCCGCTTTCCGTCCCGTCACAGCCCAGACGCTGCGCCTCGGCATAGGCGACGACGGCATGATCGGCGGGCGGATCGAGGCGAACGAAGGCGTGGGCGCGAACGGCGCAACACTCCGGGCACCACAGACGGTTCGCCAGCCCGCCGACGGGGCCATGGCCGGGATACGGCAGGATTTCCCCCGCCGCTCCCGGCGTCCACTCCTCGGCGTGAACCAGCACCACGTCGCCGCCGCAGCCGTCGCAGACGTACAGTTCGGAAACCGCCATGCTACCGGTTCAGCGTCAGGTTCGCAGCGACCGGAACCGCGGGATTGGTGACCGTTACGTCCGCGACGGCGTCCTGGTAGCCGGTTTGTCTGCCGATAACGCGATAGCTGCCCGCCGGAACGAAGAAGCCATACCGCCCCTGCTCGTTTACCGTCGTACGCTCGATTTCCTGTGCGCCTTGCAGCAGAATCACCGTGGTTCCGGCAATCGCGCCGTTATCGGCGAGCGCGACCGTGCCGCCGATGGTAAAGGGCGGCGGCGGCGGGTTCGGATTGGGGTCGGCTTGAAGTCGAATATCGCCGATGTCCGAGACGCCGTTCGAAACAGTCGCCTGAACGGTCGCGGATGTAGTGCCCTGGAACGCCTGCACTTCGGTGACGCCGAAGGGAATGTTATCCACCTGGAACTTACCTTCGGCGTCCGTGGTGACGAGGTCTCCCGTGGAGATAACGCTGACGAACGCGCCGACGGCGGGCGCTCCCTGCGGGTTCAGGACCCGCCCGCGAATCTGCCCGATATTGATAAAGAACTCATATGGCCCGTTGGCGATGCCGCTGACGACGGGCGGATTGAACCCGATTTCCTGGGGCGGCAGCCCCGGCGCGGTAATCGTGGCCGTGGCGGCCCCGGCACGCGCGCCGATAATACGGAATCGGCCCAGATCATCACCGGTCGTGCCCGTCATGGCGAACTTGCCGCCGATCTCCACGCGCGCATTCGCTACCGGCGCATCCGACTTTGAAGAATCGCGGACAATACCGTCCACCGTAGTTCCGGCGTCCGTCCCCCCCCCCCCCCCGCCGCCACACCCCGCCAGCAGCGGGAGCAGCGCCAGCAGAAGGAACGCGGCAGCGGCGGCAGCAGCAGTGGCGGCACCGGACGCTATCAGTCGCAGTTGTTGTTGCAAGAAAGTGCCTCCGAACATCAGTTCAGCATCAGCACGGGCCGGGTTTGGGTGGCGGTTGCGCCATCTTCCCCACGAGCCGTGATTGAAATCAGATAAGCGCCCACAGCCAGCGGGGCGGCATTTTCCGCGCGGCCATCCCAATGCACGGTCTGAAGGCCCGGCGTCTCCGCCCGCCCTCGCGACAGTTTCCGCAGCGTTTTCCCGCCCAGCGTCCGCACCTCGATGGTTACGTCTGCGGGACCGGAAAGCGCGTAGCTTATGGAGCGCCCGCCGCCGCGTGTCGCCCCCATCCGAATACTGGAGATGCTCAGTGCCTGCGACCTTTCTGACTCGGCGCGGATCTGGAAGGCGCGGCTTTGCCCGGCGGTGGCCGTAAACGTGTACGAGGATTTACCGCGCAGCAGCGTGCGCGCCCCCGTTGTTTTATCGACCAGAACCAGGCGGGTCCGGCGCGGGACCGTGCCCAAACCGTCCCAGGAAAGCGTCACCTCACCCTCGGTCGGCGAGGAGACCGCCACGTCCCAGACGGCGTTCGTCGAACCCGCGGCGCGGTAATCGGCGGTATAGCGTCCCCCGGCGTTTCCCCAATCGGCATGCGGAAATTCGATGGCGACCGCCGGAACGATGGCCGGAGGAGATTCCCGGTCCCAGCGGTTGTCGAACCCGGCGCTCGCATTTTGAGCCACGCCGAAAGTAGCCGTCGCGACGGGAAGGGGCGCTGTGGCGCTGGAAGTCTTCGCGCGCAGGCGCACTGCCCACTCGGGTCGCGCCGCGCGGCTGTCGCCGGCGCGGCTTACGCCGCCGCCTTGCGCCCGGCCACGATTGTTCGTGCCGGGAATAATCAGCGTGATCCCGCTGGGCACCAGCACGCGTACCCAGTAACCCTGCCACGGAACCAGCGCCCCACCCTGAAGCGGGATCGCCTGATAGCCAAGCTGCGCGTTGAACCCGAACGGGTCCGGCGTAACCAGGTTGTTCGCAACCGCGCTTTCCCAGGTCTGGGAGCCGTTTTGCAGATACTGAACCTGAAGCTGACTGACGGGAACATCCTGGCTGAATGGCGTGCCAATCAGGTTCCAACCGAAGGCCAGGCTGACGGTCAGATCGGTTTCGGGCGAAGGAGAAACGCCGGTCAGGTTTGCCGTGATCTGGGACGCGCCGCCACTGGGCGGCAGCGCCTTCAGCCAGTAGCCGCGCCCCGGCTCAATGGGCGGCGTTGTCGCCCCACCGCCATAGGTCTGGTAGCTGCGCGTGATCGGATCATAGTAGGACAGCAGGAAGCTGGACGCGGGCAGACCGAGCGCGGCGGAAATATCCGTCGCCAGGGGCCGCACCGGGAAGCTGACAAGCTGCATCCCGGCGGGGAAAGGACGAGACACGGTGGCTGTCCCGCCGTCCAGGCGCAGAATAGCGATATAACGGCCATCGCCCGCATTGTATCGCGCGGTGCCCAGCACGTTGTTACTGGCGTCGGTTACGGTTACCGTCGTCGCACCCAGGTCGTTATTCGCCATGCCCAGATTGACACCCGCGACACCGCCGCGGATGTCGGCGGAACCGGTACGCGTCTGCCCCGATACGACCTGCGACACATTGATGCGCCCTGTTTTCGCTCCGAGCACCACCACCTGGAAATCGCCGGTCGTCCCCTGCGGTAGGTACGTCCGCGCCGTTTCGTTCCCGATATGGAAGCTCATTGCCAGCCAGGTATTATCCGAGTTGTCACCCTGAGCGAACCGCAGCGTCGTCAGAAAACCCTCGCCTTCGGCGATGACGGTCTGCTCGGACTCGGCGTTCAAAAACAACTGGTTGTTGTCCACATCATAATAGGTTGCGTAGGCCCGGCCTGAAAGCAGGTCTTCATCGCCGTTCGGTTTGGTGTTGAAGTACACCAGAACAATGGTGGCGCTCTGCTGGCGCTGGCCCGCCTGGTCCTCCGGGTCGCTGGGCAGCACAAAGGCATACAGCTTCCGCCCCAGCGAAACGCTGGTGTCCAGCACCCACTGCCGCTCATACCACGCGCCGAAGGGCTGCCCCTCCACATTGGGCGCGAAATTCTGCGCCAGCGCGCGCAGGGCGGGCACGTTGCCTGCCAGGCCAGGCGTCCCGCCCGCGTTCAACTGCCCGTAGTACGCTTCGTTGAACTGCCGGAAGAAGCTCGGGTTCTCGACATAGACTTTCAGCCACGCTGCGCCGCTCATGGCTGTGCGCGCCAAAAACATCTTGCCGATGGAGAAGCTGGATGTTAGAGAAACGTTGAGCTGCGAGGGCGGGAAAAACGTCGGGTTGCCCAGCGATGGCTGGTTCAGCACATCGTAGAATTTGAGCAGCGAGTAGATATTGTTGGCGGAAGCGTCCTGAAACACGGGTACGCCGCCCTGATACACCAGTGACGGGTCGCGGGCGATAACCGAGGCGGCGGCGCGGGCAAATCCGAACTCCCAGGCATCGTACTCCAGAAAGGACGGGCCGTGGAAGGCGTGAATCATGAGCAGAAGGAACGCGTGGAGCGTACTTTCATCGAACTCATAAACCGGCAGCAAAATGCGGTTATTGGTGACATCGTAGGTGCCGAAGGTCAGCCGCTGCACATCGGTGCCGGTGCCGGTGTCGAAATCGCCCAGGCTGGCAACCTCGACATTGCCGCTCCAGGCAGGCGCACCGTACAGGTTCTGAATGCGCGGATAGGCGACGGCGACGAACTGGCGCAGCAGGTCTTCCGTGCGGGCGCTGAAGCCGGTGTAGCTGAAGGTGATCGTCCCGCCGCCCACCTGCCGCGTAGTCCGCGCGGGCAGCACCAGCCGCCCGGCCTGACGCACGGCGACCAGCGTGGAGACAGGCACCGCTCCCCGACCCCGCAGAATACCCGCCTTACGCAGCGCGGCGACCTGCGGACCGGCGACGCGCGCACGGGCTTTCCAGTCATCACGGACACGGCGCGTGACGGCCTGGGAAATGGCTTCCCGGCTCGCGCCGCCCGCAACGTCAACGATCAGCGAGGACTGCGGGCCGCTGCTTACCGTCGCAAAGCGATTATTGACGGTGTTGACATATCGCTGCGCCGTAGCGGCAGTAGAAAACAGAAGGAGCAGGGCGGAAGCAAGCAAACAAATCCGCGCAACACGGCGCGCGGGGCGACAAGCAGGACGCATGTTATAAAATCTCCGTCGAGGATAGTTGCGTTCGCAGAAAAAAGCAGCGGCAAAGACGCGGACGATTCATTAGACGGTCTTTCGCCGCCGTCGCTTCAAGTTTATCAGGCCAAACGCCGCCGGACGCCTCAAAAACGCGCCGCCAGGTCCATGTTCACCGTGCGGGCGCGATACGAATAGTCAGGGTCGTCCCGATCATTCATGCGGATAATGTTGGTATCGAAGGTCAGCGTGGTGATGGGCGTGATCTTAAAGGCGATTCCGGCGGTTCCCACCGAGCGCTGCGAATTCGGACTGACACGGTAGCCGCCGGTCGGCAGGTCAGTAGAAAACTTGGGGGTGCGCGTATCGATGTTCTGCAATTGCACGAACAGCGTGCGTCCGCCGCCGACCTCGAAGTCTCCGCGTGTGGTAAAGACGGTCAGATTCTGGTTTTGCAGAATATAGCTGCCGGCAACGTTCTGGCGCGGGTTGCTGGTGCTGTAAAAAAGGTTCGATCCGGTGTTCAGGCGCTGAAGCGATGATGTGAGCGTGAGCGCCCCGAACGGCCCCGCCGAGCCGGTAAGCTGATAGGAGCGGCTGTTGGAGTCGCCCTGCCCACCGACATAGTTTACTTTCTGGTCGGACAGCGAGCCGCTGATCTGGAATTTGCTAAGGCCACTGAACGAGAAAGCGACCTGCGAGTTGCCGCTTTCGGTATTGTCGTAGCCGGGAATCAGATAAAGCTGACGGTCCGTGCTGAAGTCCAGAGTGAGTGTGCTGAAGGGTGTGTACTGCACGGAAAGCTGCGAGGTTTTGGTGCGCTGGCCGGTCAGGGTGATTCCGGAACCGCCGCCGATGCCCGGCACGCCAATCGGCAGGCCGGTATCCGTGTTCATCGATCCCCCGCTGTTATAGAAACCCGCCGTGCTCTGACCGTTGGACGTATCGGAAAAGCTGGCCTGAATGGAAAGACTGCCCCCAGGCCTCAGCGTAAGCGCGCCGCCAAGGTCACGCGCCCGCGCTGCGCTTCCTGTGCTGGTCTGGCCCGATGTCGAGCCGAACTGCGTATTCGTAAATCCGACGTTGCCGGTGAAGCTAAGCCAGGCGGCGGGCGTCAGCGAAATATTCAGACGGGCGGAGTCGGAGGAGGAGTCGTTCAGCGTCAGAGACGGGTTGTTCTGCTGCTCTCCGGCATACGGATTGTACCCGCCGTAGTTGTAGCCGTTCGAAAAAACGCTTCGCCCCTTCGAGGCCGTACGGGTCAGCCCGGCGGAGATGCCGAGGATACCGCGCTGCCAGCCCAGCGTCAGCGAATCCGTCATGAACGTAGAGCGCGAGGCCCCGTTCTGCTGAACCTGCGAATGCTGGAAGGAGAGCGACGGCAGATTCGGCAGCTTTACGTCCAGTCCCATATTCCAGGTAGAGTTGTTCACCCAGGTAAGAATATCGTCGTCATTTTCATTGCCGAAGTAGCCGAAGTTCTGCTGAGCGAGCCGGGAATTGGTGAAGGAGGTGTTCAGGTTTATGTACTGGTTGGGCGAAAAGGAGAAGTTGGTGTTCATCCCCTTTTCCGCCCGCAGAAAGGCCGAGCTGACGGAATCGACACCGGAGAACCCGGCCCCGATATCGCGAAGAACGGTGGTAAGCGTCCAGTTGTTGCGCCCGCTGCTGCCGCCCTCAAGCGAAGCGGTCACGGTCATGGCGTTGCCGGTCTGGTCGGCGCTGGCGGCCTTGCTCTGGCCGAACTGGACATTCAGGTTCCCCCGACTGCCCAGACGCATATTCCCATCCACTCCCATTACGGTGCGGTCGCCGCCGAGCGAGGACGAGCGCACCGGCGTGTATTCGACGCGCAGCGAGATTTCGCCGGTAAGCGACGTATCGGCGGGCTTGGGCTGGATCAGCCGGATAAAGCGAAGCTGGCGGTTCAGTTCGAAGTCGATATTCTCGACCAGTTCCAGCTCTTTCCACCAGACACGCACCGGCGTTCCCGGCTCGACGCGTGAAAGAAGCCCGTATCGGTACAGCGGATCGGGGTGGACGGGAAAGCGTTCGACCGTCGTGCCGTTTCGCCCACTGGGGTTCTTGGCCTTCTGCTGAAGCCAGGTCAGGCCGAAGTTCCCCATGCCCGTGCTGAAGTCCCAGCGCGAACCGAACAGCAGCCCCGCATTGCCATTGTAGTTCTGGCTTTCGTAGGAATATTCGACCGTGGATTCCGGCGGGATGATCCGATTGAACGTTACCTGGCCGGTGAAGTAGTCGATCAGGTAATCGTCGCTGGCATCACTGCCGCGCCGCAGTTCCCTGCCGTCCAGACGCAGACGCTCGGTACCTTCCAGAATCGAGGAGCCGCCCAGATAGTACGGGCCGGAAGTCCCATTACCCTGAAAGGTCCCACGCCGCGTGACTGCCTTCGTCACCGATAATATATTGGTGGTGCGAATCTTGCCGCCGCCGAAGTCGCGCGAAAGCACGATGCCCTGAAGGCTCTTGCTGAAGCTGACCAGGGAGTTTCCGGTAAGCGAGGCGCTGACGTTGCCCAGTTCAAGCGACGTGCCGTTCTTTTTGAAGTTCAGACCGATGGTGTTGTTGAGGTAGTTGCCGTAACGTGAGTTGCTGAACCGCGCATCAACGTTGAAGACATTGAGGAACTTGCCCTGTACGGTCAGGTCCATCGTCTGCTGGAAGGGGCCGACGCGCCGGGTGTCGTAGGCGTTGCCGTAATCGTCCAGATAGCCGCGCGATCCCTCGCCGCCGCCGGAAATCTTGTGGGAACGCATACTGAACGTGGTCCCGCCGCTGAAGGTCAGGTTCTCGCCCAGCTTACCCAGGATACTTGCGCCGTTGCCCGCGCTGCCATTCGTTGTCACCGGCTGGTCCGCAGGCTTCTCGTTGGCTTTCTGCGCTGCCGCCTCGCCCTTGGCATCGGCAGGTTTCGCGTCGGTCTTCCCGTCCTTCTTTTTGGCTTCCTCCGCCTTGCCGGTCTCTTTTTCTTTGGCTGCTTTTTCGTCTCCCTTTGCTTTATCCTCGGCCTTTGGCTTCGTCTCCTCCGGCGCGGAAGCCGGAGCCGGTTCGGCAGGGGCAGGAGTGGGAGCAGGCAAAGGCTCAGCGGGCGGGGTAGTGGGTATGCCGGGCGCAGGCGTACCGGGCGGCGGCACCGGCGCAGGCGTCTCCTGGGCGCGGGCACTGACTCCCAGCAGGCCGAGCATCGCCAGCGTTGCGGCTACCGCAGCCGGGGTCGCTGCCGAGGAAGCGCCCTTCGGGCGGGACGTGCGAGAGCGCGTTTTTTCGCGCGCGGAATTTCGGGGGGAACGGGTCTTGCTTGCCAATTCTATCCTCCGGGCGAGCGGCAAAACGGCTCGCGGACGGGCACCGTAGGGGTGTGTTCTCGCCTGCTATGTCAACGTTTCCAGCAGGCCCGCGGCTATTTCGGCGGGCCGCCGCGCCCGCCGCGCCTGCTCCTGAGCAAACTGTTCCAGCCGGTCCACACGCGCCTGGCGCGTCGCCAGAACCGTCTCCACCGCCCGCCGCAGCGTTTCTGCCGTTACCGTCTCCACCGGCAGCAGCGCGTCTTCCTGTCCCGCCGCCCGTGCCAGTGCGTCCACTTTCGGGTCGTAAGACAGGGCGACGAACGGTACGGCGGAGCGCGCGGCGAAAATCAGCGCATGAAGCCGCATCGCTATCACCAGACGGGCCTTCGAAATACGGGCCAGCACATCGGCAGGTGTTTCGCCGCGCTCGCGCCAGTCGGCTATCTCGATGCCGCTGCCGCTGCTCGGACATAGTGCCTGAAGATACCGGTAATCGTCCGGCACATGCATCGCGACGCCGATCCAGGAACTTCCCGACTGCCGGGTCAAATCAAGAAACAGTGTATCACTGGTGAACGCCGCGCGCAAGGCGGCATCGCCGTCCGGCCAGGAGCGCAGCGCCAGAACGGAAAAGGCTGACTCCTCCATCTTGACGGCTGCCGGTGACGGCGTGAGAGCGAACGCAGGGTCGCCGACCTCTTCAATAGACCCGCGCGCGCCGACAGCCTTCAAAAGATTTACCGACGCCGTATCCCGCACGGTCAGCGCATCGGCCTGATTGGCTATCCAGCGCACCAGACGCCGCGATGACGAAGCGCGCAGCGGGCCGATTCCCTGCCCCCACCAGAGCACCCGGCGCGACCGGCGGCGCACTATCAGGGCCATCAGCGCGTACCAGAGCACCGAGCGCGCGCTGGTCGCATCTTGAAGCAGGCTTCCCCCGCCGAGGATGAAAAGGTCCGTTCCGCGCAGGGCTGCCGCCGCTTCGCGCCAGCGCCAGCGGTTCACGCTTTGGACGCCCGGATGCAGCTTCCGGGTTCCGTCCGGGTCGTTGGAAAGGACGACAAACTCCGTGTCGCCCACCGTCTCCGTCACCGTCTGGCGAATCCCGGCAAGAACGGCCTCGTCGCCCAGGTTCCCGAAGCCGTAGTAACCGAGCGCCGCGATACGGGGCCGCCGTCTCCCCTGCCCCGCCTCAGCCCGCACGAGTCGCCCCCGATGTCATCCGTCTCAGCAGTCGCTCCAACAGCAGATACGCAACCGCACCGAAGACGATCCCAATGGAGAAGCCGAGCAGCGCGCGGAGCAGGCTGACCAGCAGCGGCGTATGCAGATGACAGAAGGTGTTCAAAAGCGACACCTGCCCGATAGCCCCGACCAGAAACAGCGGAAACGCCCACAGCCGCCGCCCGGTCGCCCCCAGCGCCAGCGCGAGAATCATCGCCGGGTGGCCGATAAGAAACTCCTTGAAGCGAGGCCGCGTGAACAGCAGACGGTCGAGCAGGCCGCGCACGCGCAGTTCCAGCCCGGATACGCCGACACCGGGGTCGTTCCCGGAGCGCAGAACGACAATGGCAAGCAGGACAAGCGCGCCGAGCGCCGCCGCCACCTGCCACAGCAGTATCGGCTGCGTACCGATATAGATGACCTTGCGCCGCGCCTCGTCCACCACACGCGGCCAGGGCCGCTCCGGCGAGGCTTGCAGACCGAGAAAATAGACAACGGCGGCGGCGGCTATCGGTATCAACTGCGCCACTTTGATTCCTGCAAAAGCGTCCGCCTTGATTAAGAAAACCCGGTCCGCCAGCAGTCCGACGATCAGCATCGCTCCCATCAGCGTGATGCCGGTCATCGCCAGGAATCGGCGGAAAGCGTATTCCAGCGCAGCGCGCGGCGCAAGTCCTTGTCGTCCGCCCGGCGCAGGCCGCAGCAGATCGGCGTGCAAAAGCGCGAGCGTTGGGAAAAGACACGCGGCAGCGAGCGCGGCCAGCTTCGGTCCGGCAGTCTCTCCCACACCCGGCAACAGGGCTAGACTGGCGGCGACCGGAATGCTGATAATTCCCAGCCCGCCGCGCGAGATGAACCCGGTCAGTGCATCCAGGAGGAGGCACCAGGCGGCGGCGAGGCCAAGGCCCATCAAAAGGCGCAATATCAGCGGGGTGTGCAAATCGTTGTAGCCGTGGGCGGGGCCGGGGGTGAGGTCGCCGCGCTTCAGGCCCGCCGTTAGCTTTTCCACATATTCGACGTTCTTTGCCAGCGCATCCGGCTCCTGAGTGAAAAGACGCACGAACAGAAGGCGGATGTTGCGCTCGCGGGCAGCCAGCAGGAACCGCTGGATATTGCCGGGAATGTCCGCCGCAATCATCTCCGCGCCGGAAACGGTGTGGACGCGCACCGTACGGTCCTGCGCCGCCCGCGCCAGCAAGTCATTCCCCTTCTGCTTTACAAACTCCACCGTGCCGAAATACAGCCCCTGCTCCCGCAAAACCGATTCGGTAGACGGGCGGGTCGGCTCCTCTTTATCGGCAGCGATATAGCCTTTGAAACCCAGCACCTCGTCGCCGGAAAAAATAACCGTTTCGACGCCCTGCGATTTAAGCTGCGCCAGTGTCCAGCGCACGCCCTCCGGCGTCACGCCTTCCCAGTTCCCGACGCGCCCGACCACCCCCAAGCCTGCCGCACGCGCATCTGCAACTGCCTGGGGGTCCAGACCAAGAGCGACGCCGCGCACCAAGGCGAGCGGCTGATCGAAAGAAAGCTCCGTTCCGCGCGCCGTTTCCGCAGCCCGGACATTCAGCCGCGTCTTGTTTCGGATGGCTTCTAAAATCCGTGCGGTCAGCGCTTGTTCGGGCAGCAGCGATGCGGTATTTCGCCCCGCCCCGACGACCTCAATGCGCCGAGCCTCTTCCAGCGAGCCGATACTTTCTTCCTGAAGGGCCACCGAAGTCGCGCCCGCCGCGCGGAACCGGCGCAGCACATCGGGAAGCGGCACACCCTGCGCCGCGGCCAAGCGCCGCAATTCGGAATAGTCCAGGGTGATCTCGACACGCCGGTTGCGCGCTTCGACCCGCCACCGCGCCGCCGCGCTGACCAGTGCCGCCAGGACGCCGACCGCGACCAGTGCCCACAACAATCTGCGGATTGCCTGCTGCCTACCGTTTATCTTCCGCCGCCGTTTCCCGCTCCATGTCGAGCGCCAGTAGTCGCATCGCTGTCGCGATGTTTTCCGGTATGCCGCCGCTGCGAAGCGCCCAGTCGGCCCAGGGAGTATCCTCGCGCCCGGCTCCGACAAGCTCAATCGGCCTGGTTAGCTGAACCGACAGTGCCGCCTGAACGGTTGCCGCGCCCGCCGGACCGGTTGTGGGAAAGCGTCCGCCCAGCCGCCGCGCGAGCAGGTCCGCCCACCGTGCGCGCCGCGCCGCATCATCTTCCGGGGCAAGCATATTGAGCAGCGCCTCGTACCGGCGTATGCGCGCCATCGCCAGCAGACGCCACGCTCGCGCGGAGGCATCGTCGGCGCGGGCCAGTTCGCTTTCCGCATAGCGCAGCAGTCCCTCCAGCGTCCCGTACCGAACCCAGGCAGTAGCGCCGCGCAGATGGTACAGCGGGTTGTTCAAGTCTGCCAGCACGGCCAGCGCCGCCTGTGAGGCCCGCGCGAGCGGGCCGGGCGCGGCGGAGATGCGCTCCACCGCGCGCTGCACTTCATCCCGGCCCCGCAGAGAACTGGCGGACAGAGCGGGATCGGGCACGTCGGCGTGGGCGGCAAGCGCATCATAAGTCGGGGTAGCGGTGCGAAGGACGCGCAGCGTGCGGGCGTAGACGTTTTCCGTCTCCATCTGGACGGCATACGCACGAAGCGCCACGTACAGCCAGCGATAATCCAATTGAGAGTTCACCAGCAAAAGCTGCTGTAACTGCCCGCCGAACCGCTGCGCCCGGTATGCCGATGTCAAACCGCGCACCTGGTCATCCACACGCTGCGATACCGACCGTCGTCCCGCCGCTGCCGGCTCCGACAGTCGGGAAAACGGACGAACCGGAACCTCCAGCGGATCGCCACTGCCGCGCCGCACCTGCGCCGCCGCGCCGGGCAGACCGCGCGATTCGTATCCGGCGGCAATCGTTTCCCGCAGCTTCGGATCATCGCGGCGCACCAGTGGGTCGGCCTGTGCCTTTTGCAGGCGATTTCGCGGCGACGGATGTGTGGCGAAATACTGCTCCAGTCGGCCCGGCTCCCGCCCGCCCGCCGCTAATCGCTCGAAAAAACGCGGCAGACCGCCGGGATCGTAACCGGCCTCATAGGCATAGATAAGTCCGTTCTCATCCGCCTGCGCCTCCATCGAGCGGCTTCTCTGGAGCGTGCGCAGAACATTGTAAACCTGTGCGGCGGTTTTTATGTCCCCGGCATGGCGGCCTTTTACCTGGTTGAGAAGGATCAGAAAAGCCGCGTTCTCGCCGATCTGCTGGATGGCGTGGCGCTTCGAAACATGGGCGGATTCATGGGCGAGTATGGCGGCCAGTTCATCGTCGGATTCAATAGTGTCGATCAGGCCGCGCGTGACGAAGATATAGCCGCCGGGAGCCGCCAGCGCATTGGCGACATCCGAGCCAAGGATGCTAAAGGTGTATTTAATGTCCTGACGCGGGGCGCGCGCCGATACTTTCCCCCCGATCTGCCGCACCCACGCCAGCAGCAGCGGGTCGGTGTCCACGCCGGAGGTCTCTTTCAGGCCCCAGGCAACCGGCTTGCCCAGCAGCTTTTCCAGCGTCGTATCCAGACGCTCGGCATGGACAATCGACACGAAGCAGAGGGCAAACAGCAGAACAAGAAGAAGCCGCCGAAGACTCCGCAGACACGCCGCCACGCTAAAACCGAAAGCCGCCGCCGCGTCGCGGTTGGTACTGCTCGTATTCCGGCAAAGCGCGCGTGGGGTGCGCGCCGAACATCTTGATCAGGACGAAGCCCGCGATAAAGCCGCCGATATGCGCCCAATAGGCGACGCCGCCGGTTTCGCGCCCTTCCGGCGCGGCGAGCGAGCCGGTAATCTGAGAAAAAAACTGGGAAATGATCCAGAAGCCGAGCAGGACCATCGCCGGGAGGCGTATCACGGTGATAATCACCATCACGACCAGAGTTTTAACGTGTGCGCGCGGGAACAGCAGCAGGTACGCTCCGAGGACACCGGCAATCGCGCCGGACGCCCCAAGGGTCGGAATAATGGAGTCCGGCTTCCAGAATACTTGCGCCAGCGCCGCGATCACGCCGCACACCAGATAAAAGACCAGGAATTTCGCATGCCCCAGCGCGTCCTCGATGTTGTTCCCGAAGACGACCAGATACACCATGTTTCCCGCCAGGTGCATAAATCCGCCGTGCATGAACATCGAGGTGAAGATAGTCAGCCAGTACGGCTGAAGCGAATACAGGTTCGTGGGCACATCCACGCCCTGGGTCACTTCGACAGGAACCATCGTCCAGCCGGCCATCGGCCCGATCAAGCCGTACCGCCCCTCCTGCATCCCCCCCAATGCCTGAAGCAGATAAACGGCCACATTGGCGGCGAGAAGCGCCCAGGTGACATAGGGCGTGATTCGAGTCGGGTTATCGTCGTGAAGGGGAATCATGAGGGTTTCGCTTTCCGGGTCATTGTAGCACAAAGCCCTATGCCCGTAAACAGGGCAGGCTTTTGCGGAAGTTGCGTCACGGGGTATACTACGGACAGCGGCGGACGCCGTGTATTCCACCCGATACGAGGTACTCATGGCGGAGATACGCCCCTTCGCAGCCATACGCTACGCCGAAAATGCCGACCTGGCCGCCGTCACGTGTCCCCCCTATGATGTTCTGTCTCCGGCGGAGCGCCAGGCGCTGATTGACCGCTCGCCGCATGCTGCGGCGCGGCTGATCCTGCCCGAAGGCGAGGGCGACGCGAAATATCAATCCGCATCCGAGCTGTGGACGGCGTGGCAGCAGAGCGGCGTGCTTCGCGAAGATACCACGCCGGGTCTGTATGTCACCCGCACGGAGTTCGTAGAACCCGGCTCCTCCGGCGAGCAGAGGCGGCAGCGCCTGGGTCTGGTGTGCCTGCTGCGCCTCCAGCCCTATGGGGAGCGCGCCGTGCTGCCGCACGAGCGGACGCTGACCGGCCCCAAGGAAGACCGCCTGCGCTTGCTGCGGGCGACCCATGCCAACTTCGAGTCGAGTATGGGCCTGGGGGTGGACCCGGTCGGCGTCGGGGATCGGCGGCGGGAAACCGGGGCGACCGGCGCGCCGCCGGCGGACTTCGTCGGCGACGGTAACCAGAGGGACACGCGCGGGAAAGTGGAAGACACGGCGACCAATGCGGCGCAGCCAACGCAGTTCGCCGCGCGCCCGGTGTATATCGCCGACGGCCACCATCGCTACGAAACCTCGCTCGCTTTTGCTCAGGAGACCGGGGCGGCGGGTACGGATCGCCCGGAAGCTTTTCTCTTAACCACGCTGAGTTCCTTTCACGATCCCGGCCTGTCGCTTCTGCCCACCCACCGGCTGGTGCGCGGCCTGACGAGCGATTTTCGGACGACCCTGTTCCGTCACCTGGAAGAGTTGTTCGATGTCGGTGAGATCGCCCTTGACGACCTGGAGGCGCGCCTGCGGCTGCATGTCGAGAACCAGACGGCGTTCGGCCTTGCTCTGCCTTCCGGCTTCACCTACCAGGTGACGGCCCGCGATGCGTCGCGGCTGGATGCGGCTTTGCCCGCCGATCTTCACCCGTCGCTGCGCCGCCTGGACGTTACCATTCTTCAGCATCTGGTGCTCGACCGGGTGATGGGCATCCCCGCCGCCGAAGTCGCCACCACGGATCGGCTGGCTTATACCCGCAGCGCCGAGGAGGCCATTCAGCGCGTTCGGGAAGGCGAGTTCGATGTGGCGCTGCTTCTGGGCCACACACCCGTAGAGGCAGTGCGCGACGTTTCCGATGCGGGCGAGGTCATGCCGCAGAAATCCACCTTTTTTTATCCCAAACTTCTGTCCGGCCTCGTCATGCGCCGGATGGCCTGAACGATGACCAATCAAAACCTTCTGCACTTGAACGCATTTCGACAGGACTCAGACACGCTCAACGTCATTATCGAAACGCCCAAGGGGAGCCGGAACAAGTTCGATTACGATGACGAGACCGGACTGTTCGCGCTGGGGGAATCCTGCCGGTCGGCGCGGTCTTCCCGTTCGACTTTGGCTTTGTGCCGTCAACTCTCGGTGAGGACGGCGACCCCCTGGACGTTTTGATACTGATGGACGAACCGGCTTTCCCCGGCTGTCTGGCACGGGCGCGGCTCATCGGCATCATCGAGGCGGATCAGAGGGAAGAGAATGGCGAAACCATGCGCAACGACCGCCTGATCGCCGTGGCGAAAAGTTCGCGCAGCCACCGGGACGTACGCGATCTGGGCGCGCTGAACGAAAATCTGCTTGCCGAAATCGAGCATTTTTTCGTTTCGTATAACGCGGTCAAAGATAAGCAGTTCACACCGCGCGGACACTTCGGCCCGGAGCGCGCCCACGCAGCCGTACGGGAAGGGATAGCTCGCTTCCAGCCGCCCGGAAAGAACCGATATGCTTAGAAAAGGGATATTTACGCGCGTTTTTCAGCGTGTAGACCAGCTTGTCACCGGGCAGGGCCGCATCGATGAGGAACTTTTTGATGAGTTCGAAGAGAGCGCTTTTAGCCGCGGACCTGAGCGTCCACACCACCGACCGTGTACTCAACGATTTGCGCGACGCCGTCCGTGACGAGCGCCTCCCCGACGCGGAAGCGGTACACGCACGCCTGTCCCAGTCCCTGACGGAGATTCTGGGCGACTCCGGTGATACCCGCCTTAACTTCGCCCCTGCCCCGCCGACGCTGTTCCTGATGGTCGGCGTCAATGGTGTCGGCAAGACCACTACCCTTGCGAAGCTTGCCAGCCTGGCGACGCGCCACGGACGCAAGGTGATTCTTGCGGCGGGCGATACGTTCCGGGCCGCCGCCGCCGATCAGTTAGGTCTCTGGGCCGAGCGCGTCGGCGCGGACTTTATCCGGCACCGGGAAGGCTCCGATCCCGCCGCTGTGGTTTTCGACGCTGTGCAGGCCGCAAAGGCCCGTAAGGCGGACCTGGTGCTGGTGGACACGGCGGGCCGCCTCCACAACAAAGCCAACCTGATGGAGGAATTGAAAAAGATCGGCGCGTCTGTGAGCGGGAATTGGGCCGCAAGCCGGATGAGATTCTGCTGGTGCTGGACGCTACGACCGGCCAGAACGCCATCCGCCAGGCTAAAGAGTTCGTGGACGCCGTCGGCGTGACGGGAATCGTACTGGCGAAGCTGGACGGCACGGCGCGCGGCGGCATCGTCATCACCATCCGTGAGAATTCTCCCCCGACGCCTTTGTCGAAGCTGGGCATCCCCATCAAGCTGGTTGGTATCGGAGAAAAAGCCGAAGACTTACGCGCGAATTCTCCCCCGACGCCTTTGTCGAAGCGTTGCTGGCGACGGACTGACGGCCTCAATACACCACTTTGTTCAGCGGGTATTCGACAATGCCCTCGGCACCCGCACGCTTCAGACGCGGTATCAGGTCGCGGGCCTGTTTTTCCTCGATAATGATCTCCACGGCCATCCAGCCGTTGTCGTAGAGGGGCGACACAGTCGGGCGCTTCAGGGCAGGAAGCTGCGCGACCACGGCGTCCAGCTGGCTCTTTTCGACGTTCATCTTCAGACCCACCAGCGCATCCGCGTTTAAGGCTCCCTGAAGGAGCATCGCCAGGTTCTCGATCTTGGCGCGCTTCTCCGGGTCGGCCCAGGCGGAATGGTTGGCGACCAGGCGCGTGGTGGAAAGAAGCAGCGTGTCCACGATGCGCAGATTGTGCGCCCGCAAACTGTTGCCGGTTTCGGTGTTGACGACGATAGCATCCGCCAGCACCGGCACCTTTACCTCGCACGCTCCCCACGAAAACTCCACCGATGCATCCCGCACACCGTGCGCCCCCAGATACCGCTCGGTAAGCTGCACGTATTCCGTCGCGATACGCTTGCCCGCCAGATCACGCGGCCCTTCTATCTGTGAGTTTTCCGGGGCGGCAAGCACGACCCGGATCGGGTTGCGGGTCGCTTTGCTGTAGGTTAGTTCCGTTACCTCGTGAACATCCGCGCCGTTGTCCTCGATCCAGTCCTTGCCGGTAATGCCCACGTCGAGGATGCCGTCTTCCAGATAGCGCGGTATCTCCTGGGGTCGAATCAGCAGTGCACTGATCTCCGGGTCATCCACCATCGGCTGGTATGAGCGCGCATCCACACGAAAGTCCCAGCCTGCCTTACTCAGCAATTTGAAGGTGGCCTCTTGAAGGCTGCCCTTAGGAAGCCCGATTTTTAGCAGCATATTGGTTTCTGTTATCCATTGGTTGCGGAAAAAGGTCGTTACCCCATTATATCGGGCCTTCGTCCGTGTCGGCAACCACAGCGGCGAAGTGTATGGTCGAAATGATATAATTGAGTGTAAGAAACTCAAGGAACTTCACGGGCAATAAAACGTTATTAAAGTAGATGCGGTCGGATTAGCGTCATTGACCGCAGGGAGAGAGAAAATGGCCTTTCGAAACTACCGTGACCTGCTCCGGCAGATGGAAACCGATATGCAGCGTTTCGCCGAAGAGGCGTTCTTCGGTTCCTGGGATCAGCCTTCGGGCCTGAACCGGTTCTGGCAGCCGGCGGCGGATGTGCATGAAACCGCAGCGGGCGTCCTGATAAAGCTGGAGCTTGCCGGGGTGACGGCGGAAGACCTACAGGTATCACTGAGCGCGGACGGGCGACGGCTGACCGTTTCCGGCGTCCGTACGGAGCGCCCTGACGAACGCCTCGAACGCCGGGGCTGTCATCAACTGGAAATCTATTTCGGGCCGTTCGAGCGGACGTTCCCGCTCCCTCCGGAGTCGGACATCGACCGCGACGGCATTTCAGCGACATTGCGGGACGGGTTTCTGGTGATAGCCCTGCCCCGCCGCGCCCGGCAGGAAGCACTGCCGCCGTCGCGCACCATTCCGATTGAGACCGGTGATTAAGAAAAGATAAAAACCATGAATGAAAATAAAAACAACCCGACGCCGGAAGGCTCGGAGAACATAATCGACCAATTGCAGGACAAGGGCGAAACGCCCAGCGTCCCGGAGGAACTGAACCTGCTGCCGCTGCGCGACGCCGTGATCTTCCCGGTGCTGGTTGCGCCGATTGCGGTGGCGCGGGAGCAGTTCGTCAAGCTGATCGACGATTCGGTCGTTGGCGGAAACCGTGTCATCGGCATCGTCACCCAGCGCGACCCGTCCACGGAGTCGCCGACGCTTCAGGACATCTACCCGACCGGCACCGCCGTCGCCATCCGTATGATGGGCAAGGGAGCCGATGCGACCCGGCTGATCGTGCAGGGTCTGCAGCGGTTCCAAATACTTCAGGTGATTCAGACCGAGCCGTACGTGCGCGCCCGCGTCCGCCTGATTGATGAAGCGTCTGCGGTAACGCCGGAAGACGCCGTCGAAATTGAGGCGCTCAAGCGTCAGTTGGGCACCCTGTTCAACAAGGCGGTCGAGCTGTCCGATATGCCGGATGAACTGCGGGGAATCGCGGACATCGACGAAACCCATGTGATGACCGACCTGATGGCCGCGCACCTGGGACGCCTGAGCACGGCGGACAAGATGACGGTTCTGGAAACCCTGCCGCTCAAGGAGCGCATGAACACGCTGCTGGGCTTCCTGACGCGCGAAACGCAGGTGCTGGAACTCGGCTCCGAGCTTCAGTCGCAGGTGGCGGGCGAGATGGGCAAGGCCCAGCGCGAGTATTTCCTGCGCGAACAGATGAAGGCGATCCAGAAGGAGCTGGGCGAGGGCGACGACAAGGGCCAGGAGATCGAGGAGCTGCGCGCCAAGATCGCCGAGGCGGGAATGCCGGAGGACGCCCGCAAGGAGGCCGACCGCGAACTGGACCGGCTTCAGCGCATGAGTCCCGGCGCGCCGGAGTACACGGTGTCGCGCACCTATATCGACTGGATGGTCAGCCTGCCGTGGAATACATCGTCCGAGGACAATCTGGATATAATCGAGGTCAAGCGCGTGCTGGACGAGGACCACTTCGGGCTGGAAAAGGTCAAGGACCGGATTCTGGAATACCTGAGCGTCCGCAAGTTCAAGACCGAGGGCACCGCGCGCCAGCCGATTCTGTGCCTGGTCGGCCCTCCCGGCGTCGGCAAAACGTCGCTGGGCCGCTCGATTGCGCGGGCGCTGGGCAAGAAGTTCTATCGTCTTTCGCTGGGCGGCGTGCGCGACGAGGCCGAGGTCCGCGGGCACCGGCGCACCTATATCGGGGCGCTGCCGGGCCAGATTATCCAGGGCCTGAAGCGC
Organism: Armatimonadaceae bacterium; assembly: GCA_030447685.1. Taxonomy (GTDB): domain Bacteria; phylum Armatimonadota; class Armatimonadia; order Armatimonadales; family Armatimonadaceae; genus JAUJOK01. Next base: position 32,035 of record JAUJOK010000027.1, read on the forward strand.
GCGGAGACGAACAACCCGCTCTTCGTGCTGGACGAGATCGACAAGGTCAGCGCGGATTTTCGCGGCGATCCGTCGTCGGCGCTCTTAGAGGTGCTGGACCCGGAGCAGAATTCGACCTTCCGGGACAACTATCTGGACGTACCGTTCGATCTATCGAAAGTGCTGTTCATGACCACCGCGAACCAACTGGACACGATTCAGGGGCCGCTGCGCGACCGCATGGAGATCATCGAGATAGCCGGGTACACGGAAGAGGAGAAGACGGCTATCGCGAAGCGCCATCTGGTGCCGAAGCAGATCGGCGAACATGGTCTGCCTGCCGACAAGGTGACGTTCACCGAGGACGGACTGCGTACCCTGGTGCGCGGCTACACCCGCGAGGCGGGCGTCCGCAGCCTGGAGCGCGAGGTCGCAGCTATCTGCCGCAAGATCACGCGCGCCTTTGCCGAGAACCGGGCCGATTCGATGGTCGTGGACGCGGCGAAGGTGCAGGAGTACCTGGGCGCACCGCGCTTCGAGTATGAGGAGGTTCAGGAGCGCACCGGCGAGCCGGGTGTCGCGACCGGCCTGGTGTGGACGCCTATCGGTGGCGACATCGTCTTTATCGAGGCGCAGAAGATGGACGGCGGCAAGAACCTGCAGTTGACGGGCCAGTTGGGTAATGTCATGCAGGAGTCGGCGCGCACGGCGCTGTCCTATGTCCGGGCGCACGCATCGGATTACGGTATCGACCCGAAGTTCTGGAACGACACGGAGATTCATGTGCACGTTCCGGCGGGCGCGATTCCGAAGGACGGCCCCTCGGCGGGCGTGACCATGACGGCGGCGATGACCTCGCTCTTGTCGGGTCGGCCCCTGAAGCCAGCCCTTGCCATGACCGGCGAGGTGACACTGACCGGCAAGGTGCTTCCGGTCGGGGGCAGGAGAAGGTGCTTGCCGCCAAGCGCGCGGGCATCAAGACGGTGATCCTGCCGGAGCGCAACCGCAAGGACCTGGAAGAGGACGTACCAGCGCAGCTTCGCGAGGGGATGAGCTTCCTGTTCGCAAAGACGATAACCGACGTTCTGGACAACGCGCTCACGCCGCCGCAGAAAGAGAAGCGGATAAAGGTAACGAGCCGCAACGGTTCGAGTGAGAAAGCCGCCGCGAACCAGGCGCAGGTGGCCGTGGACGCACCGCTCCCGGCGGACGTTCCGCAGCCGAGCGCACCGCCCGCCGCCGTGGCGCGGAAAAACTAAACCAGAAGGGGCAGGCCATTTGGCCTGCCCCTCTCATTTTTATGGTGATGTATAATGGATTCAGGAGCCGCCGAAATGACAAGTCTGGAGATTGTACTGCCTGAACCATTACGCGCGTTCGTTGAAGAGCAGGTCGTGACCGGCGGTTATGCCACGCCAAGCGAATATGTACACACCTTGATTCGAGAGGCACACGAACGGCAGGCGCAGGACCACCTGGAAGCTTTATTACTGGAAGGTCTGGATTCGGGGCCGCCTGTCGAAGTTACCTCGGAATACTGGGAAGAGAAGCGTTCTTGGCTCCTTACCCACCGAAAAAGTACAACGCCGTGAACCGACGCCTCTCGGTGAACCCACAGGCGGATCGAGACATTGACGTAGCTTCCCTTTACATAGCGCAAACCAGTGAAGAGCGCGCACTTCGCTTTCTGGATGCGGTCGCGCAGACTTTCCGACAACTTGCTGAGATGCCGGGCTTAGGCAACCGACAGCAGTTTCGCAGCCCGCGCCTTCAAGGCCTTCGTCGCTGGCACGTACAGCTATTCCCCGCGTATCTTATCTTTTACCGCGCCACTGAGGAAGAAGTCGAAGTAGTGCGCGTTCTGCATGGAGCGCGCGACATACAGGCGGAAATGGAAGAAGCGCCGCCTGACGAGAAACCGTAATGGAACAAAAGGGGCAGGCCGCGTGGCCTGCCCCTTTTTCTTCATTGTTGCAAAGCCGTTACGCTAAAGATCGGTGCGGAACCGGAACGGCTTGCCCTGCGCAGATTCCCAGCGGGCCATCTCTTCCGGGCTGAGCAAGGCCAGAATCTTCTCCGACGCCTCTACCTTGGCTTGGTCCGTCTTCTTGCGGAGCGGCGACAGGCGGTTTTTCCGTTCCTGCTGAATGTTTTTACCTTCCTTCAAAGCGTCCACCGTGGCTTCGGCCATCTTTCGCTGGGCTTCCTGGGCCAGTGCCGTGATAGGTGCGCGCCTTTCCGAAGAAAGCTTTACCTCAGCGGCCACGCGGGGATTACCCAGCGCCAGCGGACCACGGAACTGGAGGTCAAGCTCCGCCAGGCGCTTTAGCTGCTCCGGGGTCAGCACCTCTTTGATCTTCGCTTCACTGGCGCTATGGGATGCCTCCACCTGCGCCCGCATCTTTTCCGAAAGCTCCTGAACGCTCTGCTGCCGCTCTTCCGGCGAGGACTTCGCGTCCACTTCGATTCGCAGGGGAACAGCTGTCGTTTCGACGGGCTTGCTGCCCGTCCTGGTGCCGGGCGATGGAGCCAGGCCCAGTTCCTTCTTCTGACGAACCGTCAGGCGCAGATGGTTCTGCACGTCTCCACGCTCCAGCAGACGGCGCTGGCTGCCCATCGCGGACGGCGTGGTGGAGATAATCAGCGGGCCACTCCCCGGAGCGCCGCCTTCCGCCGGTCCCCGGAGGATGACCTGTGCGCTCAGGGCGGTGGACGCGAACGCCAGAACCAGCACCGGAACCACTGCTGCATTAAACGTAATTCGTCGCATGGACATCGCAAATACCTCCGCAAATCATAAAGTCTTGGTATGGCCCGTGGGTCAGGCCCGTACGGTTAGAGGCCGCCTATACCCTTCCGGCTTCAGCGAGCTTTCGGCCCTGTCTTTCTTAATAAACGAGGAGGCGCGTCGTTTCCACGAAAACAGACCCCTGTCTGTTTGACGCATCCCCTCCCCTGTGCTACCATGACCGTGCGTACAAACGGAACGGAAGCAAGCCCAGAAGATGAAGATAACACACGCGCGATTGCGGCAGTGGGTGGACGAATGCGCGGCCCTATGCCAGCCCGACACTATCCACTGGTGCGACGGCTCGGAGCAGGAATACCGGTGGCTGGTGCAGGAAATGCTGGACAGCGGCGCGCTCGTGCCGCTCAGCCAGGAAATCCATCCCGGCTGCTACCTGCACCGCAGTCATCCCAATGATGTCGCCCGTGTGGAAAATCGAACCTTTATCTGCTCCCGCCGCGAAGAAGACGCCGGTCCGACAAATAACTGGATGGCTCCGGACGAAGCGAAGAGCCTCCTGACTGCCCTTTTCTCCGGCTGCATGCAGGGCCGGATGATGTATGTTGTGCCGTACCTGATGGGTCCCGCAGACTCCCCGTTCGCCCGTGTCGGCATCGAGATCACCGACAGCGCCTATGTCGCCGCCAGCATGCGTGTCATGACCCGCATGGGCGATATTGCTTTGCGCCAGCTTGGCGAGGCCGGCAGCTTCGTGCCGGGCCTGCATTCGGTCGGCGAGCTTGACCCGGAGCGTCGTTACATCTGCCATTTTCCCGAAGAGCGGCTTATCTGGAGCTACGGATCGGGTTATGGCGGCAACGCTCTGTTAGGTAAGAAAACGTTCGCCCTGCGTATCGCCAGCGCCATCGCCCGCGACGAGGGCTGGATGGCGGAGCACATGCTGATTCTGGAACTTTCCGACCCCGCCGGAGAGAAGACCTACTTCGCCGCCGCCTTTCCCAGCGCCTGCGGCAAAACCAACCTGGCGATGCTGGTGTCCCCGCTGGAAGAGCAGGGCTATACCGTCCGCACCGTTGGCGATGATATTGCCTGGATGCACATCGGCGACGATGGGCGGTTATGGGCGGTTAACCCGGAGGCAGGATTCTTTGGTGTCGTCCCCGGCACGAGCAGGCAGACCAATCCCAACGCGATGGCGACCATGCAGGCGAATACCATCTTTACCAATGTCGCCGTTTCCGACGACGGCATCCCCTGGTGGGAAGGAAAGGATGAGCCGCCGCCGACGCCCCTGACGGACTGGAAGGGCAGGCGTCCCTGGAGCGGCGAGGAACCGGCGGCGCACCCGAATTCCCGCTTCACCGCTCCGGCGGCGCAATGCCCGTCCATATCGTCGCATTGGGAGGACGTGCAGGGTGTCCCCATCTCCGGAATCATCTTCGGCGGGCGGCGGGCACACGTCATGCCGCTGGTGGTGGAAGCCTTCGACTGGCGGCACGGCGTGTTTCTGGGAGCGACGATGGCCTCGGAAACCACGGCGGCGGCGACCGGCGCTTCCGGGGTCCTGCGGCGCGACCCGATGGCGATGCTGCCGTTTTGCGGCTACCACATGGGCGACTATTTTTCCTACTGGCTGAAGATGGGAAAGCGTCTCACCAACCCTCCCTGCCTCTTTCACGTCAACTGGTTTCGCAAGGATGAGGACGGACGGTATCTGTGGCCTGGTTTCGGGGAAAACGTCCGCGCGCTGATCTGGATGCGCGAGCGTATCGCCGGGCGCGGGCAGGCGACGCCGACCCCTATCGGCCTGGTTCCTGCGCCGGACGCGCTGCTTCTGGAGGGTCTTGACCTGGCGCCGGACGCGCTGCGCGAACTGCTGACGGTGGATGCGGCAGAGTGGCGGACGGAGGCGAACGATATTGAACGGCACTTTGCCCGATTCGGCGACCACCTGCCGCAGGCGCTGGCAGATGAGCTGACCTCACTTCGGGTACGGCTGGCGACGGCGAAATAAAAAGCCCCGGTTTGTGTGCGGTTCTATGATATTCCCGCACACGATATGCTATGATATTTTTCCTATGGAGGTCATTGAATGTCATCTTCCGCCGAAGTGAAACCCACTGCTACCCTTCCCACCCCGGTTCTGGACGCATTGGAAAGCGCCCGCATTACCGCGCTGGACTGGCACGCCCGGATCGATGCGGAGCGCGAGGCTGCACGAGCGGCGCAGGCCCGCGCCGAGTCTGAATGTGGCGACGCCGTGGCCAGGGCGCGAAATGCCGAGCAGGCGCTTCTGGAAGCCCGCGCTGAGATAGACAAGCTCAAAACGGAGCGCGATCACTGGCACGAGCAGTACGGCGCGGAAAAAGACCGGGCGACGCGGCTCGAATTCCAGCTTTCCGCGATGGCGGAGCGTAACCGGGAGCTTCGGCGAGACCTGCTGGAAGTCCACCAGGATTTAATGGCCGAAGACTTGCCGACATTGATCCTGCGCGCGGCGATGACGCTGACCCATGCCGAGAAAGGCTTGTGCTGCGATCCCTCGGGTGAGCGAATAATAGCTTCCGTCGGTCTGGACGATCTGGCGGACGCCCCCCGGCAGGCGCTTTTCGAGCACACGCGCGAGGCGGCGCAGCAGGATTCGCCGGTCGTTCGCAATGAAGCGCAGACGCTGCCAAACGGGTTGCAGTTCGCCAACCTGGCCGCTGTGCCCGTGGCGCTCAAAGGCAAGAACGCGGGTGTTCTTCTGGTCGTCAATAAGCGCACCGGGCCGTTCACCGACGAGGACACCGAACTGCTGCTCAGTGTCGGGCGGCACGCGGGCGTTGCGCTGGAAAACCGGCGTCTGCATCAGGCGCTCGGCGAAGCTTATGTTGGAACCGTGGCCGTGCTGGCCGATGCCATCGAGGCAAAAGACCCGTACACGCGCGGGCACTGCGAAGACGTGGCCGCGCTTGCGGTGCGGGTCGCCCGGCAGATGGGCTTGCAGGGTGAGGAACTCGACCACGTCAAATACGGCGCGCTTCTGCATGATGTCGGCAAAATCGGCATCTCTGACGGCATTCTTCTCAAGCCGGGGCGTCTGCTGCCCGAAGAGTTCCAGGTCATTCAGCGGCATGCGGCCATTGGCAGTGACCTGGTCAGCCGCGTGCCCGCTCTCACTTCCATCGCCGCAATCATCCTGCACCACCATGAGCGCTTCGACGGCTCCGGCTACCCCGCCGGTTTGAGCGGAGACGATATTCCGCTGGCATCACGCATTATAAGCGCGGTGGACGCGCTGGACGCCATGACCTCGCCTCGACCATATCGGGAACCCGTCGCCAAAGAAGCCGCGCTGGCCGAGCTGCGCCGCTGCGCTGGTGGTCAATTTGATCCGACCGTAATCGCCATCGTGGAAGGGATTCTCGCCGGGCCTCCCCCGGCGTGAGGCCGCCGCCGCCCTGCCTTCAATCCTGGGGGCAGGGGCAGCAAACCCTACAGCGTTGCCAGCAGTGCGGTCAGCCCATCCGGGGGGCAGGGGCAGCAAACCCTACAGCGTTGCCAGCAGTGCGGTCAGCCCATCCGGGCGGCGCTGTGGTCCACTCAGGCGGCGCAGTTCCCAGACCACGTCGAGCGTCAGCGTTTCTCCGGAAGCGAGCGTCTTCTGCGGCGAGGTTAACTCCAGTTCGATGTAGGGGGTGATGCCGCGCGCGAGGTCATCCGCGTTATCCGGGTGGGAGTAGATTTGTGCGCGGTCGCCGGGGGTGATGGCGGTGATGGGCGGCGTGGACACGGTTTTCTGTGTGTACAGCAGATCCCCCTTTACCCAGGCCAGCAGGTCGGCGTCCGTACCGAACTTGGCGCTGGCGCTGGTCGGGCGTTCGGCAAAGAGAAATCTGCCTTCGCCGCGCAGCGACTTCCACGGCTGGGGAATGAACAGCTTATACCCTTCCGCAAGCGTCGAACCGGGCAGCAGGCGGGCCACGGCGACATCGGGAACCGGAAGCTGGGTGATGCTCCACACGGCCACCGGGAACTGCGCGCCCGTCCGCACCTTCTCAAAACGGCTGCGAAGCGTCACCTGCGTTCCCGTCGGCGCAAGGCGGATGTCGCGGACAATCCGCACGCCGTAGCCCGCCAGCACGGGCGAGGTCAGCCGCAGCGTGTCCTTGCCCACTGTTTCCACCTGATGCGCCGTCTGATCGGAGGCGGCGGGCGGCGGCCAGGCGCGGCCCGTGCGCCGGGGCCACTCGTTCTGAGGCCACGGCCATATCTTATCCCCGCCGATATTGGGCCACTGCCCGATTTCGGCGGGCTTCCCGGCAACGGTCGGGTTATCCCAAAGCGCATTGGGTTCCCCGACAAAGCCGTAGCGCATGATACGCGCGACGGCGGGAACCACGACAACCTCCACCGTACCGTTCGTCAGCCAATACGCCTCTTTCCACCCCTGGTATGCCGCCTGCTTAATCATTACGTCCGCCCGCGCCGCGTGGCTGCCCAACGCCAGGCAGACCGCCAATAACAAAACTCCGACTATGCTTCGTCGCATTGCTTGATTTCCTCGCCGCCATCCGTGCGGCGCGTTCTCTTCGTCAGCGTTTCAGCAGAAGATCGATCAGCCGGTGCCCTTCCTCCACAATCAGGCGCGTATCTTCCAGGGCGCGTTCATCATACGGAAGGTTATTGTTCTCTTCACGGCTTGAATCATACAGCAAAAACGGCACGGGGCCGGGCCGGTGCGTTTTCAAAGCGATAGGCGTCGCGTGATCGGGCACGACCAGCAGGCGGAAGGGCTGCCTGCGCTCCTGGAAACCATCCAGCAGCGGCCCGACCACCTGCCGGTCGATATCTTCCAGGCTTTGAATCTTATGGTCGATGTTGCCTTCGTGGCCGCTTTCGTCCGGCGATTCGATATGCAGATAGAGGAAGTCGACCCCGCCGTCCAGCGTCTGAAGCCCGTAGGCTGCCTTGCCCCGGTAGTTGGTGTCGATATAGCCGGTCGCGCCGGGGACGTTGACGACTTTCAGCCCCGCGCAACGGCCCAGCCCGCGCACCAAATCCACGGCGGTGATCACCGCGCCCGCCAATCGTCGCTCACGGAAGAAATCCGGCAGAACCGTCGCCAGCCCCTGCCCCCACGGCCAGATCATGTTGCCCGGCGCTTTGCCCTCGCCGCGCCGCCGCCGGTTGATGGGGTGGTTATCCAGCAGTTCCAGCGAATCGAAGATAAGGCCGCGCAGCGCGCTTTCGCCGTCGCCGGTCGGCAGATGCGGAGAAAGCGGCTGTCCCTGCATATCGTGCGGCGGCGTCGTCTTTACATTCAGTTCGCCGTCCGTCCAGCGCAGAATGTGCCGGTAGGAGACGCCCGGAAAGAACTGAAAGCGCCGGGAGCCTAACTTCTCCTGCACCAGCGCCATCAGCGTGCGCGCCTCGTCGGTGGAGATATGCCCGGACGAATAATCCAGCAGCGTCTCCCCGTCGGAGGCGACCAGCGAGCAGCGGTACGCCACGTCGTGCGTTTCCAGCGGAACCTCCAGGGCGGCGGCTTCGAGGGGGCCGCGCCCGGTGTAGTAGCGCGCCGGTTCGTAGCCCAGCAGGCTCATGTTCGCCACATCCGAGCCGGGATACATCCCCTCCGGCACGGTCAGCACACTGCCCACACGCCCCTTTTTGGCGAGGCCATCCAGATACGGCGTCCGCGCCGCCTCCAGCGGCGTCTTCCCGTCCAGCTCCTCCAGTGGGTCATCCGCCGCACCATCCGGCACAAGAATAACGTATTTCAATTAATCCCTTGTCCTGTGTCTATTCTGAGTGCCATACTTTGAAGACAGCAACGAGGATAGCCTCCTCTTCCAGAGCCTCGAATGCTGTCGCTCGCAGAGCATCCGTATAGCGTGACAGCTTGTCGATTCCTTCATCAAACGTGAACGGAGCATCCGCGTACAGAAGGTTGATTCGGTCCTGCACCGGCAGAACGTGTACGTGAACTCCTGTTCCAGCGCATCCAACAGATCGCGGTAAGCCGGAGAAGGCAAATCAGGAAGATATACTTCGATCCTTGCTCTTTCGGACAGTGGCAACAATCTGCTCCTTCCGTTCCGGGAACGCCTCCATGCGTTTCAGCGATTCCTCTGCCGTCAGTTTGGCGCGCTTGGGGCGCTGCACCTTGACCTCCTGCACCTCTTCCAGTTTCTCAGCCATTCTCATCCTCCATAAACGACAACAAGACGCAGGTATTGCGCTTCTCCTTCAGTATACGATGCACACACTGCCGACGCGCCCTTTAAAACCGCTCAACGTCCGGCATTAACTGAACGCTCGTCCTCAAGCACGGCAAGCAGTGTACGCGCGGCGTCATGGGCTTCGAAGGGCGACCACACAGCATATGACTGCGCCGTCTGAAGCAAGCCTTCTTCTTGTGCAAGCTCCTGTACCAGAAACTGCATGACGCGCAACTTATCGGCGCGGCTCAATTTCCGCAGCGAGGGTAGCAATTCAGTAACAGACATGGCGTACTCCCTACTACTTCTCGTACAGATGGACAAGCACCTGGGAAACGGGAGCCGGTTGTATTCGCGTCCCCTGCGACGATTTAATAGGCCTTTCGACCTCCACGCTTCCGCCGTTCGTCTATGTGAGAACACAGCCAGACAAGCAAGCTGGAGCCGCTGAGGCTGCCAACCACCAACAGGCTGTGCGAAAAGTACCACGCCATCCACCAGATGAATAATAATGCCGCCAAACCGGCGAGCCTGACGAGTGTTGCTATTTTCGTCTTCTTTGTCCGGGCTGCCTCACCCTGCTTCGTGTTACTGCCGCCTAACGGCCCCGCTCATGGGCGCGAGATGGGGGCAATATGGGCACTTGCCCTTTCTGCCGACACTGCGGGTGCTTTCGCGTCCGGTACAGCGTTGGGTTAGACGCACTCTGCTATTTCGTACCACACTTCGGTTCCGACCGGCACATCTTCCTTATTCAGGTTCCGAAGAAGGCCAAAGGGTTTGGGATTGTCCGCGCCCGTACCGAACGCCTGCGCTACCGTGAATGTCGCCTCAAGAACGGAGCCGTCCGGTTTTACCAACTCGACCGGGAAAGAAGACAGCATAGTGCGGGCCACATCCTCAGACAACGCCGGGGCAATCGCCAGACCGCGCCCACTAATAAGCAATGTTTCCTCAACCGTAAGAAGTTTGCGTCTGCCGCTCATGGAATCCTGTCCCGCGTTCCGCCGATCAAAGGCGGTCTAACTCTGCATTTTACCGCATGCAGACTGTGTCAGTGAAGGCAGGATAACGCCTGCGCTCTCTACTCCCCTTATTTGGGGAGAGCCTTTCCCGTGATACGGTGGTAAGCGTCGCGGTATTTTTCGGCGGTCTTTTCGACGATGTCCGGGGGCAGGTCGGGGGCGGGCGGCTGCTTGTCCCAGCCGGGGACGCTTTCCAGATAGTCACGGACGAACTGCTTGTCGAAAGAGGGCTGCGGCTTGCCCGGTTCGTAGATAGCGGCATCCCAGAAGCGGGAGGAGTCGGGCGTCAGCGCCTCGTCTATGAGCAGAATGTCGAAGCCATCGCTGCCGGGAAGCGTGCCGAACTCGAACTTGGTATCGGCAAGAAGGATGCCGCGCTCCGCTGCGCGCTCGGAGGCCGTGCGGTACAGGCGCAGGGCAGCGTCTTCGATAACGGGCGCGAAGCCGCCGAGGAGGGCGGCGGCTTCATCCGGGCGCATCGGCAGGTCGTGGCCGGACGTGGCTTTGGTGCTGGGCGTGAAGATGGGTTCGGGCAGGCGGTCAGATTCGCGCAGGCCGGGGGACAGCCCCAAACCCCAGAGGTCCACGGATGCCCCGCCGCTGGCCGACTGCGCGCGGTACTCTTTCCAGGCGGAACCGGACAGGTAGCCGCGAACAACGGCCTCGACGGGAAGCGGAGTGGCCTTGCGGCACAGCATCGCGCGTCCGGCCAATTGCGCGGCTATCTCATCGGTTACCTTCACGCCCGCTTCGGTCAGGGCAGCGGCTATGGCGTCATCGTTCGCCGTCAGCAGATGGTTTTCGATCACAGCGCGTGTGTTTTCGAACCAGAAGGCGGAAAGCTGGGTAAGCACGCGGCCCTTGCCGGGGATGCCCTGACGAAGTACGATGTCGAAGGCGGAGATGCGGTCGGTGGCGACCAGCAGAAGCGCGTCTCCCAGGTCGAAGATGTCGCGCACCTTACCGGTGGCGTGGCGCGGCAGGCCGGGTATCTCTGCGGACAGCACAACGTCGGGCAGTGGCAGCGGTGGCGGTGGTGTCATCAGCGAATATAGATTACCTTGCCAAGAATGCGCTCCGGCTCGATAGGGCCGATTTCGCGCGAGTCTGTGGAGTTGTTAATATTGTCGCCCAGCACATAGATGGAGCGCTGCCGGAACGGCGGGCGCGTGGGCGGCCTGTCCAGCCCGGCGGCGGCCACATCGGCAAGAAGCCGCCGAACCGGAATCTGGCCGCGCGACGTTTCCACGAAGGGCGGCCAGGGTGCGGTTCCGGCCCGATTCTGCACAAACACAACCCGCTTGACAAGTTCCATCTCACCGTACCGGAACACGATAATGTCGCCGGGCTGAAGCGCCGAAAACCAGCGCCAGGATTTCCACACCAGAAGGGTCTGGCCGTGATGAAGTCGCGGCTCCATAGAGCGACCGACCACCCGCGCCATACGGAAGTTAGGAAGCAGCATCAGCACCAGGGCCAGGATCACGAGGAGCACGCGGCGCTCTCGCCACACCTGCGCCCGCCACTTTTCCCGGCGCACGCGCTCCTGCTCCAGAGCCGCCAGCCGGGCCGCCAGTTCCGGGTCCAGTTCCACCGCGCCTCGTGCGGGCGTGGGTGATGGCGTCGATGGCGCGGAAGAAGCCGCATCCCGGAATCCCTCGTGCATTATTGTCTTTCCGTTCTCTGCCGCGAAACTATCCCTTCGGCGTCTGCCGCCGCCGCCGTGGAAGGTTTACAAAGCCATCACTGCCGCTGCGGGCTGAATCTCACTCATATCAAGCGCGGCCAGCACCGCATCGCGCGTGGAAGCCACTTCGCGAATGGCGGTTGCCGCCGTGGCAATGGCACGATCCGGGTCTTTCAGGCCGTGTCCCGTCAACGTTACCGTTACCGTCGCCGGAGCATCCCCGAAAAAGCCGCGCGCGGCGAGCATCTTCAATCCCGCGACCGGTGCGGCGCAGGCAGGCTCCGCAAAGACGCCCTCCGTGCTCGCCAGGGCGGCATACGCTTCCAGTATCTGCTCATCGGTTACTTTATCGATCAAGCCGCCTGATTCGTCGCGCGCCGCGATGGCTCCCGCCCAGGAGGCCGGGTTGCCGATGCGGATAGCTGTCGCGATGGTCTTTGGCGAAAGTACGGGCGCTCCGTCCACCAGCGGGGCCGCGCCCGCCGCCTGAAAACCGAGCATGCGCGGGGTGCGGGTCGCCCGCCCGGCGCTCTGATACTCTTTGTACCCTTTCCAGTAGGCCGTTATGTTCCCGGCGTTGCCCACCGGCATAGCGTGGTAGTCGGGGGCATCGCCAAGGGTATCGACAATCTCGAAGGCTGCCGTCTTCTGCCCCTCAATACGGAATGGGTTGACGGAGTTGACCAGCTCCACCGGATGGCTGCCGGTAATCTCCCGAACCAGGCACAGCGCCTCGTCGAAGCCGCCGTCCACCCCCAGAACCTGCGCGCCGTGTATGAGGGCCTGGGATAATTTGCCCAGAGCCACCTCCCCGCGCGGCAGCAGAACCACGCAGGCCAGCCCGGCCCGCGCGGCATAGGCTGCCGCCGCCGCCGACGTGTTGCCGGTAGAGGCGCACATCACCACCCGCGCCCCTTTTTCGACCGCTTTGCTGATCGCGAGCGTCATGCCCCGGTCTTTGAAGGAGCCGGTGGGGTTCATGCCCTCGAACTTCAAAAAGACGCGAAGCTGCGCCCCGACTCCCAGCCACGCCGCGAGGCGCGGCGCTTCGATCAGCGGCGTATCGCCTTCGGCCAGGGAGACGACCGGGGTGGCCTCGGTGACGGGCAGAAACGCCCGGTAGTTCTCGATGATTCCTTTTCGCATTTTCTTTTCTAAAAAATTACTCCTCGACACGCATCCAGTTGTCTACGGAACGCACGGCAGGCAGGTGGCTGATAACATCCAGCGCGCCAAGCAGGTCGGCCTCGCGCACCCGGTGCGTCACCCACACAATCTCGGCGTCGTCCTCGTTCATCGCCTTCTGCACCACGGATTCAATGCTGACGTTGAAGTCGCCGAAGACCCCGGCAATGGAGGCAAGCACCTTGGGCCGGTCGGCGGCGTGTATCCGCGCGTAGAATTTCGTCTCGACCGAATCGATAGGCTGCATCCGCTTTTTCTCGAAACAGGTGCAGCCGATGCGCCCGGTCGATCCCCGCAGAATATTACGCGCGGTCGCGATCAAATCGCCGACCACCGCGCTGCCGGTCGGCAGGCTGCCCGCGCCTCGCCCGTAAAACATCACGTCGCCGACGGCGTCGCCGCGCACCAGTACGGCATTGAACACGCCGTCCACGCTCGCCAGCGGATGATGCACGGGCAGAAATGCCGGATGGACACGCACCTGCATCGCCTCGCCATTGGGGTCCTGCTGTGCCACGGCGACGAGCTTTATGCGGTAGCCCAGCTCACGCGCTACCTCGATGTCGCGCGGCGTGACGGCCCGGATGCCCTGCGCGGATACTTCCTCGACCGGCACGCGGGAGTTGAAAGCAATGGAGGCGAGAATCGCGATCTTGTACTGGGCGTCCCAGCCGTCCACATCCGAACTCGGGTCGGCCTCGGCATAGCCATGCGCCTGCGCTTCGCGCAGCACGTCGTCAAAGGCGGCCCCTTCCTGGCTCATCTTAGTGAGGATATAGTTGGTCGTACCATTGACGATGCCCATCACCTCGCGCACTTTGTTGGCCGCCAGCGATTCCTTGAGCGGCCCGATGATCGGGATGCCCCCGGCGACGCTTCCCTCGAAAAAGAAGTCCCGCCGTGCATCGCCCGCCGCCTCCATGAGATCATGCCCGGCTTTAGCCATCATCTCTTTATTGGCGGTGACGATGTTCTTGCCGCGTTCAATGGCGCGCAGCACATAGTCATGGGCCGGTTCCACGCCGCCGATCAACTCCGCCAGAATCTCGATCTCCGGGTCGTCGATGACTTCCTGCGGGTTATCGGTCAGAAGTGCCGGGTCAACCATTACAGCGCGCTCTTTGTGCAGGTGCTGCACGGCGATCTTCTTCACCACCAGGCGCGCGCCGACCCGGTGGGCGATGTCGTCCGCGTTCTCCTGGAGAATACGCAGCGTCCCCGACCCGACCACGCCCAATCCCAGCACCCCGACCTTGATTTCGCGCACTACGGAAGAACCTCCACCACCAGCAGCGTCTCGCCCGGATGCACCAGAGCGCCGTTTTTCACCGGAATGTCCCGAATCTGGCCCGGCGTTTCCGCCAGCACTTCGGAAAACACCTTCATCGCCTCAATCAGCCCGACCGGCTGCCCGGCCTCGACCATGTCCCCCACCTCCACCAGCGGCGGCGCGCCGGGCGCGGACGAGCGATAAAATACGCCCATCACCGGAGCCTCGATGCGTGCTATGTTCGCGCCGCCCGCAGCAGCCACGGCATGATCCGGGCCGGATACCGGGGGCACAGAAAACAGGTCATCATCGCCGTATTCATCGGGGACAGCGGCGGCAGAAGGAGCAGCAGCGGCAGGAACGCGGGAAAGCGTGGTGCGGAGCGTAATACGCAGATCGCCCTGATCGTAACGCAGCTCGCTCAGGCCGTTCTCTTCCACCAGGCGCGCGAGCCGCCGTAAATCATCCGGGCTAATGCCAAACTCCGCCACGTCTCTCGTTGTTCCTGTTCTGGGACGCAGGCCGACGAATCGGCGCGCCCGGAGATCAGGTCATTGTAGCACCGCAAAGGGGGGGGCTGTCAAGTTGCCAGACGCGGGGGAGTACCTAACTTAGCGGTGGGAGAAACTCCATGAGCGTTGGCTTGAGGTGGGGGTGGCGCTACAACCGCAATCGTCTGCGGTTGTAGCAGTAGACAAAGAGCCAAAACGCTTGACGCAGCGACTCGACTTTGCGGCGAAGCAGCGGCTCCTTCGGGCAAGACGGGCCAGGTAATGGCGGATGTCCGCATTGACCGCCTCCACGCTGTAGGTCTGGCGCTTGTCTTCATGCGCTTCGTGCTTGCCGTTGTAGTAGAGCAGCGTGGGATACGTGTTCAAGCCGTCACTATAGAACTGCTGACAGGTGCGCGGCACCTGATCACTACAGGTTGCAGGGTATCGAAGGTGCGTTCTTCGACTACTGCCCAGCCCACGATGCAGCGCGTGAGGCGATCCACAGCAGTGGCTATGTAGACCCAGCGTTTTTTCGCCCTTTCTGGCACCGACAAAGACGTGCAACTCATCGAGTTCTACCGTCTGGCATGCGCCCAGCCCAGGATCATCTGTCGGCAAAGTAGCCTGAGCTGTCCGCTCCAGCGCGTTCTGGTGAGCGGCCAGCCAGTTCGCTACGGACTGCGCGTTGACCGACAGCAGTCGCGCGATGCGCCGCAGCGACAGTCCCTCCACATGCAGAGCGACTGCCTGCTGCCGCACCGACAGTGGATAGCCATGCACCATCGGCTCGGGGGTGTAGACCTTATGACAGTCCTGGCAGCGATAGCGCTGGCTGCCACAGCGGTTTTGCCCCACCGGCCTGGCGCTTGTCCTGCCACACTGCAGACAGGAGGCGGTAAGCATGCCTAAAGTATACCACTGCTATGTTAGGTACTCCCGACGCGGTGCAAATGAGCGCAAGCCGGGTACAATGAGCACGATAAGAATGGATGATGCCTTACGATCCACGCTGCTGGTTCTGTTCGCGCTGTTTCTCGTTTTGCTGAACGGCTTCTTTGTCGCCGCCGAATTCGCCATCGTCAAGGTGCGGGCAACGCGCATTGATGAGCTGGCGGCCAAAGGGCGCTTCGGCGCGAAGAAGGCGCAGGAGGCGGTACGTCATCTGGACGCCTATCTTTCCGCGACCCAGCTTGGCATAACGCTCGCTTCGCTGGGCCTGGGCTATATCGGCGAACCGGCCTTCGCGCACCTTCTGGAACCCCTTTTCCACAATTTCAGCCCCAAAACGCAGCATGCCGTCGCCTTCGCGATAGCCTTCACCATTATCACCGCGCTGCATATCGTTATTGGCGAACTTGCGCCCAAATCGCTGGCGATCCAGAAGGCCGAAGCGACGACACTGGCGGTGGTGTACCCACTGGACTGGTTTTACAAGATTTTCCGGCTGCCGATCTTCCTGCTGAACGGAACTGCGACCGTGGTGCTGCGCCTGTTCGGACTTCAGCCCGCTGCGGAAGGGGACGGCGAAGCGCACTCGGAAGCGGAACTGCGGTTAATTGTCAACGCATCGCACGCCGGAGGAGAGATAAAAGAATCGGAAATGAATCTGGTGAACCAGATTTTCGATTTCGCGCACCGCCAGGCCAAGGAGATCATGGTTCCGCGCCCGGATATGATCTTTCTTTCAACCGATAAATCGATACAAAGTAATATCGCAATTACCGAGAAAGCAGGCTTTACGCGCTATCCCCTGTGCGACGGTTCCCCCGACGATGTGGTCGGCTTCGTCCACCTCAAGGATCTGCTGGGCCTGCCTCCGGAAGCCGACGGCGAATGCCTGCGCGAAAGAGCGCGACCGGTTTTGCGCGTGCCGGAAACCAAGCCTATTGATCAGATGCTGCGCGACTTTCAGCGTGAGCACCAGCATCTGGCTGTGGTCGTGGACGAATACGGGGGAACGGCGGGCATCGTGACGCTGGAAGACATTCTGGAGGAGATCGTCGGCGACATCCAGGACGAGTTCGACCGCACCTCCCCCGAACTGGAACCGGCGGGCAAGGACTGCTATCATGTGGACGCGCGCATGTCACTGACGAAGCTTCAGCGCGCCCTCAATATCGAAGCCCCGGAGGAAGAACCGGAAGTGGATACGGTAGGTGGATACGTTTTGACGACGCTGGGCAACACGGTGCGCGTCGGTGACACGCTTTCCTACGGCGACGCCACCTTTACCGTGACCGAGACCGCAGGCCGCCGCATCCGCAAGGTGAGGGTCTGCATTCCGGAGCCGGCACCGACGCAGGAGACGCCGGTTTCACGGCATTAAGAGGCTCCCCGTGCCCCTTCGGCTTCCCGAAAACACCACCCGACCATCGTCCTGCCCGACGATAGCGCGCGTCGCCAGACCGACGAAAAGCCCGACCTCCGCCACGCCGACAATTTCGCGTAACTGCGCCTGAAGCCGCTCCGGGTCATCGATAATGCCGAAGCTCATGTCGATCAGATACAGCCCGTCATCCGTGATGACCGGCTCTCCATCCGGTTCCCGCTGCCGCCGCAAACTCGCCGGAACCGCGAAGCGCTCCGTCAACTGTCGGCAGGCAGTTTCCCATCCAAAGGGGAACACGGCCATCGGCAGCGGAAAGGCACCCAGACGCGGCACCTCTTTGGAAGCGTCCGCGATAACGATAAGTTCGCGCGACGCCGCCGCGACCAGTTTTTCCCGCACCAGCGCGCCGCCGCCCCCCTTGATGAGATTCAGGCCCGGACCAATCTCATCCGCCCCGTCGACGGTAATGTCCGGCCTGCTCTCCCAACCCAGAGGAACTGTCTCGATACCCAGCCGCCGGGCGAGCGTTTCGGATGCCTGCGAAGTCGGCACGCCGCGCACGGTTAATTCCCCGGCGGCGACCCGCGCACCCAGGGCCTCGACAAAAGCCGTTGCCGTGCTGCCCGTGCCCAGGCCGACCGTCATCCCGGACCGGATCAGATTCGCTGCCGCGTTCGCCGCCGCGCGTTTTGCTGCTTGTCGCTGCTGCTGCTGCTGCGCTTCGTTCATACACTCCACGCCATTGGTTTGAAAAAGAAGTCCGCCCGCACGGAGGGAGGAGGGCGCGCTCCGCCCACCCCGCCCGCGCAGGCGGACTTAGTGCGTCTTTCGGCAGCCCGCCCGCCGAATCGGCGAGCGCGCACGCATTGCACGGATTACTTCTGCGTCACGGTCTCCCGCACCGAATCCAGTTGGCCTGCCGAGCCAAGAAGCTCGTTGCGGCTGGCGATAAACTTCGCATATTCACCCATAAATACCTTACCGGGACCGCGCAGGTCGAAATCTTCCGGCTTTTGCAGGAAATATTCCCGGTGCACACGCGTCCAGACCAGCCGCCCGTCCGTGTCGATATTGACCTTGCAGACGCCGAGTTTGGACGCGG
The DNA here is from genome assembly GCA_030447685.1 of Armatimonadaceae bacterium. GTDB lineage: Bacteria > Armatimonadota > Armatimonadia > Armatimonadales > Armatimonadaceae > JAUJOK01. The sequence goes on from JAUJOK010000027.1 coordinate 50,061, forward strand.
GAAGATACTGGTTGGGGTCCACGCCCTTCGCACCCTCTTTCAGCTTTCCACCCGACTCGTTGATGCGCTTTACTTCGTCCTGGGGAACTGAGGACGAGCCGTGCATGACCAGCGGAAAACCAGGAAGCTGAGCCTGAATGGCCTTGATGCGGTCGAAGTGCAGGCCCTGCGAGCCGGAAAACTTATACGCGCCGTGGCTGGTACCGATAGCGCAGGCCAGGCTGTCGCAGCCGGACCGCTCGACAAACACCTTCGCCTCGTCCGGGTCGGTAAGCATCGCATTCTTTTCATCGACGGCGATGTCTTCTTCCACGCCGCCCAGCATTCCCAGCTCCGCCTCGACCGAGACACCGCGCGCATGGGCCGCCTCGACGACGCGTCGGGTAATGGCGATATTCTCATCAAAAGGATCGTGGGACGCATCGATCATGACCGAGGAGTAGAAGCCCGACTCAATGCACTCATAACAGGTCTGCTCGTCGCCATGATCCAGGTGGACGGCAAAGACCGCTTCAGGGAAAATCTCCTCGGCGGCGCGAATCATGGCCTCCAGCATGCGCTTGTCGGTGTAGGAGCGTGCGCCTTTGGACAACTGGATGATAAACGGCGCGCGGCTGTCGATGCAGCCACGGAACAGGCCCATGACCTGCTCCAGATTGTTGATGTTATAGGCTCCCAGCGCGTATTTGCCGTAGGCGTGCGCGAAAAGCTGTTTGGTGGTGACGATCATCGCTCGGACTCCTTGATGATGCGGTGCGTTCAATGCGGGCGACGCGCCATTGCGTCACCGACCACAGCGCCATTTCGTTGGCCTAAGTGTAGCAAAACCGGCAAAGCGTTGTCAAGCCGCCGCCCCACTGCCTTCCGGCTTTCGGGTGTTACATAAAAAAACGACCGAGCTATAATAGCCCGGTCGCTTCCACAAGCGCGTGGAGAGAAAAGGAGATCACACGCTCAGGATGTTAACACAACCTATGAGTATATGTCAAGTCAAAACTGAAAAAGTATAGCTATAAATAGCTATTTTCAGAAAATAACGCTTGCCTGCTGCGCCGCACCGCTTATCGGATCGATTGATTGACACACGCCGGGGCAGCGGGTACACTCAACCGGAAGGCTTCACTTTATGACCGTTCCCCGCGCCACCGCCGCCGCGTCCGTTGTGTCTCCCTCGCAGCACGCCGATTTTATTGCCGCGCTCGATCAGGGCACCACCAGCACGCGCTGCGTCCTTTTCGACCCCGCGCGCGATATGGCGGCCTCGGACAGCCGCCCGCTGCCGTTGTCCTTCCCCCGCCCCGGCTGGGTAGAGCAGGACCCGCTGCTTATCCTCCAGCAGACCCGCGAAACGCTGGCAGGCGCACTTGCCAAAGTCTCCCTCACTCCTGGCCGTCTTGCCGCCATCGGCATCACGAATCAGCGCGAAACAGTCGTGTTATGGGAACGCAGGTCGGGAGCGCCGGTCGCGCCGGCTATTGTCTGGCAGGATCGGCGCACGGCGGACGTCTGCGAACAACTGCGCGCTGAAGGTGTGCAAGACCGGGTGCGCGAAATCACCGGGCTTCCCATCGACCCCTATTTTTCCGCGACGAAAATAGCCTGGCTGCTGGACAGTACGCCGGGGTTGCGTGCCCGCGCAGAAGCCGGAGAGATACTGGCCGGTACCATCGACACGTGGCTTATCTGGAACCTTTCCGGCGGGCCGAACGGCGGCGGCGCGCATGTCACGGATGTGACCAACGCGTCGCGCACGCTGCTTTTTGACCTGCGCCGACATGCCTGGAGCGATGAACTCTGCGCGCTGTTTCGGGTGCCCGCTTCACTTTTGCCCAAGGTGCGCCCGAGCGCGGGGCCGGAACCGTTCGCCATTGCCCACCTGAACGACGGAGCGGAAGTTCCTATTACGGCGGTACTGGGCGACCAGCAGGCCGCACTTGTCGGTCAGGGGGCGATTCGGCGCGGAGACATCAAGAATACCTACGGCACCGGATCGTTTCTGCTGCTGAACACCGGGCCGGGCGAGCCGCCGCGCTCCTATCATGGTCTGCTGTCTACTATCGCTTATCAGGTCGGGCGGGAGCCGGTCGTTTACGCGCTGGAAGGCAGCGTCTTTACGACCGGCGCGGCCATTCAATGGCTGCGGGACGGGCTGGGCATTATCACGCGCGCGGACGAGACAGCGGCACTGGCCCGTTCGGTGCCGGACACGGGCGGGGTGGTCTTCGTCCCGGCGTTCGCGGGCCTGGGAGCGCCGTACTGGGATGCCGATGCGCGCGGGGCGATCTTCGGCCTGACGCGAGGCACGACCCGCGCCCATATCGTCCGCGCCACGCTCGAAGCTATCGCCCACCAGACCCGCGAGGTCGTGGACGCGATGGCATCCGATGCGGAAAACATCCCCCTTCCCGCGCTGCGCGTGGACGGCGGCGCGGCGGCAAACGATTTCCTGTGTCAGTTTCAGGCCGACCTGCTCCAGCGCCCCGTGCTGCGCCCGCGCGATCTGGAGCGGACGGCGCGCGGCGCGGGCCATGCCGCCGGATGGGCAATGGGCATTTGGGACTGGGATGACCATGACAGCGATGCCGGGGATACCTTTGCGCCCACAGTGAATCAGGAGGCCGCGGACACGGCACATGCCCGCTGGAAGGAAGCGGTGCAGAGAACGCTGCGGTGGGAGCGAGCCGAAGTATCATGAACCGAGAAACAAACCTGAGGACGCTGGCCGACGAGGGGCCGTTCGATGTGCTCCTTATCGGCGGCGGCATTATCGGGGCGGGGTGCGCACGGGATTTAACGACGCGCGGCCTGCGGGTGGCTCTGGTGGAAGGACGCGACTTCGGCCATGGCACCACGGCCCGCTCCACGCGCCTTATTCATGGCGGACTGCGCTACCTGGAACAGCGTGACTTCGGCCTGGTGCGCGAGTCTTTGCGGGAGCGCGAACTGCTGCTCCGTAACGCCCCGCATCTGGTTCATCCCCTGCTGTTCGTCACGCCGCTCTACACCGGGGGGCGTCACACGCGCCCTCTCCTGAAGGTCGGGATGACGCTGTATGACGTGCTTTCCTATGACAAGTCCCTGCCCGGCCACCGCACGTATGATAAAAAGGGCCTGCTGAACTTAGAGCCGGGCCTTTCGCCGGAGGGCCTGCTGGGTGGAGCGACGTACTCCGACGGCCAGGTGGAGATGCCGGAGCGGCTATGCTGGGAAAACGTGCTGGCGACCGCGCAGGGCGGCGGGGTGGCAGCAAACTATGCGCGGGTGACCCAACTGCTGCGCGAGGGCAATAAAGTAATCGGGGCGGAAGTGCGCGACGAGCGTTCCGGGGCCACTTTCCCGGTCAGGGCCGCGCTGACAGTAAATACCACCGGCCCCTGGGTGGATGAGGCGCTGGAACAACTGCTGGGCAGGGGCAGCGGCGGCGACGGCAAACAGCGTTTCTTGCGGCGCACCAAAGGGGTGCATCTGGTCGTTCCCAAGTTTACCGATAACGCCGTCGTGCTGGTGGCGGGTTCCGATGGGCGCGTGTTCTTTGTCGTGCCCTGGCGCGGCTTTTCCGTGGTAGGCACCACGGATACGGATTTTCAGGGTGATCTGAACGACGTGGCCGCCGATGCGGACGATGTCAGTTACCTTCAGGCCGAGACGCGCCGCCACTTCCCCCGCGCCGATGTGGACACCGTCTTCTACACGTGGGCAGGCGTGCGCGCCCTGGTTCTGGAGCGTTCGCGCACCGGCATGACCGAATCGCAGGTATCGCGTAAGGACAAGATACACGACCATGCCGCCGACGGCATTCCGGGGCTGGTTACCGTCCTGGGGGGCAAGATTACCGCCTATCGGGCAATCTCCGAGCAACTGGGGGCGCTGGTGGTTGGCATTCTCGGCAAAGGCGGTCCCTCACGCACGGCCACAACCCCCTACCCCGGCAGGCCGGTCGGCGATCCGCCCCACGATTCGCGTCTGGGAGACGAGGTTGTCCACATGCTCGTCCACACCCACGGCAGCCATGCCGAAGCAGTTCTGCAACTGGCGGCGAAGGATAACGATCTGGCCCGGCCCGTTACCCCGGACGCGCCGGAGATCCTGGCGCAGGTGGCCTATGCGGCGCGCGAGGAGATGGCCGTCAGCCTCGGGGACGCTCTGCTGCGGCGCACCGGGGTGGGCTTCGGCCCCAGGCAGGGATTGGACGGATTGGAGGACGCCGCCCGTGTCATGGCCGCCGTTCACGGCTGGCCGGAAAGCCGGATAGCGGAGGAGATAACCGGCTACCTGCGCGAAATAGAGCCGATGCGCCGGTTCTCGTCCGGCGCATCGGTGAAGGATTAAGGCGCGGACGGCGGCAGGACGGCCAGGCCGCGAACCTGCTCGCCGCCCGCCGCCACTCCGACGTGGGCAGCAGCGCCTGTCGTCAAATCAATGACATATAGACTCGATGCCCTCCCGCTGCCCGTCGTCATCACAGCGAAGGCGGTGTTGCTTCCTGGTGCGATATCGAAGCCGGTCACATCGCCCACATCCACATTCAGCGGCCCGACCGTGTTGAGCACGCCCGCGTTCGGTGGGTTCTGGATTACCAGGACGTTGCGCGTGGAGTCTATCCCATACAGCGTGGTAGTGGTCGCCCCGGCGACGCTGTTGGTGTAAGCCGCCGCCACGATATTCGGATCCGCTCCGGCATTGACATCCCCCGCGGCGTAGGCAAGCGTCCCGTCCGGCTGCACGCCCGGCGCGTTCGCGTCGTTATCGGCAACCGCGCCGGTATCGGGGTTGACACGCAGGTTCTGGTCGGCGTCACTCACGATGCGTACCTGGTCGGGCACCGGGTTGAAGTCGAAACCGAAATTCGTGCCCACCAGCGGCGGAACGAAAGGAGCCGCGCCAACCGCCGTCGCAGCCCCCGTGGTGATGTCGATGGTATACAGGCGACCCGAGCTTCCCAGGCCGAAAAGCTGACCGTTGGCCGGGCGAAAGTCAATTCCCTGTAGCGATTCACCCGCCGCCAACCCGGTAATGGCGACGCGCCCGGTTGTCGTTCCGGGCCTTCCACTGCTGATACGAACCAAGCTGTTTCCCGCGGTGAGCGCTAAAAGCGGCTGCCCCACCGGAGCGGCGCTGTTTCTGCCGCTGTCGCACCCGTTCCCAAGAAGGAGTGCCGGAAGCAGGAAGAGTGGCAGGGCAGCGTTGCGCCGCAGCCACTTGGGAGAAGTTCTGAACATTTCTGTCCTTGCTAAGAGGGAAGAGATAGGTTTCCGCCCTGTGTTCATTATCCACATTCTGCCGCAAAAGGAATCGTGCTATCCGATAGAAGAAGGGCTGTCTTAATCAGGAACGACGAAGAAACGCTCTACCTTCGGGAGCACGATGCGCCTTTTTGCGGGCGCGGCAAGGGTTATCTCATACAGGTCGTTTACCTCGGAGCGGGCCGAGAGGAACAGCAGGCGCTTACCGTCCATTGACCAGCGCGGCGTGTCATCACCGGGCTGGCGCGTCAGGCGGCGGTAGGTCTTTCCCTGGACATCGACATGCCATAGCCCCGCGCCGACCGTGGCAAAGGCCAGGCTTTTTCCGTCCGGGGCGAGGGCCGGTGCAAGAGCGGCGGCATACAGCGGCCTGCTGCGGCCCGAAAAGGCGGAAGGAAGCAGCGAGGTCGTTTTACCTTCGGCAAGGTTGGTGACCAGAAGGGGATAAAAACGGCTCGCCGGTTCCGGTGCCTGCGCGGCCTCGCCGGGTTGATAAGCCAGCCCCACCCCCGCTAAGAGCGGCCCGCGCGCATCTACCTGAGTCATCGGAGCGATGCTTTTCCACCGCTGGGCGGCATCCACCACGACCGCACCTGTCGCCGAATCAGCAACAAAGGTCGCGCGGCCACCCCGCGCGCTCTGCAACGTGCAGGACAGGTACAGGCTTTTGCCGTCGGCGCTCCAGGCCAGCGAATCCGGCGTCCAATTCTCGAACAGACCGCCGCCGTCCCTGGTTGCTGCTGTCGCCACCGTGCCCACGCCAATCTGCGTCACCGGGCGTCCCTGTCGATCCCGCAGGTTGTCGGTGGAAAACAGGCGCTTTTTCCGCTGCCCGGAAAGGTCGGCAACGTAGACGGCAATGGGCCGCACCTTCAAGCTGGCGGTTCTTGCGCCGCCCTTCCCCGCAAGCGGCGCGTACCAGGCGATGCGGCGTCCGTCCCCGGACACGGCCCAGACCACTTCCAGAGGCATTCCGATGGTAAACAGGCGGCGAGCGTCCTTGCCGTCCGCCCCGGCGGCATAGAGCGCGTCGCCGCGCTGAAAGATAAGCCTTTCGGCCTGAATGGGCAGGGCGCTTCCCGCCAGCAGACAGGCAAGCGCGCTGAGCAAAGCGACGCTGTGGGACAGGTGTCTCATGGAAAAGCGATCTCGAAGCGGTCGGCGGATTGGCGGACGAGATGGAAGCCAGCCGATTCATAGGTCCGGCGCGCGGCCACATCCGTAAAATCGCAACTGACGATGATATAGGAAGGTGCCTGCGCCTGGGCAAGCGCCGCGATATGATCGAGCAGCGCCCGCCCGATTCCCTGGCGGCGCTGCTCGGGAAGAACGATAAGCTGGTCGATATGAAAGCGGCGACGCCGCGTATTGGCCGCCAGCCGTATTCGCTCGTTCACCACGACAAGGGCGATTCCCACGACGCCTTCTTCCGCTTCGGCTACCAGAGACAGATGGCCGGGATCATGGCAGACAGCGGCAAAAAGTGCCTCATCCAGATCGAAGCTCTCACCCATCAGGACGCGAAACAGAGCGTGCGCGGCTTGAAAATCACCTTCATTGGCGGGTCGTATGGTCATTATTGTTTTTTCCTACCCCCCCCTGCCCCCCTCCCTCGGAGGGAGGGGGCAGGGGGGTAGGTTACTCCTGATTTTCGTATTTGTCTTTCAGGCTCGAAACGATGTTGGGGTCCGCCAGCGTCGTCGTGTCTCCCAGGGCGCGGCCCTCGGCGATGTCGCGCAGCAGGCGGCGCATGATCTTGCCGGAGCGGGTCTTGGGAAGCTCGGCGGTGAACAAAATATCGTCGGGGCGGCAGATCGCGCCCAGTTTGCGGGAAACGTGCTCCTTCAGTTCTCTGGCCAGGTCGCTGTTCGCGCCCATGCCCTCCTTGACGGTGACGAACGCGGCGATGGCCTGTCCCTTGATCTCATGCGTTCGTCCGATCACGGCGGCCTCGGCACAGGAGGGATGGTCTACCAGGGCCGATTCCACCTCCATCGTGCTGATGTTATGGCCCGCGACCAGCATCACGTCGTCCACGCGGCCCAGCAGCCAGAAGTAGCCCTCGTCGTCGCGCTTGGCCCCGTCACCCGCGAAGTAAAACTTGCCGTCGAACTTGCTCCAGTAGACGTTACGGTATCGCTCATCGTCGCCCCAGAGCGTCCGCAGCATCGACGGCCACGGCTCTTTCAGGACCAGAAAGCCGCCCCCGCCCAGCGGCACGGAGTTGCCGTTCTCGTCCACCACGTCCGCCGCGATACCGGGGAAAGGCCGGGTCGCCGAACCGGGCTTGGTGGCGGTCAGACCGGGAAGTGGGGTAATCAGGATAGCCCCGGTTTCCGTCTGCCACCAGGTATCGACGATGGGGCAGCGCCCGCCGCCGATATGTTCCTGGTACCACATCCACGCTTCCGGGTTTATCGGCTCGCCCACCGAACCCAGCAGGCGCAGGCTGGACAGGTCGTGGCCCGCCGGGTGCTCCGTCCCCCATTTCATAAAGGCGCGGATCGCGGTGGGCGCGGTGTAGAAGATGGTGACGCCGTATTTTTCGATCAGTTCCCAGAAGCGGTCACGCTGCGGCCAGTCGGGCGCGCCCTCGTACATCAAAACCGTGGCACCCGCCGCCAGCGGGCCATAGACGACATAGGAGTGCCCGGTTACCCAGCCGACATCGGCGGTGCACCAGTAGACGTCCTCGTCTTTCATGTCGAACACCGATTTAACCGTCGCGTGTACCTGGGTCAGATAGCCGCCCGTGGTGTGCAGGATGCCCTTGGGCTTGCCCGTGGAGCCGGATGTGTACAATATATACAGTGGGTCTTCGGCATCCATCGGCTCCGGTTCCGTCCGTGCGGGCGCGTTTTCCATCAGCCGGTGCCACCACTGGTCGCGCCCTTCCTGCATCGAGACGGTGCCGGGGTCGGAGGTGCGGCTGTAGACGATAACATGCTCGATGGTCGGGCAGGCTCCGCCGTCCAGGGCGGTGTCGGCGGCGGCCTTCAAGGGAACGACGCTGCCGCGCCGCCAGCCGCCGTCCGCCGTAATCAGCACTCTGCTCTGCGAATCGTTGATGCGCTCGCGCAGGCTGTCCGAGGAGAAGACGCCGAATACCACGGAATGCACGGCCCCAATGCGCGTGCAGGCCAGCATGGCGACAGCCGCTTCGGGAATCATCGGCAGGTAGATCGTCACCCGGTCGCCTTTATTGACCCCGAGGTTCTTCAGCACGCCCGCGAACTGATTCACCTCGCGCCACAGGTCGTAGTAGGTCAGAACGCGCGTATCGCCCGGCTCCCCCTCGAAGATAATGGCCGCCTTGTTGCGCCGCGCCGTCCGCACATGCCGGTCCAGGCAGTTCGCGGATACATTGAGCTGCCCGCCGAGGAACCATTTGGCGTGCGGCGGGTTCCATTCGCAGACCGTATTCCAGGGCGTCATCCAGTCTAACTGCCCCGCCCATTCCGCCCAGAACGCCTGCGGGTCGGCAGCCGCGCGCTCATAAACCGCCGGGTCATTGATATTTGCCTGCGCCGTGAACGCCGAGTCGGGCGGAAAAACCCGATCCTCAGTCAGATGCGCCTCAATCGCCTTCGATTCGCCCGCCTGTTCCATCGCTATCTTCTTCCTTCTGTGGAATATATCGTCGTTGCGTGCTTCAGTATAGCCAGAGGGACGGGCGAGCGTCAAGGGTGGAAAAGGCAGGCGCACCGTTCGCGCAGGCTATGGCTGGCTTCCGGCCAGCGTAGCGGCGTCCTCGCCCTTTAGCTCAATGTGCTCGGTGCTGACAACCGCGCCGCGACGGTCCATCAGGGTCAGGAAGAAAACGACTGGTCGCTCCGGGGGAAGCGCCGCCGACGCTTCGCCAGCCTCTGTCAGCTTCACACGCGCACTGTGCCAGCGGCGCGCCGACCAGTCTTTTTCGCAGTCCGTTGTCCAGTGGATCGCCGCGTTCGCCACGGGAATAGGACTGGTAAAGCGGACGTGAACCGTGCCGTCATTTATCTCCTGCCCCGTCACGGCAGCCAGGCCAGGCGTACCCCGAAAAATGGAGTCGGTGAAAAGATGAATCTCCTGCCGCTCCCAGCCCCGATCCGCCATCTGGGATCGGTATGCGCGGGCGGACGGTAACGCAAAGCGTGCGGGGGCCGTTCGTCGCGCGATAGCTCTGCCGAAACCTGTCCAGGTTTGCATGGGCTTCATTGGTTCCCGTCAGCCAGAGAACGGGGATTCGGCACTGGGGAAGATAAAGTCCCGGCTCGAAGTTCGCTCGCACCAGTTCGCGCTCGGACTCCGTGAAGTCCGCGCCGATACCTAATGTCGGGTTGAAGCCAAAGCCATAGATCTGGGTACAGCCAGCTTGAGGCGACGATCCAGGCCCATGACGATACAGGTGAAAATCCCTCCCAGGAGATGCCCGTGATTCCGACACGATTTTCATCCACTTCGGAAACGAGCACAAGGCGGAGATACCGCGAATAATGCTCGCCACCGCCTGGTACATCCATCCGTTTTTCAGTCCTGCCTTCAAGCAGGCGATATCATAGTCACTCCAATCCGGTCCCCCGTCCGGCAGGCGCTTTCCGTCCGGCCCTATGCCGTACAGGTCCATCGCCAGCGCCGCGTAGCCGCGCGATGCCCAGAGCGCGCCCACTCCGGCGAGGCGGTGTCGCCGCCGCCATGCACCAGAACCATCGCGGGAAGCGGATTCTCACGTGGTTCATCGGGCCGGGCGTAACAGGCGAACACGCGGCTTGGCCGCCCCATCCACGGTTCCCCGGCGTAGTACAGTTCCGAAAGCGTGACCGCAAGGTCGCCTTCGCGGACAGAATACCGGGAGCCAATCGTGATTGATGGCGTCCGCTCCAGTGCCGAAAGGTCCCAGGGGCCATAGACGGAACCCGTTTGCGATTGCTCAGCCGGTTTCATCGCTATCTCTTTCTGGAGCGTGTGGGCGTTATGCGCTTCAGTATAGCGACGGGCGCGGGTAAGCGTCAAGGCCGCCGCACGGCATCGAAAAAGAACGCTTCAGGAAACGAAAGTCTGCGGGTATCATGTAGCCATCTTCCCTCCGGCATGTCGTGCCGGACGCGGTCCGGGGGTTAACTGTCATGACGTCAAGCAGACTCGCCGCGCTTGTCGGAATTACACTGCTGGTTCTGGTCGGCGCGCTCGTCGCCCTGCGGGTGCGCGACGCGTCCCTGGCATCCGCACAACAGGACGACGACCTGTATGCGCCGATTCCCGGTGTCTCGCAGCCCGATTACGCAGGCGTGCCGTCCCCTGCCCTGGCCGCCGCACGGCAGGCCGGTCGCACATTCGGCACACCACACACCTTTCGTAACCTGACGCTGATTCCCGTTCATGCCCGGTCGGCGAAGGCCAGGGGTAGCTATATGACGCTGGACGAAGGGCTGCATTCGGGTCTGGTGACGGTGAGCGAGGGCGCGGGAGACCTGGAACGCGACGTGCTGCTGGTAACGAACAATGGCTCCCGGCCCCTTTTTATCCCCTCGGGCGAGGGACTGATCGGCGGCTGCCAGGACCGCGTTGTCGCCACGGACACGCTCCTTCCACCCGGCGGGCGCAGCGTGCCTATCGCCGTCTTCTGCATGGAAAAGGGACGCTCCGATGGCCCCGCCTCCGAGTTCCGCGTGACCGCCGCCTCGCTTGCGGCCCCGCACCTACGGGCTGCCGCGCAGGAGACCCAGTTTATGCCGGACGCGGATTGCCCCCCCTTCGCCGATCATCCGGCGAAAACGCAGGACGTGGTGTGGAACGAGATCAATAAAAAGAACCGCTCCTTCGATGCGCGCCCCGCCACGGAAGCCTACCGCGCGGTGTTGAACCTGGAAGAGGGCAATGCGCGGGAACGCATCACACCCTACGCAGCGGCGCTCACAGCGCGTCTTGAACGCACCCCGCATCCGGTGGTGGGGGTAGTTGCCGCCGTGGACGGGAAGGTCATCGCCGCCGACATCTTCGGTGATCCGGCTCTGTTTCGCAAGTTCTGGCCGAAGCTGCTGCTCTCCTATGCAGCGGACGCCGCCGAGCGCGCCCCCGACGAAGACGGAGCCACTCCGGCGGCGGCGGCGGCGACACCGGAACAGGCGAAAGCCTTTCTTGCCCGTGGCTTCAACGTCACGGATAGTTCGCGGGCCGGCACGATGCTGCGCTTTGAATCACGGGAGGCCATTGCGTACCGCCTGACGGAAAGCGGGGATGGGACGCGACTGGTGCACGAAAGCGTCGTTAGAAAATAGGAAATGAGCCGGGGGCTAACCGGAATTTCCTATGGGCCGGGCTTTTGTGACCTATCCTCCCGGCGCAGACGCCGCGCCTTCAGACCCGTGCCGTGCGCTCCAGCGAGGTGGGCAGGGTATGGGGCATTCACACCCTTGATGGAGTGCCAGAGGATGCGGTTCAGGGTGTCTTCATCCGCCTGATCGAACTTTTCCAGCGGAAGCTCCCGGCTCTTTTGCGCCCAATAGTGTTTTCTGCCGCTCAGAGCGCTCAGTTTCGGGTTCAGTTCGTCCAGCGGGATGCGGTTGGGCAGCGCGCGATAAGGACGCAGGTCGGGCGTCTTCTGGAAGCAGGCGGTCATCACCGGGGATAGGGCGTCCATCTGATTCAACGGCGGAATGCCGAGAATACGCGCGATTGTGTGCAGCAGCGACGTCTGATTATAGAAGTCGGAGACGACCGCGCCGCGCTTCGTGTACGGGCTGACGACCAGGCACAGGGAGCGGTGGCCGTCTATGTGGTCGAAGCCGTCCTGCGGGTCGTCCTCAATAACGAAAACGCAGGTCTTCGGCCAGAAGCGGCTCCGGCTGATCCCCTCGATGATCCGCCCCAGGGCGAGGTCATTGTCAGCCATGTGCGCGCGGGGCGTCGGTTCGCCGGGCGCGGTGCCGGAGGTGTGGTCCTGCGGCAGATAAACTATTGTCAGGTTTGGCCAGGTACCGGGCGTCTCGGCCTGTTTCAGTTCCCTGAGAAACGCCTCGGCGCGCAGAACGTCGGGGATACGCATGTTCCAGCCGGGATAGCTCGGACTGCTGTAGCCGCGCAGACGCGCGATGCCGATGTTCTGCGTAAAGCGGATTTTCCCGGTCTTCCCACGGAAATCGTCGTAGATCGCCTTGAAAGTGGCATTCGCGGGAACCGGCGTGGCGTAATCCATTTCACCGAAGTTGCGGAAGGAAAGGCCAGCCAGCAAAACGCTGTCCCAGATAAAGCCGGACGACGAATACGAGAGCGGATCGTCGCCAAAGGTATAGGTGCGGGTGAAGCCGCCGAAAGCCTTTTCCAGATAACCGGTGACGTTGCCTTCCGTAGACCAGGCGTGGCCGTCCGCCGAATTCACCCCGTTGCAGTAGAAGTTGTCCAGCAGCACGAACTGCTCGGCCAGGGCGTGGTGGTTGGGGGTCACTTCGCGCCCGAAAATACACAGGCGGGGGTCGCCGTCGCCCTGCGGCAGATCGCCGAACACCTGGTCGTAGGTCCGATTTTCTTTGATGATGTAAACCATGTGCTCGAAAACGGAACATTCTCCGGGGCGCTCTGGTACCGGAACGGCGGCCTGACCGCTTTGCGCCCGCTCCCACGCTTTCAATATTTCAGGAATGCGCCCGTCCGCGTGAACCTGCCGGGTATAGCTTGCAAGCATTCCCGCGCCGGGAATCGGCACCCGGTTGATGGTGCCCAGGAACCGCTTGACGTGCCAGCCCTTGTCGCCCTCTTCCCGGCGTCGTGAGCCAAGCCCTTTGACGTTGGCGATGTACAGGTTTTTTCCATCGGTGACCACGCTGCCGGGATACCACCCGGCGGGAATGAAACCCCGGATTTCGCTTCGCCCCTGCTTGCCGCTTTTCATCGAAACCACCGCGACCGCATTGTTGCCGCCGTTCGCGACGTACAAGGTCGCGCCGTCCCGGCTCAGCGCCAGGGCGTTGGGCGCGCTCCCGTAGGGCAGCCGGGGGTCGGGACGGACGAGCAGCGTTTCGCGGGTCCGGCGAGTGGCGACATCCAGAACGCTGACGGTGTCCGAATTGGCGTTGGCGACGAAAAGCGTGCTGCCGTCGGCGCTGAGAACCACGTCCGACGGATGAAGGCCGGTCGGCGTCTGGCTGGTTTCGCGCCCCTCCTCCACGTCCACAAAGGAGATGCTTCCCTGCACCGCGATTCCGCGCCGATCCACCGCCACGTCCGTTCCCGATGAATTCGCGCGGCGCTCGCCCGGTTCCGGGTGCGCCCCGCCCCAATTGGAAACAAAAGCCGTGCGCCCATCCGCCGACAGCGCAACATCGAAGGGGGCGACTCCGACCCGGATTTCCCGGCGCAGCATACCGGATTCCAAATCAATGACGCCCAGGCTGTTGTTCCGGGACAGGCAGACATAGGCCCGCTTTTCGTCGGGAGACAGCGCGATGCCGCAGGGATGCGCGTATCCTTTGCCGTCCGGCGGTGGCCCCGGCAGGAGGATAGTACGCCCCCAGGCGAGACGGCCCTCGGAGGTCACTTTCGCTTCGGCCAGATGATTCTGCGCGGTGGTGGCGTACACACGGGAGCCGTCGCGGGTGATCGCGATGCCGTCCGGGGAGCCGCCGCCGCTCCCCTCGGTGAAGGGCAGTTCCTGGCGCACTTTCCAGGTCTGCGTATCTATCGCCACCAGCCCCCGATTGTCCTTCACATACAGCGTCCGGCCATGGGGGGCGAGCGCCAAATCCACGGGACGACCGCTGAACTCCACGGAATCTCCCGCCGGACGAATCCTCTGGCCCGTGGCGACAATGTGGCCGTCCTGAGAAGCCGGTCCCACGCGGGGCGTATCAACCTGCGGCGCGACGGCTGCGGCAATCAGGCTCAGTGTCAGGACGAAGGGGGTTTTTATCATAGGTCGATTTCCAGACAGCAACAGGAAAGAATTGGCCGACAGGTTCCTGAAAACCTGCCGGCCCTGGCGCGAAGGGGCGGGAGGAAAGGGGTCAATCGTGAACGGGATAGCCGCCGGTATTGTTCGGGTAGTAGGGCCACATCCAGATGCCGCGCTTGGCGCGAATGTAGGTAGGCCGCCGCCGCCCGGCGCTATCAGCGTCCTTCACCTCATACCACTTGGTGTGCCCGTCCGCAAAACTCAGGTTGTCGCCCTCCTTGTGGACGACGCGCATACGAATCTTGTTGATGAAGTCGGGCGTCTCAATGGTCATATAGGTGCAGCCCCAGGTGTTTCCATAGGGAGGCACGCTGTTGGAGTGCAGGAAGGCGATAGTATTGGCGGGCTGAGCGATGGCCGCATGGCTGGCGGGTGTCCTGCCTATCCATGATCTGTCCGGTGACTGGCCGTAGTCGTTGTCCCCCGGCGAACCGTAGGAACCGTCCGCGCCGAGGAACCAGTTATAAGAGTAGGAGTTTGTTATCGGCTGGCCGTTGAACCGCGAGCAGCCGCCGCCGCCCTGGAATGTCCGGGGCATGGAGGGGCACAGGAACATGGCGCGGTTTTTGGTGTAGGGCTGCAAAACCAGCGACCAGCCATTGAACGGCGAGCCATCGGACTTCTTGCCTTCCAGAACCGTGTTAGAGTTCTCACCGCCGACGATGGGCCATAACTCATCGTAGTCCTGGGAATACATAATTGCCGCGAGCGCAATCTGTTTGCCGTTCGACAAACAGCTTGCCTGCCGCGCGCTTTCGCGGGCCTGACCAAAGACAGGGAAAAGGATCGCCGCCAGTATTGCAATAATGGCGATGACGACGAGAAGCTCGATCAAGGTAAAGCCAAATCGGCGGGCTGCGGATGCGGCGCGCGGACAGGGGTTTCGGTGGATCATTTCCAGTCCTCCTCGGACTTTCATTTGACAATTCGCCTGCGGCGGGGCCGAGCGATTTCCGGCCTTCGGTGCGCGGTTTGCCGATGGAGAGTGTACCCCCACTATGTTAAGGCATTATTAAGCGGATATTAAAGTAATGTTAAGAAGGGGTTCCACGCCCCTCTCCACCTTCGCAGCCCTTGACAGATAACATCTTCTCAACGTATAATCGGCTTTGGCACTCGTCATACTTGACTGCCAAAACTTACGAGATTTCAGGAGGAAAACGACCACAATGATACGCCCCCTCGGTGATAAGGTCGTGGTTAAACCCAGCGAAGCGCAGGAAAGATCGTCCGGCGGGATTATTCTCCCCGACGCCGCCAAAGAGAAGCCTCAGGAAGGAACCGTGCTTGCCGTCGGCGCGGGCCGCACGCTCGATAATGGCGAGCGCCGCCCACTGACCGTGCAGGTCGGTGATGT
This sequence comes from Armatimonadaceae bacterium, assembly GCA_030447685.1. Classification (GTDB taxonomy): domain Bacteria; phylum Armatimonadota; class Armatimonadia; order Armatimonadales; family Armatimonadaceae; genus JAUJOK01. The sequence continues at coordinate 65,587 of JAUJOK010000027.1, forward strand.
AGTTATCTATTCCAAATACGGCGGGACGGAGTTCAAGCAGGGCGACGACACCCTGATGATTCTGGACGAAGACCAGATTTATGCCGTCCGGACCGCATAGCTTTTATCCTTCAGGAGAAAATAAAACAAATGGCAGCGAAAGATATTCTGTTTGACGAGAACGCCCGCCGCGCGCTGGAGCGGGGCGCGAACGCCGTCGCCAACGCCGTCAAGGTGACGCTCGGCCCGCGTGGGCGGAACGTGGTAATCGACAAGAAGTGGGGTTCGCCGACGATCACCAAGGACGGCGTCACCGTCGCCAAGGAGATCGAGCTGGAAGACCACTTCGAGAACATGGGCGCGCAGTTGGTGCGCGAGGTCGCCTCCAAGACCAACGATGTGGCCGGGGACGGTACGACCACCGCGACCGTGCTGGCACAGTCCATTGTCAATGAAGGTCTGCGGTATGTCGCGGCGGGCGGCCATGCGCTGGCCGTAAAGCGCGGTATCGACAAGGCCGTGGAGGCCGCTATCGCCGCGCTCAAAGAGAACGCGATCCCCGTCGAGAACGAGGCCGTTGCGCAGGTCGCGGCGATTGCGGGCAATAACGACCCCGAAATCGGCCAGATGATCGCCGAGGCGCTGGACAAGGTTGGCAAGGACGGCGTTATCACCGTTGAGGAGAGCAAGGGAACCGGCACGAACCTCGACCTGGTCGAGGGTATGCAGTTCGACAAGGGCTATATCTCCCCCTACTTCGTCACCGACCCGGAGCGCATGGAGGCGGTTATCGAAAACCCCTTCATCCTTCTGTACGAGAAGAAGATAAGCGCCGCCGCCGACCTGCTGCCCCTGCTGGAGAACCTGGCGCAGAGCCGCCGCCCGATCCTGCTTGTTGCCGAGGATGTGGACGGCGACGCGCTGGCGACCCTGGTGGTCAACAAGATTCGCGGCATCCTGAACGTCGTCGCGGTCAAGGCCCCCGGCTTCGGCGACCGCCGCAAGGCGATGATGGAGGACCTGGCGGTTCTGACCGGCGGCACGTTTATCAGCGAGGATCTGGGCATTCAGCTTAAGAACGTGGATGAGTCGCTGCTGAACATGCTCGGCCAGGCCAAGAAAGTTACCATCACCAAGGAAGAGACGACAATCGTTGAGGGCGGGGGCACGGCGCAGGCCGTTCAGGGCCGCATCCAGCAGCTTCGCAAGCAGATCGAGACGACCGATTCTTCCTACGACCGCGAAAAGCTTCAGGAACGGCTCGCCAAGCTGGCGGGCGGCGTCGCCGTGATTCAGGTCGGCGCGGCCACCGAAACGGAACTGAAAGAAAAGAAGCACCGGTTCGAGGATGCGCTTTCGGCCACCCGCGCGGCGGTCGAGGAGGGCATCGTCCCCGGCGGCGGCA
>JAUJOK010000028.1:0-2381 GCA_030447685.1 Armatimonadaceae bacterium
CCGTCTGATCGCTTGAGCGGCAACATTTTCCTTCGTCAACTGTCGTTAACAATATACGCTTGAAGGAGAATAAGATATGGTCTCTCGATTTCGCTCTGTCCCGCTCATCGCTGCCGCTCTCGGCACGGCGTTTTTGCTGCCCGTTCCCGCCTTTGCCGACACGATCTACTCGGCGGGAAAGGACGGCAAAGTCAAGCTGTGGAGCACGGAAGACGGCTCGCTGCGAAAAACAGTAGATGCCCATAGTGGCGCGGTGTCCGTTATCGCCATTACCGCCGATGGCAAGACCATCATCACCGGTGGGGCCGATAAAAAAGTCAAGCTGTGGAATGCGGCGGACGGCACGCTCGCGAAAACTATCGACGCCCATGACGGCGGTGTCACCAGCCTTGCGGTCACGGCGGACGGCAAAAAAATCCTTTCCGGCGGAACCGACAAAAAGGTGAAGATCTGGAGTGCGGCGGACGGCGCGCTTATCAAGACCATTGATGCCCATGAGGGAGCGGTTGTCGGCATCCTGACTGTTCCGGGTATGTATGTCACCGGCGGGGCGGACGGCGCGATCAAGCTCTGGGACGATAACGGAACCCTGCAGACGGACATTCCGACCGGACATACCGGCGGGCTGCGAACTATGACCGGGGATATTGCCCGACAGATGCTGTATACGGGGGGCGCGGACGGCACGGTCAAATACTTCAGTCGCGACGGTATGGGCAACTTCGACGGCGGAAAAGGGGCAGCTATCGCCGTCATGGCCCTCACACCCGATGGTAAAAAGCTGCTGACCGGCGACGCCGACGGCAGCGTGAAGATTTGGGATACCGGCACCCGCAAGCTGCTTTCGACGGTGAAGGACGCGCATAAAGGCGGCGTCACCGCGCTCGTCCTGTCCCCGGACGGCAATGTGATCTTCACCGGCGGGGCGGATAAAGCGGGCAAAGCCTGGGACTTCAGCGGCGGCCTTCAGGCGACCGTGGATGCCCATGAAGGCGGCACGGCTATGCTGCTCTTCGTTAAGGATAAAGCCGCAAAGCCAGCAGCCACGACAGAACCAGCGACGGCCAAGTAGCCGCCGTCTCTATTAATCAGGCCGGCCTTGTATGTGGAAAGGTGAAGGGGGAAAATGCAATCTCCGGCCTGCTGTTCTCACTGGTTATGAGCTTGGTCATCGTTCCTTCCTGTTACGGCCTGCTGGCGCGGCGGGCCGAGCGAGCCGTCAGTTATCCGGATGTTCTGACATCAAAGTAAGGTACAGTTAAGGAGTTGCCCTCCTGCCCCCGGTCGGGGGGTTCAGAACAGGGTGGCGCGGTATGCTCCCGCTCTTCATCAGAACTCCCCAGACCGGGGCGCAGTGGGGCTTTCTACAGGCACGCAAGGATTTGAATATGTACGATTACAGCAGCAGCACGGCTCTGGTGACGGGCGCATCGTCGGGAATCGGAGAGGCGATTGCCCGGAAGCTTGCGGCGCGGGGAATCGACGAGCTGGTCCTGGTCGCGCGCTCGGCGGATAGGCTCCAGGCGCTCGCGGACGAGCTGAAGGAAGCGCACGGGACAGCGGCATTCGTGGTTCCCGCCGATCTGGCGGATGCGGACACCCCGGCCCAGATTAAGGCGGAAACCGACCGCCTTGATCTGCAAATCGACCTGCTGGTCAATAACGCGGGCTTTGGCTCGCACGGCTACTTCGACGAGCGCCCCGCCGACCGGGAAAGGGATATGGTCGCCGTCAATGTCGCTGCCGTGGTCGCCCTGACGCGGCTTTACCTGCCCGGCATGGCGCGGCGGCGGCGCGGCGGCGTCATCAACATCGCCTCCACGGCGGCCTTTCAGCCCGTCCCTTTCATGGCGACTTATGGAGCGACCAAGGCGTTTGTGCTGTCGTTTTCCGAAGCGCTCTGGGCGGAAAATCGGGACCGGGGGGTGCGTGTGGTCGGCGTTTGTCCGGGCGGCACCGACACCAACTTCGACTTTGGTTCCTCGCGCGGGCGGGGCAGCTTCGAGAACGTGCCACAGAGTACGGCGGACGAGGTGGCTGAGGCGAGCCTTCGGGCGCTGGAGCGCAATGCGTCCTTCACCGTCATCGGACATGCCAACTATGCGCGGGCTGTGGCGGCGCGAATCGTTCCCCGTTCGGTCATGGCTCGTGCCGCCGCCGAGATGTTCCGCCCCGGCGGGGAGGCGATAGGAAAAAGCGCCGCGCCGATCATCGGCGCGGCGCTGGGCGCGGTCGCGGGCGGGTTCCTGCTGGCCTATGCCGCCCGGCGGCGTGGTGACTAACCCGTACCCGCCGTGGCTGCCTTCTGCTCGTGGTATTCGCTGATATGCTCGTACAGGCTGTCCGGGAACTGCAAATCCCGGTAGACGTTGCCGGAGTCG
>JAUJOK010000028.1:2481-49057 GCA_030447685.1 Armatimonadaceae bacterium
ATGCTCGTACAGGCTGTCCGGGAACTGCAAATCCCGGTAGACGTTGCCGGAGTCGTCCGGGTTTGGAATGATCGGGAACTCCTGCTCCTTTTGCCATTCTAAAATCCGCTCCCGGCGCGGCGGGTTATAATCGCGGCCCTGCACCTGCTGCACCAGCGCGCGGGCCTGCTCCTCGCTGAAGTCCCGGTCTTTCTGGAGAAGCGTCACCAGCTCCTCTTCGTCCACAAAATGCCGCGCTACCATCGCGAACACCAGCCGCCCGTAGTGGCCGATGTCGGTGCCTTTATCCAGTGCATCCAACAGGTGCGCCATCATCTCGCTCTTGCGAAGGTCTTCAATAGCCATAATCTGTTCTCCTAACTGTTTGCCTTCGCAAGCAAATTACCCAGAGTTGATACTCCCTAACCCTGCGGTTTGACGCCGCGCGCCGCAGGCCGTATAGTGGACGCAGCCACACTTTATGACTGCCACAACGCCGCCGCTGCTGCCATCCTCGCCGCCGCTTCTTCGGGTCGCTCATCTGCTGCGGCCCGCCGAAGGGGGCATGCGGAGCCAGGTGCGCTCCCTGCTGCTCGCCCCGGAAAGCTCCGCGCTGCTCGCCGCCCCGCCCGAGGTGCTCCATGCGCTCGCGGATGCCGTGCCCGATGCGGCGGATCGGCTCCCGCTTTCCCTGCCGGGAGCGCCGGGGGGCGCAGAGATGCTGCGGGCGGGCGCGGCGGCGGGGCGCTGGGCGCGTGAGCGGCGCGCCGTCCTGCTGCACGGCCACGGCCTGCGCTGGACGCCGCTGTTCGCCGCCGCATCCGTCGCTGCGGGGCTGCCGCTGGTTATCACGCTGCACAATCTGGTTCCCCGCCTCTCACTTCCGCTGGGCATTCTGCTGCGCGCGGCGTTTCGGCGGGCGCGGTTCGTTATCGCCGTATCGCAGGCGGTCGCCGACAGTGCGCGAACGGTGGTCGGCGATCCGGGCCGCCTCGTGGTCATCCCGAACGGCGTGGATATGGCCCGATTCGCGGAAAAAACGCTTCCGGCGCAGAACGCCGCGCGCGTGGCGCTTTCTCTGGATTTGGACGCGCCCGTGGCCGTGTGCGTGGCGCGTTTATCGCCGGAAAAGGAAGTGGGGACGTTTCTGGAGGCCGCCGCGCTGACGCTGACCCGGATGCCTGAAGCGCGGTTCCTCGTCGCCGGTGACGGCCCGCTGCGCGCCGCGCTCGATCATCAGGTTCGGATTCTGGGATTGCAGAAAAAGGCGAGGCTGCTGGGGATGCGCGAGGACGTGCCGCTGCTGCTGGCGGCCTCGGACGTGCTGTGTCTGCCGTCGCGCGAGGAGGGGCTGGGGATTGCGGCGCTGGAGGCGATGGCGGCGGGCCTTCCCGTGGTGGCGACGCGCGTGGGGGGGCTGCCGGAGGTGGTGGCGGAGGGAGAGACGGGGCTGCTCGTACCCGCGCGCGACCCCGCCGCCCTGGCCGCCGCGCTCGAATCGCTGCTAACGAACCCCACGCGCGCCCGCGCGCTGGGAACAGCGGGCCGCGCACGCGCCGCCGCCTATTTCGCCCGTGAAGGTATGCTTGCGGCGACCGACGCCGTGTATCGCAAGGCGCTGGGGCAATGAGCAGATCCTTATTCATCGGGCTGGCAGCGGCAATGGTTCTGCTGTCGTTTTGCGTCCGAATTGCTCGCGCGCAGCCGGTAACACCGCCTGCCCGCGTCCTTCTTCTGCTGGCTCCGGGGGCGTCTCTGGCTGACTGGCGCGGCCCGCACACACCGACCCTCAAGCGCCTGATGGAAACCGCCCCTGTGGCTCTGATGCCGACGCGCGCCCCGGATTCAACCCCCGCTTCGGCGTATCGGACTATCGCGTTCGGCACGCGCTCGCCGGGCCGGGCTGACCGGAGCCTGGGCGATACGCTGCGAGCGTCGGGAATCCGGGTGACGGCGCTCGCCGGGCCGGGCGCGCGCATCGTCGCGGGACTGCCCGAAGCCGGTGATGAGGAAGAGGCTGCGTGGCGCGTACGCCTGCCGGAGGCTCCTGACGGCGTCGCTACCGATCCGGTTCGGCTGGCGGATGCGGCGCGTCAGGCTCTGCTGCACGCATCCGCTCCGGTGCTGGTCATTGTCGAATTTGACGATCTGGCCCGTGCGGATGCTTATGCTCGCTTTGCCCTGCCGCGCGCCACAAGGGAGCAGCGAAACAGCGCCCTGCGCCGCCTGGACACGCTGATCGACCGCATGACTGCCCCCGGCGAGCCTTTCAGGCTGCTTCTGGTAACACCCCGGCCCTCCGACGCGGCAGCGGCGCGCGGCGAGCGCCTGGGGCCGGTGCTTCTATGGCAGCGGGAAGCGCCTTTCACGCCGACCCTCCTTACGTCCCCCACGACACGGGGCACGCCGGGCCTGGTCGCCAATACCGACATCGCGGCCACAGTCGCCGCGCTTCTGGGCCTTCCCCAGCAATCACAGGCCATCGGAGCGGGGCGGATAATCAAAGCGATTCCTGCGCCGCGTGGGGAAGCGGCGGCAACCTATCTGGAGCGGCGGGCACAGGCATGGGCAGCGCAGGTGCGAGAACAGAAACTGCTGATTTTCGTGCCCTGGGTTCTGGCGGGCGCGCTGCTCCTGGCGGCAGCCTGGCACCGGGGGTGTTACGGGGCGGTGTGGGCAGCATCCGTTCCTGCCGCGCTTGTGCTGGCCGCGCCGCTTGCTCCCGAAGGGGTGGGACAGGCCGGAATCGTCTATCTTATCGCCTTCGGTTTCAGCCTGGTTCCGCCGCTTCTGGGACTGCGCTTTGGCCCGCGCCCGCTGCTGATCGGAGTCTGCGTTGTCACGACCCTTACACTCCTGCTGGATACGCTCTTAGGCGGGCCATTACTGGCACGCTCGCCGTTTTCGTATTCCGTTGTCGAGGCGGCCCGTTATTACGGCATCGGCAACGAGGCGGCGGGTGCGCTCTTAGGCGCGGCGCTGCTGATCCCGGTTCAAAGTGTCTGGGGCGCGGCGCTGAGCGGCATGGTCGTCGCGGCGCTGCTGGGGCTTCCGCGATGGGGCGCGGACTTTGGTGGGCTGATCGCTGCCTTGGCCGGTTTTTTGACACGGGCGCTGCGGGGAGTGCGGCGTGCTGCCGAAACAGCAGCGGCACCGGCGGTGGCGCACCGGCGGCAAATATGGGCGTTTATCGGTGTGGCGGCTGCCCTGGTTGCGGCGTTCGTTTATTGGGAAGCGTCGCGGGGAGCGGGGGCGCGGACACATATAGGGCAGGCGGCGGCGGCGGCGCGGGAACGTGGTTTCGCCCCGCTTGCCGAGATCGCGGCGCGCAAAATAGCGATGGGCGCGCGGCTCCTGGGAACCAGTCCCTGGGCCGTGCTGCTGCTTACGGAGGTTGCCGTGTGGCTGTATCTGCGGCGGCGCGGGCGCGTGGCAGCGGTACTGTTAACCGATAGTGACGCCGCCGCCGCGCTCCGAGCGGCAGGCGTCGCCGGGCTGGCGGCGCTGCTCATCAACGATTCCGGGGTGGTCGCCGCCGCTGCGTGTCTGCTGTATCCTTCCGCGCTACTTCTCGTGGAAGCCGGGCAGACAGAAAAGAGATGACGCCGCCGCTCGCTCACTCGTTCTCCTGCCTGCCCATTTCGCGGAGCGTTAGAACCGCGCCCCAACGCTTAGCTGAAGACCGTCCACCTGCTTCGTATCATATTGATTGACGATATGATACTTGGCCTCGGCGAACGCGCGCCCCTGGGAAAAGTTCATACCGGCCATAAGGAAACCGCCGAACAGGTTTTTCGTCCTTCCGCTGGTGTCGGGGATGTCCAGGTCGGTGATATAAATCCCGATACCCGCACCGTAGTAGGCACCGGTGCCCGGAATCGGGCTGTTGCGGAATATCTGCGCCAGGGTAATCGGGGCCATGAGAAAGTCCTGGCTCCGGGTATAGCCCGCGCTCAGCACGGTGATGGAGTTGGAAGTGATCAGATTCTGGACCGTGTACCGCACCTCAACCATAAGCAGCGCATCATCGCTTCCGGCTCGGACGAATCGGTCAATGGGCAGAAACACGCCCGCCTGAACGGACAGGGGCCGCTCCACCCCTACCTGCGCCTGCGCTCCAGAGCCGCCGCTGCCTGCCAGCGCCAGCAGCGCGCCTGCCGCCACGAAGAAGCGGCGAATTACTTTGTTCAATGCACAAGCCTCCTTGAATCGTATCCTCTTAATTTAAAAGCGCCGCCCCAGCAGGATTGCCAGGCCGTTGGGAGAAAGCCCATCAACATCCCCGGCGACATGGTATTTGCCTTCGATAAAATAGGTCTGGGGGAACAGGTAGCCCACCACGGCGAAGCCGCCGAACGTGGTTTTTTCCCGCGACCCGGTGGCGGTGCCGCCGCCTCCCGATGCCCGCAGCAGGTAGACGCCCGCCCCCACCCCGAAGTAGACGTTGCCGGTCAGCCCCGCCGCCGGGTTCGGCGGCGAAAAGACCTGCGAGACGGTCAGCGGAATCATACGGAACCTGCGCCCGCTTTTACTGCCTTCGGCGTATCCTGCCGTGAAGATCGTCTGCCCCGCTCCCGGCGAGGGAACCGTCAGATCTATCTCGGCGTTGAACACCGTGCTTCCCGCCGCATTTCGCGTATCTTTATCCTGCGGCGTGAATATTCCCGCCTTCACGCGGATAGGGATAATACTGCCAAGCTGAGCGGCTGCGGGTTTCGGGGCGGCAGCCATTGCTCCGCCAGCCAGGGCCAGCGCCGCCGCCGCCTTCATTATATTTCTCACCGTTTGCTCCTTCGTCCGTTTCCGGGCCATTATAGTGATTGTAATGTGCCGGTGTCAAGACGGGTGTCGCATAATCTCTTCCGGAACGAGAAATATGAACTAAAGGGAGCCGTTCATTGTCAATAGAAAGGAGCGGGCGACATGCCTGGCGTTGGTTTGCGCCTGGCCCGCTTCGGCGATATAATAAAAGGCCATTTGGGTATTGAAATTGAAACGGCGATGAAGCCACTTCGCGCGTTGACAACCGGCAGGACGCTTGTTCGTTGTTTGCCGACAAAGGAAAGTTTATGCACCGAGGCATCCGTGTTCGCGCTCTGATGGGGTGGGGGCTGACGACGGCATTTTTCGCCGCGCTCGGCTTTACCGCCTTCGCGCAGTCCACCACGAAGAAGGCAGCCACGAAAAACGGCGCGCCTGCTGCCGCCGCCGCCGCCACGGTGGCCGGTCTTTCGTTGGAAGATGCTCAGGCGCTTACAGCGCGCTTCGAGAAGGAAATCTGGCCCCTGATGGCCCGCGACGACGGCGGCTGTGTGATGTGTCACGGCGCGACGAACGCTTCGCAGTTCCTGATGCTCAAGCAGCCCAGGGACGCCTTCCAGAAGATGCTGGCCGAAGGCCATTTCGACCCCGATAACCACGCCTCCAGCGTCGAGCGCATCACCACTACGGACAAAAACATCAAGATGCCTCCCGTGGGCATGAAGCAGTGGACGCCGGACGAGGTAGCAACGCTCACCGCCTTTGCGGAAGAGGTGCAGAAGCGCCGCCAAACCAGCGGCGTCAAGCCGGATGAGGTGTTTCCCGCGCACCTTCTGGGTTCCTTCACCGGTAAGACGCCGGAGGGTGATCTGCCCAATACCTTTGTTTCTTATCGCCAGCTTAAAGGCAAGATACAGGCGATCTTCAACGACGATTGGCGGCGCGATGACCGCGATCTGTTCGTCGAAAACCTGCACCTGTTCGGCGGGGCCGACTTCGTGCGCCGCTTCGATGAGACCACCAAAGCCTCGCCTACCTTCCTGACCGGTGTCGAGATGCTGGGGCGCGATGTCGCTTCACGCGCCTATCTGACCCGGACCGGCCCCTTCGCGGGGCACCCGGATACTCTGCCCTCGCCCGTGGGGATGAAAGCCCCGGACGCCGCGCATGCGCGCGAAATCAACCGGCTGTACAAAGCGATGCTGTTTCGCGACGCTACCCCGGCGGAACAGCGTGAAGCCTTCCGATTCCTGCAAACCGTTTATAAAGCCCAGAACAGCCTCGCCGCCACCGCGCCGCAGGACCTGCGCTTCGCGCTGAGCGTGCGCGATCAGAAGGGGATGCAGACGACGCGGGAAGTGACGGTAAAAGTCACGACAGACGAGCGCGCGCTGTACCAGGAGTTCGTGGATCAGAGCGACGAAAAAGCGGCTAAGCCCGCCGGTGCGGAAAAAGATAAGGCGCTGACGGAAAAGCTGGCGATCCGCAAGCTGGCCGGTACGTTCACGTTCGCCCCCGGCGACAAGGGACAGAAGGTTGAGATCACCAACGGGGGCACGCACGGTAATGTTTCCGTCCACGGCATCACCCTGCGCGGCCCGCTTCCCGCTAAAGACGAAAAGATCCTTCTGGTCAGCGACAAGGGCGTTCGGCCTGAAGGCGCATGGCGCATCCGAACCGATGACGGCGTCACCACCTACGAGGACAACAACGAGAACAAGGGTAGCTCGCATATCATCTTCCCCGTCGAGGTGACCAAGCCCGGCAAGTATGAGGTAAGCCTGTCCTGGCGGCGGTTCCAGCCGGAGACCGGGGAGCCGCAGCGGCGGCGGCGCGGCGCGCCCACCGGTCTGGCCGACAATGTCCGTGTCGAGGTCGTTTCCCGCGATAAAGCGAGCCGCCTTGCGGTTCCCGCCGCGCCGCCCGTACCTCCCAAGGGAGAGGCGCATTTCTTCGTGGACCAGACGGTGGATAACATCGCGTTCTGGGACCTGAAGACCGCATTCCAGTTCGGCGAGGGCGACGGGGTCGAGATACGCAACGACGACACGAAAAAGCGTGTTGTGGCCGACGCCGTGCGTCTCCTGCCCGCCGATACGTCCGCCGCCGCCGCTGCGGGCGCTGCCGCAAGTGCCTCGGCTCTGTTGCTTCGCGGTGTGGACGCGGTGGGCAAGGAGAAGTGGGCGGAATTCAAGCAGGGTACCTTCCGGGCCTACAACACGACCGGCCCGCAGATTTTCCAGGACACCGACGACACGGGGAAAAAGAACGGCCTGAGCCTGCTGTATAAGCCCAGTGTGGCGCGCAAGGAGGGCTGGAACCCGGCTAAATTTTACAAAGTCGGTGTCGGCTTCCCCGGACAGGTGGAAAACGAGACGCGGGTTCCCGTGGTGGTTCGCGCGCAGGCGTCTTCTCCCATCGTCCAGGTGGTCTACCCGGAGCATGCTCATGTCGGCGCGCAGATCACGGTGGACGCCTCCTCGACCTTCAACCTTCAGCGCTCGCCGCTGACGTTCACGTGGAAGCAGATCGGTGGGCCGCGCGTCGCGCTGAAGGACGCCTCCGCGCCCAGGCTCGTCTTCGCCGCATCGGCAATGACGGCTCGGCAGGCGGCCTGGGAGGGGCTGTGCCGCGCGCTGATCGCCCACCCGGACTTTTTGTTTACCCGGCCTCGTTCGCTGGCTTCCATAAAGGAGCCGAAGCAGCGTCGTCGTCTTCAGTTGGTCAAGCTCGCCCAGGACCTGGTAGGCCGCACGCCGCTGCCGGGCGAGATCGCCAGGCTGGATAAAGGCGCGACGCTCAGCCAGATGATCGACACCTATATGGCCTCGCAGGAGTTCCGCGATTTCTACTTCCATCGCGTCCGCCTGTACCTGGAATCCCAGGGAACCGAAATGCAGGACGAACCGGTGCGGCTATGGAGCTATGTCGCCTTCAACGACCGGCCTTTCAAAGAGATATTGACCGCCGATTATACGGTGGACACGGCCCTGCGGAAGCAGCCGCGCAGTCCGATCCACGGCAAGACGGGCCTTCTGACGATGAAGGGCTTTATTCAGGGCAAGCCGGGGCTGCCGCACTTCAACTATCCGGCGCAGGTGACACAGAAGTTCCTGGGCTATGTGTTCGAGGTTCCCGCCGAGGTGGTGGAAGCACGCGAAGGCATTACGGCGAGCGCCACCACCGACCCTAAATCGCTCTGCTACTCCTGCCATAAGGTGCTGACGCCGCTCGCCTACCAGCGCGGCTTCTGGGATGACAACGGCAACTACCGCCAGCACGACGAGACGCACCTGCGTATCGATGATTCGGACCGCAATCTGGTTTCCTCGTATCCGTACAAGGGGAACGGGATGGAGGCGTTCGCGCTCCAGGCGCAGAACAAGGAGCGGTTTATCCGCACCATCCTGCAAACGCACTTCGTCTGGTACTTCGGGCGGGAGATGCGCTTCGAAACCGATGAGCGCGACCTGTATAAGCGGCTGTGGGACATAACGCACAAGAAAAACTACGCGCTTCGCCCGATTATCAAGGCGATACTGCTGTCGCCGGAGTACCTGAACGGCACGATGGAGACACCCCGGCAGCAGGCCCCGAATACAAAGGGGCGTATGGCGAAACTGGCCGAGTTCCACCGCAAAGCGGGCGTAAAAACCGGCGCTGCCGCTACTACTACTACTACTACTACTGCACGCCATTAATCGAGCGCGCCGCAGCAGCGCAGGGAAATTAACGGAGAATCAATATGAGCAGTCATTGCGAAGCCTGGGATCGGGACGATGTGGTGCTGGACGGCTGCCCGGAGATGGGCGACCCGACCTTTACGCCGCCGTCCGACCCCCAGGATTTGCCTAAAATCAACCCGCAGGGCATCAATCGGCGCGACTTTCTGCGCCGCACGGCCCAGACGGGCCTGGCGCTCACCGCCGCCGACTTTCTCGGCTATATGATGAATCACGGCGACCCGAACCAGGGCCGGGCCTGGGCGCAGTCCGTTCGGGCCAAGGCGAAGGAGGGGGCGAATCCGCACTACCTGATCTACTGGTTCGTGGAGGGCGGCTGGGAAAGCTACGATATGTTCAGCCCGGTCGAGACGCCCAACAACATCTTCCCCAACAATCGCCTGTCCAAAGAGCAGATGAGCAAGGAGCGGTACCGCGTCCTCAAATGGGGCCAGCCCGGTTACGACATCAAGAAGCACGGCAATATCCGCTATGGATACCTGGCCGAACCGGGCAAGGATCTGTTCCCGGAGATGGCAGTGCTCTCGTCGATGCACACCGGCTCGTTCCACTCCGGCGAGCGGCTGAAAGCGCACATGGGTTCGTACAACCTGCGCCTTCAGGCGGATAGGGAGCCGGACGAGCGCTCGGTCATGCAGGCGTTCGCCGAAGTCTACGGCCAGCCCTACGTGCTGCCGAACCTTTCCTGGCACTGGTGGCTTTCCGACGGCGAACTGAACGAGGTGCAGTATACGGGGCGCAAAGGCTATTACCATGCGCTCGGTCCCGCGCACGCGCACACTATTTATGCGGGCACGCCGGCGAACCTGCGCCATTTTCTGATGCGTATGCAGTCAAACTCCGCCGATGTCGTCAACCGGCAGATACAGAACTTCCTGGACAACAGCCATAAGGGTCTGGTGCGCGACCGGGACATGGAGACCGTCAAGTCCTACAACTCGGCGCGCGAAATCTACGAGAACCTGTCCTCATCGGGGGCGAAGCTGAACCGGTCGCAGCTTTCGACGCTTTTCACCGATCCGGCGCTCAAGGAAAAGTTCAAAGTAACCTCCGCCGACGAGTTGATCACCTACCAGAGTATCAACGGCAACAAGGCGCGCACCAAGTTCGCCCCGAACACCAATGTGCAGGCGATGATGTGCTATGAACTGCTGCGCGCCAACCTGTCGTGCGCCTTCTGGATCGAGACGCGCGACATTCGCCGCTTCGACTCGCACTTCGGGCGGCAGAACCTGTGGGAAAAGGACCGCGTGACGCCGCGCGGCCAGCCCGATCAGACCGAGATGATGAAGGCCCAGTTATGGGACCCGCTCCACACGCTGATCGAACTGCTGAAAAACACACCCGATAAGACGACGGGCCGCCCGCTGTATGAGCACACGACCATCGTACTGACCTCGGAGTTCGGGCGCACGATCCATGGGGATGTGGACGCGATCCTTTCGATGAGTATCCCCGAAGTGGATAAGCAGAAGATGATCGACGGCCAGGACATTTCCGAGCACTGGAAAGTGACCTCGGCGGCCTTCCTGGGCGGCAAGGTCAAAGGCGACGCCCAGTACGGCGGTATCGGCGAGCGGACGCTGATGGCGATTCCGATTATGCCGGACGGCTCCATAGACCCGGCCTTCGACCCGCTTACCGGCGAACTGAAGCCAGGGATGACCAAGTCCGACAAATCGTTCATCCCGAACCACGGCGATGTCAATGCGACCGCGCTGTATCTGGCCGGCATCAGCCACAAAGACCAGAAGGGCCGCAACGACCGCGCGCCGCTGCCCTTTATCAAAAAAGCGTAGCTCCTGCTCGCGGGGGGGCAGTCCAGCTGGACTGCCCCGCCGCGCGTTTTCGTAACGCAGGCACCGCTGCCTGCCGTATCTATTTTCGATGAAGCCAATTAACCAAGTCCGTTTTCTTTTCGCACTGACTGCCGTCGCCGCGCTTTTCCTTGTCCCCATCACCGCCGCTTTTCCCTACCCAAGTACGCCATGGCGGAGGGCAAAAAGTGTACCTACTGCCACACCGCCGCCCGCCCACCGGGCAGAAAATAACAACTACCGGGGCCTTTTCTACAAGGGGAACAACTACACGTTCGCCGGGTTTGACGATGCGGCGGAGGCCAAGAAAGCGGGCGTCGCCATCGGCCCGGACGCCGCGCCGCCGCCCAACTCTTTCAAGCCCAAGGCCGCCGAGACGCCTGCGCCGGCAGCGCCAGTGCCCGGCGCGAATCTCAACAAACCCCTTTCCGACGATCAAGCGTGGCGCTTCTGCAGCAGTCCGGCGGCGGCGCGGCGGCGCTGACAAGGGGAAGCGGATGCGCTCAAAGTCACCATCAGCGCCGTCGGCAGAGCGCCCGGTTCAGTGACCGTCTTTCATCTGGTGAGCGGCCTGAACGAGGGAGAAAACTACGCACTCCGCTTCCGCGCCCGAGCGGACGTCCCCCGCTCCGTAACGGTAATCGCCCAGGCCAACGTTCCGAGGAAGATTCGCAACATCGGCCTGCGAGAGACGCCGAATTTGACGACCGACTGGCAGACTTTCGAGTACAAATTCACTGTCAAAGCCCCCGACGCCACGAGGAACCGGATTCCTGCCTTTCAACTGGGCGCGAAGACGGGAACGGTCTGGCTCGCCGACGTTTCGCTGACGAAGGCCGGGCCGCGCCGGTGGCGGCAGCGGACGCCGCCGCCGCGCCAGTCAAAGAGGAGCCGAAACCGGCCAAGCCTGCGCTTCCGCCGGACACGGCAAACCCCGCTGCCGTCCCCGATTTCGGCGAAGCCATCTTCGACGGCATCGTCTTCATCAAAATTCCCGCCGGAACCTATGTGCGTGGCACGACGGACGAGCAGCGCAAGGCGCTGGAAGCCGCCGGAATGTGGACCTATCTGGACGCCGTGGAGCAGCCTGCACGCCCGATACGTATCACGCGGCCCTTCTTCCTGGGCAAGTACGAGGTTTCCCAAACGGAGTGGGGAGCGCGTGATGGGCAGCGACCCGAAGGCGAACCCGTCCTCCTTCAAAGACCCCGCCCGTCCCGTAGAAACGGTGAGTTTTGACGACGTTCAAAACTACATCAACAAGCTCAAAGAGCAGTCGGTCGGCAAAGGGCGCTATCGCCTGCCGAGTGAAGCCGAATGGGAATACGCCGCCCGCGCCGGATCGGCGGGTCTGTTCGGCATGGGCGCGAACCAGACACCGATTACTCCGGACAACCTGCGCGACTACGCCTGGTTCACCGCGAACGCCGAGAACAAAACGCAGTTCGTGGGAAAGAAAGCGGCGAACGCCTGGGGCCTGCATGATATGCACGGCAACGTCTGGGAATGGTGCCAGGACGGCTACTTCCCCGACTTCTACGCCTCCAGCCCCGACGCCGACCCCGTCTACACCGGCCCGGCCACCGAGCGCGTGCTGCGCGGCGGCTGCTGGTTCCTGGATGTGCGCGCCCAGCGTGTGGCGCTTCGCGGCGGCAGCCTTCCCGATGCCAAAAGCCAGTACGTCGGCTTCCGCCTCGTCCGCGAACTGTGAAATCCAATACTGCCGATAACGATGTTTTAGGCAGCATTAGGTACCGCCCCGCCTGCACCGTGCCAAGACCATACAGGAAGCGGCGAACATAGTGGGCAGGTTCAACCAGCAGTTTCTGCGGACGCTGCGGGCCTTGCGCGATCAGCGGCGCTTTTCCGTGGTGGTCAATGGCGCGGGTCACACACTTGTGACCGGGGCAGGGGCACAAGCATGTGCCCGTGGTCAACATCGGCGATAAGCAGGTCATTGTGGCGAGTTGGTAGAATGGGGGTGGCAGAAGACAGGATTGGGTGTCGTCGGCTTCACCAGGCGTAACCATTTGCGCTCTATCGCGTTTGTTATGGCAGCACCCGGCTTGTCCTTTGTCGAGGAACTTATGCGCGTCCGACGCTCCACCATTTTCGCCCTGCTCGCTGCCTTTGCCAGCACCGGTCTGTGTTCCTGTGCCCCGAAACAACCGCTGCCTCTGACACCGGCGCAAATCAGGAACCCTGCAACCCGACTGCCAGGGAATGAAGAGATAACCCGTTACGAATTGACAGACGAGCAAAAGCAAGCCATCGCGGATCGGGCGGTTGCCGACCACGCGGCAGCACGGCGTGGTCGGCGTAGTCGGCAGCCGCCATCCCGGTAAGTGGTGCTAAATACCCCACACCAACCCCGCCCCAGCCGCCGTTCCCGTCTGCCTGTGGGGTAAGTTCGGGGGTGACGGGGGCATTGGGCGTAGTGTAACCAAACTCGGTTGCCGCTTGTCGAAAAGGTGTAATGAAAGCAGAAAGGGGCATACAATGAGCTTCGCCTATATTGGCACGCAGGAAATCTTCATCGCAGCTTTGTTTCTTCTTCCGGCTGCGGTTCTATTCGTGGCGCTGGTACGGTTCCTCTGGCTACGAGCCAAACGTTGAATGGAGGCACGAAGGGGAGCCTGAGCACAAGCTTCACTGAACGCGAGTGCCGCCGTTTCCCGTTTGCCCGTGGGGGCAGGTTCGGGGGGTGGTGAAGGGGGGACGCTGTTTCAGTGCTTAGCATCATCCGTCGAAGCGGATTTGGTGACGGAGGGATTGCAGTGATGAGGTACATGCGTTCTTTGCGCCTGACGGCATCTGTTGCGGCTTTGCTCGTCGCCACCGAAGCCGCCGCGTCAGCCAACGTGGGTGTGCCCATGATTTTCATCACCCTGCCGCGCATGGTGGCCGCTCTTGGCCCCATTATCCTGGTCGAAACGGTGTTGCTGATGGCACGGCTCAGGACGGGAATATCTCCTTCCTTCCAGGCGTCCCTGTTCGCGAATTTAGCTTCCACTTTTGTGGGTGTGCCCGTGGCCTGGGCCGCGCTGGTGTTCCTTGAAACGCTCACCCAGGGCGGGAGGCTACTGGGTATCGACCCGGGGCGGCAAGATTTGCTGGTGCTCCTCTTCCAAGCCCCCTGGCTCTTCCCGGTGACGCGCGACGTTTATGTAGTTGACTACTGGATGAAGCCTGCTGCGTCGCTGGTCCTGTTGGTGCCGTTCTTCTTCGCTTCGTGGCTAACGGAGCGGAAAGTGGCGCGGTGGGTTCTACCAAATATAGAACCGGGGGCGCTGAGCCGCGCGGTGCTGCTGGGTAACGTCGTGTCTTACACCGGTTTAGCCATCTGGCTCTTGCAATGGCTATGGGCCTCGTTGCGGTAGCGGTCGCAGCCCCCAACCCCCTCTAAAACCTACAACATCCTGCTGATTGTGAAGCGTTTTTGCAGTAAGGTCGGCATCCGTTTGCTGATAATTCACAGACTGCACGCTTCACGCTCAGACCGGGAGCAGTAGAATTCACGTTATCGAACACGGCAGAGGCGCAGGGGCAGTCCAGGGCAGGCGGTACGGGGTATGCTGTCGGTGGGCCTGGCTCCCTGTCCTGCTGGGTGTCTGTGTTGGGCCGGTAATCGGGTGCAGTACGGTGATCTGCTGGCTGCGGCGACATAATAATAGCCGTGTTAGGGGCAATTGTTTGGAACTAAAATCAGGTACGATACCAGACATACCACATCAAGGAGAAGTCCATGACAAACCCTTCTGACCGAACCACGAAGGTTCTGCTTGCGCTGCTCGTCGCCGGTGTCTGGGCACTACTGCTGCGCCCGCTGTTTGTTGCCTCCCCTGCTCAGGCCCAACAGTCCCAACTGGTTCTTTCTCAAGCAGGTCAAGTTCCTACCGTCGTCAACAGAACGGAGGCTGTGGGGGAAACGCTCTACGTCTTCTATGCCAGCGGTGGAACTTACAAGATGAAGGCTTTTCGTGCCATTCCGCAGGGAGGGCAGGCAGGGCGGTTGGTCATTCAAGAGAGCGAAGCAAAGGAGCTTACAAAAAACTAAAGTGTGCTTGCGCTCCCTTTTGCTCCGTGTCGCTCCTCGGGCCAGATCGCCGCCCCGGTGCCCTAAGTGCCGTAGAATCGAATCCTGGCGCGATCTGTGGGGTATTTGATGGGCAGGGCCAGCAGACGCAGCAGGGATGCAGCAGCCTGGTCCACTCGGAGCAAGAAGGAGCGCAAGCGCGTTGATTGCTGTGGACGCTACTTCTCAACATCTTTGGCCTTTAACACGGCAAAGACGCCATGCACACAGACACCCCCCGGAAACAGGAAAAACCAGCGCCATAGTGAGTCCCGGTTTGCCTCGTAGCCATAGTAACAGGCCAATACCAGTGCGACCAAAAAAGGAATGATAATGGCTTTGCCAAGCGGGCTGATTCGTGCCGGTTCGCCAGGTGATGACACTCGGGCCATACCTTCCTCCGGCTTGTTTACCTTGATCTTTATCCAACTCATCGCCGCTGGCTCCCTGTTCAGGCTACGAATCCCCACAAATAGCAAGCACACTCTGCTGTGTCACATCAGGCCGCCCTGCTATAGCTTTGCAGTCAGTATAACAGGCCGACAGGGGAAAGAAAAGCGCCCTCCTGATGGCGCATGCAGCGGGGTATACTTTCGGCGTGTGAACTTCTCACTTTTCCTGATATGGGAAGCGGGCCGGGGTAAATGCCCCGGCCCTTTTTGTGTCTGTCCCTGCAAGTCAGAGGGCCGGAGAGCGTTGCTGCTTCCCGGCCCCGGTTCATTTCCTATCCATCGCTTCAGGCTTTGCGGTTTCGTCTCTTTCTCAGCAGCAGGGAGCCGAGGGGCAGCAGGCTGGTGGAGAGAAGGGCGAGGGGGGAGGGTTCGGGGACGGCAGTAATGGCGGCGCCCCTGACTGAAATGTTGAATGAGTAATCGTCTGTATAATTATTGTTATATGAAACGCCAGAATTGTTAGAGATACCAGACAGGTTATTGACGGTCCCGGCTGTGCCCGTGTTATTGTTGTGGTTGAGAATAGAGCCTGCCCAGATAATGCTTGCTCCTTGTCCCGGCCCCAGCGCAAACCAGTAGGAGGAGCCGGCCGTAAGTACGACAGGAGTATTGGGAGTAAAAGTAACGTTGCCGAAGGATTGGGTGGGAATTGCGTTGAAGCCGCCACTGAGGGCAAGAGTGGTCAGAGGCGCACCGACGAGGTTTGCGGCGTCGGTGTAAAGCCGGGCTACGACGCCGCTTGCGAGAGGTTCGCGTTTCAGCTCTGCGGTTATGGCCGTCAGGTTCCATTCTCCACTCGTCACCGTGAACTGCTGCGCGCGTGCGGAACTGGTAAGACTGTAGCCGGAAACGTCATTGGGGCTGGTTAGGTTATCAGCGATGGTGATTATCTGGGCGCGGGCAGGATTGACAAAGCACAATAGCGCGAGAACGGCCAAGAAGGGTAGAAACGAGAAGGAACGCAATATGATCTCCTTTTAGGGCAGAAAGCAAATTCATCGCCAGTATAGCAGACGTGCACGGAAAACAAAAGCGCGTTATTCCAGCAGACGCGCCCCTGCCTCTATTCTACTCCTCCGCTGCTGTCACCTCCAGTACCCGGCTCCACCAGGCCAGCGCCCCCGGCGCATCGTTCGGCCCCTCCACTATCTTGTAGTAGCTGCCATCGGGGAACGTGACGGCCACATAGCGATGCCGCGCACCGAAGATGGTCGAAGGTATCACCGGCTGTTCAGCAGGAAGGCAGGAGGGGGGCGGCGAATGGTTCTCCCCGGAGGCAGAGCGGCGTGAGTAAACGACCCACTACCATTGATGACCTGACCCGTATTTGTACCCCTTCCGATCCGCAGATGTCGCCGGACGGGAGCCGTATCGCTTTCGTACTGAAGACGATGGATGCGGAGAAGAACAAATATTTCTCGCATATCTGGATGGTTCCGACGGCGGGGGACGGCGAGGCGCGGCAGTGGACACGCAGCCAGAACTCCGAAGGCTCGCCGCGCTGGTCGCCGGACGGCAGATACCTGGCCTTTACCAGCGGGCGCGAGGAGAAAAAGGGCCAGATTTTCCTTCTGCCCACGGACGGCGGCGAAGCGGAAAAGGTGACGGACCTGCCGCAGGGAGGCATCGGAGATATCGCCTGGTCGCCGGACGGGACGCGCATCGCTTTCACCTTTCGCCCGACTGACGAGGCATGGCGCGAAGAGGCCGTAGAGGAGCGGAAGAAAAAAGAGCGTTCGTCCCCGCCGCGCGAAATAACGCGCCTGCATTACCGCGAGGAGGGGACCGGCTTTGTCGGCGGGGGGCGCTGGCATCTTCAGGTACTGGACATTGCCTCACGCACTATCCGGCAGATAACCTCCGGCGAGCGCGATTACGGCCCGTTCTGCTGGTCGCCGGACGGCGCGCGGCTTGCCTGTGTCACCAACACCGCCGATGATCCCGACCTGAGGCCTAACGCGGAAGACCTTTTCGTTTTTCCTGCTGCCGCTGGGCTGCCTGAAGGAACGGAGCCGCAAAAGCTGAACTGCCCGCCGGGGCCGAAAAGCGCGCTCGCCTGGTCGCCGGACGGCAGCCATATCGCCTATCTGGGCCACGATAAGGCGGATGAAGTATGGGGCGTCACTAACGTCCACCCCTGGGTCGTGCCCACCGACGATGGCCGCCCCGCGCGCGACCTTGCGCCCAACTGGGATGTTCACTGCGGCAGTGCGGCGATGAGTGATGTGGCTGGCGGCGGGGAAAGCGGGCCGTTCTGGGCGGAGGGCAGCGGCGGCGCGTCGCTGCTGGTGCTGGCATCGGAACAGGGAGCGGTGAACCTGTATCGCCTGGCGCTGGGGGGCGAGGTCGCGCCGCAGCGGCTGACCGAAGGCGCGCATGCCGTTCCGGGCTTCACTACCGATGCGCGCGGCGAGACGGCGGCGCTGCTGCTTGGCACGCCGCTGGATGCGGGCGATCTCTACGCACTGTCTCTGCAGGACGAAGATTTCCCCCGCCGCCTGACCTGGCTGAACCAGGAACTCTTTGATGAGGTGGAATTGAGCGCGCCCGAAACGTTCGATGCTCCGACAGCGGCGGCGGAGGGGCACGCGGTTCCCTCCTGGGCGCTTCTGCCGCCCGATTTCGCTCACCATCCGACGCCGCGCCCGACGCTCCTGTATATCCATGGCGGGCCGCACCTGATGTACGCGCACACCCTGTTCCACGAATACCAGGCGCTCGCGGCGGCGGGCTATGTGGTGCTGTATCCCAACCCGCGCGGCTCCAAAGGCTACGGCGAAGCATGGACCAGCGCGATTCGGGGCGACTGGGGCGGCCCCGCGCACGCCGATGTTCTGGCCTGCGTGGACTACGCCATTGCGCAGGGCTGGGCCGACCCGGACCGGTTGGGCGTCCTGGGCGGCTCCTACGGCGGCTATCTGACCGGCTGGGTGGTCGGCCATGCGGATCGTTTTGCGGCGGCGGTGGCCGAGCGCGGCGTGTTCAACCTTCAGTCGATGGCCGGAACGTGCGACTTCGTGTGGCGGGACCACGATTACTTCGACGCCAACACCTGGGACGATCCCGCCGATTATCTGCGGAACTCGCCGCTGACGTATGCCGGAGAGATCACGACCCCGCTGCTTATTATCCACTCCGAAGGCGACCTGCGCTGCCCTATCGAACAGGCGGAGCAGCTTTACGCCGCGCTCAAGCGACAGAAGAAAGAGGTCGTTTTTCTGCGCTACGGGCCGGAAGCCAATCACAACCTATCGCGGGGCGGCCCGCCCGATCTGCGTCTGGACCGGCAGCGGCGCATCACCGCCTGGTTCGATACCTACCTTAAGAAGGAAAAATAGACCGATGCAGCATGTTCAGACGTTATTGACGCAGTTGATTCGGAGCGAGAGTACGGCGCTTGCCCAGGCGGCGCGGGAAACCGGCGATAGGATTACCTGGCAGCCCCTGGACAAAGGGCGCAGCGCGCTTAATCTTGTGGTGGAGTGCGGCTGGATCAACCGCCTGACCGCCGAGCTTCTGGAGACGGGGGAGCTTCCATTCTTTGAATTTTCTCAATTCGAGCAGCTTGTGGCGGAAAACGGTACCGCTGAAAAGGCGCTTGCCCTTCTGACCAAGGAGACGGAGCGGTGCGCGAAAGCCCTCGAAGCCTTCCCGACCGAGAAGCTGAATGACACAGTGACACTGCCGTTCGGCGAGGGAATGGTAAAAACTATCGCGGAGGTGGTCGGCATGACGCACTGGAACATGGCCTATCACCACGGGCAGGTCAACTACATTCAGACGCTGTACCAGGAGGCTCCCGAAGGATAAGGTTCAGGAAGCTGCCTTTTCCCGGCGCGTCTGCCGGGCCGCCTCGTACACCTGGATTATCTGTCGGGCCATATCGGCGGGCGTGGGGCGGAGCGGGCTGGAAAGCGCCGCCGCCGCCATCGCCCGCCGTTTTTCGTCGTCGGCGAGGATCGAGGCCAGAACATCGCGGAAGGCATCCACATTCGGCGGAACGACCACGGCGTCCACCCCGTCCCGCACAAATTCAGGAGCGCCGCCCCCGTTCACGACCACGCAGGGAAGACCGAAGCTTTGCGCTTCGGAAAGCACCACACCCTGCGTATCCGTGGCGGAAGGGAACACGAATAGTGTCGCCGCCGCGTATATGGGCGCAAGCTGCGACCGCTTAAGAAAGCCGGTAAAGCGCACTCGCTCCTCGATGCCCGCCTGCCGAACACGCGCCTGACAGGCCCAAAGGTACGGCCCGCTGCCTACGAACAGAAGAACCGGCGGCGCGGCGAAGCGGCTAACGTCGAGGCGGGTGAACGCCTCGATTAAAAGCTCCAGGTTCTTTTCGCGCGCCAGGCGTCCCACATACAGCAGCACGGGTGTTTCCGGCGTCAAACCGTACAGGCGGCGGGCCTGTTCCACGGCGGCGGGCATAACGGCAGGCGGCTCCGGCACACCCGTCGGAACGACACGAAGCGTCGCGCGCACGCCCATCTCCTCCAGAACCCGTCCCGCCGCCCGCGAGGGGACGATAACCGCATCGCACACATTGTAATAATGCCGCAGCGCCGCGCAAAGGATAGCCTGCGTTGCCCGTTTCGGGAGAAGCGGAAAGTAGTGTGTGTATTCGTTGTACAGCGTATGGTAGGTGGAAACGAGCGGGACGCCGCAGCGCCGGGCATAGCGCAGGCCGTGCCACCCCAGGCCGAACGGCTGCTGCGTGTGAACGATGTCCAGTGCAGCCCGGCGCAGCGCGCCGGGCTGCTGACCCGGCAAAGGCGGTGGCACAAAGCGGATGGTGAACGGCGTGGGAACCGAGAACAGTCGCAGCACCGTCGGCTGCCCCTCATCGGCAAAATCAGGAAAGCGCGGGGCGACGATGACCGGCGCGTGACCCAGCGCGGAAAGCTCCCCCGCCAGTGTCTTCACCGAGGTGGAAACGCCGTTGATGACGGGGTCGTAACTTTCGGTGAACAGGCCGACGCGCATCAAGCAAGTGAACCTTTCACGCGGACATATATTCCAATAGATCGCCGGGCGCTACCCAGGGCGCGAGCGTCCCCGCCCGCGCTTCCCAGGCCATCGCTGCGCCCCGGACGCTCGGCCCCACCTGGAACGGCTTTCTTGCCGCGACGACACGCAGGACACGTCCCTCCCTGTCGCAAAAGACAATGTCGAGCGGCTGCCGCACAAAGAACGTATGGACGGCGGCGCAGTGCGGCAGGCCCAGCGCCTCTCCCGGTGTCACAATTCGCCCCATCAGACCGATGAAGCTGGCCCACCCACCAGAAGCAATGCGCGCGTTTTCACTTAAAACCTGCCCGGAGGCGCGATTGATGAGGACGCACACTCCAGCGGCTCGTTTACGCCGCGGCGTTTTCCGCGATCTCCTCAGTTAGTAAAACGCGGGAGGCTCCAGGGCCGCCCCGCTGGGACTGGTTTTCCAAAAAGGCCAGAACATCGGACAAGCGGAAGCGGCGCTGCTGGCCCACGGTGCGCTGGTGGGGCAGAACACCCCGATTCGTGTAGCGGCGCACGGTGGTCGGGCAGACTCCGAGGATGCGGGCCGTATCTTCCAGGCTCAGCGTCGGGTCCAGCAGGCGCTCGATAAGCTGGCCGCGTGACTCTTTGAAGCCGCGCCGGTAGTATTTCTGCGCCACCTCTTCCTGCGGCTCGCTCATGCCTACCAGAAGCTGAATGTGGCGCGGCAGGCGTCCCCACAGCACGGCAGCTTCGCCTTCGGAGAGAAGCGGCATGGAGGAGGCGGCGTCCTGCGGGGCGCGGCGGGCGCGGCGTGGGCGCGTGGGAGCGTCCACCACACGGGTCGGCTCTTCCTCGTCCACCAGCGGCGGCAGGTAATCCGGCGTCGTATCCGTGCTTTCTTCCCGGCCAGGAATCTCGTCCATATCTCCGGCGGCTTCCGGGATGGCCGCCTCCGGCGTGGCTGAAACGGTGTCCGTCGGCTCCGTTTCGACAGCAGCGGCGGCTGCTCGTTCGGGTAAAACCGGCGTCGGTTCGGGGTCGCGGAGAAACGGTATGTAGGTCGTCAGGTCCGGCATTTCCGGGGCCTGCCGGCTTATCGGAGGCTCGATTAGCGGCATCTCGAATTGCAGGCCGATGGCGGGGCAGCCAGCGACTCGGATACCGGCGGCTCCTCGTTTTCCGTCTCCGCCGTCATTACGTCGCTGCCGCTGTCCGAAACCTGGTCCACGTTATCTATGATAGCTTCTGCGGGAACCGGCGCCGCTTCTTCTTCTTCCACAAACGGTGGTTCTTCTTCCACAAGCGGCGGTTCCACGACGGCGGCGGAACCATCTGTGGCGGTGGGTTCCGGCTCGGCGGGCGTCGGCAGCGGCGGCTCCGGTGCGGGGGGACGCAGCAGTTCCGGCGGCAGGATGCTTTCGTACCGGCGGAAACGTCCGGTATCGTGCGACAGCGACGGCGAAATATAGGGGAGGCTACCCGAGGCTTCGTAGGCGTTCGGGTCGTCGGTTCCATAAGCGGCGGCTCGGTTTCCTTCGCAGCCGGAGCCGTGTCCCTGGCCTGTGCTGCCTCCCCCTGCTGGACGGCAGCCGCTGCCTGCGGGTCGGGAACAGGCGCGGGGGCGCTTGGGGCGAGCGGGGCCACCGCTTCCGTTTTCGCGGCGGAGGGAGCAGTCGGCGCGGGCCTGATCGTGGTGGCTTTTTTGCCGTTTTCTCCGCTGGGTTCCGCGCGTACCGCTGCCGCTGCCGCTTCGCTCTCTTCACGGGGCGTGGCGGTTTTTTCGCGCGAAGCGCCTCTTCCTGCTGCTCGATATACCGATAAAAATCGTCCAGACTCCGCAATCGCTTGCCTCCTATTGGTTTGCTGCCGCACTCGTTAATGAATATACATCGCGTCGCCGAAGCTCAAAAACGGTATCCTTCGGCCAGCGCCGCCCCATACGCTTGGCGCAGACGCTCCCGTCCGGCGGCAGGATGGCTCGCCCGGCCCGGCGTCCACGCGGCAAAAGCCGCCACCAGCAAAAGCAGCGTCGAGCGCGGCTGATGAAAATTGGTTATCAAAGCGTCCACCGCGCGGAACGCATGGCCGGGATGGCTGCCCTCTGCGGGGCGCACGAAAAGCCGCGTTTCACCGCTCATCGCCTTCACCCTTTCCGGCTCCGCCGCCTCCAGCGCCGCCGTTTCCAGCGCGCGCAGCGTGGTCGTGCCCACGGCGACAACCCGGCCCCGGCAGGCGTTTACGGCCTGCGCCGTCTCTTCCGGCACGGAAAACGCTTCCGCATGCATCTGGTGCGCCGCCACATCCTCGGTGCGAATGGGCCGAAACGTCCCCAGTCCCACATCGAGCCGCACGGACGCGGTAACAATGCCCCGTTCCCGCAGGCGTTCCAATAGTTCCGATGTAAAGTGCAGCCCCGCCGTGGGCGCGGCGGCGGAGCCGGGCGTCTTCGCATACACCGTCTGGTAACGCTCCCGGTCCGCCAGCGGCGCGGTGATATACGGCGGCAGCGGCACCCGCCCGCGCGCACTCAGCACCTCGTCGATCTCTCCTGTTCGGCGCGGAAGCGCAGGACACGTCCTCCCGCCTCCGTGCGGGCGACGACCTCGGCGTTCAGCCCGGCCTCGTCGAAAAAAGCCGGTCACCTTCACGTAGTTTGCGCCCCGGTCGAACCAGCGCCTCCCAGGTATCCGCCCCGTGCTCCGGCGCAGGCCGCAGCAGCAGCGCCTCGGCGCTTCCGCCCCCGGCCCGCGTTCCCTGCAAACGGACTGCGGTGACCCGTGTTTCGTTCACCACCAGAAGGTCATCCGGCGAAAGCAGTTCGGGCAGGTCCCGAAAAATGTGGTGGGTCAGACTGCCGTCACTGCGGCGCAATGCCAGAAGGCGCGCGGCGTCGCGCGGCATCACCGGTGTCTGCGCGATACGCTCCGGGGAAGCTCATAGTCATAATCCGCCAGGCGCGGGCCGATCTCCGGCGTCCCTTCTTCTATCGCCGCCACCACCGCGCCACCAGGTTCAGCACAACCGTCAGCACGAGCGACAGGACGAGCATGGAAACGATGGGGAAATAGACGCGCACATTGCCGCGCCCGAAGCTGATGTCGCCGGGCAGCCCCTTGCCGCCCGTGTAGCGTCCGACCAGAAGCAAAACCACGCCGACCAGGGCAAGCCCCACGCCGACGCCGATCAGCGTCCGGCCCAAACTGCCCATCCCTCCGCCTTCCATGTACGCCTTCCTGTCCAAGTACCGACGCAAAACCCACACCTTTCGGGGATTGTAACTCAGGCGGGGCGGAGTGTCAAGCAGAGTGGAGTAGAAACGCCAAGACACAAAGAACGCCAAGTTCAGAAAGAGAGTTCATAATATTCTCTTCCGATCTTGGCGTCCTGGCGTTTACATCTCTTACGGAAGCAGTTCGCCGGGCTGGAACCAGAGGGCGATCTCGGTTTCCGCCGTTTCGGGAGCGTCGGAACCATGCACCAGGTTTTCACCGATCTCGACGGCGTAGTCCCCACGGATCGAACCGGGCGCGGCCTCCAGCGGGTTCGTCGCGCCGATCATTTGGCGTGCTGCGCGCACCGCCTGCGTTCCTTCCCACACCATCGCGACCACCGGGCCGGAAGTAATGAACTCGACCAGACTGCCGAAAAACGGCTTTTCGCGGTGAACACCGTAGTGGTTTTCCGCGATCTCGCGCGAAGGGACAAACATCTTGAGGCCGATGAGGCGCAGACCGCGATTTTCAAAGCGGCGGATAATCTCACCCGTCAGGCGGCGCTGAACGCCGTCGGGCTTCACCATGATATAGGTTCGTTCCATGAGGTTCTCAATTCTTGATGTTAGGTTTGAACGGCGTTATTGTAGCAGGCGCGGCAAAAAGGTGTCAATTTCGTGGGAGAGGAGCAATACGTTCGGCTGTTGCTGAATACGGTCAGCTTTTGAGAAAGACGTCGTACAGGTAGAGTTTTGTTACCGGATCATACGAGACCTCTCGCCTGGCTCCGCCGTAAGTGAAGGTAATTTGATGCGGCTTCCGGTCAATATTCCCACTCGTCAGTTCTTCTTTATCTGGCAAGTTCATCCTCCATACGATGTCAAGCCATTCTTTTTCCGAGCGAGTGGGAGGTAGCCTGAAGTAGACCCTGCCGTCTCCCGCCCACTCGCCATATTCCACCTTGACAACCTGCGCTTCGGCAGGCATAGCCATGAGCGACCTTGCCTGATGGTCAATAGGGATGATCTTATCTTGGAAGACCAGAAACAAGATTGCTATCAGACTCACGATGAGGGGAATCCCACCAAGCAACTGAAGCGGGCGAGATTTCCTTACCCAGCCGACTATCAGAACAGACAGGCATCCGGCGCAGAATAGCCCCCAGGCTACAGTAAATGCCAGCAAAACCATAATGCCAATGCCGGGAGCCATAATCAGCCCTTAAGCCATTCCTTATTAAAGAAGCGATGACCGCTTCGGCGCTCAAGTTCTCGCGCAGCGAGGCGCAGACGGTGAAGGTCAATCTCCGATAATCTCGTACAGCCCTTCGATAACGGAGGCTAACTCTTCCGGGGAAGTTTCCCCAAGCTTCGTATCCAGACGCAGTATGGACAGCGTCCTAATCTGGCTGATTTTCACCCAGGATTGCTTGGGCAGGCTGGTGCCGGTTAACTCCAGCGTCAGAGGGAAACCGGCCCTTGGCTCCTGGCTTGTCAGGGCAACCGCTATCACGGTGCCGGAGCGTTCATTGAATATATCCTGGCTTAAAACCAGCACCGGGCGACGCCCGGATTGTTCGTATCCTTGCGTCGGGTCGAGGTCAGCCCAATAGATTTCGCCGCGCCGTATCTTCTTCAATAGGTCGGCCACTCTGCTGCCTCCGCCGCCAATCCTTCGTCCGCAAGGGATTGTTCCTCGGCGATATTCAGCTTGGCACACTCTTCGGCAAGACGCCTTTTTTCCAGACGTGCGATCTTTTCCTCAACGGCGACTTGAACGGCCTGGCTGCGGCTGGCGAAAATGTGGGACTTGACCAGATGGTCCACTTTATGAACCAGGTTCTCGTCAATAGAAATGGTGACTTTTGCAACGCTCATGAAAAAGTAGTACCACAGGTCATACCCAAAGTCAAGGAAGGTGCTCTTCGTCGCGAGTGAGCCAGGCGCAGATGGCGGCGAGGTCCTGCGCCCGATCACCCAGTTCGGCGGGGACGATGCTCAGGTGCTCGGAAATGCCGTGCCAGGTGCTCTTGTTGACCACTGCGCGAATCGTCGGAAGAAGCAGATCGGCGGCGTGGACGGCGAGCGTGCCGAGCACAATCCGCTCCACATTCGTAATCATGCAGAGCGTGGCGAGGCCCCGCCCCAGCATCTGCGCTGCCTGCGCGAGCGCCGCCGCTGCCGCTTCGTCGCCGCCGCGCGCCGCCACTACCACGGCCTGCCCAGTCGGCTCGCCTTGAAACCCCTTTTCCACGGCGATGCGCGTCACCGACGGCCCGGAGGCATACGCTTCCAGACAGCCGCGCAGGCCGCAGGGGCAGGGACGTCCCCCCGGCTCCACCGCGATATGCCCGATCTCCCCGGCCAGCGCGCTCCGGCCCCGGTGCAGCCGCCCGCCCAATATCAGCCCCGCGCCGATTCCCGTGCCCACCGTCAAAAAGGCCATGTCGGTCGTGCCGCGCCCCGCGCCGAAACGATGCTCGGCGAGCGCGGTGGCGTTGGCATCGTTTTCCACGGCGATGGGCAAACCACCCAGCGCGTCGCTGAGAAGATCGGCAAGCGGAACGCCGTCATTGCCCCAGCCCGGCAGATTCGGGGCCTCGTAGACATGACCGGTGCGCCCGTCCGTGGGAGCGCCTGCCGAGACGCCGACGCCGGAAACGGGGCCGGGGCCTTCCCGAAGCGCCCGCTGCGCCAGTTCAATCAGGAACGGGACGATCTCGCCGGGGCCGCCCTGCGCCGGTGTGGGCGCGGAGACGCGATGCCTGATTTCGCCGCCCGCCGTGGCGATCAGGGCCGCTGATTTCGTGCCCCCCAGATCGATTCCCAGAAGCAGCCGGTTGTCCGCTATTTTCGCCATGATGCCTGATTCGCCGAACCGGCGGCACGATTCCTCTGCGCGCTTTGACAGTAGAGGGACCCCGTGGTATAGTTCCTCCGGCGCGGCAGGCCCGGTTCTTTCACTCCCGGAGGAACCTTTCCGCTGGTTTATGTCCCGCCGGGTAAGCGTTTGAAACGGGAATTTTGACACCCCCACCCTTCGTACAGATAAACAGCAGCGCCGGCCTAAAACAGTTGCAGGGCGCGCCTTTCACTCAGGAGACCTCAAGTTGAACCTTCTATCGCTGAACGCCGCCGCGCACCGAGGGAGCGCAGGGGCCGCCGCTGCCGCATTGTGCGCTGCCGCCGCCGCTATTGTCCTGCTTGCTGCGGGCTGCGGTTCAAAAGACAATTTCGCCAAAGTCAATGGACAGGCTATTTCCAAAGACGACTACATCAAAGCGCTGGAGCGCGCGCCGGTGACTATCGCCGGAAGCCAGCAGTCGATTCCGGCGGGCCGCTGGGTGCTGGACCAATTGATCGGCAATAAGATCGTCATGGCCGAGGCGTCCCGCCTGGGCGTTGCGCCTTCGGATGCGGACGTGCAGCAGCGGTTCGATCTGCAGAAGCGGCTCATGGAGCAGCAGATGCCGGACAAGACATTCGAAGCGGCCATGAAAGAGCAGGGCACCACCCCCGAGGAGATTAAGGAGCAGCTTCGCCAGCAGCTTGCCGAAACCCGCCTGCTCGCGTCACGGCTTCAGATCAAAGAAGAGCAGATCAAAAGTGCCTATGAAAAGCAGAAGGCGGCTCTGGGTCTGCCGGAGCGTGTCCAGCTTCGGGTGATTATGGCAGCGCCCGGCAACGAGTTCGCCCAGGCGCAAAAGATGCTCCAGGCGAAAACCGACTTTGTCGAGGTAGCCCGCCAGTACAACCCCCCGCAGCTAAAAGCAAGCGGCGGCCTTTCGCCGCAGCCCGCGCTGATTACCCAATATCCCCCGCAGTGGCAGGCAAAGCTCAAGCAGACGAAGGAAGGGGAATACTTCGGCCCGGTGGCTGCGCCGGGGCAGCCGCAAAAGATATGGATTCGGGTGGAAAAGAAGATGCCCGCGTTCAGCCTGTCCTATGAGGAGGCAAAGCCCCTGCTTCTGCAGTCGCTGGTACAACAGGAGTTGGCGGATCCCAAAAACGTCGGGGTGCAGCGAAGCGTCATGGACCTGAAGATGAAAGCC
The DNA here is from genome assembly GCA_030447685.1 of Armatimonadaceae bacterium. Taxonomy (GTDB): domain Bacteria; phylum Armatimonadota; class Armatimonadia; order Armatimonadales; family Armatimonadaceae; genus JAUJOK01. Next base: position 29,552 of record JAUJOK010000028.1, read on the forward strand.
GATTTCACGGCCACCGAGGATCGGCATCAAAAGATGTGGCAGGCGGTGAAACAGCAGGCGGAAGCGGCGGGCTTGGGCCAGGAAACGGCAGGCGCAGGAATGGCCTCTCCCACGCCCCCGCCGGGCGGCGGTTAAGCCTGCTTCGTCCGGTAGCGAGCGAGCGAAGCCTTCCCGCAATGAACGCGCCCATGATCTACATTGTCGGCCTGGGGCCGGGGGACCCGTCGTCCCTTCCGCCCCAGGCCTTCGCCCTTTTGTCGTCCGGCGTGCCGGTTTTTCTACGTACCGGGCGTCATCCCACGCTTAGCCGCGAACCCCTCGCCGCCGTGCTGGCGCATGTTTCCGTTACGGCTTTTGACGACGAATACGAGCGCAACGCGACCTTCGACGCCACCTACGACGCCATCGTGCGGCGGGTGCTTGCCGCGCAGGCCGAGCACGAAACGATTGTCTACGCCGTTCCCGGCCATCCGCTCGTCGGCGAAAGCACGGTGGCCCGCCTGCTGTCCGCTGCGAAAGAGAAAAACGTTCCCGTCACGGTCATCCCCGCGCCGTCGTTCGTAGATGCCTGCCTTTTAGCAATCGGCGAGGCCGTTACCGGCGATCTGTGCGTTCTGGATGCGCTCACGCTCCGCCCCGATCCGCCAGGCGCAGCAGCAGAAGCCCCGTCCGTTCCGCCGGTTCTGCGCGGCGGCGGGCCGCTTCTGCTGTACCAGGTGCATTCGCGCGCTGTGGCCTCCGACACCAAACTCGCGCTGATGCGCGCGGGCTACCCGGACGATTTTTCCGTTTTCCTCGTGCGCGGCGCGGGTGTCCCCGGCGAGGAGAGCGTGACGCCGACCCCGCTCTATGCGCTGGACCGTACCGACGCGCACGATCATCTCACCTCGGTCTGGGTTCCGCCGCTTCCCCCCGAAATGCGCCGCCCCTATTTCGATAGTCTGGTGGAGGTAATGGCCCGGCTTCGCGCGCCGCAGGGCTGCCCGTGGGATCGTGAACAGACGCACCTTTCCTTACGTCAATATGTTATCGAGGAGGCGTATGAGGTCGTCGAGGCCATTGATGGCGGCGATCCCGATAAGCTGTGCGAGGAACTCGGCGACCTGCTGCTTCAGGTTGTCTTTCATGCTCAGCTTGCCGCCGAAGAGGGGATGTTCACGATTGACGACGTGGCGGCGGCTATCGTGGAAAAGCTGGTTCGCCGTCACCCGCATGTCTTCGGGGAATTGAAGGTTATAGATGCCAATGAAGTCCTATCAAACTGGCAGGCGATCAAGGCATCCGAGAAGGGGAACCAGGACCGCACCTCGATATTGGACGGCATCCCTCCCAGCCTGCCCGCGCTGATGCGGGCGCTGGAGGTGAGCAAGCGCGCCGTGAAGGTCGGCTTCGAGTGGGCCAAAACCGGCGATGTGCTGGACAAGGTCGAAGAGGAGCTGAACGAGCTGCGCGCCGAGGTAACGGCAAACGCGCCCAAGGAGCGTCTCGCGGACGAACTCGGCGATCTGCTGTTCACCCTGGTCAATGTCGGGCGGCGTATCGGCGTAGACCCGGAAGAGGCGCTTCGGGCGCAGCTTCGCAAGTTCGACCGACGTTTCCGCTATATCGAGGCGCAGGCAGCCGCGAAGGGGAAACGGGTGGATCAGCTCACTCTGGATGCGATGGAGCGGTTCTGGCAGGACGCCAAAACCCAGGAAAGCGAGAATAAACAATGAGAATCTATGAAAGCAGCAGCGGACACGCAAAAAGTATCCGCGCCGTTCTGCTGGCAGGGGTAACGGTTCTGACGGCAGCAGCAGCGGTGGGCGTGAGCGCGAGCAGCACTGCCGCGCACGCGCAGTTCGGCGGTGGTTATCGCGATGAAGACAGTGTCACCGCGCCCGGATCGCGGCGCGGCCTGCGGGCGTCGGTAGAAACCGACCGCACCAGCTATGGGCCGAACCGGGGCGTAGCTATCAACATGCGGCTGCAAAACCTCGGGTCGCGCACCATCGCCGTCGGCAACGGCAACGAGTACGAGATTACGATTCGCGAAGGGCGCTCCGGCAGCGTCGTTTGGGAAGGGCCGAGGCAGCGGCAGCGGCGCTCCTTCCGTCTGGAACCGGGTCAGACTCGTACCTACCGCGAAGTATGGGATCAGACGGACAATCGGGGGCGGCGCGTTCCGTACGGCACGTATCGAATCGAGGCGCGCATCCGTCCGCTGGACCCCGTGTACACGCAGGTGTACATTTCGGATCGGGATGGCCGCGACCGCTATGATCGCGATGACCGATACGACCGGGATGACCGCTATGATCGCGACGACCGGTACAACGGCGGCGGCGGCCCGCGCCGAACGCCGTTCCCGATCCCGCGCCCGTTCCCACGGGACGACCGCGATGGCCGTGACCGCGATGGCCGTGACCGCGATGGCCGTGACCGCGATGGCCGTGACCGCGACGATGACTACCGCTATGATCGCGGCCTTTCCGGGATACGCTCCGACCTGCGTCTGGACGATAACACCATTCGCCCCGGCGAACCCGTCAAGCTGACCTACACCGTACAGAACAGCGGCTCGCGCGCTCGCTCGTTCCGGTTCTCGTCGGGCCAGCAGTTCGACGTGACGATACGCTCGCGCCGAACCCGGCGCGTGGTGTGGCGGCTCAGCGACGACCGCATGTTCACGCAGGCGCTCGGGCAATGGACGCTCAGCCTCGGCGACCGCCGCACGTTCACCGCTTCCTGGCGCACCGACCGCAATCTCAACGACGGCGACTATGACGTTACCGCCTACCTGACCCCGATGGACAACCGCAACGGCGTCTTAGAAGCCTCCGCCACCCTGCGCGTCGGCTCCGACTCCTCGTGGGATGACGACCGCCGCTCTTCGGGCCGGGGAGAATATGACGGCGGCACCACCATCCGTCTGCGCGACCTGCGGAACGGCGAGCGCTCCTACCTGGGCAGGCGCGTTTCCGTGCGGGGTCGGTATCGCGGCCTTCAGGGCGGCTTAGGCGCACCCCCCGTCCGGCGCGGCGACTGGGTGCTGGAAGACGACGAAGTTATCTACGTCAGCGGCCCCACCCCGGACGCCCGCATCGGCGAAACGGTGGTCATCAGCGGCATCCTGCGCCGCACCAGCGACAACCGCCTGTATCTGGAAACCCGGTAAGGGCAACGAGCAAAAACAGGGCGGCTGCCTTTTAACAGGGCAGCCGCCCGGTTTTTTGCGTCTCCAGCAGTGACGGTTACTTCCTGAATGTGCGGGTAGCCAGCTAAAAGCTGATTTTGTGGCGGCGCATGTGGATGCCCAGCAGCAGGCCGACGGCCATCAGGTTCGCCAGCGCCGCCGAACCGCCAAAGGAGAGCAGCGGCAGCGGGACGCCCACCACCGGCATGATACCGCTGGTCATACCGATATTGACGGTCAGGTGGAATACGAACAGGGTCACCACGCCGCCCGCGATCAGCCGCCCCAGCGCATCCTCGCACTCCGCGATGGTAACGATGCCCCGGAAGATAATCACGCCATAGATGCCCAGCAGCACGCACGCTCCGACAAAACCGCCCTCTTCCGCCACCACGGTAAAGACAAAGTCGGTGTGGTTCTCCGGGATGAAGTGATTGTTGGTCTGCATACCCTGCCGGAACCCCTGTCCCAGCACCTTGCCGCCCCCGATGGCCGTCAGACTTTGCAGAACGTGATAGCCCTTGCCACGCGGGTCCGAGGTCGGGTTCAGGAAGGTGCGGACGCGGGTCTTCTGGTAGTCGTGGAGAATGTTGGCTTCCCAGGCAATAAAAAACAAAATTCCCCCGGCGGCGAACAGCGCCACCAGATGCTGCCACTTCGCGCCCGCCAGAAAGACAACCCCGGTCCAGATAGCGAAAAAGACCAGTGAGGTGCCCAGGTCCGGCTGTTTCATGATGAGGGCCATCGGGACGGCGACATGCAGAAGCGTCTTGAGCAGGCTCAGCGGCTCCCGGATGCGCGGGCCGAGCAGTACGACGTAGTTCGCCAGCGTCAGGATTATAACGACTTTGGCGAACTCGCTGGGCTGAAGCTTGAAGTCCACGCCGGGAATGGGCAGACGAATCCAGCGCGCCGCCCCGCGCGTGTCCGGGGCCACCACCAGGACGATAAGCAGCAGCGCCAGGTTGCCCCAGTACAGGAACCCGGCCAGACGGGGGACGTTGCGGTAGTCGCGCGAGGCGACATAGGCCATCAGAACGATTCCCAGCAGGTAATACAGCCCCTGCCGCAGAAGGATTCCCGTTCCGCCGGGCCGGTTCCACACCGCCGCATGAATCGCGGCCAGCCCACTGAGCATCAGCAGGCCCACCGCCCACAGCAGGGTCGCATCGATATTTTTCCGCAGGTGCGGTTCAATTCGTGGCAGTATCGTCATCTTGGGAAAGCCGCCGTCTCCACTGCGTCGCGCCGCCCGCGCAGGAAACAAACGACGCGGCAGCGAATGGAAAGCTATGTTCCGTATCAATCCGACCTTATTGACCCTGACCGTCTTCGCGGTGGGTCCACTCACTATACCGCCGGGCAGGGCGGTGGCGCAACCGTCGCCTCTGCCCGCCCCGGTTCCGTCATCCACGCCCCGGCTTCCTGTCGTCCTGCCCACGCCGACACTGGACGTTCTGCCCAACGGACTGCGTGTGATTGTGGTCGAGCGGCGTTCCGCGCCTCTGGTGGCTCTGGATTTGCGGATCAAAGCCGGCACGGCCTACGAGACGGTGGAAAATAATGGGGTCGCGCACTTCCTGGAGCATCTGCTGTTCAAAGGCACGCCCACCCGAAAACCCGGTGAAGTGGACGCCGCCATCGAGGCAATCGGCGGCGAGTTTTCCGCCAACACCAGCATGGATTGGGCGCAGTTCGCCGCCACCGTGCCCGCAAGCGCCTGGCATACGGCGCTGGAGGTCCTGGCGGATGCGGTACAGAATCCGGCTATCCGCGCGGAAGACCTGGAGGTGGAGCGCCGCGTGATTCTGGACGAAATGGCGTCGGCGGAAAACGATCCGACCCGCGCGCCCTTTCATGCGCTCTCCTCGGTGGCTTTCGAAAATCACCCGTACCGGCTGTCTTTGTATGGCCCGGAAGAAAACGTGCGCCGCCTGACGCGCGAGGATGTTCTGGCGTTCTGGCGCGCTCGTTACACGCCGGGCAATATGACTCTTGTCCTTGTCGGCGATGTCCAGCGCGGGGACGTGGTAAACAAGGTGCGCGCGCTCTTCACAGCCCCGGCCTCCCCGGCAGCGGCTGCTGCGGCGGCATCTCTGCCCGATCCTACCCCGCTGACGGAGCGCGTGCGCGCCCGGCCACTTCAGCGTGACCGCAGTCTCGTTACCGTCACACTCGGATTCCGCGCCCCTTCGGTCAAAGCCGTGGCCGATTCCGTTGCCCTCGATGTTTTGCTCCAGATATTGACCGGTGGGGGACGCGGTCGGCTGAACGAATCGCTGGTCCGCGACAAAAAAGTGGCGCTCGCCGTTTCCGCCAGCTACCTGACCCAGCGCGCGCCGGGCCTGTTGATCCTGACCGCCGTTGGGCCGCGCGGCGACCCGCAGGTTTTGGAAGAGGCGCTGCTTGCTGAGGTGCGGCGGCTTCTGGAGGACGGAGTTTCGGACGCCGAGGTAGAACGGGCGCGTCGCGCGGCGCTGGGACAAACCCTATTTCAGGAAGAGACTTTTTCCGGGCAGGCGAACGCGCTTGCCTTCTACGACGCCATCGATACCTACGAATATTCGGTGAGATATGCCGAGCAGATTGCCGCCGTAACCAGCCAGGACGTGAAGCGGGTTATACGCACCTATCTGACACCGGAGCGGTATGCGGCGGCTGTCATGATGCCCCGCGCACCCACGCCGCCCAGTGTCCCCGGCAGGGAGGCATCCCGATGAAGCGAAGCCTTTTTCTGACTACTGTCTTCTGCCTGGCGATGCTTCTCCTCGCCCGACCTGCCGCTGCTGCCGCTGCCCCGCCGGAGGTGATAACGCTGCCCAGCGGCGCGACCCTGATCATCTCCCCGGAAACCGATTCTCCGCTGGCGGTCATCGACATCTTCTTTCGTGTCGGGTATGCCGAAGAGCAGCAGGCCGCCGCCGACCCCGGCATTACGTCGCTGCTTTCCCGTGCCTGGATTTCGCAGTCGGAGGCGCGCGGGGAGGAACTCTTAGGCGCGGACATCGTCGCGCTGGGGGGTAATGTCGGCGCGTCGTTCGGCGGCGACTACACGGAGCTGTACGCCGTCACCCTCGCCACCGAGGAGGCGTTCCAGAAGGCGGCGCAGACGCTGATTTTGAACGTCATCGGGCAGCCGACCTTCCCCGAAGCGGCGGTGGAAGAGGCGCGGCAAAGTCAGCTTCGCGCGCTGCAACTGGAAAATGACCAACTGCTGGCCGACACCCTGAGCCGATTGCGCCGCCGCCTATGGGACCTTTCGCCCTACACGCGCTCGCCGCTGGGAACGCCCGAAAGCGTGCGGGCCATCACGGCGCAGAAGGTACGCACCTTTTACAATAAATATTTCCGGCCTGACCGAGCCGTGATCGTGGTCGCGGGCAATATCCCTTCGGAGCGGGTGCGGCGTATCGTCGAGGCCAATATCAGCGCGAGCGGCTGGGCAGGGAACCGGCCCAAATCGCCGCCGGTGGCCGCGCTCGCGCCCGAATCGCTGTCCCAAACGCCGCCCGATGTGAATGTCAGCCGCCGGGCGCGCATCACCTTTATGATGGCCGGTTTCCTCGCGCCGGGCACGCGGCAGGCGGCGGCGGACTATCCGGCCCTGCTGCTGCTGGAGGCGCTGGTCGGCGGCGGCAAAAGCTCGCGCCTGTTCCGTAACCTGCGCGATACGAAGGGTATCGGCTATGAGGTGGGGTCGCTGCTTCAGCCGGGAATGTACCAGGGGCTTCTGGCGGGATATGTCGCCACGGTGACTTCTTCTCAGCAGGGGCCGAACGGAGCGCCGCTCTCCAATCCTTCAGATGTCAGCCGCAGCCTGATCGCCGAGATGAAGTCGCTTGCCGCGCGCCCGCCGGACGAAGCCGAGATCGCCCGCGCCCGCGCTCTGGTGAAGGGGCGCTACGCGCTGCGCCATGAACGACTGAAGGAGCGGGCTTTTCTGCTGGGCTGGTCCGAGGTCATGGGCCTGGGCGCGGCCTTTGACACCACCTTCGACGCCCGCCTGGACGCCGTCACCCCCGCCGACCTCCAGCGCGTCATTAAAAGCGTCCTCGGCGGCAACCACGTCCTTTCCATGACTCTGCCTGAACCGTAGAGTGCGGGCCTCTCCCAACTGCGTCGCGGACTCCTTGCCCCCCTTTCCTTTAGGAGAGGGGGAAGGGGGGAGAGGCCCGCACTCTACAAATAGCGGATTTTGCCGACAGCGGCGGCGGTGGTAAGACCGACGGCAAGCAGAAAAAACACGAGTTGAAACGGGTTGAAGAAGACGCCGTAGTTTCCTGAAAGCACGACCGACAGACCTGCGCCGACGATGACGCTTGCCCCGGCCAGAAACTCCAGGCGCGGGCCGCGCTTGCGGCCTGTGGCGCGCAATACCACCTCGCCCAGCAGGCCACCGATAAGCGGCGCGACAAACAGAATAAAGAACCCGATAAACTGAAGCACGAAACCGGCTGCCGTTCCCGCCGCAATACCCGCGACAGCCGCCAGAACGAACCGCTCCGGGCGCACCTGGTACAGCGGCGAACTGCGCTGCGACGCGCAGGCGGGGCAGCGCATGCCGACCGGCGCGGAAACCGCACAATCCGGGCAGATGGGTGTGTCGCATCTGCCACAGGAAAGCGCGGTCTCGACCTTCGGATGGCGCGCGCAGCGCATCAGCGGTTCTCGGCGGCCCGCGCCCGCGCGGCGGCATTCCCGCCGGGAAGCGCGCCGGTCTTCGGGGCCGGGGGAACGCCCAGGCGCTTCAGCGCGGCGGGTGCCGCGGTGTTGCTGGGGTCGGCTTTGGCTGCCGCCTGATACGCCTTGATCGCCTCGTCTTTTTTGCCCTGCGCCTCCAGCGCCCTGCCCAGTCCTACTTGCGCCTCAGCGTCCTTGCCATCAAGAGCTACAAGGCGGCGGTAAACATTGGCAGCGGCTCCAAACTGCTTCTGGCCCGACAAAGCCACCGCTTGCCGTTTAAGAACCTGGCGATTGTTCGGGTCGAAGCGAAGAACCGCGTCATACGCCGCCGTCGCTTTGTCCAAGCTTTTCGTCCGTTCATACAGGCCCGCAAGCTGGATATGCGCGGAAGCGTCTCGCGGAGTCCGCTCCGTGACTCTCTTCAGCACGGTCTCGGCTTCGGTCACATTGCCCGCGCCCTCCAGTGCGTTCGCCAGTGCGTATTGCAGGAAAACCTCCTGCGGCTCGGCAGAGGTCAGCCTCCGGTACTGAGTCACGGCCTCGGCGTGTTTCCCGCGCGCCTGCAGAAGCCGCGCCGGGCCGGTAATGTAGACAAGGCGCATCGGATCGCCGGGCTTCACTTTTATGGCGTTCATCTGCGCGAGCGCGTCGCTGTCGCGCTTACGTTTCTGGTACTCCTGGGACAACTGCCAGCGCGCCGCATTGTTGCCAGGAAGAGCCTTGACCAGTTGTTCGTAGAATTTCAGCGCCTCTGCCGGCTTCTTGTCCGCTTCCGCCAGACGCGCTAGTGACCAATAAGCCCGGTCATCCCTGGGTGCGGCGGCAACGGCGGCCAGGTATTCGGCCCGCGCCTCGGCAAAGCGCTTCTTTCCTTCCAATATATGCGCCGCGCCTACCCGCGCATCCACATCCTTGCTGCTGCGGGCAAGCACTTTGCGGTACGCGCCCAGCGCCTCATCCGCTTTTCCGTCGGCTATCAGGAGCGAAGCCATCTCTTTTAAGGCAACCACATCCTTGGGGTGCAGGCGGGCCAGTTCGCCGAACTCCTTGTACCCCTCACTCTTCTTGCCGGTGGTGAAAAGGATGCCCGCCAGCCGCCGCCGCGCGCCATAATTCTTCGGGTCGGCGGCAAGAATGGCCCGGTATTGCTTGGCGGCTTCATCGTACTGCTGCGCCTGCTCCGACAGATACCCCAGGCCGAGCCGCGCGGGCGAATGCTGCGGTGCCACCTGCAGCGCCGCCTGGAATATCTTGCCTGCCTCTTCCGCCCGCTTCGGCCCCTGATACATGACGGATAGAGCGAGGCTGGTCAAAACCAGTGGGTCTTTCGGCTCCAACTGGGACGCTTCGCGCAGTTCGCGCTCGGCGGCGGCAGCACGCTCGGTCAGAGGCTTGGACTCGTCCGTCAGCAGTATACGCCCCAGATGAAATCGGGCGGTGACATTTTTCGGGTCGGCAGCGACCAGATTACGCAGCGCTGCCACGGCCTCGGCTCGCTTGCCTAACTGTTCGGACAAAAGAATGGCGTTCAGCCGGGCGCGGGCGTTTTTGTTATCCAGAGTGGCGGCGGCGGCATAGGCCTTTTGCGCCTGACCGTACTGGCCCGCCTGCCCGGACAGGTCGCCCAGCAGAAGCTGGATATCGGCATCCTTGGGGTCTCGCGCGGCCAGCTTCTTCGCCAGGTCGCGCGCTTCGGTTTTGCGCCCCGCCCCGGCCAGCGCATAGGCCAGGGCTACTCCGGTCGTATGATGGTCGGGCTGGCGAAAGCGCACGGCCTGAAAGTGCGGGATCGCTTCCTTGGGGCGGCGAAGGCGTAAAAGCGCGCTGCCCAGGTTGAAGGCGGCCATGTCGTCTTTCGGGTTGAGCGCGAGAGCCTTTTTGGCCGTAATCTCGGTTTGCGCGGAGTCGCCCGCCGAAAGATGCATCGAGGAAAGCTGCGCCCAGAATGCGCCGTTTTTCGGCTCCAGGCGGGTGGCGCGCCGCAGATAGTCGATTGCTTCCGTGCTTTTTCCACTGCGCGCCATCAGCAGGCCCAGATTCGCCCAGGCAGCCCCGGCCTTCGGCTCTATCTTGAGCAGGTCGCGGTACAGGCGCTCCGCCTCGGCATAGTTCTTTGCCTGCGTCGCTTTGATCGCTCGATTGAACAGGTCCACCACCGGTCCGCCAGCAGCCGCCGCGCCGGGCGGAGGCTCAGAAGCGTTCTTCTGCGCGGCGGCAGGCACGGCGGACGAAGCAGCGCCCGCAAGCGCGGTGACAACCAGAGCGGATAAAGAGTGACGGCGGCGTTTCGAAAGCAGCATGGGTGGGATGTCTTTCTTTGAACGAATCGTTTGAAACGTATAGTACGCAGGCAGCAGCTATTGTAGGGGGAGTTCCCTCCCCCGGCACACGAGAAGCCGCACCGGCGGCGCGGGTGTGGCACAGCGGCACGCAAAGACATACCTATTGTATCTCAAACCTGTCTGGATTACCAGATATGGTGTTTCAAGGGGCGTCGGACGGCGCGGCGGAACACCGCGCGGCGAAACACCGCGCGCTCAGGGAGAAGGAAGCTTTTCGGGTTCGGCAAGTGATCTTCGCCCTTTTTTCATCTTTGTCCAGGCGCGCAGATAGTCCTCTTCCACCTTGCCGTGACGCCGAAGTTCCTCTTCCTGGCGCGACGTGCGCAAAAGGTGCCCCAGCCACCAGACACAGCCGATGACCGTGATGATCACCTGTGTCGTGAACGGCAGCTCACTCTGGCGCAGGCCCATGAAGATAGCCGCAAAGAAGGCGAAGCTGTTCAGTGCGGACAGAATAAGCCACTCCTCAGTGCTGGGAAGCGAGGAAAAAGGCTGCCTGCCGCTTTCCAGCTCTCCCGGCGCCTGAAGCGCATCCAGGCGCATCTCCCAGTTGACGAACTCCAGACGACGCTCCAGGAAGATGTGAATATAGGTGCTTATTCGCCACGCGCGCCGCCGGTTTGTCTGGAGAAGCCGGTAGCCGGGGATAGTGATGAGATAAACGCAAAGAAAGATGAAGAACCGCACCAGCGGATCGGCCTGGGTAAAGCCCATCGCCAGAATAATGGCGGATACCCCGACAACGATTGCCAGTATCTGATAATTCAGGGAGTCTGTTCCCCGAATCTCCTCGCGCAAACTCTGGTACTCGTTCCAGATTTGCGTGTCTCTATCCATGTAACGCTCCTGTGTCGTCCTTTCTTTTGGTGCGAAAGGCCGGGAAGGGGCCTTCGACTTTCCCGGCCTCTGTCCTCATTGCGCCCTATTCCCAGGTGACCATAGACATCTCCTGCGGCAGCACGGCATCGGCATGGGCAGGCACCACCCGCACGGCAAACCCGTGCTGCCCGCTGCGGCGGCTGGGAAGCGCGCCGGAATAGGTGTACACGCCATCGCCGCCGCCGTCCGCCGGTCCGTCGCAGGTCAGCGCAACCACATCGCCCTGCACCAGCCGCCGATCCGCATCCACCGGACCGGCGTACACCTGCACCGCCACATCTTCCGGCGTCAGAGGCGCGCCGAGCCGGACGATCACCTGGATCGGGATAGATTGACCGACCGGTGTCTTTTCCGTGCCGTTCACCACGCGCTCCACCTTGACCTGCGGCCAGCTTGCGCGCACCTTTTTCTTCCAGGTCACCAGTTCCTTTGTGCGCGCGAAATCGTCGGCGGCAAGCATTCGGTAACGGCGGGCGGCGGGCACGTAATAGGTATCGGCGTATTCGCGCACCATGCGCGCCGTGGTAAAGACCGGCGCGAGCCGCTTCATGGATGCTTTCATCTTCGCTATCCAGACGCGCGGCAGGCCGCCTTCGTCACGGTGGTAGAAGAGGCGGGTGATCTCACGCTCCAGCGTGCCGTACAGCGCCTCCGCCTCCACATGGTCCTGATAGCCGTAATCGTCGTAGTCTTCGCCGCGCCCGATAGCCCAGCCCACGGACGGGTCGTAACCTTCGGCCCACCAGCCGTCCAGCACGGAGAAGTTCAGGCCGCCGTTGGCGATAACCTTCATCCCCGATGTGCCACTCGCCTCCATCGGGCGGCGCGGGTTGTTCAGCCAGACATCGACGCCCTGAACCAGCGTCCGAGCCATGGCCATGTCGTAATCTTCCAAAAAGACGAACCGCCGCCGCACGTCCTCGCTGCGGGAAAAGTGAACCAACTGCCGGATCAAATCCTTGCCCTGGTCGTCACGTGGGTGCGCCTTGCCCGCGAACACGAACTGCACCGGGCGCTCCGGGTTGTTGAGAAGCCGCTTCAGGCGCTCCGGATCGCGCAGCAGCAGGTTGGCGCGCTTATAGGTGGCGAAGCGGCGCGCAAAGCCGATAGTCAGAATATCGGGGTTGAGCACCTCGCGCGCCTGGGCGACCTCCATCTCGGACGCTCCCCGCCGCTGGTACCGCTCCACCAGATGCCGCCGCGCCCAGGCCACCATCCGTTCCCGCCGCCGCTCGTGGACGCTCCATAGCTCCTCGTCGGGAATATTTTCGGCCAGCGCCCAGACTTCGGGGTCAGCGGGGTTTTCGGACCAGTGCTGCCCCAGATAGCGGTCCAGGAGCGTCGCCATCTCTTCGGACAGGAACGAGCGCGTATGGATGCCGTTCGTGACGCTGCCGACCGGCACCTCGTTTTCCGGGTAGCCGGGCCAGACCGGCTGGACCATGCGCCGCGTGACCGCCCCGTGCAGCTTCGAGACGCCGTTCACATAGGAGGCGTGGCACAGGGCCAGGTTCGCCATGTTGAACTTCTCGTCGGGGTTGCCTGCGCGCACCCGGCCCAGATCAATAAGCTCCTCGAAGCTCAGGCCCAGCTCGCGCGCGTAGGCTTCGAAGTACTTGCGCATCAGATCGGACGGAAAGAGGTCGAAGCCCGCCGGGACAGGCGTGTGCGTGGTAAACAGATTGCCCGCGCTCGCGGCCTCGGCGGCCTCGGCAAAGCTGAGGCCCTTTTCCTGCTTCAAGCGCCGCACGCGCTCCAGCGCCAGGAAGGCCGAGTGTCCCTCGTTCATATGGCAGACCGTCGGCTTGATTCCCAGCCCGTCCAGCGCATGAATACCGCCGATTCCGAGCACGATCTCCTGCTGGATACGGGTTTCGTTGTCGCCGCCGTACAGGTTGCCTGCGATATGCCGGTCCGCCTCGGAGTTTTGCGGCAGGTTCGTGTCCAGCAAATACAGCGGGATGCGGCCCACCTGCGCCTTCCAGACCTGCACGAACACCTGCCGCCCCGGAAAGTTCACGGCGATAACGTAACAAGCGCCGTCGCTGCCGAAGACTGGCTCGACGGGCAGCGAATAAAAATCGGTGTTGGGATAGTTTTCGATCTGCCAGCCGTCCGAGTTGAGCGTCTGCCGAAAATAGCCGCGCTGGTACAGGAAGCCCACGCCGACGAGCGGCAGGCCCAGATCGGATGCCGACTTGAGATGGTCGCCCGCCAGCACACCCAGACCGCCGGAGTAGATCGGCAGGCATTCGGTGATGCCGAACTCGGCAGAGAAGTAGGCAATGCGGAAATTCTGGTCTTTGCCTAACTCCGCACCGTATTCACGCCCCCACCAGGCGCTGTCGTCCATGTAGCGGCGAAACTCGGTGTATACCTGATCCAACTGGCTCAAATAGCCAGGGTCCTGCGCCGCCGCCTCCAGACGCTCCTGCGCGACCTGACCCAGCATTCGCGCCGGATTGTGCTCGGTTTTTTCCCACAGGTCGCGGTCGAGACGGCGAAACAGATTGATGGTGTCATGATCCCAGGACCAGCGCAGATTATAGGCCAGTTCGCGCAGGCGGGCCAGCTTTTCAGGAAGCGACGGAACGACGGTATAGGTATGAAGGGTGCGCATCGGGGGCGAACTCTCCTTGTGGCATAGGTATCTTGGTTCACCGGCAGTATACCCCGCTACGCCCGTTGCTTGCTTCCATCACGCCGCCGCGCGTCCTATCGGGCCGTCTTTTTCAGCGTTTTTGCGCCCGTTCGCCGCAAATCGGCGCGGTTCAGGTCAAGCTGAGCCACGGGAATGACTTCGAGACCGGGAAAACGCCTGCTTAAATCGTCCAGAAAAAGCCGCGCATTGCCGACCACGTCGACGTTCGCCCCTTCCGCGCCCAGATGCATGCGGCTGAAGTTCTGCACGTCGCCCGCCGTGACCGTCTCGACGCCGGGAATGAAGCGGTTTATTTCGTTCAGGTTCAGGCCGTACAGGGCCAGCGAGGCTGCCTGCCCCACAAGGCCACCCGTCGTTTCCAGACCGCGCGCGAAGCTTCCGGTGAGTGTCGCTTTGCGCGGCGTCATCTCCGTACCCGGAATCGGCTCGGTGGCGAGGCGGCCCAGTTCGCTCAGCAGGAGCGCCGCGACCTCGCCCGCCGATTCGTTCTTGGACTGCGACTCGGCGACAAACAACCCCGCCCAGCGCCGCGCGCCCAGTGAGCTTCCCGCGCCATAGGATAGGCCGCGCTTGATACGAACCTCCTGGTTCAGCCGGGAGGAAAAGCCACTGCCCAGCACGGAGTTGGCAACCAGGCCGGAATAGTAGGCCGGGTCAGTGCGCGCGATAGTCGGACGGGCGACATAAATGGCTGCCTGCTCCGCGTCCGGCTTGTCAATCACCACCACGCGGCCCTTGGCTTTTGCGGAAGCCTGCCCGCCGCCGCGAACCGGAACCGGCGGGGAGTCGCCGCCGCGCCAATCCTCAAACAGCCGCCGCGCCAGATTAAAAGCCCCCTCCGCCTTAATATCGCCGCCGATCACCAGCAGGGCGTTTTGAGGACGATAGTGCGTCCGGTGAAACGCGGTGATGTCGGCCCGCTTTATCGCCTTCACGGATTCCGGTGTGCCGCCCAGTGGGTGCCCATACGGCGAATCGCCAAAGACGACACGCGCGGCGGCATAGACGGCAAGGGTGCCGGGGTCGCGCAGCGCGATGGAAAGGTCATCCAGCGTCTGGGTGCGCAGGCGCTCAATCTCGGCGGGCTGAAACGCCGGGCGGCGCACTACGTCGGCGAAGATCGTCATCGCAGGGGTGACGGACGAGGCCAGCGTAGTGACGGAGGCTGTGGAGGCGTCCCAGCGCGCGCCGGAATTAAGGGAGCCGCCCAGCGCCTCGATGGCCTCGGCGATCTGCGGCGCGCTTCGTGTCGTGGTGCCTCTGGTAAGAAGGGTGGCGGTCATGTCGGCAAGGCCGGGAAGGTTCCTGTCCGCCTCGCCGCCGGTCTTGATCAGGGCCTGCGCGGAGACAAGCCCCGTGCCGGGCCGCTCGATGACGATAACACGCAAACCGTTGGGCAGCGTCCTTTCCACCGGCTTTGGAAAGCGGACGGGGCGCGGCGCACCGGGCGCAGGCGGCGTCTCCCGCGCTTCCTGCGCCCGCGCGGCGTTAGGCAATGCTGCCAGGAGGAGCAGGGCGGCGAGGGCTTTTAGTTGTGCTATCATCTCGCTTCCTGCGCTTTCTTTGTGGCCGTCGGGCGGGATGACTCAGGAAGGTAGTAGATAACCACCCGTTTCGCGCCGGGGCCGAAGTATTTCCGCAGGACGCGCTGCACGTCGGCGGCGGTAACGGCCTGAAGGCGGGCGATGTCCGTATTCACCCGTTCGGCATTATTCAGCAGAACGGCGGCCTCGCCCAGCGCCTCGGCTTTGCCTTCGTTGGTTTCGCGTTCGCGCAGCAGACCGGTCAAAACCTGGTTCCGGGCTTTGTTGAGTTCGGCGGCGGAAATAGGGCTGTCCTGCATCCGCTTCAGCTCCGCCATTAAAGCGCGCTCGGCCTGCTCCGGCTTCTTGCCGCCTGCCAGTGTCGCCCGCAGCACGAAAAGGCCCGCCTGCTCGCGCAGATCGTTGTAGCTGTACGCTTCCTGGGCAAGCTGCTGCTCATAAACCAGCTTCCGGTACAGCCGTGACGATTCGCCGCCGGAAAGAATCATATCGGCGATGCTCAGGGCGAAGGCATCGCTGCTGACTTTGGTCGGGGCAAGGTAGGTGATGGCGACAGCGGGCAGCGGGACGTTCGCGCCGTACTCCACATAGCGTCGTTCCCGTGTCCGGGGCGGCTCTTTCACGGTGACGCGCGGCAGCGGCGCGGCAGGCCGGGGGACGCGCCCCAGATACTTGTCCACCCAGGTATCCAGTTGTTTGGCGTCAAAATCCCCCACGACCACAAGTGTGGCATTGTCGGGTCGATAAAAGGTGCGGTGGAACGCCTGAACATGGGGCAGGGTGGCGGCGTTCAGTTCCGCAATGTTGCCGATTCCGGGCCGCGTGTAGGGATGCACGGCGAAGGACTTCTGGTCAAGGAGCAGGCTCATCCGGCCATACGGCGGGGTCAGATAGTTCTGCCGAAACTCCTCCTTGACCACATCGCGCTCGGAAGCGAAGGTGGCTTCGCTGACATTCAGGGAACCCATGCGCTCGCCTTCGGCCCAGAGCAGCGTTTCCAGATAATGGGACGGGACGACCTCGTGATACACCGTCACATCGTCGCCGGTATAGGCGTTGTTTTCGCCACCCACATCTTCGGTCAGCCGGTCCAGCATCTCCGAGGGCATGTTTCTGGTGCTCTTGAACATCATGTGCTCGAAGAGATGCGCGAAGCCGCTGCGCCCCTGCGGATCGTCCTTCGCCCCGACCTTGTACCAGACCTGAATCGCTACCGTGGGGCTGGAATGGTCCTCCACACTGAGCACGCGCAGACCATTGGGCAGCGTGCGGCTGCGGTAATCCAGCCGCTGGACACGCGCCTGCGCCAAAACACGGGTCGGCGTCACGGCACCGGCAAGAAGCAGCAAAACAGCGGCGGCGGCAGCGGCAATCACGATACGTCTATTGTGCATGGGTTCTTGAGAATCCTTACAGGGAAACGGAGGACAGTTCCGGCGTGGATGGCGGCGCGGCGGCGGCAGCGCCGGGGGGCGCTTCCAGGAACCGCACCTTTGGGTTCTGGTCACGCAGATAGTTCATATCCCATTCACTGTCGAAAAGCGCCACCAGATTGCCGTCGCTATCCCGCAGGCGTCGCGTGCTGTGGCCCCAGTAGACCTTTGCCAGCGCCTCCGGGTCGGCCTCGATCCAGCGCAGATAGCTCTGGGAAAGGGGCTGAAGACGGGTTTCGACGCCGTATTCGGTTTGCAGCCGGAACCGCACGACATCGAACTGGAGCATTCCGACGACACCGACAATCGGCTCCGTGCGTGCCGCGTCCGCCTCATGGAAAAGCTGAACGACCCCCTCCTCGGACAACTGCTGGACTCCCTTCTGGAACTGCTTGTACCGCTCGGTACGCACGTTGCTCAGCACCGCGAAGTGCTCCGGAAGGAAGCGCGGAATGCCCTGGAAGCGCACCGGCTTGCCCGTGCAGACCGTGTCGCCGATGGCGAAGACGCCGGGATTGGTCAGGCCGATAATGTCGCCCGGATACGCCTCATCCACCGTGTCCCGCTCCTGGGCGAACAGCTTCTGCGGACGGGTGAGGCGCACCGGCTTGCCCAGCCGTGGGTTCTGCACCAGCATGTCCCGCTCGAACTTGCCGGAGACGACGCGCAGAAAGGCGATACGGTCCCGGTGGTTCGGGTCCATGTTCGCCTGTATCTTGAAGACGAAGCCACGGAACTCCGCCTCTTCCGGGTGGACGGCGCGATCTTCCGCCGGATGCGGCGACGGCGACGGGGCCATCTCCTGAAAACGCTGCAAAAACAACTCAACGCCGAAATTCGTGACCGCGCTGCCGAAGAAGACCGGGGTTATCTCCCGGCATTGATTCGCTCCTGGCCCAGCGGCTCGCCCGCGACATCCAGCAGATCGACATCGTCCCGAAGGCGCGCCAGACCGGGTGCTCCCAGCGTCCGTTCCAGTTCCGGGTCGGCAAGGTTCGCCGCCGCCACCGGGCACGCCGCGCGCCGTGCTCCGTGCGCTCGAATAGATGCACCGTCCGGGTCAGGCGATCATAAACGCCCCGGAAGTCCGCGCCGTTCCCGATGGGCCAGTTCACGGGCGCGGAGCGGATGCCCAGCACCTCTTCGATCTCCGCCAACAGGTCGAGCGGTTCCTGGCCGGGCCTGTCCATCTTGTTGATAAAGGTAAAGATCGGAATGCCGCGCTGACGGCAGACGGCGAACAGCTTTCGGGTCTGCGGCTCGACGCCGCGCGCGTTGTCAATCAGCATTACCGCGCTGTCGGCGGCGACGAGGGTCCGGATAGGTGTCCTCGGAAAAGTCCTGGTGGCCCGGCGTGTCCAGCAGGTTGAGCATGTGTCCCGCATACTCGAACTGAAGCACGGTCGAGGTAATGGAGATACCGCGCTGCTTTTCCATCTCCATCCAGTCTGATGTCGCCTGCCGCCGGTTCTTGCGCGCCGTTACCGAACCCGCCAGTTGGATCGCGCCGCCGTACAGGAGCAGTTTTTCCGTCAGCGTCGTCTTTCCGGCGTCCGGGTGCGAGATAATGGCGAATGTCCGCCGCCGCCGTATCTCCGAAAGGTAATCCGTCATTAAGCTTCCAATCCGTAGAACCGGGCGGCGTTATCGTGGAGCAGTTTGCGCTGATCTTTCTCCGGCCAGTCCGCCACGACCGTTTTCAGCGCATCCACCCACTGGCCGAGCGTCG
Organism: Armatimonadaceae bacterium; assembly: GCA_030447685.1. Lineage (GTDB taxonomy): Bacteria > Armatimonadota > Armatimonadia > Armatimonadales > Armatimonadaceae > JAUJOK01. The sequence goes on from JAUJOK010000028.1 coordinate 47,999, forward strand.
CGGCGCGTGTGCAGACCGGCCAGTCGCCGCCGAAAAAGATGCGGTCTTTGCCGAACACCTCCGCCGTGTAATGGATAAGCGGCGCAAGGTCATCTGCCGTCCACACGCCGGGCGCGGCGGAAGCGACAATACCGGAGACCTTGCAGACGACGTTCGGACGTTGCGCTATCTCCTCCATGCCGCGCTGCCACTCCGAGCGGTCTTTCGCCTGTACGTTGCCGTTGCCGCAGTGATCGAGGACGAACCGGGTGTCGGGGCACCGGTCGGCAAGCGTCGCCCCGTCGGAAAGCTCGTCCGTCCGCAGGCACAGGTCGAAGCGCAGGCCCAACTCGCCCAGCAGGCGGACGCCCCGCACGAACGGCTCTTCCAGACAGTAGCCGCGCGGCGTGCCCCCGTGCAGAACCTGCCGCACCCCCTTGATGTAGGGATTGTCCGCAAAGCGCCGCACGTAATCCGCAAACTCGTCCGAAGCGGGCCGCCCGCCGATAACCGCCGCCGCCATCGGGTTATCGTCGCGGCGGCACAGGTCAAGGACATAATCGGCTTCGGCGGTCTTTTGACCGGCCTCGACATCCACCTCCATGTACACCGTCTTGACGATGTTCAGCCCTCCCGCTTCTCGGAGATAGTCGCTCATCGTGTGGCTTTTCGCCAGCGGCCCGCCGCCGTCCAGCCAGGGAAGATGAAACGTGCTCAAATCCCACAGATGCTGATGCGTGTCGATGATCGGCAGCATTACCCTTTGACCGCGCCCGCCGTCAGTCCGGCGACGAACTCCTTCTGGAGCAGCAAAAACAGCACGATGACCGGCAGCACCGACAGCAGCGTGCCCGCCATCAGCATGCCGTACTGCTGGGAATACAGGCCGATCATCTGGTTCAAGCCGATGGGCAGCGTGAAGTGGGTCTTGGAATGCAGCAGAATCTGCGGCCACAAAAAGCTGTTCCACGCGCCCATGAAGGCGATCAGACAAAACGCGCCGATCATCGGGCGCGACACCGGCATCACAATATCCTTGTAGATACGGAACTCCGAGCAGCCGTCGATACGCGCGGCGTG
>JAUJOK010000028.1:49157-69512 GCA_030447685.1 Armatimonadaceae bacterium
CTGTTGATCAGATAGCGCAGAAACGGCTCCGTCGTAAACAGGTCCTGGAAGTTCTTGCCGGTTATCCGCAGGCCCACGGGCAGCGGCACGCCCAGGATGGTGCGCCAGTCAACGGCAAAGAAGGGCTTCGAGAACAGGTCTTCCGGCCCTTTGGTGGCGGCGGCTACCAGCCAGACAATCGGCGTGAGCGCGAGCACGGCGGCGAAGGCTAACATCAGATAGATCAACACGCGGCTGGTGATGCCGAATGCGCCGAGCCGCGCCCCGCGCCGTTTCGGAGGAGCCGCGACCGGCGGCGGTGGCGGCGGAGTATCGGCGGAACGGTTCAGCAGGGAAGGGGTAGCCATGTTATTCGTTCGCTCCTTTGAAGCTGCCGGTAAGCCGCATCTGAATCAGGCTGACGACGAGAACGCCCAGCGCCAGTGTCCAGCCGACCGCCGATGCATAGCCGAGGTCGCCGGTAACAAAGCCATTATTGTACAGATACATCACCACGGTAAGGCCCGCGTTGTTTGGCCCGGCGCTGCTGTTGAGCATGTTGTAGGGCAGCTCGAACAACTGGAACGACCCGATGGTGCTGGTGACCAGGACGAAGGTGATAACCGGCTTGATGCCCGGCACGGTAACCGCTTTGAACTGGTGCCACGAGTTCGCGCCGTCCACGGTCGCCGCCTCATATAAATCCTTGTCCACCGACTGGAGCGCGGCCAGAAAGTAGATCATGTTAAAGCCGACATACATCCAGAGCGACGTGATGACGATGGCGGGCATGACCATCGCCGGATCGGAAAGCCATTTGGTGTCCAGTGCGAAACGTCCGTTGGTGGCCCAGTGGAGCGCCTGGTTGATCAGGCCGTACTGCGGCGTGAACAGCACCCAGAACAGTACGCCCACAAACACCTGCCCCAGCAGATTGGGCGAGAAAAAGGCCAGCCGCCACAGCGCGCGCCCGCGCACCCACGGCTGTGTGAGCAGCAGCGCCAGACCCAGCGAAAGCGGCAATTGCAGGAACACGGACCAGAGGGCGAAGGTGGCCGTGTTCTTGACGGCTTTATGAAAGTCCGGGTCGGCGAAAAGGAAGCGGAAGTTGCCCAGGCCGATAAAGACCATATCCTTCGGCCCGTCCGTGTAGTAGGTGGACAGGATCAGGCTCTTGATAATCGGATACAGGCCGAAGACGCTGAACAGAATCAGGAACGGCGAAACGAACAGGTAGGGCGCTAACTTCTGCTGGAAGCGCGTCCATCGCTCGCCGCGCGACAAGACCGGCGTGTGTACCTTGTTCTGAGTTCCCTTGGGCAGGGTCGTTGTCGTCATTGGTAGGGACTCCTTGCCATCATTTTGCGGACCTGATCGGCGCTGCGCTTGAGCTGCTCTTGTACGAACGGCTCGAACCCTTCCTTGCCCTGCGTGTTATACCGCTGTACGCAGGCCACCAGCGCCTGACCTAACTTGTCCTTGGCAATCTGGACGAACGGGCTGCCGTATTGCAGCGGTACCTGCGGCGCGAGGTCGGCGTAGGTCTTGCCGAGCGGCTGACCGCTCCAGTAGGGACTGGGCCGGGTAAAGGCCGGGCTGTCCCAGACGGCGCGCACCGGCGGGATGATGTTCGTGCCGCTGAACCGCTCGGCCAGGTCCTGCTCGTTCAGGTACAGGAACTTGGCGAACTTCCAGGCGAGGTCCGGGTTCTGGCATTTCTTGGTGATACCCAGCATCGTCCCGCCCCAGGTGCTGGTGCGGGGGCCGCCCCGTTCGATGGCGGGCAGCGGCATCAGCGCCATCTTTCCCTTCATCTTGGGGATGTCGTTCTCGAAGCTTTTGGTGCGCCAGTCGGGCGCGAGCAGGCAGAGCAGGTAGCCGTCCTCGACCGCTCTGGTCAAAATCTGCCCGCCGCCCAGGTTGTTGCCGATTCGATCCGGCCCGGCCACCAGCGGCACGTATTGCATCATCGCCTGCACCGCTGCTTGGTTGTCGAAGATCACGTCGCCCTGCGCATCGAAGTAGCCGCCGCCGCGCTGGAACAGGAACACTTCGAGGTTGTCGCGGCTCGTGTCGGAAAGCTCGATCATGTAGCGGGTCTGGCCGCCCTGTCGCTTGGTGAGCTGCTGCCCGACGCGCACGAAGTCGTCCCAGGTCTCGATTTGTTTTACATCGACGCCCTCTTTTTCGAAGATATCGCGCCGATAGGCAAGCTGAACCGGGTGAACATCGTGGGGCAGGCCGTAGATGCGGCCCCGGCTCATGTAGGGGCCGAAGCGTGCCGCCACCATCCGCTTATCCAGATTTTCCGCCTGAATGCGGTCCGTCAAATCCAGAAAGCCGATGTTTTTCTCCGAGCCGCGAAAAAAGCTGCCCGCCGCGCTGATCTCCACCTCCACCAGGTCGGGCACGTCCAAGTCGGCCCAGAAGGCGGCGCGCAGGCGCTGGGTGGTGGCGTTGTAGGAAACCAACTGCACGTCCACCTTGACGCCGGGATTCGCCTTTTCAAAGGCCGGAACCGCTTTGCTGTAGGCTTCGTAGTGCGGTTTGGCGAACGTCCACATCGTCAGTGTGGACGTCTTTTTGGGCGTCGGGTGGGCGGCGATATACGCGCCGGTAATCAGGGACAGGAGCAGGAGGCAGAGCGCGGCAAGACCGAACGGAAACGAACGCATGGCGGAGCTAAAACCTTTCCCACGCTGGAAATAATCGGGAAACGGCGGCGCGATGACGGCGACTCCGTTTCCCGATACTATGGTACCACGTTGCATCCCGGTTGCAATAATACCGGGCAGAGCCTACCCCAGCCAGGCTCCCTGAGCGCGCAGGCGCGCCTGGAGATCGGCGATAGTGACATCGCGGGTACGGCCCGATCCGGCGGCGGCCATCGCGGCGGCCAGACCGGCGGCCTCGCCCATCGCAAAGCAGAACGGCATGACGCGCGCTGCGCCCTGCACCGCCCGGTCGGCGGACAGCGAGCGCCCGGCGACAAGCAGGTTCTCCACCCCCTGCGGCAGCAGGCAGCGGTAGGGGATTCCATGGCTCTGGCCGGGGGGCATCTCATAGTGCTTCCGGTCCGCCTTTTCGTCGTTCGTGTCGCTGATGCTTTTGGCGCGCGCCGCCTTTTCGCTGGTGACGGCGTGAATATCGATAAAATAGGCGTTGCGGGCGATGTCGTCGGGAAACGAGCGGCAGGCGAGGTAGTCCTCCAGCGTCAGCCGGTAGTCGCCGACGATGCGCCGCGATTCGCGCACCCCAATATGCGGCCCGGTGGAAACCAGAAACAGATTTTCCTGCCCTGGCACATATTTACGCAGAAAGGGCAGCAGCTTCTGCACCACGCGCCGCCCTTCGCGCTCGGCCTGCGAAACACTGCGGGCATCGGTGGAAGCGTGGCCGTAGACATGGCCCATGTTGCACCCGGCTACCGTCTCGTTCTTAAAGCCCATGCCCACCAGCGACGCATCCGGCAGATCGTACTCGCCTGCCGCCCTCGCTTCGGCCACCAGCCGCGCCAGATAACCGTCGCCGGTCCGGTACACATAACCGAGATACGCCTCACGGCTGCCGTTCGCGACAGTGAAGCAGAGCGTCATGCCCTGGGTCGCACCCTCCTCATCGCCCTGCTCGAACGGGCATCCGGCCCGCGCCGCCAGGTCCGCGTCCCCGGTTGCATCGATAAATACCTTGGCGCGCGCGATGCTCAGGCCGTCTTTGTTCGCCAGAATGACGCCGGTGATATGGCCCCTTCTCGCTTTGCCCTCACCCCCCGGCCCCCTCTCCCCAGCTTGGGGAGAGGGGGAGAAACTTTTGGCACCCCCACGCCCGAAGGGCGGTTCAATAGCCGCAGTGCGGCTGGGGGCGGGGGGGGCCTCTTCTAAAGCCACTTCCGGCAGGAACGTATGGAACAGCACCTCGACGCCCGCCGCCTCGCACAGGTCGTCGTAGAGGCATTTGAGCGCCTCCACGTCGATAGGCACCCAGTCCATGCGCGCCTTCTTCGGGTTTTCCGGGTCCGGCAGAGGGCGATCCGTGCGCCGCAGCATCTCCGTCAGCACTTCCCACCCGATGCCGCGCACCACTGCTTTCTCCTTATCGGAAAACGGGCAGAACGCCGGAACCTGCGCCGCCGTCGCCGAGCCGCCCAGGAAGCCCATTTTTTCGACAAGCAGTACGCGCGCCCCGCTGCGCGCCGCCGACAGCGCCGCCGCCACGCCCGTCGGCCCGCCGCCTGCCACGAGAACGTCCACTTCGACGGTTGTGGGAATAGATAAGGGAATCGAGTTAACTTTGCTCACGACAAATCCTTATTCCGCACAGCCCGGTTTAAAGAGCGCCGACGTTGGCGCGTGCTATCCAGCCGTAGCGGTCGCTGCCCGGCGCGCGGCCATACAGGAGGGTCACCGGCACCGGCTTCGTTAAGTCACGGCCTCGATACATTGTCATCACTTCCTGAATCGGCTTGCCCTTTTCGTCGAGAGCCGGGAGGAACTTGCCTCCGTTGGGAATCGAGTCTTTCGCCATGCCGCCCCGCTGCACGTTCGGGACGGCCAGGAGCAGGTAAACGAAATCTTTGGGACCGGGGTTGCGGCCCGCGTAGTGCTCGCCTTTATTGCCGCCGCTGCGAGGAATCACTCCCTGGGTGTTGACGTGTCTCAGCCCCGCCAACTGTTTCCTTCCCGCCGCAGCGTCAATCGTCAGCGGGGTCGGAGACTCGCGGGGCGGCCTGGGATTGCGGTTCTGCAAATCGGCGGCAGGCGGCAGCGGCGGCGGGTCTGCCAGAGCATCGCGTGGGACCCAGCCGGAACCGCCATCCGTTCGCCACCCCCAGACATAGGTCTCCGGGCCGTCTTTTCCGTCAATCTCCATTTGCTTGGTGACACCCTGGTTCAGCATCACAGGCTTACGGGCGCGGCCAATCGCGTTCCCCGCGCCGTCGAACACAGACACCTCGTATTTGAGCGTGAACAGCCGAACCTTGCCCTTCGCGTCGCGGTAACGCCCGGGGAAGCCGCCCCGGTTATAGCGGCTGGTCTGTGCCGGCAATTCGCGTCCATTTGCCGTTGGACGGGAAGAATCCGCTCGCTGTGCCGAGGGGGTAGACGGCGGAGGACTGCCGCTTTGCGCGGTTATCAGGCTAAGCAGAAGCAAAAGCATTCTTGTTACCTTTTAAGCGGATGCAATGCGCACGGTGACAAAACTGTTCGCTCGCACCGGGACACGCAGCGTGTTGTTCTCAAAATGCGCTTCGCCTTCTATGGGACGCTCCATCAGGTCAAGCAGAACGGCATTCGTCAGTCCGGCGGCAAGCGCGGGGTCCAGTGTAACGACGGCTTCGGTGTCCGCCCCGTTCAGTTCCACCAGGCGCAGGACGAGGCCGCTGCCGTCTTCGGCCTGCTTGAGCGCGGACAGCACGACGCCGGGCGTCTCCACGCGGGCGAAACTGCGCTGCGCGGGTGCATCTCCGGTTTGCAGGTTGGCGGGGATGACCAGCAGCGGGTGGTTCCACGCCGCGCCCAGACGTGTCAGCGTTGCCGGGTCGGCTTCGCCTTCATGGAAGTACATTGAATAGCGGACGGTGTGCTTGTTGACCTCCGGCGCATGGTCCGGGTCGAATGATGAGCGGATCATGCGAAGGCGCAGTCCCAGCCCATCCCCGCTCCGGTTATGCCCGTACTTGCAGTCCTGTAGGAGCGTGAAGCCGAAGGGGAACGGTCTGCCGTCTTCCAGCGTCGTTCCCAGTCCGCCGCGATGGATGTAGCGCAGCGCGGGCACATCCTCGCTGTTGCCCACCTCGCGCGTGACGCTGCCAAAAGGGGTTTCGCAGCGAATCAAATCCAGTCCCCGATGCTCACCTGCCATCACATCCACACCGGAAGGGAAATTGACGCACAGGCCGGGAATGCCGCGCTTCGCGTCGCCGATCTCGCGCCAGTCTATCTCCGCCGTCACATCAACGCGCGGTTCCAGGCTGTGAATCAATGTGGTCACGCGAACGGTGCTCTGTGTGCCGGGAACTTCCAGCGTCTGCTCAATCCGATAGGCGATGCTTCCGCCGCTCGCGACATTCGTTCCCTGGTTCCGGGCAGCTCCCAGAACCTGGAAGGAGGAGGAACGCAGAATGAGCGGTTCATCCAGTTCTTCGCCCAGCGCCCAAGACGTCATACCGCGCGGACGCTCAACCACATATTCCCAAGCTCCAAGCGGCGTCTCTGGGGAAAAGTAGCTGTTGTCAAACAACCACCGGTTACTGCGTTTGTCCTGAATCCTGGTCAAGCCACACTGATAGCGGTCGTAGTGGAACTTCAGGTAGGGCGTCTCGAACCATTCGCCGGGGGACGCTTCGACGGTCGGCGTCGGGGCGTCGGGGACGCCTTCGCAGAAGATATAGGTGCGGTAGCCGAGACCGGGAATATCCTGTGCCAGGAACATTACCGTCAGCTTGTTGTGGCCCCAATCGCTGCCCCGGCCCAGGAAGAACGTCGGGTGCTGCGCGCCGGTTTCGTCACGGGCGACGATGCGGGCCGGGTCAAGGTCGGTATCGTAAAGCACCACCGTCACCGGCTCGGAGCGGGTCCAGGCGCAGGGGTTGTAGACGACAAAGGGCAGAAAGCGCCGCCCGCCGCCGTTTGCCACCGAATAACCGCTTGAACCCGCCCCGATGCCCGCCCCCGCCACAAACGGCGTATTGGCCGCCCCGCTTTGCAGCAGCGCCCGCTCCTCGGCTGCCTCCGGCGTGTCCGGCAACAGCGAGAGCGTGTCAATACGGCGCGCCAATGCCCCCGTCGCCGTGCGCTTGATGCTGCCCGTAATCGCCCCGACCTCCTGGAACAGCCCCATCGCGTGCTCGCGCGTCTGTCGTACGCCGGAGCCGGGCAAAATGTCGTGGAACTGGTTGAAAAGGACATTGATCCACGCCTCGCGCAACTGCGCGGTCGGGTAGGGCAGCCCGTGAAGCCGCGCCGCGAGCGCCGCCAGCGTTTCGGCCTCCTCCAGATAGTTTTCGCCGAAGCGGTTCGCCTGCTTGATCAGGCTCTGCGACGTGTAGCAGCCGGTGAACTCGAAGTTCAGCTCGTGGTCGAGGACGGGGATTGTGAGGTCCCCGCTCTGGCCCCCCCCGCCCCCAATAATGGGGGCGGGGGGGGCTAACTCTGCCTCAATCGCTTTGAAATAGGCGATGGCCGTGGAAAACAGAACCTGCGGGTAGATCGGCCACTCCTGCATCTCCCGGTAATACTCGATTTCGGTGCGTGTGGGGCCGCCGCCATGATTGCCGACGCCGTAGACGTTGAGCCAGTCGTGCAGGCCGGTCTCCTTGACGAAGTCCACCAGCGGCAGCGCGATGTTTTCGCCGATGTTGACGTACGAGTTGTACCAGGTGGCTTCGCGGTTGACCAGGACACGCGCGCCGTCCGGGGCCTGCCACCAGAACAGGCGCGGGCGCGCCTCACCCACCATCGCATGGTCGAAGCCGCCGCCGGGGCGGCACGAATAGTAGTATTTCACCGCGCCCTGAGCCAGAAAGGTCGGAATGCTGCGCGCATGGCCGAAGGTGTCCGGCTCCCAATCAAGCGGCAAATCCTCCGGCGAAAGACCGAACTTTTCCTCGAAGTAGCGCCGCGTGTACAGAAGATGGCGACACAGCGATTCGCCCGACGCTAAGTTCTTGTCACCCTCGACCCAGTGAACGGCGGCGACCTCCCAGCGTCCTTCGCGCACGCGCTCCCTGATTTTCTCGAACATCTCCGGGTAGTATCGCTCCACCAGCGCATACACCGACGCCTGCGACTGCGAAAAGGTCAGCTCCGGGTACTGCTCCATCAGCGAAAGGACGGAGGCGAACGTGTCATGGGTGACGGCGACCGTTTCCGGCCAGCTCCACATCCAGTTCATATCGATATGGCCGTGCCCGACGCAGTGGATGCGGTACGTTTTGGCGTCCTGCCCGATAGGTTCCATCTCCCGCTCGGCATTCTGCACCGCCGCCGAAAGCCCGAAAAGCCCCTGGTTCGGGTTAAAATCATCCAGCAGCGCCTGCGCCCGCTCGATACGCTCGACCCATCCCCCCGTCCGGTCAGCGGGCAGCGCGGCGGCAAAGGCGCGGGCGAAAGCTATCTGCACTTCAGCCCGGCGCAGCCAGCGCGCGACGGTCTCACCGGGACGGTCACGCAGGGCGCGAAGAATGCGGGGTTTTGTGTTGGGATGCACGGCGGTTCTGTCTCCTGTCTCCCTTGGATTCGCCGCTTTCGCCGCCGCCTCCTTCCGGAGCCGTAACTCCGGGACAGCGTCCAGCTAAAAAAGCGGAACAAATCTCTTGACACGTCAAGATGTGGGGTATATAATCTCCGCGTTGCACAACATATAGAGCAACGCCGCCCGCGCGGAAGCATTTCGGGAAGGACGTCCCCCAGCATGAAATGTCCGTACTGCGGCGCGCAGGACAAAGACCACGTTCTCGACTCGCGGCCCGTACGCGAGGGCGCGTCCATAAAACGCCGCCGTGAGTGCGAGGAGTGTGCGCGGCGCTTCACCACATTCGAGGAAATTGAGGAGCTTCGTCTGACTGTCGTCAAACGGCAGGGACGGGCGCGGGAGCCGTTCGACCGCACGAAACTGCGCCGCGCCATCGAAATCGCCTGCAAGAAGCGACCCGTTTCGGAAGAGCAGATTACCGAGGCGGTGGACGAGATCGAGCGGCTGCTGTACAACCGGCTGGACAAAGAAGTCGATTCGTCGGAGATCGGGGAACTGGTTATGGAGCGTTTACGGACGCTCGATCAGGTCGCCTATGTGCGCTTTGCCTCGGTCTACCGCCAGTTCGAGGACCTTCAGGAGTTTCGCAAGATCATCGACGCGCTGCGCCGCACCCCCCGCCGCAGCAATAAATAACCCGAACCTTTCGGGACATGCGCTAACGCCCCTGCCGGGGGCATCTTCAACGCCCCGATTTCAACTATAAGGGGCGTTGTCAGAATCAGGAAGGAACATCGCCCGTGGAAAACGAGCTTTTTGCCAATGAACCCACCCAGAACGGCAACGGAAACGGCAAACCCGCCCGCTCCGCCGGTCGAAGCAAGACCCCGCGTTCTATTGAGCCGGAGCCGCTCACCGACCCCTTCGCCGAAGAAGAAGAAGCGACTGCTTCACCCGCAGCGGAATCGTCGTCAGAACCTGCGGGCGGCGTGCCGCTGATGGCCGCGCCCACGTCCGCCGCCGCGACCGCCGCGCCGCCGCTGCCGCCGCGCGTGGAGGCCCAGGCGGGGGGCGGGGAGCCGAATATTTTCGCGGGTGAAGGACTGCGCTTTGAGCGGCGCTACACCCGGTCCGGCGAAGACGTGTACGCGACCGTGGAATGGGAACTGCGCACGGCGGCCATTACCGGAGAGCGCGGCGAGGTGGTGTTCGAGCAGAAGGACTGCGAGATTCCTGGCTCCTGGTCACAGCTTGCCACGAACGTCGTGGTTTCCAAATACTTCCGGGGTAAGATCGGCACGCCGCAGCGCGAAACCAGTGTCCGCCAGCTCATCTCCCGCGTCGCCGATACCATCTACAAATGGGGCAAGCAGGGCGGCTACTTCGCGACCGACGAGGATGCCGAGGCTTTTCACGACGAACTCACCTACCTGCTGCTGCACCAGATGATGGCCTTTAACTCGCCGGTCTGGTTCAATCTGGGCGTGGTCGGCGAGCGCCCGCAGGTGAGCGCCTGCTTCATCAACTCGGTCGAGGATACGATGGAGAGCATCCTGACGCTCGCCAAGACCGAGGGGATGCTGTTCAAGTGGGGCAGCGGCACCGGCACCAACCTTTCCGTGCTGCGCTCGTCGCGCGAAAGCCTTCAGGGCGGCGGCACCGCCTCCGGCCCCGTCTCCTTCATGCGCGGCTTCGATGCCTTCGCCGGGGCCATCAAGTCCGGCGGAAAAACAAGGCGCGCCGCCAAGATGGTGATCCTGAACGCAGACCACCCGGATGTCGAGGAGTTCATCGAATGCAAGGCGGACGCCGAAAAGAAGGCGCACGCGCTTATCGAGGCCGGTTATTCGGGCGCGTTCAACGTTCCCAACGGTGCGTATGACTCGGTCTTCTTCCAGAACGCCAACCATTCCGTGCGCGCCACCGACGACTTCATGCGCGCGGTCGAACTGGACCGCGACTGGGCCACCTGCCGCGTTTTGAACGGCGAGGCGGATAAGACCTACTCGGCGCGCGACCTGATGCACAAAATTGCGCAGGCCGCCTGGGTCTGCGGCGACCCCGGCATGCAGTTCCACACCACCATCAACCGCTGGCACACCTGCCCCAATTCCGCCCCGATCTACGCCAGTAACCCGTGCAGCGAATACATGTTTTTAGATGACAGCGCCTGTAATTTAGCGTCATTGAACCTTATGCGTTTCCGCACTCAGTCGCATGAGTTCGATACGAAGCCTTCCAGCATGCGGTTCGCGTCACCATCAGCGCGATGGAGATCATGGTGGGCAACGCTTCATATCCCACCGATAAGATCACCGTCAACTCGCACGATTACCGCCCGCTCGGCCTGGGCTACGCCAACCTGGGCGCGCTGCTGATGGCGCGTGGCCTGCCCTATGATTCCGACGAGGGCCGGGCCTATGCCGCCGCGATCACCGCGATTATGAGCGGCGAGGCGTACCATCAGTCGGCGAAGATGGCCGGGCGCGTGGGGACGTTCGCGGGCTATGAGCGCAACCGACAGCCGTTTACCCGCGTCATGCAGATGCACCGTGACCACGTCGAGGCCATTCAGAAAGAGGTCGTCCCCGACGATATGATCGAGGCGGCGCGCACGGCCTGGGACAACACCCTGGCTGTGGGCAAGGAGAACGGCTTCCGCAACTCGCAGATATCGGTACTCGCGCCAACCGGAACCATCGGTTTTCTGATGGACTGCGACACGACGGGTATCGAGCCGGACATCGCCATCGTCAAGTACAAGAGCCTGGTCGGCGGGGGCATGTTCAAGATCGTCAACCAGACCGTGCCGGAGGCGCTGGAGCGGCTGGGCTATTCGGCGTCCGAGCGCAAGGCGATTCTGGAGTATATCGACCAGCATGACACCATTGAGGGAGCGCCGGGCATCGCCGACGAGCATCTGCCGGTCTTCGACTGCGCGTTTCGCGCCAAGAACGGCACGCGTACCATCACCTACATGGGCCATATCAAGATGATGGCGGCGACCCAGCCGTTCCTTGTCCGGGGCGATTTCCAAGACCGTCAACATGCTCCATGACGCCACGCCGGACGACATCGCCGAGGCGTATATGCAGGCGTGGAAGCTGGGAATCAAGGCCCTTGCCATCTACCGCGACGGCTCTAAAAAGACGCAGCCGCTTTCGACGGGGACGGACTACGACAAGGAAGGCAAGGACAAGGCGGCAGCGCTCGCCGAAGTCCGCCCGTTCCGCCGCAAGCTGCCCGACGAGCGGCAGGCGCTGACGCATAAGTTCAGCGTCGGCGGCCACGAGGGGTATCTCACTGTCGGCCTGTACCCCGACGGCGACCCCGGCGAGATCTTCATCGTCATGAGCAAGGAGGGGTCGGTCGTTTCCGGCGTCATGGACTCCTTCGCGACCTCGATCTCGCTTGCGCTTCAGTACGGCGTTCCGCTGAAGACGCTCGTGGACAAGTTCATGCACACCCGCTTCGAGCCGTCGGGCTTCACCGGCAATCCCGACATCCCGATGGCGAAGTCGATCATGGACTACCTGTTCCGCTACCTCGCCCTGAAGTTCCTCGCCCCTGAGGAGCGCGCCAACGTCGGTCTGATCGCTGACCAGCAGGACGAGTACGACAACGAGGGCCTGGATGGACTCTCCAAAAAGCCCACCGCCTCGGCCACTGCTACTGCCCCGGCGCAGGGCAGGCGCCGCAGCGGCCGCCGTTACAAGTCCGGCAGGCGCACTTTATGGAAGGAACTGCCTGTATGACCCATTGGTAACTTGCCAACCCGCAACGGCCGCGCGCAACGTCGTCAAACTGCGCCGCCGAGCGTCAGGTCTTCACAGCGGCAGCTCGTGAGGACGTGCCAGCTTTAGTCCGGAGAGATACGGCGATTGCAAGTGGAGAACGAATTCGTCACGCAGGAGCGCAATGACGCAAGACAAAAGAAGGTTAAAACAATGAACCCGACGGCCGTAGAATGCGAAGATGAACGGGAAAACATCAGAAACGTCGCGACAGGGCTGCCGTGCGGAACGGCGGCATGGAGAAAGAGCCAACACCCGCAACGGCGCTTACAAGTGCAACAACTGCGGAACCAGCATCGGCTGCTCGCATCACGCAGGAGCGCAAGAAAAAGAGGAGGTACAATCCTGGTAGGAGGCGCGGCGATGGACCCAACCCGGCGCGGCCTCGCAATATATGAGGAGCGATTGAAGGACGAATTGGAGCGGAGCATCCGGGTAAGGTCGTTATCGCGACAACTCGCCGGATGCGATGCGTGCCCTGATCGAACGTCACCCGGAAGGGCAGATGTTTATCTGGCGCATAAGCCCGCCGACGCCGGGGATTTGCGTCTGGCGACCGGATTGTTGCCGCCGAAGTCGTTTACGGCAGATGATTGTCGGCTCCGTTGACTGCTCTAGAAAGAGGAGGCGGGACCCAATTTGGGGCCTCATTCCGTTATCCTCAATCTGCCGACGACTACTTCGCGGCAACCTGAGTAACCGGCTTTGCGGAAACCGCTGCCGTCTCGGATACGGTCAGGGATTCCTCCCCTTGATCTGGGTGCGGATCTCCCGGTGCGAGCGTCAAACTCCTCGACCATCGCCGGGGCGAGTTTGATGATTATTGAAGGCTTCGCGGCCTTCGGCTGGGCTGCCGGAGCAGCCGCTTTGACGAGAACAGGCTTCGTCTCTGTCGTCGGGGCCGCGTTTGCGGTCCCTGCGGCGAAGCCCAGCACAAGAGAACCAACCACGATTGCGTTGAAAACCGCCGAAAAGCGGCTTGTCATTAGTGAGAACATGATTTTTTTCCTTCGTAATCGTCGCAGTTCGGTGGCCCGGCGGCCATTTTCTTGTGTTTAGCAAGTGGTCAGGCCCGTAGCTTTGCGTCCCCGCCTTTCGACGGGTTTGCCCTTGTCGATATGCGAAGGATAACGGTCAAACGCGCGGTTTAGTATGGTTGTTCCGCGCCTGCCGTCTGCTGTTAATTATGCCGTTTGCGCCGCGTATCCTTAGGGGCGCAGCCCGGTATTTTTCCAGAGGATTGCCGGGAAGAAAACAAGGGGCTAAGGAGCGGCGGGAGTAACGAGACCGCGCCGCGCCGCCTCACGGAACGCCTGCATCCGGTTGCCGACGCCCAGTTTGTTATAGATACTTGCCAGGTGAAAGTCGACGGTATGCTTGCTGATGAACAGCTCCTTCGCCACTTCCCGGCTGGATTTGCCTTCGAAGAGGGGCGTCAGAACTTCTATTTCACGCGCCGTCAAATGTCCCGGTGTCTCTGCGACATCGGGAAGTATGAGTCCCTTCATGTGATATTCGCCTTTTAAGATGGTTGCGCCCGTCATTACTGAATAGGTGATGCCGCATCCCGGTAAAAATATCATATGTTTTTTATGCTTGGCCGTTCTGCGGCTTTGGGATGATAGACAGGCCGCCGTTGCGCTCCAGCACCGCGTATTTAATCTGCTCCATCCGCTCCAAACCCTGCATCTCGCGCGCCGCCTGCATGATGTCGGCCTCGTCCACCTGTACCCGGTTCATGCGATCCGTCAGCGGCTTGCCGTCCTCGACAAGTATCAGAGGAACGCTCTGTGTTACCCGATCTATGAGGAGGAAACGCTGTTTCCCCCAGGAAAGCAGTTGTTCCACACCCACCAGTGTCAGAATGACCAGAAAGGCGTTCGTGAATGAATTGTCCTCACCCATCATCGCCTGCTGGCTCGCTTCTCCGATAATCAGCAGCAGCACGAAATCGAACGTGGTAATCTGCCCTATCGAACGCTTTCCGGTGATACGCAGGACAAAAAGCAGAAAAAAATACATCGCGGCGGCGCGCAAAACAGCATCCATCATAAGCCTCCTACGGATAAACGAACTGCCGGAAATCGAGCGTCGGGCCGTTTTCCAGCCCCATGCGCCCGCGAAGCGTCCCGGCTTTTTCCGGCTCGCCGATGAACGTCACCGTCGCCGCCGGTGCGCCGTCCGGGGTGCTGAAGGAGAAAACATAGGTCAGCCGCTCCGCGCCGATCTCGACGGAATCCGGTTCCGGTTTGACCTCCTGTATCTGGAGGTCTTGGGCATAGGCGCGGCTCAACCAGACACGCGCCTTTCCTTCCCGCACCGCGCCCGGCCCCAAATGCGCGCGCAGTGTCAGCGAGGATTTCGAGCGCCAGAAGCGATTATATTCGACTTGCAGCGCAGCGCCGCCGGGGTCGCGGGCGGTGGCATCGCTGAGCGGGCCGGGGCCGAGCAGGCCCGCCAGCGCCGCCAGCAGGACCAGCGCCATGACCGCCTGGCCGACCCGCTGCGCCGTCCATGAGCGCCGCTGATAGCCGATGTCCTCGTCGAT
This sequence comes from Armatimonadaceae bacterium, assembly GCA_030447685.1. Taxonomy (GTDB): domain Bacteria; phylum Armatimonadota; class Armatimonadia; order Armatimonadales; family Armatimonadaceae; genus JAUJOK01. Next base: position 63,672 of record JAUJOK010000028.1, read on the forward strand.
ATCCAGTTCGCGTCCCCGCTGTACGTCAGGCATCATGTTATCTCCCCGGGACGTCTTCAGAGGTCAGTCACGGCGAACTCCTTACTGCCAGCGGGCGTTGGGGCCGAAGTCTGCCTTGTAGTATTCACTGAAATGCGTGCCGGGCGGGAATATCTGGTCGATTCGTTCCCGGTCGGCGTCGGTAATCACCAATTCGCTCGCCGTCAGGTAGTCTTCCAACTGTTCCATCGTGCGCGGGCCGATAATCGGGCTGGTGACACCCGGCTGATGCAGGCACCAGGCGAGGGCGAAATGGGCAGGGGCGACACTGCGCTCAGTGCAGAATGTCAGGTACTCCTCGACGGCGGCAAGCGCGCGGTCGTTGTCGCGGTTGGCGAACGCGCCTTTTTCGTAGCGGGAGCCTTCGGGGCGCGGCTGGCCGAGCCGGTATTTGCCGGAAAGCAGGCCCCCCGCAATCGGCGCCCAGGGAATGACGCCAAAACCATAGGTGCGGCACATCGGCAGAAGCTCGCGCTCGATACGCCGGTCAAGCAGGTTGTAGGGCGGCTGCTCGCAGACAAACCGATTAAGGCCCAATTCTTTCGCTGCCCACAGCGACTCCACCAACTGCCAGGCCGCAAAGGTGCTCGTGCCGACGTAGCGCACCTTGCCCTGCCGTATCAGGTCGTCCAGAGCGCGCAGGGTCTCGTCAATAGGGACGGAGCCTTTGGGGCGGTGCACCTGATACAGGTCTATATGATCGGTCTGGAGGCGGCGCAAACTGTCCTCGCACGCCTTCATGATATGGAAGCGGTGGCTGCCCCAGGCGTTGGGGTCGGTGTCGTCCATTTTGTTGTAAAACTTGGTCGCCAGAAACACCCGGTCACGCCGCCCGCCCTCCGCCAGCGCGCGCCCCGTCACCGTTTCCGACTTGCCCCGGCTATAGACATTGGCCGTATCCAGAAAGTTGATACCGGCATCTAAGGCGCGGTGAATAATACGAATTGAGGTCGGCTCGTCGGCGTTGGTATCGCCGCTGTCGCTGAAGTTCATGCAGCCCAGGCACAGCGCCGAAACCTGCGCGCCGGTTCTGCCCAGTGGTCGGTATTCCATCGGTGGTTGTTCTCCTTGGTAGAGTAATGCCTTTTGGTTTCGGAGAAGACGTCGCTTATCCTGCACGGGCGGCTATTTTTCCGCATCGGGGGTATGCCAAAACAAAAGGCCAGAGCCGCTGCCCTGGCCTTGCCTCCCTCACCGTTTGCGTGGGCTATTTCCCCACAAAGCTTTCCGGCAGCTTCATATCCAGGGCGCGCACGAGGAAGGCGTAGCGGTCCGCCGCCTCTTCAATGATCTTCGCGGTGGGCTTGCCGCCGCCGTGGCCCGCTTTGGTTTCGATACGAATAAGGGTGGGCGCATCGCCTGCCTGCGCGGCCTGAAGCGCGGCGGCGTATTTGAAGCTGTGGGCGGGAACGACGCGGTCGTCGTGGTCGCTTGTCGTCACCAGCGTCGCCGGGTACTTCGCGCCCGGCTTGAGGTTATGCAGCGGCGAATAGGCGTGCAGCGCCGGGAACTCCTCGGGGTTGTCCGGCGAGCCGTAGTCCGAAGTCCACCCCCATCCGATGGTGAACTTGTGGAAGCGCAGCATATCCATGACGCCGACGGCGGGCAGGGCCGCGCCGAAAAGGTCCGGGCGCTGGTTCAAAACCGCCCCGACCAGCAGGCCGCCGTTGCTGCCGCCCGCAATCGCCAGCTTCGCCGGTTTCGTATACTTATTCTCGATCAGCCATTCGGCGGCGGCGATAAAGTCATCGAAAACGTTTTGCTTCTTTAGCTTCTTGCCCGCCTCATGCCACTCCCGACCGTATTCGCCGCCGCCGCGCAGGTTCGCCACGGCGTAGACGCCGCCCATGTCCATCCAGACGGCGTTCGCGGGCGAGAAGCTCGGCGTCATCGAGGCATTGAAGCCGCCGTAGCCATAGAGATAGGTCGGGTTGCTGCCGTCTAACTGGATGCCTTTGCGGTGGACGATAAACATCGGCACGCGCGTACCGTCCTTGCTTTGGTAAAAGACCTGTTTGATCTCGTACTTGTCCGGGTTGAAGTCCACCTTCGGCTGCCGGAATACAGTAGATTTGCCGCTCGCCACATCGTAGCGGTAGATGGTGCTGGGCGTAGTGAAGCTGCTGAAGGAGTAGAATGTCTCTTTGTCGGTGCGCCTGCCGCCGAAGCCGCCCGCCGAGCCGATGCCCGGCAGTTCGACCGCACGCACGAACTTGCCCGCCGTATCGAACACCTTTACCTGCGTATGCGCGTCCTTCAGGTAGGTGGCGAAGAAGCGGTCTCCGACCAGGCTGACGCCCTGCAAAACGTCGTCCGCCTGCGGAATCACCTCTTTCCAGTTCGCCGGGTCGGGTTTGCGGGTGTCGATGGCGACCACGCGGCCACGCGGCGCGTCCTTATCCGTTCGCACATAGAAGACGGGGCCGTCGTTGTCGATAACACTGTAGTAGGCGTCCACCTGGTTCAGCAGTTCCACCACCGGCGCGGCTTCCCCGGCCTGAAGGTCTTTATAAAAGACGCGGTTCTTGCGCTCCGTGCCCTGCCAGACGTAAATGATAAGAAAACGCCCATCGTCGGTGACGGAGCCGCCGAAGCCCCACTCTTTCTGGTCGGGCCGCTGGTAGACAAGGATGTCCTCGGACTGCGGCGTGCCCCGCTTGTGGTAGTACAGCTTCTGGTAGTAGTTGGCTTTTTGCAGCTCCTGGCCCTTTTCCGGCTCGTCGTAACGGCTGTAAAAGAAGCCCGTGCCGTCCTTCGCCCAGGAAGCGCCCGAGAATTTGACCCACTTCAGATGATCGGACGTATCCCTGCCCGTCGCCACGTCGCGCACCCGCCACTCCTGCCAGTCCGAACCGGCGGAGGACAGCCCGTAGGCCATGTGCCTGCCATCCTCGCTGATGGCGTAGCCGGACAGGGCGACCGTGCCGTCCTTGCTTAGCGTGTTCGGGTCGAGCAGCACGCGCGGCTCTTTATCGAGCGATTCGGTGACATACAGCACGCTCTGGTTTTGCAGGCCGTCGTTCTTGCTGAAGAAGTAGCGTCCGCCCTCTTTGTAAGGCGTGCCGTACCGCTCATAATCCCAGATTCTGGTGATGCGCTCGCGAATTTTGTCGCGGCCCGGAATGTTTTCCAGATAGCCGAAGGTCAGCTTGTTCTGCGCCTCGATCCAGGCCCGCGTCTCTTCGCTGTTCGCGTCCTCCAGCCAGCGGTACGGGTCGGCGACCTTCGTGCCGTGGTACTCGTCCACCTGATCGCCCTTTCGGGTCGGCGGATAGGTGGGTTTCTCCGCCGCCTCCGCCCCGCCGGGCAAAGTGGCTGCAACAAGCGCAACAAGGACGGCAATGGTCAAAGACCAGGTAATCATTTTCAATTCTTTCTAAGTTTGAAGGCAGGAAAGCGCTGGCGAAGCCGGGCGACATGGATGCACTGCTTTTCGCGTCCGGTGAAAGCCTTTATTAGGTGCCCAGGGCATGTAAGCCGTCAAACGGCTGCAACTCGCAAACCGTGATGTACTCGCTGGGTACGGCAATACCCTCGCTGTGGCGGACTATCTTCACGTTGGGAGCGATATGGCCGCCTTCATACACATCCAGTGGCACATACGAGTTGACATCCGCACGGCAGACCTGATGCCCGGTCCGGCAGTCATAACCCAGATTCAATACCGCCCGGCCCCGACGAGTGACGTGCTTGCATTCCAGGTTGTGAGCATAGTCCGCGACATACAACCCGGGAAAGTCCTCCGGCAGCTCGATGCACAACAACAGGTCGCCCACATACGAGCGCATCATCTCCAGAGCGAGGTCGCCGAAATAGGGGCAAGTAGTAACCCACCTGGGGAGCGGCTCCAGAAAGGCTTCGACCAAGTGACAACCGTCGAACTCAGGCTGTGTGCCATCGTTGACCACGGGCAAGCGCGCCCACAGCCCGCTCCCTTCTCGTAGGATTTGGTCCAATCGCTCCGGGCGGGTGTAGTGATACAATACGATGCTGCCGTTGTTTCGCCGTGCCACACGTCCCGGATCAGGCAGGTAGCCCAGCCTTCCCAAGAACAAGCCACGTTCGCAAAGGAGCCGTTCCGCAAGTTCGCTATGCATCTCCATATGGACACCCTATTGCACCGCCCATGGTTAGCAGTGCTGCTTACTTTTGCCTTATCGCATGGCGATGACGCCGCCGTCGATGTCGTAGGCTGCGCCGGTGACGAACCCGGCTTCCTCCGAAGCAAGAAACATTCTCGGTTCTTTTTAAGTTCCGTGGTTCGTTGAGGTAGTCAACTCCCGATAAAGGCCAACCTTAATGACGCAAGCAGCCAAACTCAGCAGTAGTAATTGTAGACTACGTTCTCTTCCATGTGCAGGAGGTGTTCCGCAGTCAGATCGCTCAGCTTTACACGCTCCTGCCGCAAGGTTCTGTGGTGATCGTACTGTACGGTTCCCCAAACCAGCAGCAGGCCGATACGCAAGGTATGGCCTGAATGCAACACATTGGAGATAAATCGAATCCAGTAGTCCAAGTGGGGCAGGGCGTTCTCCGCATGAACGCTTTGAACGCGCTGCTCTTTCTGCTTCTCCTGTTCCTTCTGCTGCTGCCAACGCGCGATCTTGGTCTCACTCCAGCCTTTCTTGCGCAGCTTATCAACGGGATTGTTCGGTCTGGCAGGATGGCTGGTACGGTTCCCACTTTGGCTGCCCAGCGGTGTGCCGCAGTCACACATCGCGCGTGTGGTCTGAATAACCACGTCTCTTGGTGCGAGTTCCGCCAGGGCGTGCGGGGCTTCGACAACCTTGAAGCCAACCTTGTGCTTGTCGAAGATAGAAGCTACCGCTTCGAAGTTAGCGGATTCCGGTAAGACAGCAGCGATTAGTGTACACATTCTTAAACACTCGGTTTTGCTTTTACCGCATCGCAATCACGCCGCCGTCGATGTCGTAGGCTGCGCCGGTGACGAACCCGGCTTCATCGGAGGCGAGATAGAGTACCAGGTGCGCTATCTCTTCGGGCTTCGCCATGCGGCCCATCGGCTGCGCGGCGGACAGCTTTGCGAACATCTCCGCTTCCTGCCCGGCGTAGTTTTTCGCCAGATACGCATCCACCAGCGGCGTATGGACGCGGGCGGGGCAGACGCAGTTGCAGCGGATGTTATCGCCGACATGGTCGCAGGCCACGGCGCGCGTCATCATCAGCACCGCGCCTTTGGTGGCGGCATAGGCGAAACGCTCGCTCAGGGCGACCTTCCCGGCAATCGAATCCAGGTTGACGATGCACCCGCCGCCCGCTTCCTTCATCCGCCGCACCGCCGCCTGCGAGCATAAAAAGACGCCGCGCACGTTGACCGAGAAAAGCCGCTCGAAATCCGTTAGCGGCGTGTTCAGAATATCACCGACGAAACTTACCCCGGCGTTGTTGACGAGAATATCCAGCCTGCCCGCCGCATCCACCGCCGCGAACGCCTGCTCGACGGAGGCCGGGTCGGCCACATCCAGGCGGACGAACGTTGCGCCGCCACCTTCTTTACGGATTTCGTTGGCGACACGCTCCCCGGCCTCTTCGGAAATATCGGCGACGAAGACCTGCGCGCCCTGACCCGCGAACACGCGGGCGATCTGCTCCCCGATGCCCGAACCGGCTCCCGTCACCAGGGCTGCCTTCCCGTCCAGCCGGCACGGGCCGGAACTATTACCCACTGCCACGGCTCAGACGCCCTCATCGCAGACCACCGCGTTGCGTCGCGTCCCGAAGCCGTCAATCTCTATCTCGCACACAACACACGCATTCAGCCAGCCCGCTCCCCAAAGCAAC
>JAUJOK010000029.1:0-30844 GCA_030447685.1 Armatimonadaceae bacterium
GCCACGGAAGCCGACTTTTGTCCCGTGGGGGAGATCTCGGATCTTCCTGCGAGGCTCAGGGTTCTCGTACATTCCCGCCGACGGTACACAAACGATGCGGGCATGTACGGAAACATTCTGCGCCTGGCTCGGCGGGGCGCTTGTGACTGTGACCATGACGGTTCCGACCACTGCCATAAGGCCCATAACCATCAAGGGCAGCATCGGCCTTGGTCGCCGCTTCGCTGAAACGGGAAGAAACATGACTGACAACCTTTCTTGCGATCTACTCGCCGCGCGCGTGGTTCGCCACGAGGACGAACCAGAACTGTGATATGGAGGAAACATATTGCTCCCATAAATATCGGGGAGAAGCTTCCAGGATGCGGGCAATTCCTGCCGCGAGCATCTAAATTTGTATGACTTGACCTGATGCGAAAACAGTAACATGCTCAGAACAACACTATCTTGGGTGGATGATGCCCGGCAGCAAGAGCGTTCCGTGATATAATCTGGCAACCTCGGGAGGGTCATGCAGGAAGGGAGGTTACTGTTGGACGAGCGTAGTGATACCCAAGACCTGGTTGAACGGGCCAAGCGGGGCAACCGAAGGGCATTCGGCGAACTGGACAAGCGTTATAGGGATGAAGTTACCAAGCATTGCGGTCGCATTCTCTACAACGAGCAGGACAAAGAGGATGCGGTACAAGAAACATTTACGCGGGCGTGGCGGTCTATCCATACCTTTGATGGCCGCTCTCACTTTTCCGGATGGCTGTACCGCGTCGCCGAGAATGTTTGTTGGACAACTCTGAAAAAGAAATATAATATTAGTCGCACGGAACTTCAAGTTACGGTGACTGTTGAACCGCCTGCCCCCGGAAAGACTCCTGAAGTAACGGCCATTGAAACAATGGAATGGGAAAGGATGCGGGAAGCGGTGTTCCGCAAGGGGGAAACAGCCAAACCGCCGTGGGACGATACGGACCGGATCATCTACCACTTTTCCATTGAAAGAGGAGAAGGTCACGCCACAATCGCGGAGCGCCTGCACATGAACGAGTCCGCAGTGAAGCAGCGTTATTATCGGAAAATCCTGCCGGTACTTAAAGAATTTTACGATGAGGGGGAGGGAGATGAAGGCGAAGGCCATTAACACCCCGGCAGTAACGAGTATTAGGGCAAAGGCAGTCTTATAGAAAGAGAACAGGTGGCGATAAACAGTGGAAGAACAAGCAGAGCGGACGCCCTTGAAAAAGAAGCTAGCGGCGGCGGCACGAAGTGAGCCAGCCGTATGGACACCTGATTGCCTTGAACCGGACGATCTCATTGGCCTGATAGAACACGGCGCGGATTCTCCCGCCGCCCTCCGGCGCATGGCGCATATGGCAACCTGCGCCTACTGCCGACGGGAGTTCGAAGAGATGGAAACAACGTTACGGATGGCAGCAAAGGCACAGCAACTTCAGGCTGCCGCTGCTGCGTCTGACGTTCCGTCCCCAGGCCCCATGCCTACGCCTACGCCGCTGGAGCGTCCCACCCATCGGGCGGGCCTCTCATCGTCACTGTCGTTCTGGCAACGGTTCTTTGTCCCTTCCGCCAGCTTTGCTCTTGGAGCGGCGGTCGCCGGGTTGGTCATCTACTTGATGGCGGTACGCCCACTGCAAACGCAGAGTCTTACCCTGCGGGCGCAGAAGACCGACCTGCAAATGAAGAATGTCGAATTGGACCGTCAAAGACAGGCCCAAGCCCAACGAGCAGTGCGTGCCGAGCAGGGGAATGCTGATTTGAGGAAGCGGCTCGCTACCCGCCCAACGCCTATAGCTCCTCCCAAACAGGTTGTGGTCGTGCGTGATAACAATGTCGCCAGAAAAGCAATTGAGGCGCTCGAAGCAGTGATAGCGGGGCAGTTCAAACCACGGCAGGTCGCCCTGGCTGACTCAGGAACCAGGGACGGAGGAGACCCTGGTCAGGGTATCGCTCTCGACAGACCCGTCGCCACATATGTGCTGGATGACCGTCCTACGCTTAAGGCCAAGCCACTGGATGGCGCGAGGAACTACAATGTCGATGTTAGAAACTCAGCCGGGGGCGAGGTAAAAACTATTAAGTTGTCGCCGACGGCATGGAGAGTGGTAGACCCACTCCAGCGGGGTCAAGTCTACACATGGACGGTGGAAGCGCTCAAAGACGGTCAACTGGTGGAATCGCCGGTCGCAAAGTTTAGGGTGCTGGAAAAGGAGAAAGCGGACGAGTTGGAGCGAGCGAAACGGCAGTATGCGGGTCAGCACCTAACGTTAGGCGTCCTTTATGCGCAGGCGGGACTGCTGGACGATGCTGAACGGGAGTTTAAGGCCCTGTTAAAAGCCAACCCGAAACATTCCCTCGCAGGGCGTTTGCTTAGCGACGTGCAGGCAGAGCGACAGGCTGAGTAGCCACCAATAACCTTTCCCAATTGCGGCGGGGCAGGAGACAGCAGGCGCGTTGGACAAATTTAGCCGGTAGGAACGGAGGAAACCACCCGTGGATTCGACAACAACGCGCCGCCGCTTTCTGGCGGGCGCGGCTGCCCTGCCGCTGACACTAACGACAACGGCGTCGGCAGCGGCGTCCCAACAGAAGACCGCACAGCAGACGTCGGAAACTTTGCCGCCGCCGAAATACACGCTTTCGGTGAACCTGGAACTGATGTTCCCGCGCGCCCTGCCGTTCGAGGAGCGCCTGGAAGCCGCCGCCAAAGAGGGCGCGAAGGCGTTCTCCTTTTGGGGCGCGGGCGGCAAAGACCTGGACAAGCTGCGCGCCGTGCAGGAGAAGTACGGCCTCGCCTGCGGCTCCATTACCGGGTCGCCGAAAACAGGATGGAACACGGGACTGACCAAGACCGGCTTCGAAAAACAGTTCCTGGATGATTTTTCGGGCGCGGTCGCGGTTGCCAAAAAGATGCGCGCGGAGAACCTGATCACGTTCGTCGGCGCAACACAGAAAGACATCCCGCTGGACGTACAGCACGCGCAGATCATCGCCGGGCTGCGGAAGGCGGGCGACATCGCGTGCGCGGCGGGCGTTTACCTGACCCTGGAGCCTCTCAGCAGCGTCGAATCGCCGCAGATGAGCGTGCTTTCCGCCAAGCATGGGTTCCGCATCATCGAGGAGGTGAACCATCCACACATCAAGCTGGACTTCGATATGTACCACCTTCAGCTCAGCGAGGGAAACCTGACCAACAACCTCAAGCTGGGCCTGAATAAGGGCTGGATACGGTTCGTGGAGGTCGGCGACGTGCCGGGGCGCTTCGAGCCGGGCACCGGGGAGGTCAATTACGCCCATATCTTTCGCACGCTGCGCGAACTGAACTACGCGGGTTATATCGGCATGGAGCACCGTGCGAAGCACACCTATAAAGAGGCTATTGCGGCAGTACGACGATTGGCGGGGCTGACGTAGGACTTGCCCGGAATGTCATGGACCAGGGCCTCGACAACGATATAACCGCGCTTACCCGCCAAACCTATGACCGTATCGCCGGAGACTTCGCGGAGAGCGTATGGTCAATAACGGAAGTCGGGGAGCGACTCGTCCGCTTTGCCGATTATCTTCTCAGCTTGGGCAATGACGCCTCGGAGCTTCGGGTACTGGATGCGGGGTGCGGGCCGGGGCGAGTGGAGGGAACGCTTTATCTGGGCGTCAAAGAAGGCGAAGGCGAGGCGGTGCGGGGTCGGGATGAGGGCAAACCGCGCTTCTTTACCTACTTCACGGAGAACGAACTGCGGACGCTCGTCACAAAGGCGGGATTTCGGGTTGTTGATTCGGGGCATGGTCGCGGCGTCAGTAATGAGGGTCTTCCCTGGCTTCACCTGTTTGCGGTCGCCTCGGAATACGGCGAATAAATCGAAAGGCAGGCTTACTTGCGAGTCGATCACGTTAATATCGTCGTCGCCGATATGGAGCGAAGCCTGGCCTTTTATGTCGGGCTGCTGGAAATGCAGGTGACGTTCGAAGCCGATTTGGAAGGCGACTGGATCGAGAAGGTCACGGGCCTGCCGAACGTCTCCGCGCGCTGCGTGTTCTGCCAGCCCGCAGACGGTGGGATGCGCTTCGAGTTGCTTCAATACCGCTCCCCCACCGGGCAGACGCTGGAAGCGAACGCGCTGCCGCAGACACCGGGCCTGCGTCACGTCGCCTTCGAAGTGGACGACCTGGACGCCGTTTATGCGCGCCTGCTCGCTGCCGGAGTTAGGTTTGTGTCGGAGCCGGTAATGGTGCCTTTCGGGGTGGCCGGATCGATACGTAAACGCCTGTGCTATCTTCACGATCCGGACGGCGTGCTGATAGAGATGTGTTCCTATGAACACGATCCCACTCTTTGAACAAGAACCGCCGCTCAGGATTAACGATACGCAGCGGGATAGCCTCCCCGCCTTCTTGCTCTTCCTTCACTTGCTGCACCGTATCTGCGCTGGGACGGCGGCGAACCCGGCAGCAATAGAGAAGAACCTCTTCTTCTCCTGGGCGTTGCAGAAAGCCCCCGCTCAATAGGACCAGGGGCTTTTTCTTTTTGTTGTCGGCGACGGGCTTGATCGGCCTGTCTTAATTGATGATCACGATGTCCATTATTTCCCCTTCCTCCTCGAAGAGCAATGTACAATCGGTGTCGCGGTCATTACCGCTGGCCTCTGCGTTTAGAAGTTAGCCGGTAAGTTCTTGCCATCACGGGCGGAATCCTGCACGCCTTCCAGCGCGTCTTCGCCGCCCAGTTTTCCGATGACACATCCCAGTACCACAGCGGCACCGGTGGCAAGCAGCAGCCAGGCAAGCAGCATAAACAACGTCGTCATAGCGCCTAACCTTTCCCTTTTCATTTACCGCACAGATGACATGATTAGGTTCCCTGCAAGATTCGGGCCAAATGGAAAGGTTGGCCGACTCTGGGCCTACGGCTTGGACGGCTGGACGGGAAGCGCCTGGAGGCGCGAGCGCACATTTTCGCGGGCAGGTTCCGGCAAGCCGCCTAATTGCAGCGCCTGGGCGTAGGCGGCGCGGGCGTCGGCGGTGCGGCCCGCGCGCTCGTAGGCGTTGGCGAGCAGCAGCCAGTTCACGCCGTCCGGCTGCGCCTCCTTCGCCTGCTCGCGCAAACCGACTTCTTTGGCAAGATTGCCCTCGTACTGCGCCAGATGAGCCAGCGCTACCAGCGCCTGAGCGCGGCGCGTGGGTGTCTTCAGTTCCGCTGTATAGGCGGCGGTGACACGAGCGAGCAGGTTGCGCGCGGCCATAGCGTTCAGGATGTCAATGGGATACTGCCCGATGTCGCTGTCCAGCCCCTGCCGCAGCGCCGCTTCCGCCGCTCCGGGGTCGCGCTTGGAAAAATAAGCTTCCCCGCGCAGGCGATGCCACAGCGGCGCGGCCTGGGGTTCGTCCTGAAGGGCGCGCTCCAGCGTCCGCAGGGCGGCGTCCGGGTTACGCGCGGAAAGCTGCGATTCGGACAGGCCCCGGTACAGGATCGGGCGCGTGGAAAGCAGGCCGCCCGCCTCGGCAAGCCGCAGCGCCGAGCGGTACGCCTCCGCCCCTTCCTCATAGTTGCCTGCCCGCACCTGCGCTTCAGCATAACCGGCAGCCGGGCCGGGATCGCGCGGGGCAAGGCTTTTGGCGCGCAGGAACGAGCGTATCGCAGCGGCGGTCTGGTTGTTTTGCAGGTGAATCTGACCGATGCGAGTCTGGGCATCGGCGGCGGCCTCACGCGAGCCGCCGACCTTTGAAGCGTTTGCAGGGCGTCCCGGCTACGGCCCATGCGAATCAAAGCATCACCCTGGTGCAGCCGAACCTGGGCGTTTTTCGGCTCACGCGCCAGCGCGGCCTCGAACTGTTTCAGCGCCTCATGGTCGCGTCCCTGTGTCAGCAGGAGCACTCCAAGATTGACGCGCGGCTTCGTCCATCCCGGCGCGAGGCTGACGGCTTTGCGGTAGCGCGGCCCGCCGGTTCCCACTGCTCCCCGACCTGGTAGGCATCACCCAGCAGCAGATGGACGATAGCGAATCCGGAAAGCGGCGCGCGGCCTGCGTGAGCCGCCGAATGGAGCCGGGAAGCATCCAGGCCCTTGGCGGGCGCGCGGCGAAGCGGCGCACGGTGTCATGCAGAAGTCGCTGCGCCTCCGCCGTCTTCCCCTGCTCGCTGAGCGCGCCTTGAAGCAGCAGCGCGGCAATCACATCGTCTTCGGAAAGGGACCAGGCTTGCCGGAAATGAGCGGCGGCGGCGTCAACATCACGGACGGCGGCAAGAGCCACACCGGCGCTCAAACGCAGCAGCGGGTCATTGGGCGCGGAGCGGACGGCGCGGTCGTATTCACGGGCGGCGGCCCGCAGATCACCGGCCTTCAGGAAGCGATCCCCGCTGCGCTGGCTTGTTGCCGCCACGGTCGCCGCCGACGCCGACGCCGACTTGTCGACGCCGGGCAGCAATGGAACAGCCCGCACCGAAGCGCGCTCCGCGCCCGGCGGATCGTAGGCGAAAGCAACCGGGCCACCGCCGCCAGAAAAAACGCCGTGGACAGAACGGCGGCAGACGAAGAGAAGGCAGAAAGAAAACCGCATTCGCTGCATTCTACCTCGCTATCGCCGCGAATAGCGGAACAGGCTGTTTTTCCGCTTGTCGCTCAGATACCGCGCCACCGCCGACGCCGAGGCCGGCACCGCGCGCCTCCCGTCAGCGTCGCCGCTGCATCGCCATCCGCGAGGTCGGTTTGTGAGTAGCCGAACGTATCGTCGCCACTGCCGCTGCCACCGGGATATTCCGCCGGGGAAGAAGCATCCGCATACCCGAAGGCTATCGCTATGCGGCTGTCCCCATTGCGGTCGTCATTCATTCCCGTTTCTTCCGGTGCGGCCTCACCGATTCCCCGCACCGTCACGGAAGCGACGACGGGCAAGGTGGCACGCCTCACACTCAGCGCAGGCTCTGGGCGACTCGTAAGCCCGGCAAGGACAGTATTTCTCCGCGCACGGCGCGGCGGCGCGGCGGCAACGTGGACAGACGTGTTGCTGCGCGACGGCCTGATGGCCTGCTTCGCCGTCGCCGCCTGCGGCTTATCATCGCTCCTTTGATCCAGACGCAGGAACGGGTCATTGCCTGCCGCAGCGGAAGGGGCGGCGGCCATAACCGGAGGCTTGACCGGCGGCGCAGCCGCTACGGTTCGGGACGGGCGGACAGGGCAATCTCCGCCGCAGCGTTCGGCATGGCCGCTCGCGAGGCGGCGGCGGCGGCAATATCGGCTCGCGCGCGCTCTTTGTCTGTACGCGTCATCGGAGCGGCAGGGGCGGACGGTTTCCTATCCCCCCAAGCAGCAGAAGCGGACAAGCCGGACGACGAAGAAGCGTCCCAAGGGCGTACGAAAACGCAGAACAGAGCGGCGGCAGCGGCAAGTCCGGCAGCCGACGTTAATACGGGAAGCCGCCAGACCGGGCGCGCACCAGCCCGCGCATCCGGCGCGATCCGGGCGTGAACCCGCTGCCAGACTTCGGCGGACGGTTCCAGAACAGAGGGCTTGCGCGCAGTCAGAACACCGCTCACCTGCCGGAGCGCCCGAACGTCGTCGCGGCAGGCCGAACAGGCCGCCAGATGCGCCTCGATTCGCGCCGCCGCCTTCGGGGGCAGCGCGTTTTCGCTGTAAGCCGCCAAAAAGGCGCTGTATCGTTTACAAAGCCAGCGGGTCGGCATAATATCTTTCAAGCCGCTCCTTCCAGCGCCCCAAGGGTTCCCTTGAGGCGCTTGCAGGCGTAGTGCAGACGTGACCACACCGTCCCGACCGAACAGCCCACGATATGACTGATCTCCTCGCACGAGTGCCCTTCGAAGTAATGAAGCACGACAACGGCACGCTGTTTTTCCGGCAAGGCAAGCACCGCGCGCCGTACCAGGTCTTCCTGCTCCCGCCGCTGCGCCGAATGAAAGGGATCGCCGCCTTCCGAGGTCAGAGTCGAACTCAGCGCATCTATCCCCCCGGTCAGCGTCTCCGCCGAGAGGGAAAGCGCCTGCTCATTCTGGCGGCGGGACCGGAACTTGATTGTCGTGTTGACCGCGATCCGGTACAGCCATGTCGAGAACTGGGCGTCGCCCCGGAAGCGCGGCAGGCCCTTCCAGGCGCGGACGAAAACTTCCTGCACGATGTCGTCCACATCGTCCATGTTGGCGGTCATGCGGGCGACGAGCGCGGTCATGGGCCGCTGATAGCGCTCCACCAGCACGCCGAAGGCGGCCACGTCGCCCGCCGACGCGCGCTGAACCAGGCGCGCATCTGAATCGTGCGGCGCATCGGTGGCAGCGGCCTGTTCACGGACGGTCGCCACGGGTCTTGTTATCGCGTAGGACATAGCATGTTGCGCCGTTTAGCGGTTTCCCGGAGCGCCGCCAGCCGGCCCGCCGCCAGCTTGGCCGCCGCCGCCGTCGCCCCCATTGCCGCCCGTTCCGGATGCCGTGAAATTTCCGAACCCGCCGGGGAAGCCGGGAGGCATATCGTTTATCACGCCGCTCAAGAATTCGCCCGCGCCTCCATAACGCACGAAAAGTCCGTTCGTGGGAAGGTAAGCGACCGCCGCCGTCATTCCCTCGGGCCGCAGTGCGTTCAGCACCGCCAGAATGGTTCGCGGGTCCGTATACATCAGCGGGATACGCTCGAACCGCTCGCCTCCGGGATAAGAAACCGCTTCGGGCACCTGCGGCAGCGGGGTATTTTCGTCGGCCACTCTTCGCACCCGCCGCAGCTTCACCTCATAAAAGTTATCGATTTTTGACCAGGACAACTCCGGCGACGCCGCCTTGCACAGCAGCGTCAGCGCGTCCTCAAAAGGCTTATCCTTTAGGGAAATAGTCACCCGGCCCACCACATCATTGGCAACCGTATAGTTCGCCACCTTCGCCTGCTGGAACATATCCGCCAGTACGGTTCGCACCTCGGCGTCCCGCGCGCTCACCGAAACGAGCGGCGGCGGCGGTGGCGGCGGGCTGCTGCTGCCTCCGCCTTGCGCTCGGGCAGGAGCAATCCCCACTATAATCATGGCGGCAAGCGTGCATCCAACTATCCCGGCCCACAGGCGCATCTTCCAGTTCCTCCCCATGTCCCCGTTTCCGTTCTTCTTTATTGCGTCTTTCTATTATGCTGTGACTCCTCAACAGACGCAACTCTTCAATCTGAACACAAAACAAACAATTCCGCAGTTTTTCTACTTTGGCTTTCCTTGAAAACCGACCGATGTTGATGTATAATCCCGTGACGAGGAGTGAGGACTTGGCAAACAGTCATCCCACAATCTGCCCCGACCTCATGCCGACGGCGCTGAAGCCCCCCGAAGGGGCCTCCCTGCGCCGCCTGCGGGCAAAGACGCATGGGGCGCTGCGGACGGCAGCCACTCAGGCCGAACGCCCGAAGCATTCCCGGGGAGCGGCGCGTCTCCCCAGCCTGCTCCGTGCAGGTTCCCGGTGCAGTTTCCCCCTTCTCCCCACTCTCCTCAGACGCCGCATCACCGACGATAAACTTCAAAACCAATCCAAGGAAGCAATGGCGTGTTAACCGCACTTAAAATCACCGACATTCCCAAGAACTGCCTGCTGCGTTATGCCGACATGAGTGACCGTGAGATCGTAAACCGCGCCCAGCGCGGCGAAGACTCAGCAGCCGAGTTCCTCCTGTATAAGTATCGCAACCTGGTCAAGACCAAGGTCAAATCGTATTTCCTGGTCGGCGCGGAAAAGGAAGACCTGCTCCAGGTAGGCATGATCGGCCTCTGGCAGGCGGTTGTGGACTTCCGCTGCGACAAGGCTATCTCCTTCCCCGCGTTCGCTAAAGTCTGCATCCAGCGTCACATTATCACTGCGATCAAGACAGCCACGCGCCAAAAGCAGATGCCGCTCAATACCTCCCTTTCTTTGGAATCCCCTTCCGAAGACCCCACCGCCGATTGGAACCTGTCCGACATCCTCACCTGCGACGATGCCCTCGACCCGGAAGACATGGTTCTGCGGAATGAGGACACCAAGCAGCTTCACGACACGCTCCAGCAGGTGCTGTCCGAGTTTGAATGGCGCGTCCTTTCCGGCTACCAGGTCGGCAAGTCCTACCGTGAGATCGCCATCGAACTGCGCTGCAAAACCAAAAGCGTGGATAATGCGCTCGCACGCATCAAGCGCAAAGTCTCCGGCGTCAACGTCGGAAACGCCGACCTCTCCGAACTGCTTTAACATCTCAAACAGCCACGAGTGCGCGAGGCCACCGAGCGGCAGAACAGCCAATCGGAGGTTCTCGCGCTCCCCTTCCTGTCCCGGCGCTAATGTGCCCGTAGCCTTGTGAGCGATGACGCCCCTTCAACTCAAGCAAAGCGGAACAATACTCGGTACGCTGCACAATGTGAAATGGGATATGTTCTGGAGTGACGCCCGGTTCGAACCAACGGAGGCGTTCGCGCAGTACAAGGCACTCTTTGACGAGGAGTACAAGACACTTAAGGTCGAGCAGTGGGACAAAAACGACCAACTGCAACAGCAAATTGCAGACCTGAAATTGCGCCTTGTTTCGGAAGATGGTCAGTGCCGCTTTGACGAGTTCCTCATTCACATTTATGGTGATGAAGCATGGTTCAGGTACTGACAATTGTGCTTCTGAGGTATATTTTCGATTATGACTTTTCAGGAATTTCTCTTTGCTCTGGAGACTTTTTGGGGCAGACAAGGGTGCGCTATTGTGCAGCCCTATGATGTGGAAGTGGGCGCGGGGACGATGAACCCGGCCACGGCGCTGCGCTCACTGGGGCCGGAGCCGTGGAATGTGGCCTATGTTCAGCCCAGCCGCCGTCCCGCCGATGGGCGCTACGCCCGCAATCCGATCCGTGTCCAGCGGTACAACCAGTATCAGGTCATAATGAAGCCGTCGCCGGAAAATATCGTGGACATCTATCTGGATTCGCTGCGGGCCATCGGCATCGTCCCCGAGGAGCACGACATCCGCTTTGTCGAGGACGACTGGGAAGCGGCAGCGCAGGGCGCGTCCGGCGTCGGCTGGGAAGTGTGGCTGGATGGCACCGAAATCACCCAGTTCACCTACTTTCAGCAGATGGGCGGGATCGAGTGCAAGCCGGTCGCCGCCGAGATCACCTACGGTTCCGAGCGTCTCTGCATGCTCCTTCAGGGCGTGGACACGATCTGGGACCTGGTGTGGGCGAAGACGCCAGACGGCGGCGTGATTACCTTCGGCGAGATGGAGCGCGACGCCGAGATACAGAACTGTGTCTTCAACTTCGAGCAGGCCGACACCGAGTATCTGTTCCGCCTTTTCGATATGCACGAAAAGGAATCGCATCGGATCGTGGACGCAGGTCTGTGCTATCCCGCCTTCGACCTGATGCTCAAGTGCTCGCATACGTTCAATCTTCTGGATGCGCGAGGCGTCATCTCCGTGACGGAGCGCGCCGCTTATATCAACCGCTGCCGCACGATGACACGCCGATGCTGCCAGGCATTCCTGCAAAGTCGTGAGGAAGCAGGCTACCCGCTGCTGACGAGACCTTTAAAGGCGGCCTGAGCGAAAGCGACAGCGGCGCGGCACGCTACCTGCAAGCTGGCAGGCGTATGGTGACTGTCAAGTGGCGTGGGACGACACAGGCCGCGCGGGCGAAGTCCGCACATTCGAGCCTTCTGCGGGAAACAATTCTGATCCTGCTTCTCTCTTTTCTGGTGTTCGTGCTCATTACCCGGTTTGTTGGGGAGAGCTATCAGGTAGACGGGCGCTGCATGGAACCGCGCCTGTTTACCGGTGAGCGCGTTCTGGGAGAAAAGCTGACATTCCGGACGCGCTCCCCGCAGCACGGCGACATTATCGTCTTTCGGTACCCACCGGACCCCCGGCAGCTTTACATCAAGCGCATCATTGCTGTTGGCGGCGAGACTATCGAGATACGGGCAGGACGCGTCTTTCTCAATGGGCGGCCCCTTTCCGAGTCCTACCGGATGCCCGCTTCGCAGCGCGATCTTGCGCCGCACCGAGTCATTGATGGGCGCTACTTCGTGCTCGGCGACAACCGCGCCGCTTCGGACGATTCCCGCTACTGGGGCGATGTCGCCGGGGAGGCGATTGTGGCGCGCGCCTGGCTGCGTTATTGGCCGTTGGAACGCTGGAAGCAGGCATTCTGAAAACAGCCATTCCATTCTTGATTTATCAGGCGATTGATGCTATACTACCGCAAACCCCGCCCCGGCAGAGCGCGCGGGACAGCGGGAGTGAGCGTTGGAGGGAACGCGATTCATGGCCGATGGCGCGGATGACTTCGCAGCGCGGTTTGAAAAGGCAGTCCAGCACCGCATTGCGGGGGAGTACGACGAGGCGGTTGAACTCCTCCAGCCCCTTCTTGAGGAAGCGCCGGACCACGCCGACGCACACCACGAGCTGGGCCTTATCTACAGCTTTCGTGTTCTAATGGACGAAAGCATTTTTGAACTCGAACGAGCTGTGGAGCTTTCTCCGAAAAGCGTGAAGTACCTCCTGGACCTGGGCAAGACGCACACCATGTACGGTGACTACGATAAGGCCATTCCGGTTTTCGAACGCGTTCTGGAGATGGACCCGACCAACGACGAGGCGACCAAGAACCTCAACTTTATCCGGTAGCGTTCGTTGTATCCCCGCTCACCGCTGCTGCCGCCGCCGCCGCGCACATTCGTTGTCGCCGTGCTGCTTTTTTGGCCGCTCCTTCTTCTGCATCGCCCGTTGCTTCAAGGAGAAGCGTTCCTGCCCGCCGACCTCCTGCGCTATGTCGCTCCGTGGAAAAGCGCCGCTGCCACTGCGCCGCCGCAAGCCGCGTGGAACGTTCTGCGCTACGACGGCATCACGCAGTTCTATCCCTGGCGTCTTCATGCCGCCCGCCAGGTCCGGTCAGGCCGCCTGCCTTTGTGGAACCCGTATCAGTTCGGCGCGGAAGGGGGAACGCCGCTGCTTGCCAATTCCCAGTCGGCCCCGCTGTATCCGCTGAACGTTCTCTATTATCTGTTCCCCCCACGCATGATCTGGTTCGTATTCGGTCTGCTGGCTTTTCTGCATCTTCTGATCGCCGCCTCCGGCACCTATCGCTTCCTGCGGGGTATGCCCCTGGAGCGTGCCCCGGCTCTGCTCGGCGCGACGGCATTTACGCTGTGCGCTCCGGTCGTGACCTGGCTGGCGCTGCCGACGTTTATCGCGGTTTCCTGCTGGCTGCCGTGGCTGCTGCTGCTGATTCGGCGCGCGCACGCGGAAGCAGGCACACCAGGCGGGCGAGGGGCTGTGCTGGGCGCGGGCGCAATCGCGGGAACGCTGCTGCTTGCCGGGCATCTGCAGGTTGCATTCTATTGCCTTCTGGCGGCGGTGTTATACGCGCTGTGGCACGGAGGGCAGGCAAGAATCGCCTCCGGACGATCCATCCACCTCCTGCCGTGGCTGTTTTGTGTGGGCGGCGCGGGCCTGCTGGCGGGGGCGATAGCGGCAGCGCAGGTGCTTCCCTCGGTGGAGCTGTCGCGCGTCTCGCACCGGGCCGGTGCGCCGTCGTGGCCGGGCTACCAGGCGTATTCCGCGAACGCCCTGCCGCCGCGCAGCTTCGTTACGCTGCTCGCACCGGATTTTTTCGGCCACCCGAACAGTGGGAACTATTGGAACACCGGCAACTACGCCGAGTTCGCTGTGTATGTAGGCGTGCTGCCCCTGCTGCTGGCCGCCTATTGTCTGGCGCTGCCGTGGCGCGGCGCGGCAGCGCGGGAAAGCGCGCCGTCGGAGCGGGGCTTCTTTGCCGGGCTGGGCCTTCTCGCGCTTTTGATGGCGCTGGGCACCCCCATCAACCTGCCGTTCTTTTTCGGGGTGCCGGGCTTCGGGCAGACCGGCTCTCCGGCGCGCTCGCTGCTGCTGGCCGCCTTTTCGCTTTCCGTGCTTGCCGCGCTGGGACTTCAGGCACTGATAGCCGGAAAAACGGCTCCTCGGATGCGGCTTCTTTTCGCCATCGCCGCGCCGGTTCTGGTGGCGTCCTTCGGGGCCAGTCAGGCCGCGCGCTTCGCGGCAGAAGCCATACGCATTCCCTTCGGCGAACTGATGACGCAGGCAGGACCAGGGTTGATAAAGACGCTGGCCCTGCTGGTTTTATCCGCCGTGACTATTGTCCTGCTGCCGCGCCTGACCCCGACACGGGCGTCCCTTGCCGCGCTGTTCTGCGTCGCCCTGACCGGCGTGGATCTGCTCAGCCAGGGCATTGGCTACAACCCTTCCGCGCCGCCTGCCGCCGTGTATCCGGTCACGCCCGGTATTCGCTGGCTTCAGGAAAACGCGCCCCGCGCTCTGATCGCACCGCTGAACCGGACATGGAGCCTGACCGCGCGCCCGCCCGACAGCGCCGTTCTGCCCCCGAATGCCCTGACCGTGTATGGCCTGCACGATCTGGCGGGCTATGATTCTCTTTTCCCCGGCGCGTACAAGCGGCGGGTCGCGGAGGTGGCAGGCGGCGAAGACCCGTCCCCGCCGGAGAACGGCAACATAATCTTTATCAAGAGCATCGGAGCGGCAAAGGCACTCGGCGCGCGCTATCTGATTACGCCGCCGGAAGCGCCGGATATATCGGCGGGCGACGACACACTGCGCTTGGTCTACACCGGCAGCGACATGACGATCTATGCGTATGCGGGGGGACGGGACTGGCAGCCACCGCCGCAGGCGTACCGAGCGGCGTCGTTTCGGCTGGGGTTGTTTCTGACGTTGAGTGGAATAGCGGCGGCGGTGGCTGCCGCCGTGGGGGGCGGCGTCGCAGCGGGCCGGAAGCGTCATTCCCGCAAGGAAATCAGAGCGCGGGAGAGGACGAGCCGTTAGCAGCCGCCGCGCCGTTCACGGGCAGGGAGCGCAAAGCATCATCTTCGGAGGCATGGAGGTTGAAAATGGTGTTCAGGCGGGTGATGTGCAGCATGCGGGCGATGACTTCATTGCAGCCCACCAGATGGATCGAGCCGCCGTTCGAACGCAGTTTCTTCTTCGCCGACAGCAAGGTGCCGAAGCCGCTGGAATCCATATAGGTGACATCGGTCATGTTGATGATCACATGGCTTCCCTTTTCGGTCGCCGCGCCCAGGGCATCCTTGAAGACCGGCACGGTGGAAAGGTCGATCTCGCCCCGAACATCCACCACACAGGCATCCTGCGCCTGCCGCATGGCCGTCTCCAACCGCTGCTCGTCCACGTACTTCCTCCGTTGACCCGACGGGTCAAAATCTCACGGCATTATACAACCGACCCTTCCGAGCGTCAAGCGGGCAGGATTGTGCGGCCCGCGCCGCGAATGGTTCCGCAGAGGGAAGCGTATGACGACCTATGTATGGAGCATCGACGACCCCGGACTGGGCGGAAGCGATCAGGCCGAGTCCATGCGCCGGACATCGCGATTTTTCGACAGCCGGGGCCTGCGCGCGACCTGGTTCGCGGTGCCCAAACCGGGTGGCAAGCCGCTCACGGACGACTGGAAACGGGCGCTGTGCGAGGCGCGTGATGCCGGGCACGACGTGCAGCTTCATGGGCTGACCCACGCGGACTGCTTCGAGTTCGGCCCGCCCGCCTGGCCCGCGACAGCGATCTCGCCGGAGCTTTTGACCACCTTTGAAAGCCGCCGCGAAGAGTTGATGGCGCGCTACACGGTGGAAAATCTGCGCGCCCGTATCGAGGAGGGCCAGGAGCTTTTCGAGCGGGAACTGGGGGTGCATCCGACTGTTTTCCGCGCTCCGTGCAATTCGATCTCCAAAGCCATGTTCGAGGCGCTGCGCCAGACGGGCATCCTGTATCACAGTGTCGCCTATATAAGCGGCACGGGCTACGATCATCTGCCGCATCGCCGCAGCGCCGCGCTCACACCGGCCTGGACGGAGGCCATCCCCCATCATCCGTTCCGCTGGTACAGCGGCATCGTCGAAGCGCCGATGCTGAACGAATATACGTGGCGCGGGGCGTCCGCGCGCGAGCCGGAGTTTCTGGCGCTGGCCCGCGCGGATGTGGAGCGTATCGCGCGCGAAAGTCCCATCGCCGTGATTCTAATGCACACGCATGGCATCGCCGACAACGAAGCGTATGCGTTCCGTTTGATAGACGCGGTAGCGGCGCAGGTGCAGCAACAGGGCGGCACGTTTGCAACGCTGGGAGAACTGGCGGAATCGGGCGCGCTGACACGGGCAGCCACCGTGGACGGCCCGGACACATTGACCGTGTAACGTTACAGGAGGCTTTTATGTATCGCATCGGAGACGAGGAAGTCGAGGAGCTGCGGCGGGTCATTGCATCGAAGAATCTGTTTCGTCTGGGCGACCCGGCGAAAGGGCACCAGCAGGAGGTCGCTCGGTTCGAGCGTGAGTGGGCGGATTTAATCGGGGTCGAGTACGCCCTGTGCCTGTCCGGCGGCGGAACGGCGGCGCTTGTCTGCGGGCTGGCCGCGCTGGGCGTCGGACCCGGTGATGAGGTGATCGTGCCCGCCTACACCTGGATGGCGACCGCCACCGCCGCCCTTTCCGTCGGGGCCATTCCCGTTATCGCCGAGGTGGACGAGACACTGGCGCTCGATCCTGACGACGTGGAGCGCAAGCTGTCGCCGCACACGCGCGCGATTATTCCCGTTCACATGGTCGGGCGTCCGGCGAACCTGGAACGCCTGGGAGAAATAACGCGGCGGCACGGGTTATGGCTGGTGGAAGATGCATCGCAGATGGATGGCGGCAGCTACAAAGGCCGCCGCGTGGGAAGCTGGGGCGATGTGGGCGCGTTCAGCTTCAACGATTTCAAGATCATCTCCTGTGGCGAAGGCGGCGCGTTCGTCACCCACGACCGGACGCTGTACGACCGCGCCCGTATCTACCACGACAGCCTGACCACCTTCCCGACGTTCGCCACCGACCTGAGCGTGGAAACCTTTGTCGGTGGGCAGTACCGGGCCAGCGAGATCATGGGCGCGATTTTGCGCGTCCAGTTGCAGCGCCTTCCCGGCCTTCTGAGCGACCTGCGCCGCATCCGCAAACGGTTTGAAGAGGAGCTGTGCGGCGCGCCGAACCTTCGCATCGCGCCCAATAACGACTCCGACGGCGACTGCGGCGTGGTGGTCGCCTTGCAGTTCGACACCGAGGCGCAGGCGCGCGCCTTTGCCAGAGCGCCCGGCGTCCACGGCGGTCTTCCCATCGACACCAACCGGCATGTCTATTCCAACTGGGGGCCGGTGCTGGAAAAGCGGATCGGGCACCACCCGGATATGAATCCGTACAACCATCCCAAAAACCAGGGTCTGCAAACCGATTATTCGCCGGATATGTGCCCGCGCACGCTGGACATACTCGCCCGCACCGTGTACGTGAAGCCGGACCCGGACTGGGACGAATCCGAAGTCATAACCCGTATCGAAGCCTGTCGCAAAGCCGCGCAGGCGTTATAAGGTGTTCCCATGAAGTCTCTTATACATCCCGCTCTGGTCGGGCTTGTTCTAATTTTCGGAGCCGGGGTCCGCGCCCAGGCTGCGCCCCTCCTGCTCTCCGACGCGGAAACGGTGGCGGGATGGAGCAGCGGCGCGACGCTCACGGACGAGCGAAAGGAGGGACGGCACGCCATCGCCTGGGCACCGGATGCTTCGGCGACTGTCGCCTCCCTCTCCTTTTCGCTCGGTGACCGGCGCGAGGCGGTGGCGCGCGGCAAGACGCTTTCCTTCTGGTACCGGGTGGAAGGCGCCGGTTTCAAGTCCCTGATCGTCAAGGCGGTCGCGTATCCGCTGGCGGACGGCTGGCAGGCCATTTATCACCTGCCCCTGCCCCCGCCCGGCCAGTGGCGTCGCGCCGACCTGCCTTTGCAGGCGTTCGAGGACCAGTGGGGCGAGGTGGCGGAGAAACGAAACGGCTCGTTACAGTTCCGCGTTGACAAGGAGAAAGACACCCGCCCGCGCCTGCTGATAGACGCTGTCCGCGTCACCCCGCTGCCGCCCGGCGTGCGTGTCAACACCGGCACGCGCAAAGCGCCCATTCCCATCGTCCCGCTGGTCCGCAAGGAACGCGCCATGAACCTGCCCCCCCATCCCCGCCTGCTGTTTTCCCGCAGCGACCTGCCCGGCATGAAGCGTCGCGCGGAGCAGACCGAGGCGGGCAAAGCCTTTGTCGCGGACCTGAAGCAGCGCACCGATACGGCGATGAAACAGCCGGTCGCGCTGCCGCCGCGCGGTGGCCAGTGGTACCACTGGTACGCCTGCAAGGTACACGGCACGCGGCTTCGCAAGGAATCCCCCACCCGCCATGTCTGCCCGACCGGCGGCGAAGTCTACACCGGCTATCCCTACGACGACGTGGTTTTAAGCGACATCCACGACCGCTATTCCAACGATGTCCGCGACCTGGGCCTGCTGTACCACCTGACCGACGATTCCCGCTACGCTGCGCGCGCCCGCGAAATCCTGCTCGCCTATGCCGGCAAGTACCTTTCGTATCCCCTGCACGACATCAATGGTCAGCCCAAAGTCGGCGGCGGGCGCGTCGGGCCGCAGACGCTGGACGAATCTACCTGGCTGATTCCGATGGCGCAGGGCGCGGACGCCGTCTGGGACACGCTCACGCCCGCCGACCGGGAAACGCTGAAAACCAGACTCTTCTATCCGGCTGCCGAGGTCATCCGGCAGCACAAGATGGGTATCCACAATATCCAGTGCTGGAAGAACAGCGCGGTCGGTCTGGTCGGCCTGCTTTTCGATGACCCGGCGCTGGTATCGGAGGCGATTGACGACCCGGAGCGGGGTATGCAGGCGCAGATACTGCGCGGCGTGCAGGAAGACGGCGCATGGTACGAGGGCGCGTGGGGCTACCACTTTTACACCATGCGCGCGATTCAGCCGCTGGCCGAGGCGGCGTTCCGCGCCAACATCAGTCTCTACACGGGGCCGGTCGGCGAGCGGTATAAACGCTTCTATCTCGCTCCGATTGAACTTGCCATGCCCGATGGCCGCCTGCCCGCCTTCAACGACTCGAACACCGCCACGGCGTTCGGCAACGCCAGCTATGAGATCGCCTTCGCCCGCTGGAACGACCCCCGGCTTGCCCTGCCCGTCACCGGAACCAAACGGCAGACGCTGGAGGCGATGGTTTCCGGCGTCGAAGACCTGCCTCCCCTTTCTCCACGCCCCGCGCCGTCACAGAACTTCCCGATCTCCGGGTATGCCGTTTTGCGCGCCGGAGACGGTTCGTCTGTCACCTATCTTTGCCTGAAGTATGGGCCGCACGGCGGCGGTCACGGCCACCCCGACAAGAACTCCTTTGTGCTGTACGGCGGCGGGCGCGTTCTTGCGGGCGATCCGGGAACGGCGAACTACGGCGTACCCATCCAGTTAGGCTGGTATAAGACTACCCTCGCGCATAATACGCTCGTCGTGGACGAGACCAACCAGCGACCATCCACCGGCTCCTGCCTCGCCTTTACCGGCAGCGGCGACGGCTACAGCGCCGCCCTGACTGACGCGGGCGAAGCAGCCATTCCCGGCGTCACGTTTCGCCGCGCCGCCTTCCTGATCGGCACCGACCTCGTCGTCTTCCTCGACATGGTGCATACGGCAGATAAACAGCCGCGCCTGCTGGACATCGCCTACCATCCGTCCGGCGCGTGGGCTGCCCCGCCGCCCGGCCAGCCTGCCCCCGCCCCGCCTGCCGATAAGATCGGCTACGGCTACCTGCGCGATCTACGAACGACCACTGTCGGTACGGAAACAAACGGCCAGGGCCGCGACTTCGCTCTTTCCGTCCAATCTCCCGAAGGCGTCTCCTCCGTCACCTTCGCCGCCAGCGATACCGCGCCGACCACCTTTCTCACCGGAACCGGGGTGGGCCGCAACACCGAGGACCGCGTGCCTATTGTTATCGCCCGCCGAAAAGCCGCTTCCACAGCGTATCATTGGGCCGTTGCGGTTCAGGGAAAGGATGCGCCGCGCGTCCGTCCCGTCGTCATCGTTGATAAAAACGACCGCGTTATCCCCGGCCACGAAGCCGCCGCCGCCCGCATCGAGCATGGCGGCGCGGCCTATCTCGTCATTGCCAACCCAGAGGGCCGCAGCCTACAGATCGGCCCCTGGCAGGGAAGTGACAAGCTGACGGTAGTGAAGTTATAATGACGGGGGATGCCCTCGTTCCAGATGACCGTATCCAAAAGCACCCAAAGCAGGAGAGAAACACGCGTTGAAATTAGACGATTATTTGGCGACGTTACCTTCGTGGCAGCGTGATAAGTTTAATGCAAAGCTGAACTCCCTTACACGACCCGATAGCCTGATGACGCAGTTCGCGCTCAATCTGCGGGAGGAGTGCCGCTTAAACCGGCACACTTGGGAACGAGTGGTTGAGGCTGTGGACGCGGCAGACCCAACACCCGAACAGCTTAAAGCTAAAGTCACAGAGGTATTTCGTGGCTTCCCCTGGGAAGGCGGGGAAATACCCTTACCCTGGCCGACAAGGTTTGGCAGAGCAATGGATCGAGGAGAGTTTACTTCATGGCTCAGCAGCAATCCGAATATCGTTAGCAAGGATGCGGACAGGTTCGTGGACGGTATAATTGGCGAACCAGTAGAGGAGGTACGCGATCAACTGGGAACAGTTCCCTTCTCCAGGTTTCCTATGTGGGCAACATTTAATGATAATGCTCCGGACACAAATCCGTTCTCATCCATGCTGCCGCCAGATGCTACGGGAATCCGTATTCGCCTTGGACTATCTATGAACTCCTCCGAACTCCTCCTGCTTGTCTATGCCTTACCAGCCGGTATCGCGCCGCACTACCCGACGGTTGCCAACGCGTATGCAGGCGCAACCTGGTTTTCTTATTTTCGACCGTCGCACGAATCACACCAATGCGGCTTTACGCAGCCTCACGAGATACCTCTGGGAACGCCTGCTCAGCCCTGCCCTGAAGTCATTCATGCCCCGATAAGCGCCGAAGCCCTTGAGGAGCCGTTGCAGATTGCGCGGCCTTGAGTCACAATATAGCTATGGAAACCCCTCTTATAGAGAACGGTGTGCTGGACCCACGCTGGGTAGAGGAGCTGACACCCAGGGCGCTCCAAGTATGGATCGACAACCGACTCCATGGCAAGGACATCTACGTCCCCGGCGACCCCACACGCGGCGACATGCCGCACTACGTAATTGCCGCCGTCTTTCCTGAAATCGAGGACCGTGAGGTACGCCGCGACATTCAACGCGCGGTGCGTGGCTTCCTGGAGGTTATGGCAAGAAATACCGACTCATCCTGGCGCGGCGAGGCAGCGGATGAATTACTGCGTCTGGCGCAATCGGTTGGCGACGGAGACGATGCACTGGCACGTCTAATCGCCAATATGGCGCAGGAAGGGAAATTCAACAGTCAGGAAAAGCCGGATTTACATCACCGCCTTCTGCAAACTCTTGTGGCGCTGGGCTGGAATGGTCATGAGGCATTCTGGCGCAAGCAGTTGTCTATGGCTCCTGAACGCTATGCACCGATTGTTTTCCGAGGGATGACGCTTATCTCACTGGAATGCGCCTTTGCTTTGCTGCGAGAAATGTCGTGGACAGAGGATACCCTGCGCGATATGCAGATTAGCCTGCCGGGCCTGCTTCGCGAAAACAAGCCCGGTGATCTTGTCCCGCTCGTTCAGGAGCAGTTGCCAGCCCTACCTGCGGAAGCGCAGGAAATGTTCCGCAAGGTCTTCGCAAAGCGGGGCATTAATCTTTCACCCACTCATGGGTATGCCAATCTTGAGAAGATGCTGCACCGGCAGGGTGCGCCAGATTTATTCTCTAATGCCACTGCTACGAAGCCGGGTCTTGTGAGTCAAGAATGACTTCCTCCAACGGCAGCGGTGCGGCAGCACCCATACCACCGCGAAAGACCACCTTTATCACCTTTTACTCGTTCAAGGGTGGCGTGGGTCGGACCATGGCCCTATTGAATGCGGCCTGCATCCTTGCCGGGCGTGGGCGGCGCGTTCTTATGGTGGACTTCGATCTCGAAGCACCGGGCCTTTCCACGGTTCGCGATATTAAGCCCGACAACCGCGAGGGTGGTTTGATTGAACTGATTCAGGAGCTTATTGACACGCCTGAGCAATCCCCGTTTGCCTCCGAGGACAAGACCGCATGGGCGGAAAAGTACGTCGCTCACCTGAATATCCCAGAGCATGTCCAGAAGTTGAACAATGGCTGTCTCGACCTTCTGCCCTGTGGCAGGCTCACCGAAGATTACGAAAACCGCCTGTACGCCATCAACTTCGCCGACCTGTATGCATCCGGGGTAGGGCAGCCCCTGTTCCGGCATATCAAGAATGTCATCCACGATTCCGGCCAGTACGACTACGTTCTGATTGATTCGCGCACTGGTGTTTCGGACGAAGGCGGCATTTCCACGCGCGATCTCGCAGACCATGTGGTCGTCGTAATGAGCCTGAACCGGCAGAATGTCACCGGAACGGTACGCTTCCTGCAGGGTCTGAAGAAAAGTGGCTGGGCAGAGGGGCAGGTCGAGTTCATTTTTTCCCCGACGCCCACGGCCTATGAGGAACTGCGGGCCGAGCGGATAAAAGCCGCGCGCGAAGCCATTGCGGCGGTGGGTTATGATGCCACGCATGCGCTGCGAATCCCCTACCACGCGCGGCTCGCCCTGGACGAAGATCCCTTCATCTATCCCTGGTCGGACACCGATATTTTTCCCTCCTGGACGCGGGTTCAGGAAAGGTTGCGCCACCTTGCCGGGGATACGGTGGAGCAGATGCTGATGAGAGCACGGGAAGCCGCCGAGAAGAACGATTTTGCCACGGCACTTAACTATTACCGTAGAGTAAGTGACGAAGCGCCGGAAATTGCTGATGGTCCTGTGCTCAGCGTGATCAATGCTTTGCTGGAGTCGCCGCGAGGTGATGTTACTGTAGCAGAGCCGTTTATTGAACTGGCTTCACATCTCCCCAACATTGATGAATTACCGCTTCGGTTTCGCCTGATTGATTCTCTTCTAAGACAAGGAGATTTTGGCCGCGCCCAAAGCCAGGCTCAAGTCGCCCTTGAAATCGCCGTAAAAAGAGAGGATACGACAGGCTATCGAAACGCGCTTGATTCGCTCAGACAAGTCTACGAAAGCCAGAAGCGCCTGAAAGAAGCCGTGCTCGTTTTTCAGCAAGCCTCGACCATGCGAAGAGAGTCCGGCGACCGCATCCGCGAAGGGCAGACTCTTAACAACCTGGGCATCATCTACCAAAAACAGAATCTATGGAAAGATGCAGAAGCTGTTTTAGAGCAAGCCTTGCACATCGCTAGAGAGTCCAAAGACCGCGAGGCCGAGGGGAAGACTCTCAACAACCTGGGCATCGTCTACCGAAACCAGAAACGATGGAAGGAAGCACACAAATACTATGAACTGAGCCTAAATATTCGAAAAGATTTGAGTGACCGCATTGGTGAGGGGCAAACACTGGTAAACCTCGCGGTGCTGATGGAAGCACAGGACGAGATAACAGAGGCTATTTCCTTCGCACACAAGGCCGTGGCTGTTCTGGAACACACGCAGGCAATGGCGGATCGGGATGATGCGCGCGAAACACTCAAACGGCTGGAAGCAAAAATCGAGAAACCCCGCGATTCTCGCAAACGATAAAACGGCTCCGAATGAATCTGTAGCCTGCACGTTCATGGCCTTCCTGTTAGCTTCGCCCCAGGCAGGAATTGCGATCCGATTACGGGAAATTTACCGGCAAAGACTCACCCTCGCAAAAGGATCAACAAGGATGTCTGTTTCTCGAAAAACCCTTCTTCTCGGCGTGGCTGCCGGGACATTTCTCGCCCTAAGCGGCGGCTGCACGAAATCGGACAACACGACGGCCCAGCCGGATGCGCCCGCCGGGCAGAGCGCCGGAAACACCGCCGCCACCGGCGGAGCGAGCGGCGAAAAGTTCCAGGTGGCCTTTGTCACCAACAATGCGTCCGACTTCTGGACGATTGCGCGAAAAGGCGTCGAAAAGGCGGATGCCGAACTCGCCAACGTGGACGTCGAATTCCGGCTGCCCGCGCAGGGAACGGCGGCGGAGCAGCAGCAGATCGTGGATGACCTGCTTGCCACAGGGGTGAAGGGTATCGCCATTAGCCCGGTGAACCCGGAAAATCAAACGCAGATGCTGAACAAGGCAGCCAAGCAGGCGATGCTGGTGACGCAGGACAGCGATGCGCCCAAAAGTGACCGCGCCTGCTATGTCGGCACGGACAACCGCGCGGCGGGACGCCAGGCCGGGGAGCTGATAAAAGAGGCGCTGCCGAACGGCGGCAAGATCATGCTCTTTGTAGGTATGATAGACGCTCAGAACGCGCAGGAGCGGTATCAGGGCATTAAAGAGGCGCTTCAGGGCACGAAAATCCAGATTCTCGCCGTTCGCACCGATGAAACCGACCGCGTTCGCGCCAAGGCCAATGTCGTGGAGGCGCTGGTTCGCCACCCCGATATCGCCTGCCTGGTCGGCCTGTGGAGCTACAACGGTCCGGCGATCCTGGGCGCATTGAAAGACATGAACAAGGTCGGAAAGGTCAAAATCGTCTGCTTCGACGAAGAGGAAGATACGCTGGCAGGCGTCAAGGCTGGCTCCATCTATGCCACCGTTGTCCAGCAACCCTTTGAATTCGGTTATCAATCGGTGGTCCTGCTGGCGAAGGCGCTGGGCGGCGACAAATCTGCCGTACCGGCCAGCAAATTGCAGATCGTGCCGACGCTGGTGATTAAGCAGGCCGATGTGGACGCTTTCCAGACCAAGCTCAATCAGCTTCGCGGCAAAAGCTGACCGATGACAATCACGCCGCCGGTGCTGGAGATGGCCGGTATCACCAAGCGTTTCTCCGGCGTTGTCGCCCTTGACCAGGTTAATCTAACCGTTGGGCAGGGCGAAGTTGTCGCGCTGATCGGCGAGAACGGGGCGGGCAAATCGACGCTCATGAAGATTCTGGGCGGCGTCCACGCTCCCGATGCCGGGACGATTCGGGTCGGCGGTACCCCTGTCATTATCCGCTCGGTCGGCGATGCGATGGCGCGGGGGATCGGGTTCGTCCACCAGGAACTTAACGTCCTCGACAATCTCGATATTGCCGGGAACGTATTTCTGGGCCGGGAGCCGGTTCACGGTGGGCCGCTGCGGCTGATCGACCGGAAACGGCTGCACGCGGAGACGGACGCGCTTCTGGAGCGTCTGGGCATCGGAGTATCGAGCCGGACGTCGCTGGCGGCGCTGTCGCTGGCGCAGCGGCAGATGGTGGAGATAGCGCGCGCGCTCAGCCAGAACGCCCGCCTTGTGTTGATGGACGAGCCAACATCGAGCCTGACGCTGAGCGAGACGGAACGGCTGCTTCAGGTAGTGACGGAGCTTCGGGCGCAGGGGGTCAGCATCATCTATATCTCGCACCGTTTGGGCGAGGTGGAGCAGATCGCGGATCGTGTGGAGGTGCTGCGCGACGGCAAAAACGCAGGAACGCTCACGGGCGAAGGCATCAGGCACGATGCGCTGGTGACGCTGATGGTCGGCAGGGACATTGCCGCCGCTGATAAAGCGCAGGCAGCGGCGACAAAAACGCCCCGCTTCCAAGTGCGCGGTCTGCAAACCGCGCGCTATCCCGAGCGCACGGTCTCGTTCAGCATCGGTGCCGGGGAGATATTAGGCTTTGCCGGACTCGTAGGCGCGGGGCGCACCGAAGTCGCGCAGGCGCTGTTCGGCGTGGAAAGGGCGCGCGGTGGCTCCGTTCTTCTGGATAACAAAGCCATCTCCATTACGTCGCCGCAGGACGCTATCGCGAGCGGCATCTATCTTATCCCGGAAGACCGCCGCCGCTTCGGCCTGATTACGGACATGGTTTTGCGCGAAAACGTTACTCTGCCCGCCCTGCGCCGCGTCGCCCCGGCGGGTCTGATACAGCGTGGCGCGGAGCAGGAGACAGCGCGAA
Source organism: Armatimonadaceae bacterium (assembly GCA_030447685.1). Lineage (GTDB taxonomy): Bacteria > Armatimonadota > Armatimonadia > Armatimonadales > Armatimonadaceae > JAUJOK01. The sequence goes on from JAUJOK010000029.1 coordinate 25,951, forward strand.
ACGCCTGCGGCAGTCTGAACGTCAAGGCTCCTTCGGTGGAAGCGACCGCGAGCACGCTCAGCGGCGGCAATCAGCAGAAGGTCGTGCTGGCGAAGTGGCTTTCCCTCGGCCCGAAGGTGCTTCTTTTCGATGAGCCGACACGCGGCATTGATGTCGGGGCGAAGGCGGAGATTTACGAGCAGATGCGGACGCTTGCCCGCGCCGGAGCAGCGATTTTGATGATAAGCAGCGATATGGAAGAGATCCTTCACGTCAGCGACCGCGTAGCGGTGATGCACGAGGGCGGCATTACCGGCGTCCTCGACCGCGCCGATTTTTCCGAGGAGGCGATTATGCGGCTGGCCGTGGGGCGTACGGAAAAGGCAAAGGCAGTGGCGGCGGCATGAGGAAAGAACTCGGTATCTTCCTGCTGCTGGCCGCTCTGTGCGCCGTGGTCGCGGTGGTCAACCCACGGTTCCTGGGCGCGGCGAACCTGCAGAATATGGCCCGCCTTATCGGCATGTATGGTATCTTCAGCATCGGGCTGGGTATCGTCATCATCACCGGCGGCATCGATCTTTCGGTCGGCTCGATCTTTGCGCTGCTGGGCGTCGTTCTGGCGATGCTGCTGACCGATCAGGGCTGGCCCGGCCCGCTCGGCGCAATCACCGTGGTCGCGGGCAGCATGGGACTGGGCTTGCTGCACGGGCTGCTTATCACGCGGATCGGTCTGCAGCCGTTTATCGTGACGCTGTGCGGCCTGCTGTTTTACCGGGGCCTGGCGCGCTTCGTCGCCGAAGACGAAACCAAGGGGTTCGGAAGCGCGCGCGGCTTCGAAACGCTGCAAAGCGCCGCGACGGAAAGCGTTCTGGGCGTCCCGATGCCGTTCGTGCTTCTGCTGGTCATTGCCGCGATCATGTGGGTCGTTCTGCACCGGTCAGTGTATGGGCGGTATCTGTTCGCAGTGGGTAAGAACGAAGAGGCGGCGCGCTATTCGGGCGTCCGCACCCGGCGAATCATCACCGGCGCGTATGTTATCTCCGGAGCACTCGCCGGTATCGCAGGCGTGCTTATCGCCTTTTATACCAACAGCATCGCCCCCTCGACCCACGGCAACTTCAATGAACTCTACGGCATCGCCGCCGCCGTGCTCGGCGGATGCAGCCTGCGCGGCGGCGAAGGGTCTATCCTCGGCATCCTGATCGGCACCGCGCTGCTTCAGGTGCTGCAAAACCTCGTCAACCTGCTGGGCATTCCCAGTTCGCTGAACTTCGCGGTCATGGGCGCGGTGATACTGGTCGGCGTGATTGCCGATGAGCTTTTCAAACGCAGGCCCTCCAAAGGATTATCAAATGCGATCTCATAGATTCCCTTTCCCGGCAGCGATACTGCTGGGCGTGCTTCTGGCGCTGACCCCGGCCTGCCCCCTGACGGCGGCGCGCGCCCAGAGCGGCGGCGCGTGGAAGCCCGCGCCTGCGCCATTGATGACACGCTGGGCAAAAGACGTATCGCCGGAGCGCGTGCGCCCGGAATACCCCCGTCCCCTGCTGGTACGCAAGGAATGGAAAAGTCTGAACGGCCTGTGGGAGTTTGCCTTTGATGACGCCAACGCGGGCCGCGCCGCCGGGTGGTCATCGGGGAAAGCGCTGCCGCAGCAGATTCTCGTGCCGTTCACCTTCGAGTCGGCGCTTTCCGGCATCGGCAAGGGCAAGGAAGTCCACGAGCGTGTCTGGTACCGCCGCACATTCGACGTTCCGAAGAATTGGAGCGGCAAGCGCGTCCTGTTGAACTTGGGCGCGGTGGATTGGGAAAGCACGGTCTGGGTGAACGGACGCGAGATGGGCACGCATCGCGGCGGCTACGCTCCCTTTTCCTATGACATCACGGACGCTCTGAAGCCCGGCAACGGCCCCCAGGAGATCGTCGTCGCCGTCCATGACCCCGCCGACCCGAAGAAGGGCGCATACCAGCCCAAGGGCAAACAGTTAGGCAGCGAGGGCATCTGGTACACGCGCACGACAGGCATCTGGCAAAGCGTCTGGCTGGAACCGGTAAACCGAACCCACCTGAAAAGCCTGCGCGTGGACGCTGACCCGGAACGCGGGATGCTGACGTTCCAGGTGGCAGCGGACATTGCCGGAAGCGGGGGGAAACTGTCTGCCGACGTTACCGGCCCCGACGGTAAAAAAGCGGCATCCGGCACAGTTTCCCTGTCTCCGGGAGCGACGCACACGGCGCGTCTGCCGGTGCGTTCGCCACAACTCTGGTCGCCGGAATCGCCCGCTCTATACCAGGTCTCGCTCACGCTGACGGACGCGAACGGCGGAACCGATGCGGTTCAAACGTACACCGCCTTTCGCACGTATGGCATCCGAAACGGACGGCTGACGCTGAACGGCAGGCCGTATTTCCTGCGCGGCGTGCTGGATCAGGGCTACTGGCCCGACGGCATCCTCACCCCGCCCACCGACGAGGCGATCCGCTATGACGTGGAGATGACCAAGAAGCTGGGCTTCAACATGAGCCGCAAGCATGTCAAGGTGGAAGACCCGCGCTGGTACTACTGGTGCGACAAGCTGGGGCTGGCGGTCTGGCAGGATATGCCCTCCAGCCATAACCTGGGCAGCGCCGAAGCCAAGCAAAACTTCACCAACGAATGGAAAGCTGTGGTCGAAGCCGTGCGCGGCTACCCGTCCGTCGTCCACTGGATACCCTTCAATGAGAACTGGGGCGACCCGAAAGAGTTCCAGGATGAGATGGTCATGCTGACGCGCCAGCTTGACCCGACGCGCCCCATCACCGACGCCTCCGGGTGGACCCAGCGCGGCCTGACCGACGTGATTGACGCGCACGACTACGGCAACAGCCTGCTCCGCCAGGGCGTCGAGCGTCCCGTCAAGCCCAAAGTGGTCGGAGAGTACGGCGGCATCGCCCTGCCCGTCGAGGGCCACACCTGGACGACCGGCTGGGGCTACCAGACGGCGCGCGACCCGGAGGGCCTGCTGCGCCGCATCCGCTTTCAGACCACCCAGCTTTTCGAGGCGGCGAACCTGTCGGGCTTCGTCTATACGCAACTAACGGATGTAGAGCAGGAGATGAACGGCCTGCTGACCTATGATCGTCTGCCGAAAACGGCCCCGGAGAAATTCGGCGCTATCTTCACTGGCAAGGACCGCGCCGATTTCGGGGGTTATGTGCGCGACTGGATCGTCCTCGGCCCGCTGGAAACGAACACGCGCATCCACTCCGGTACGGACGGCCCCGAAAACCGCGCCGTAATGGACAAAATCCTTGCGCAGCCGTTCCTGGAAAACGAAGCGACGATGAAGCCGACCGACAATCTCCTGGTGGTTGCGGTGAACGGCAACCAGTTCGCCTGGCACCTCGTCCGCTCCAGCGATGACATCCTCGACTTCAACAAATTCTTTGGCGAGGCGAAGACAAACGCCGTTGCCTATGCCGTTGCCTATGTCAACAGTCCCACGGAACTTAAAAATGTCACCCTCCGCTTCGGCTCGGACGATGCGGCCCGCGTCTGGCTCAACGGTACGCAGGTGTGGAGTGTCAATCGCGTGCGCGGCGTTGGCCTGGACGAGGACGAAATCAGAAACCTGACCCTGAAAGCGGGGCAGAACGTTCTCGTGGTCAAAGTGGCGCAGGGAATCGGCGGCTGGGGTTTGGCCGCGCGCTTCGAGAAAAGCGACGGGACGTTTCTCAAGCCCACCCCGTCAAAGGAAGCGCCGCTTCCTTAGCGGGGTTTGACGCGCAACAGGCTCGCCAATAAGTCATGCCCGCCGTTGGGCCAGTCCAGCGGCGGGGCCTGCATCTCTCCCGGCGCGCAGATACGACTCACGCCCTCACGAAGAATGGCTGCGCGAACGTCCTCCCGAAGCACACCCGCGACACCCACGGAAGAAATGTGCCCACGCGCCGCACCGAGCCGAGAGCCGAAGTTCGCGGCAACATCGCGCATCGGCAGAACATAAACAACGCCGTGACCGACCGGCTCCGGCAGAGTGCTCTCACCCGTGGTATAGATAACGCTCCAGCGCAGGCCCTCATCGGCTTTAATATAAGGCCACGAGAAATGGGCTATATCGCGGGCGTTACGCACCGCGAGGGCAACGGCAGGGTCTGTCACCGGAGGCACCTGCAATGTTTCGACTTCGGCAGTCAGGGCGTCCGCCAATGTGTGAGCAATCATTATGACTGTATGTCCTCTATCACCCTCCACGAACACGGTATGGGGTGAAAGGCATCCGCCCTGGTCGTACAGGAGAATGTCACGCGCAAAACCACGGGCGCTACGGTTCCAGACCTCTTCCGACTTCTCATCATCCAGCCACAACCCGATGCTGAGGGCATGACCGTAGCCGAAGAACGGCGTTGCTTCGGGTGTTGCCGCGCGCAGGGCGTCCAGTGAGGCGTCGCTGCCGTAGGCAATAACGGCATCAGCGGATTGCACCAGTTCTTCGGTGCGCGGGTCATTGCCCGGCCAGACATCCAGATGAATCAGCGCGGCAAGCTCCGCATCCACTTCCGCCAGTGATTCCACGAACAGGCGCGGCCACAGTGTTTCCCCCCGGCTCATCTTCACGAAGCTGGCCGCGCCTGCAAGCAAAGAGGCCGCCAAGCCGGGCCAGGCGAGCAGCGGCGTGTTCCCCGCCAGTACGTGCGCGACGATGGCGGGTGTGTCTGCCTGGCCCCCTCCCCCCGGCCCCCTCCCCCACGCTGCGGGAGAGGGGGGGAAAGAAACGGCGGGTGTGGCTTTCACTCGCGCCAGCCACTCGCCCGCTGACTGAAGACCCGGCAGCAGGCCCTCCAGTGAAACGCGCACCATCGGCCAGGGAAAGGTAGAGCCTTCCGGCGGCGTCCACCCGTGTGCAAGCCGCTTCGCCCACAGCGCGCCCACGGC
>JAUJOK010000029.1:30944-63788 GCA_030447685.1 Armatimonadaceae bacterium
CTTCCGGCGGCGTCCACCCGTGTGCAAGCCGCTTCGCCCACAGCGCGCCCACGGCTTCCAGCGCCGCCGTCGCACGCTCCGGGGTAAATGCGCCCGTTTCGACAGCCCGCTGATGGCGGCTGCGAAGCTGCGCCGCCTGCTGCCCGACCGAAAGAGCAGTCATGGATTCTATGTCACTTCGTTGCATGCGCTTGCTCGTTGGGTATACTATGGATATTAGGATCGGGAGGGCAGTTCCCGGCTTGCCCGCCTTCGGTGGGAACGCAGGCTCCCTTCCCAGCGTAAAGCTAAAGTGTCCCCTACGTAACGATACCCGCGTTTTCTCGACGTTAGTGTTTTTCTTCGCCGATTTCCCCTAATTTCCTGGGCGGCGAAGTCGATAGAAAGATAATCATGGCAAAAAATCGAGACGATAGACAGAACCGAGGCAGGGGCGACGATAGCCGCGTCCTGCGCGGTGACGAAACGCCGCGCTCATTGGAGGATGACGACCGACCTATGTATGAAACGTCGATCCGGGCGATGGCGGTTGTGGACGAACTTTTGAACATGACCTCGCCTTCGGATAACAAATACCAGTATCTGCTTCTGCTGCGCCACCAATTGGAGGTAGATGAGCGGCAGATGCAGGAGGCCCAGAAGGTTATCGCCGAGTATGACGAGGCGTACAACAAACTGACCGCCCCCGCGAACCGCATCGCGACGTTCCTGGGCGACATTGAGGACGAGGACACGGTGATGGTTTCGCTGGGCGACGGCGAGTTTATCGCCAACGTCGATCCGAAGATGGAGCGCGAGGAGCGCGAAAAGATCGTCGTCGGCGACCGGGTGCGCGTCAACGATGCCTACGCCGTGCTTAAGGGCATGGGACCGCACCCGTCCGGTCCTATCGTCAAGATCGCCGAGGTCCTGGGGGACGGACGGCTGCGGGTTTCGATGGATTCGCAGGGCATGTCGTCGCGCGTGGTGGACCGCGCCGCACCGCTGATGGACGCCGTCATAAAGCAGGGCGACGAGGTACGCATGGAGCCGGGTTTCAAGCTGGCTCTGGAGCACTTCGGCGCGAAGGAGAACCGTGATTACTTCCTGGAAACCGTCACCGAGATCCCCTGGGAGAAGGTCGGCGGGCAGGACGAGGTCATTAGCGTCATCCGAGATGCCATCGAGATGCCGCTTCTCTACCCGGAGCTATTTGAAAAATTCGGCAAGCGCGCCATGAAAGGCATCCTGCTGTACGGCCCTCCCGGCTGCGGCAAGACGCTTATCGGCAAAGCGACCGCCTACAACCTGACCCGCGAATACAACGAGCGCACCGGCAAAAACGTCGCCGAGTACTTCATGTATATCAACGGCCCCAAGATTCTGAATATGTGGCTGGGCGAGTCCGAGCGGCAGGTGCGTGAGATTTTCGCCACTGCCCGCGAAAAGGCGCGCGAAGGGCATCTGGTTTTCATCTTTATCGATGAGGCCGAATCGATCCTGCGAACGCGCAATTCGGGCCGCTTCACGAACATCTCGAATACGGTTGTGCCGCAGTTCTGCGCCGAGATGGACGGTCTGGTGTCGCTGGAAAACGTCGTCGTCATGCTCACCAGCAACCGCCCCGACTATATCGACCCCGCCGTGCTCCGACCTGAGCGTATCGACCGGCGTGTGCGGGTGAAGCGCCCCGGCAAGAAGGAGTCGCGCGACATCCTGAGCATCTACCTGAACGAGAACCTGCCGCTCGACCCGGCGATGGTCCAGGGCTGCGACGGCGACAAAAAGGCGGCGGCGCAGAAGATGGTGGATGATACGATCAACTTCCTGTGGCGCAAAGAGGCCGAAACCGAGTTCCTGGACGTGTTCCACTCGAACGGCTCGTCCGAGCGTCTGTACTGGAAGGACCTCGTCTCCGGCGCGCTGATCTCCTCGCTGGTGGAGCGGGCGAAGGACTTCGCCATCAAGCGGGCGATCTCCACGAACGACCTGAACCAGGGCATTACACAGGATGACCTGAACCGCGCCGTCCAGTTGGAATACAAGGAAAACGAGATATTCCCCAAGTCCGACGCCGTAGAAGACTGGCTGATGCTGCTGGACCAGGCCCCGGAAAACGTCGCCGACGTCAAGCCCATCCGCGCCGCCACGCGCGGCCTCGGAACCGCCCAGAAGCGAACCGGCGTCATTTAACCGGTCAGATTCCTGGAGCGACCGGCAGAAACTCTGTTGGTCGCTCCACGTATTTTGGGAGCTTCCTATGAGCGCGACTGCTGCGTTGCCGCAACCTGCCGAAAACCCGCGCCGGTTCACGCGGGCAGAGTTTCACCGCATGGCCGAGGCGGGGATTTTTCGGGACGAGGAACGCCTGGAACTGGTAGATGGGGAGATCGTACCGAAGAGTCCTAAAGGGCCGCGGCATCAAAGTGCGCTACGTCGCATCGCACGGCAGTTGCGTCGCCTCTTTAGTGAAGAGCATTGGACCATCATGGAAGATTCCGCGCTCGGACTGGCCAATCATCGGGAGCGCTACCCGGACCTGCTCGTAGCGCGAGGCGGAGAGCCGGAATACGAAGACCGGATTGCGGAAGCCGGTGATGTTGTTCTGGTGGTGGAAGTTTCGGACACGACCCTGACGACAGACCGGGGTGCGAAGGGACCGGAATACGCAGCGGCAGGCATACCGGAGTATTGGATTGTCAACCTGCCGGAGCGATGCCTGGAAGTGTATCGCGAGCCAGATAATTCAGAATATGGGACGCGCACCGTTCTCTATCCCTCCGACGAGTTTCCGGTAGAATCTGCGTCCGGCACGCTGATATCGGTTGCCGACCTCCTTCCGCTGCATTGATTAGAGGGGTTCTCCCCTGACCAAAAGGCGGGGGCACGGCGGCGCGGAAGCAGGTACAATAAAGACAGCAAAGCAGTACGGGCCGCGACCGTATCGGTGACGCGGCCCGGCTTATTTTGATTGGGGCGAACGGTTGATAGGTATCGAAACCGAGTACGGCATCTATGTGGAGGGCAAGGGCGCGCAGGACCTGGTGGCCGAAGCGACGCACCTGGTGAAGATGTGCCCGCCGCCGGTGGCGACCGGATGGGACTATCGCCAGGAACACCCGCGCCGCGATATGCGCGGCTTTACCGTAGATCACCTTTCCGTTGACCCCAATGACGCCCAGTTCGAGCAGAGCGGCAGGCCCCACTCCACGGATGTCGAAGTCCGCGCCGACCGCGTGCTGCCCAGCGGAGCGCGCCTGTATAACGACCACGGGCACCCGGAGTTTTCGACGCCGGAATGCACCTCCCTGCGCGAGCTTATTGCCTCGGACCGGGCGGGGGAGCGGGTTATGCAGACGTGCGCGGAGCGGCGCATGGCGCGCTCCGGGCCGGGCACGGTGGCGCTGTACAAAAACAACACCGACTTTCACGGCGCGAGCTATGGCTGCCACGAATCGTACCTTTTGAATCGTGACGTTCCCTTCCCGGACCTGCTGGCGGCGATGCTTCCCTTCTTTGTTACCCGGCAGATATTCGCGGGAGCGGGCAAAGTGGGTACGGAGACGCCTTCGCCGGTGCCGGGTGTCTTCTACCAGTTATCGCAGCGCGCGGATTTCTTTTCCGTCGAGGCGTCCGTGGATACGCTGTATAACCGGCCCATTGTCAACACGCGTGATGAGCCGCACGCCGATGCGCGCCGTTACCGCCGCTTCCACGTTATCTGCGGCGATGCGAATCTGTGCGAGGTAGCGACTCTGCTCAAAGTCGGCACGACGCTGCTTATTCTGCGCCTGCTGGAAAGCGGCTGGCGTCCTTCCGGTGCCGCGCTGCGAAATCCGGTAGAGGCGATAAAGCGCGTATCGCATGACCAGAGCCTGAAATGGGTGGTAGAGCGTGCGGAAGGCGGAACTATCGGTGCGGTTGACCTTCAGCGAATCTATCTGGCGGCGGCTCAGGAGCGATTGACGGGCCTATCGGAAGAGACCGACCGGGTGATGACCGAATGGGAAAGCGTGCTCGACCGGCTTGAAATCGATCCGCTTTCCCTATCGGATACGCTGGACTGGGCGGCGAAGCGTGCGCTGCTGGAAGAGTACCGGGAATCCGAGAACGTGGATTGGAGCGACCCGGTTTTACAAAGCCTGGATTTGGAGTACCATAATGTTGACCCGCAGGCCGGGCTGTATCTGGCGCTGGAGCAGGAAGAGCGTGTTCGCCGGGTGGTCGGCGAGGACGAAATAGAGCGCGCTATTACCAGCCCGCCGGCCGGTTCCTCCCGTGCACTGGTGCGTGGAATGGCCGTGGCGAAGTTTGCGGAGGCCGTGCATGAAGTAACGTGGATCCGTCTGACGCTGGATGACGGCGCGGGCCAGAGTGTCGGCGTTCGGATGGCGGCGGTACAGGATCTGGACCCGCTGCGTGTGTCGGAAACGCTGGGACGGGCGCAGACACCTTCGGAGTTTGTCGCTGCGCTGGATACCCTGGAGCGCGAGGCAGGAACCGACGCTTTGAACGACGCAGGAGACGGCGACCTGCCAGCAGAATAGAACCGTGGGGAACTTCCCGGCCCTGTGCCGGGTACGATGAATGAGAGCAAGGAAAGGAACGACCATGCAGGAAATTCGTGTGGATGATCGTTTGACGCGGCCCATGCCGACGGCGGACCCGCTCCGCAAGACCGGTGACGGCGACGGGCCGAGCAAGCCCGACGTGAAGCGTCCCGAAAGCCGCAACATTCTGGATCGGATGAAGCGGGTGGACCCCAACCAGGCCAAGCGGTATCGACAGCGCTCCGGCCAGTAGAAAGAACAGAATGCTCCGTTTTTCTGAAGGGCGCGGCGATTTCGCCGCCCTGATTGGAACGCGCTCGCCCGAAAGCGGCGGTGCGGATGCTTTAGCCGGGCCGAGCGCGTTCGGCCCGGCACGCCTGCCGGTGACGACGAACGGGCCGGACAACGGCCTGGCTTCGGGCGAGGTTCACGGCACCACGGTCATCGCCGTCAAATACCGGGACGGCGTTATCAATGTCGGCGACCGGCGGGCGACCGGCGGCTTCTCGATCATGTATGACAAAGCCGAGAAGGTCCTGCCGCTGGACGACTATACGCTAATCGCGATTTCCGGCTCATTCGCCAAGGCGATGGAGGTGGTGCGCTATCTGCGTCATGCCTTCCGCTACTACGAGCGGTCGCAGCTTCAGCCGATGAGCCTGGACGGTAAGCTAAGCGAGCTGGGCCGCGTTATCGCGGGCAATGTCATGGCGGCGATGAACGGTATCGGAGCGTTTATCCCGGTTCTATCCACGTTCGACCCGGACGCGAACGAAGGCCGTATCTTCTTCTACGATGGCATGGGCGCGCGCTTTGAAACGTCCGAGTTCGGCGCGGCGGGTTCGGGTTCCACCCAGATTCGGGGCATCTTCGAGTATATCGCCAAGGTCAAGGGGCCGTGGCGAGAGATGGATCGGGACACGGCGCTGAAAGAGGCGCTGACCCTGCTGGAAATCGCCGCTGACCTGGACGCCGCGACCGGCGGTTCGAGCAAGGTGCTGCCGCTCGCCAAAACGATCACGGCGGACGGTATCCAGGATGTCGAAATCGACACGATTCGCAACATCGTGAAGGAAATAAACGGGACGGAGCCTTATGCCGTACAGCCTGTATGATTGGAACGAGGCGATCCAGCAGCGCAACGAGTATGTCGAGGATCGGCTCAAGGACGGGTCGCCGGTGGTCGCCGTCAGCTACGAGGACGGTATCCTGCTGCTGAGCCTGCGGGGGGCGCAGCGCAAGGTGTTCGAGGTCTATGACCGCCTTATCATGGGCGCGCTCGGTAAGCAGAGCGACATCGAGTCCCTGCGCCTCGCCGCCGTGGATGTCGCTCACAAGGAGGGTTTTGAGCGGTCGCCGGACGATGTCTCTATCCAGCGTCTCGTCGGCTTCTCGCTGTCACCCGCCATCAAGCGCGTCTACAATGACCAGCAGTCCGTGCCGCTGACGCTGCGCGCCGTATTCGCTGAGATGGATCGCACGCCCGATACGGATCACTTTTTCGTACTCGGTTACGATGGCGAGTTCGAGGCGCAGCAGCGGTGCGCGGTCGCCGCCGGAACGCCCTATGCGGAAGACCAGGCTGAGGAGTTTCTGCGAGAAGCCAGCCCCGCGACGCTGGACGACGCTCTGCGCGCCGCCCTGACCGCCTGGGGAATCGGTCGCTCACGACTTGCGCCCAAAGCGGCGGACGAGGAGGGCGATGACTTCGACCCGCTGAGCGACCGAAATGATACCAACCTGAAGATGGCGGATGACCCTGCCGTAGCAATTCGTGAGGCGCTCAAAGACAAAGCGACGGTCGAAGCCGCGATCTTAAACCGGAATTCGGCGCGTGAAACCAAGTTCCGCCTGCTCAAGGACGCTGACCTGGAGGCAGTTCTGGCGGAGTATCGGTAACTGCCCTCGTGAGGGCCAAAAGCAATTATGGAAAAACGCATTTTCGGAATAGAAACGGAGTTCGGGTGCCTGGTGCGCGACGACAAGGCGGGCACGCCGGAGCGGGTCGTCGAGGAGGTCAAGAACCACTGCTTCTACCAGAAGAAGTGGGGTCTGATCGATCTGCACGCGCGCGACTACTCCTTCGAACCGGCCCGAAGTGGCGGCTTTCTTATCAACGGCGGACGGCTGTATATCGATGCCGTCGGCGACCATGAGGAGTACGCCACGCCGGAATGCACCGACATCTTCGATGCCTGCCGCTACTACAAGGCGGGCCAATGGATTGTGCAAAGTCTGCTCAACGATCTGGGCCTTGCTGATGTCGCCTCGTTCCACAATAACTCGGTGGATCACTACGGGGGTCACACGTTCGGCTGCCATGAGAACTACCTGGTCGAGATGCAGGATGAGGACTTTTTCCGGGCGTCGTTCAACTACCTGCTCCCCTTCCTGGTCACGCGGCAGATATTCGCGGGCGTCGGGCGGGTCGGCGGGCACCGACTGAACTTCGCGTCGATGAAAAACTCGGTGATGACGATCTCCGATTACGACGTGGACTACCAATGGGTGTCGAACTTCTACGGCGTCGAGATAGACCGGACCACGGACTTTCAGTTGTCGCTGCGCGCCGATGATATCGTCATGAGGATATCGTCGCGGGTGCGCTTCAACCGGGCCATTATCTACCCGAAGTGGGATTCCTACTACAACTTCTCGAACCCGCATCGCCTGCATATTTTGTATGGCGAGGGCAATATGAGCGACTACGCTACCGCGCTCAAAGTCGGCACCACGTCGGCGGTTCTTTCGCTGGTGGAAGAAGGCTTGCTGGGCGCGGAGGTGGAGATAAAAGACCCGCTGGAGGCGCTGCGCTCGGTCGCGCGCGCGACCCGACCTGGAAGTGGACGGTCAAGCGGCGCAACGGCGGCACGATCTCGGCCATCGATTTGCAGCGCATCTATCTGGCGGCGGCGAAAAAGCGGCTTCAGGGCTGCGACGAACAGATAGACTGGGTGCTGGCCGAGTGGGAAAGACGCTGGACGCTCTGGCCCATGACCCAATGACCCTGGCGACCAAGCTGGACTGGGTGGCGAAGCGCAAGATGTACCAGGAGTATATCGACAGTGAAGGCGTGGATTGGCAGGATGAGGTGATGCAAAGCCTCGACCTGGAATACCACAATGTCAACCCGTCCCAGAGCCTGTTCTACGTACTGGAGGAAGCCGGGCAGATGGAGCGCCTGATCCCGCACGAGGAGATTGCGCGGGCGACCTGTGTTTCGCCAAGCAATACACGGGCAGCGGCGCGCGCAGATCATCAACAAACTCATTGCGTCACGTTCGCGGGATTATGTCATCGACTGGGACCTGGTGTACCTGGCGAAGAACCGTCCTGACCTCAAGGACCTTCGACACCTACACTCACGAATCCGGAGTCGTTCTCAAAGGCTATCTGAGAAGGGCCTTCACCGTCCGAAAAGCCGTTGGGGCGCAGTCCGGGTGACTGCGCCCCTTTGGCATGATCTGGTAGCCGACACGTGTGAGATAGCCCAGGATAATCCAGACGACCGCGTTCACCACATCGCCCAGGATCAGGCCCAGGAAGAGCGGCAGGCCCGCCAGATACCCCCTCATGCCTCCGTAGCGCTGCACCAGTGATTTGAACATCCAGCCCAGGAAGATCGAGAACCAGAGCATGTGCATAGATAGACGGAGGCGCACAGGAACCCGATGGGGTGCAGGCCGAAGTTGTATTGCGCGCGCACCACTAACAGACCGAGGACGCCGCTCAGGCCGGCCAGGATATGCAGCCAGCTGGTCCAACTGCCGACAAAGGGAACGGAAGCCGCCCCGCCCAGCTGAGCGGCTTGGTAGGAGCGGACTTGTACATGAACGGGTTGGACAGCGCGTTCGCGCCCTGGTTGTAGTAGGGCAGCATCAGCGAGGCGACGGCGGGAAACAACCAGCTCCAGAACGACGGCGGCAATCATGGCCTTGAAAAGCGGACGGGCTTCAAAGCCGCCGGACTCAGCGGTTTGCCCCATCAGCAGGACGGATTGAGCATCTCACGGGTGTCGTAGAAGAACATCGCTTCGAAGCGGTAGACAGTGTACAGTGGCGCGATCTTGAACGGTGCGTAACGCAGCGTGGTGGCAAAATATCCAGCGACCCATAAGGGGTCGCCATGAAAAGCATTCCGGCCTGACACACCACCCACGCGATAACCACCAGCGCCAGCACGATCATCATCAAAAGCCAGGAGAATCATGATCAGCGGCACTCCGGTCGCCCACAGCCAGGCGGCGATTCCCCATAGCTGACGGCCAGCCCGATCAGGGTCGCGCGGTAACTCATCATCTCTCGGCTGTCGTCTATCTCCCCGGCGCGGGGACCGCCAGGTCGCCTTTCCCAGAAGTCGCGCAGGTGACGGCGGGCTGTCCAGCAGGTCCAGGCCAGCAGCGCCAGCGCCCCGCCGAACGCCTGGAGCGAGTGGAACTGCTTGTAACCGTATGCGCCGAGCGTCCCCGGCATATCCCAGTTGTACTGCGCGCCCATCAGTATTTCAAACTTGTAAAACACATGGAAGAACCAGAGCGAGAAGCAGACTTCGGCGGGCAGCAGGTAGGCCAGCCCGATAACCAGCGGATAGAACCGCACGTCAATCGGCCCGATCTGGTTCAGCGGCCTCACCGTCAGGAACTCCATCAGGTTGTAATAGGTGGTGATGTCGGGAATCGAGGGGTAAAGCTGGTGCAGGCCCTTGGTGGTGTGCAGCGCGGTCGTCAGGCCGAAGGCGACCCACATAAGCGGCGAGCGCAGCAGGTCGTTGACCAGATGCTTTCCCGTCGGCTCTTCGGCAAGCAGCACCGGCAGGGTGACGAGCGGGAAGCTGAACTTCTCGTTTTCCACCCACTGGCGACGCAGCAGGTTCGTGACGCTGAACGTGGCGACGAGGAACAGAATAGCGAGGATACCCCAGAAGAAAAGCGGCCCGGCCCACGCGCCCCAGGGAACATGCTCCTGACCGCGCGGATAGCCGACAAAGAAGGCTTTTGCCGCATCCGCATCCTGCATCTTCAGCCAGGCGGGGGCCTGCGCCCATATCTTGGCTTCCCAGTTATTTGTGGCATCCGAGTAGTAGTGCGGCGCGACGATATGCGGGATAAAGTAGCGCATCATGCCCGACGACGGCAGACCCGACGCCACCAGAATCAGCGTCCAGACGGTGAGCAGTTCCCCGCGCGTAAAGGCCAATTGGGGGGCGAACCGGCGCAGGATGACATTGACCACGGCTACCAGGAAAAACTCCACAAACAGCGCGCCGATAGGAAACTGCGTCCCGGCAATATAGGTAGCCGCTATCTTGAAATCGTTGTAGGGGGTAACGGCGCAGAAAAACGCGGCGCAGATCAGCCCGATAAGAACCGCGCGCGGAGTAACGGCCCGCGTTCCCCGTTCCCCTACCGATTCTCCTGCATCGGCGCGCCCGCGCAGCCGGGCAGGCGCGGTCGTCGGTGCACTCACTTCGCCCACAGCAGCTTTGACTTGCGGTATATCCACGTACTATTTTCTTTCTACGTGCCTGCGTCCGGTGTCAGGTTCATTGCGCCCAGGCGGTGGGCGTCCAGGAATTCGGTGCTTTTTACGTCCCGCTCCAGGCGGAAGCGCAGATGCGCGCGCAGCACGCGGGCTATCTCTTCCCGCTCCGTTGGCGTCATCTCGATGCGCGCGAGGGCCTTTGCATCCTCCTCGTTCAGCAGGCGGATCATCATTCGGGCCGCAGCGGGCGATAGGTTCAGCGTGTCGTCGGTCGCGTCCGCGCAGGGGCCGCACAGCAGACCGCCGCGCGATGCGGAGAAACCTGCCCCCTCGCCGTCGGCCAGGTCTTTGCCGCAGCGGGCGCAGGCATCCAGGCGCGGCTCGTAGCCGATCTGCGCCAAAAACTGAAGCTCAAACGCATGCAGCGCGGCATCCGGTTCCACGGCCCGCTGCAAAACGTACAATGTCGAAAGCAGCAGATCGAACGCTTCCGGCGATGGGTCGCGCTCCACGGTCAACTTGTCCAGCAGCTCGCAGGCGTAGGTTGCCCGAAGAATCAGTCCGAAATCGCTCCGCAGATGGGAAAACGACTCTCTGATTTCACACTGCGTCAGGATGTCCAGGTTCATCCCTTCGGCGAGCAGGGCGCGCAAAAGCATCAGCGGCTCGGTCGCGCCCGCCAGCCGCGAGGTGGTTCGGCGCGCGCCTTTCGCGACGGCGTTCAGCTTGCCGTATTCCCGCGTAAAAAGCGTGACGATCTTGTCCTTCTCGCCGAGCGGGATACGGCGCAGCACGAGCGCATTGGTTTTATAGACGGCCACGAGAAACTCTTTCCCGGTCTCCTGTCCGGCTCCGGAGTGCGAATACGGCCCCGAAGCCGGATGAGAGGCTATCCCTTCGGATTCAGGAACTGGTCGATGCTGGCGATAGAGTCCACCAGATGGGCGCGCGTGGCGGCGTCCGCCGGTTTCTTCAGAGCGGTCTGAAGGGCGGCTTTCGTCGCCAGCAGGGCGGCGCGCGACAGCGGGCGAAGCTCACTCTGGGTGCCGCCGCCGCTGACCGTTAAAATCCCGCCCCCGAAGGGCAGGGCGCTGCTGGAGGGTGGAGCGATCTTCGCGCCCAGCAGGTTGATATAGGTCCGCTGAAGGTTGCGCCGGTACGGATCAATCCTGATGGCCTTTGTTCCTGGGGCGGAAAGCTCACTCCAAAGACCCCGCCGCAGGTCGTCCATCAGCATAGTCAGTGTGTAGGGCTTGCTACCGTCACGAGCAATGGCCTCCTGATCCACCATGCGCTTGGCCCGTGCCTCACTCATCAGGCTGTTCAGGGCAGCCCTTTGCGCCATAAGAATGCGGTCGGCAGCGCCCGCCGACTCGATCCGGTTCAGGATGTCCGGGCGAATCAGGTCTCTGGGCGTGGAGAAATGATTTTCCAGCAGGAACCGGACCGCCCGGCGCTGGAGGTCGGTGGGGACCGGGGTATACACCGCCGGGCCGCGCCCGTAGTTGTAGTTCGTCTGGTTGACGCCGCCGATCACGGCAACGACGTGCATGATTTCGTTCAGGCGCTGGAAAATCAGCTCGTTATACATCTCGGTCAGGGGCCGATAGTCTTCGCCATACTTGCTGGTCGCCGGGACGATGTAGTCGAGCACGCGGCTGAGGTTTTTCAGGCCCAGCGTCGTCGCCTCAATGGGGTCGGAGCCGATATCTTCCGTCTGACGACCGGGGTCCTGCGACGCGTCGGCGTTGCCGAAGCGCAGCATCGGGTTGGTTACCTGGCGGGCCGCAATACGATCCAGCTCCATCTTTTCGTCGTCCGGAGTTCTGGCGTTCGGGAGCGGCTTGTAGCCCCATTCCGTCGCGAAAATATCATAAGGTCCGATCTTGGGGATCAGGCGGGCCTTGTCGCCGGGTTGGGCGACATAGTTCATGCGCGAATAGTCCATTACCGACGCCGACGTGCCCCATTTGTTGGTCCATTCCGGGTCGCGCAGTTGGGCGACGCTCACGGAGGAGGACGCCTTCATATTGTGTGGGAAGCCCAGCGAGTGGCCGACTTCATGCGCCGTGACATAGCGAATCAACTCACCCATGGTCTCATCGGACAACGGCAGGCGCTGGGCCTTGGGGTCGGCGGGCGACGCCTGGATGAAGTACCAGTTGGTGAGCAGATTGAGAATGTTGTGGAAGAACTTGATATCCGCTTCCAGAATCTCGCCGGAGCGCGGGTCCACGATAGAGGGGCCGTAGGCGTTCTCGATAGTGGACGGCAGCCAGCGGATCGACGAATAGCGGCTGTCCTCGGCGTCCCATTCCGGGTCTTCCTGCGGGGTGGGCGGGTCTTTTGCCAGAATGGCGTTCTTGAATCCGGCGGCCTCAAAGGCGACCTGCCAGTCCTCGACGCCCTTCTTCATGTAGGGCCGCCACTTGGCCGGAACTTCCCGCCCGATGTAGAACACAATCGGCTTGACCGGCTCGGAAAGCGCGGCGCTGGGGTCCTTCTTTTCCAGCCGCCAGCGATTGATATACCGGCGCTCGACGACACGGTTTTCGCTGCGCCCGAAGTCGTAATACTGCGTGGTGAAGAACCCGACGCGCTGGTCGGCGAGGCGCGCCTTCATCGGCACATCGGGGAGCAGGGTCATCGAATGGCGCAGAACAACGGTGACGGCATCGGTGCCCCGGTCGCGCTGCGGCCCGCCGCCACTGGGGAAAAAGGCGAACCCAGACGCCCCGGCGGCAACATAGGTCGCGGTCACTTCGGTTTCGATGTTACGCGGAAACGCCTTGGTTCTTTCAATAAAGGTGCGGGTGGTGTCCAGACGGGAAGCGCCCAATGTGCGTTTCGCGGAGAACTCGGCGACATCGGTGTTGAAAAGGCTGGTCGCCTCAATCACCGGCGCGCCCTTCTCCTTGTCGTCGCCCTTGTACGCCTTTATGTCGAAGATAAGCAGGATCGGCTCCAGCGTGCTGGATTCAACCGCGCGGCGCGCGTCCTCGGACTCGGAGCGCATCTGGAAATCGGTGCCGCGCAGAAGCACTTTGTCACCGCGAATCGTCCAGCGCACCACCCGGTCCTGAACTTCGGTGCCGCCGTAGCCGTAGCCGGTCTGGGTCTTCGCCAGCGTCGTCACCCAGAGCATCTCCTTACCGAGCGTAGTCCGGGGAATCTCATAAAAAATCTTGTCGTCGATACGATGGACGATGAACAGGCCTTCGTCCGTTTTGCGATCCTTTTCCTTTTCGATCACCTCGGCGTAAGGCTTGGGGCCGGGCTTGGGCGGTGTTGCCGGGACTGCCTTTGCTGCTGCGCCCGCTGCGGGCGTGGCCGGAGTGCCCGGCGTGGGCGCGGGCTGCTGTGCCTCCTCTTGCGCTCGCCCGGCAGCGGGAAACAGAAACAGCGATAAGCACAACAAAGATAAAAGGCGTGGGAAGCGTCGATTGTCTGTCAAAGGGTTCCTCCGAATTGGGCTGGACTGCATGACAAGAATAAAACTTAATTATATCAGGAGAAATCCGCCCCGTCCCTAAAGGAACGGGCTGTTCGAAGCAGAAAAGCCCCATAAATGGGGCTGCGAGAACGCAGCGGGAGATACAGCCCGCTTCAGCGGGCTTCTCCGAACGAAACAGCCCGTTCCTTTAGGGACAGGGCTTTCCCAACTCTTCCACAAGTGTGACACCCGCCGATGTTCCCACGCGGCTCGCACCTGCCTCAATCATCGCCAGAGCTGTCTCGACGGTACGAATGCCGCCCGCCGCCTTCACACCGATGTCCGGGCCGACCGTGGCCCGCAGCAGCCGAACGTCTTCCACGGTCGCACCGCTCGCGGCAAATCCGGTGGAGGTTTTCACAAATGCGGCCCCGGCCTCGACGCACATCTCCGCCGCGCGCCGCTTTTCTTCGTCCGAAAGCAGGGCGCACTCCAATATCACCTTCACGGTCGCCCCGCCCATGCCCGCCGCATCTATCACCGCCGAAAGATCGTCCATAACCAGCAGATCGGAGCCGGACTTGAGCGCGGAGATATTGATAACGGTGTCGATCTCGGTCGCGCCGTCGGCGACGGCGGTCGCGGTCTCGGCGGCCTTTGCCTGTGCGGGCGCGATGCCGTGGGGAAAGCCGACCACGGTGCAGACGGCAACCCCGCTTCCTTCCAGAATCTCGGCGGCGTCCGCAACCCAGGAGGGCAGGATGCAGGCGGCGGCGAACCGGTGCGCTTTCGCCTCCTCGCAAACGCGGCGGGCATCGCGGCGGGTGGACTCCGGCTTTAACAGCGTATGATCCAGATAACGGGCAAACTCAGCGGATGTCATTAATTTCTCCCTCCCGTCGCAGCCTTCAGTGTCGCCAGGTAATCGCGCGCCGCCGAAAGTAACTGCTGGTTTTCACGCTCTCGGTGGAGCAGATCGACCAGCGCACTGCCCACCACTGCGCCGTCGGCGTAGCGGCAGACGGCTTCTACATGTTCCGGACGGGAGATGCCGAACCCGACACAGACCGGACTTTCGGCGCGGACGCGAATCTGCTCCACCAGCGCCGGAAGATCGGCGGGCACCTCATTGCGCGCGCCGGTGACGCCGGTTCGTGAGACGCAGTAGACGAAGCCCGATGCCAGCTTCCCGACCAGGGCCATGCGCTCGGGAGTGGAAGTCGGGGCCAGCAGGAAAATCGTGTCCAGTCCCGCCGCCGCGCTGACGCGCTTCCACTCCCCCGCCTCTTCGGGCGTCAGGTCGGTCATAATCGTGCCGTCCACGCCCGCGCTTGTGGCATCTTCGGCGAACCGCTCCCTGCCGTATTGCAGAATCGGGTTCCACGCGCCCATCAAAACAAGGGGAACGTCCGAGCGGGCGCGCACCTGCCGCACGATCTCCAGCACCTTGGGCGGCGTCATACCCGCATCCAGCGCCCGCTGCGACGATGCCTGAATCGTCGGCCCGTCGGCGAGGGGATCGGAGAACGGAATGCCCAGTTCGATGATGTCCGCGCCTGCCTCAGCCAGCGTGACAACGATGTCCGCCGTGTCTTCTGGGAACGGATCGCCCGCCGTGACAAAGGCGACCAGCGCTTTTTCCTGCCGGTCTCGAAGACGCGCGAACTGCGAGGCGATGCGGCTCAATATGCTGCTCCCGGCGCATCGAACAGCGCCTTTACGGACGGTCGGTTGATAACGATGAGGGTGAATACGCCGAGCGCGGTGCCGACGGGAACGCTCATACAGTTCAAAATAGCCATCACAAAAATAAATGTGTACTTTTGCCGGGCGGCGAGACACCGACCCGCATAGATGGTCAGTCCGCCAATCGTCCATCCCAGCAGAACACCTATCCCACCCAGAACGGTAAACATCCACCCGAAGAAGGCCGGTGACGGTTCACCCCGTGGCGACGGCGAATCGAAGAAGCCGGGATTCGAGAGCGCGGTCAGACCGATAAAGAAATGAATCAGGAACAGGCACGAAAACAGGGCGGTAAGGCCGCCCAGTATGTAATGGAACAGCGACAACAGGCGCAGGTGCTCTTCGTCCTGTCGCTGCTGGAAATAAGGGTCGGCGGATGGGGTCGGGTAGGTCATGGTCTGGGTTATTTTACGTCCTCACGGTCCAGCACGTCACGCAGCCAGTCCGGCATGTCCTCGTCCGCACCCTCTTCGCTCTCCTCCTCGTCCTCCTCGCCTTCCATGCCGGGAATGAGGTCACCAGCGGCGTGGCGTTCCGCCTGATTCTTGATATAGTCCGTCATCCTGCGAATGCCGGAGGGCGAAACGCCGCTAAACAGCAGCCCCTCCTTGGACCAGGTGAAGCGGCTTTCCCCCAGAACGTTGCGGACGAACCGCTGCGTCGTGCTCCGCAGTTCGTCGCTAATCTCCTGAAGTGCGCGCGTGGGCGGCAGGTCCAGAAGCAGATGCAGATGGTCTTGCACCCCGCCGACCGCGTAGACCATAACGCCGAACGTCTGGGCATAGCGGGTTATGTAGGGCGTCAGGCGCTCTATCGTTTCGGCGTCAAGCGGCGACCCCGCCTCCGAAACCGGCCAGCGCAGGTGGACGGTCACTTTAATATTATGCGTTTGTATGACGTTCACAGGCGGCATAATCAACCGGCCAGCATTTCCAGACGCCGCGCCACAGCGTCCACGTCCTTGTCCCCGCGCCCCGACAGGTTCACAATGACAATCTGATCCGGTGTCATCTCGCGGGCCGCCGTCTTGCGAAGATGCGCGAACGCATGGGACGGCTCCAGCGCGGGAATAAGGCCCTCGCAGCGAGCGACCCAGCCGAAGGCATCCAGCGCCTCGGCGTCGGTGATGGAGACATACTCCGCGCGGCCCTGCTCCTTGAAGTAGGAGTGTTCCGGGCCGACGCCGGGATAGTCCAGTCCCGCCGAAATAGAGTGCGCCTCCGCAATCTGCCCATGCTCGTCCTGCAAAAGATACTGCGCCGCGCCGTGCAGCACGCCGGGCCGCCCCGCCGTCAGTGTCGCCGCGTGCCGCTTTGTATCCACGCCGTCGCCCGCCGCCTCGACTCCTATAAGCCGCACGTTTGCATCGCCTGCGAACGGATAAAAGATGCCCATCGCGTTCGATCCGCCGCCGACACAGGCGATAACGGCATCCGGCAGCCGTCCCTCTTTTTCCAGAATCTGCGCCCGCGCCTCGCGCCCGATCACCGACTGAAAATCGCGCACCATCGTGGGGAACGGATGCGGTCCCACCACTGAGCCGATTATATAGTGCGTGTCGCGGACGTTCGTCACCCAGTCGCGCAGCGCCTCGTTGGTCGCGTCCTTCAGCGTCCGCGTCCCGGATTCCACGGGCCGCACCTCCGCGCCTAAGAGCTTCATGCGAAACACATTGAGCGCCTGCCGCTGCACGTCCTCCGCGCCCATGTAGACGCAGCATTGATAACCAAAACGCGCGCAGACCGTCGCCGTCGCGACCCCATGCTGTCCCGCCCCGGTCTCGGCGATAATGCGCGGCTTGCCCATGCGCTTGGCGAGCAAGATCTGGCCGATGGTGTTGTTGATCTTATGCGCCCCGGTGTGCGCCAGATCTTCGCGCTTGATGTAAATCTTCGGCCCGCCCAACTCCGCCGTCATCTTTTCAGCGTAGTAAAGCGGCGTAGCCCGCCCGACGTATTCACGCAGTAAATAATCGAGTTCCGCCTGAAACTCCGGTTCGTTTTGCGCCGCTTCGTACTTTTCGGAAAGCTCATCGAGCGCAGGAATCAGCGTCTCCGGCACGAAGCGCCCCCCGAACTGCCCGAAGTGCCCTAAACTGTCGGCAACAGATGTAAAGGTTGGTGTCATTACTTCTCTTTTTCTGATTTCGCAGCGGCAGCGTTTCGACTCGCCCAAAACTCTTCTTCAGCCTGCCGCAGCACATTAGCAAGCTCAGCACGTTGTTGTACGGCGCGATCCGCCTTTTCCTGTATTGGCTGGGGTATCCCCTCGGCCAGCCAGGGCTGCATTCCCAGCCCTATTTCAAACATCTCGTAACAGTCGCAACAGCACTGTGGATGATCATCAATATGACTGCAAGGTTCGTGACAGCCACAATAGGTACATAGGTAAAGCATCAAGATAGGCTATCTCGTCTCCTGCTGCTCGCGCAGATATTGCGGCGGAACCTCATCCACGAGCCATACATCGTTTTTGGAACGGTAAAAGGTATGCCCGGCCCGATGCATTCCTGCGGCATCTACAATGAAGACGACGGGACGACCGTGCCTCGCACCGACCTTCTGCGCCGTCTCCACATCACGTGACAGATGGACATGATGCCGCGACATTTTCCTCAATCCCTCGCGCCCAATCGCCTCCACCGCGCGATGCCCCGTTCCATGATACAGCACGTCCGGCGGAACCGCAGGCGCAAGCTGCAAATCCACCTCCACGCTGTGTCCCTGGTTCGCCCGAATGCGCGCCCCGCTCTCATCGAACGAGAAGCGCTGCTTGTTGTTTCTGGCGACGACTTCTTCCAGTTCCGCGCGGGACAAGAAAAAACGGTCCGCGGCGCAGGCGGCGAGCAGATCATCGACTGCCACCCACCCGCCCGGCGAGAGCGTCAACCCCAGACGCTCCGGCTCGTGCCGCAGGTGCTTGCTAAGATATTTACTGACGCGGATTAATCTTTGCTCGTCCAACAGACAATCCTGCTTCTATAAGTCGCTCGAATCGAGGCAAACTTTCATCAATTTCCACTCGAGAGGGGCTAATCGTCAAACAAAGCATCGACCTCACGCACAGCCCGGATGAAGCGGCGCAGCTTATCATAGTCTTTTCGGCCTGGCTCGGCCTCCACACCGGAAGACACGTCCACCGCATAGGGCCGCACGCGCGCCACGGCCTCAGCCACGTTTTCGGGCGTCAGCCCTCCAGCCAGAATGATCGGCTTATCCGTTAGCCGCTTCGCTTCAATAGCAAGCTCCCAGTTGAAGGTTTCACCGGAGCCGCCCAATTTATCCTTGTGGTATGTGTCCAGATGGTGCGCCGCAGCAGGTTCCTGGTAAGCTGCAATCTCCTGGAGGCTCCCTTCGTCCCGCACGCGAAACGCGCGAATTGCGCGGCCCGGTGAAAGCGCCCCGAAGCCGCCTTCATAGAATTGAACATACTGAGGCGCATAATCTACGGCTTGTTCAGGACGCTGGGCAACGATGACCGTAGAAATGAACGTACCCGGCCAGAAATTCTGCTGCTCCCAGAGTTCTAGATAGTCAGCCGGGTCAATATAGCGCGGACTTCCTGGTACGGCAATGAAACCGAGCGCGTCTGCACCGTAATCTATGGCGGCGCGGGCGTCCTTCGCATTGGTAATTCCACAAATCTTGATGCGCGTCATCGGCCCAGCAGCTTTCGTGTGGCGGCAGCAATATCATCTGCGCGCATGAGTGATTCGCCGACCAGGATGGCGTGCGCACCCGCAGCCGCCAGTTGCTCTACATCCTGCCGCGTACGGATGCCGGACTCGGCGACGGCCAATGCGCCCGGCGGCAGGTGCGGCAGCAGTTCTTCCGTCGTCTCCAGGCGCACCTTAAAGGTTTTCAGGTCGCGATTATTGATGCCGATAAGCGTTGCGCCCGCCGCTTTCGCCGTTTCCAGCTCCTCGCGGTCATGCACCTCGACCAGCGCATCCAGTCCGAGAGACACCGCCGTTTCACTGAACTCCGCGACCTGCGCGGGCGAAAGAATGGCGACGATAAGCAATACGGCATCGGCACCGGCGATGCGGGCCTCGTAAATCTGCGCCCGGTCAATGATAAAATCTTTTCGCAGCAGCGGCAGGGGCACGACTTCACGAATGATCCGCAGATAGGTTAAGCTCCCCTGAAAATATGTTTCGTCGGTCAGCACCGACAGGCAGGAAGCACCCGCCGCATGATACGCCTGCGCGGCAGCGACAGGATCGAAATCAGCACGGATGACTCCTTTGGACGGCGAGGCTTTCTTTACTTCGGCAATAAGTTTGGGGCCGGGGGGGGCCAGCGCCGCTGCGAATCCTCGTGTCGGGGGCATGGCTTCGGCGTGAGCTTTCAGGTCGGCCAGCGAAGCGCGCGCATGCAGGGCGGCTACCTCGTCCCGCTTTGTTGCTACGATTCGGTCAAGAATATGCGCCATGTCAGCCCCCCACCGCCTGGGTGAAAGTGATCAGCGCCTCGACTTTTGCTCCCGCCGCCCCGGAGGCGATCAGGTCGGCGGCGCGGGTGACGCCTTCGGCGACGGTATCGGCGACACCGGCCACATACAGAGCGGCGGCGGCATTCGCCAGCACGATGTCCCGACGCGGGCTGCGCTCGCCGTCGCTTAGCACGGCGCGCAGCAAGGCAGCGTTCTCCTTCGAATCGGCCCCGGCGGCAACATCGGACGGCGCGGCGACGGGCAGACCGAGTACATCGGGTGTGAGAGTATAAGTACGGACACTGCCATTATTGAGTTCGCTGACGGTGGTGGGGCCGAACGTCGAGATTTCATCCAATCCGCCGTCGCCGTGGACGACCAGGACATGCTCGGAGCCGAGGTTCCCCAGCACTTCAGCGAGCAGCGGGCACAGAGATGGGTCGTAGACGCCGATAAGCTGACGCGTGGCCCCGGCAGGATTGGTGAGGGGGCCAAGCGCGTTGAAGATGGTGCGGATTCCCAACTCGCCGCGCGGCCCGGCGGCGTGCTTCATGGCCGGGTGGTGCGCACGGGCGAACAGGAAGCCGATGCCCACCTCGTCGATGCAACGTCCTACCGCCTCCGGTGAAACGTCAAGCCTTACCCCAAGCGCCTCCAGAACGTCGGCGGAGCCGCACTTGCTGGTGACGGAGCGGTTGCCGTGCTTGGCGACCCCCACCCCGGCGGCGGCGACCACGAACGCCGCCGCCGTGGAGATGTTAAACGTTTTGCACAGGTCCCCGCCCGTACCGCAGGTATCCACCAGCGGGCGGCGCGTGGTGGGGACGCGCAGGGAACGCTCGCGCATGACACGAGCGAAGCCGGTAAACTCCTCCACCACCTCCCCCTTCATCCGCAGCGCTGTGAGCAGTCCGGCGATCTGGGCGGGCGTCGCCGCGCCGTCCATGATCTGCGTCATCACCTGCACGGCTTCGTCCTGTGTCAGATGCTGTCCCGAAACCAGTTTTTGCAGCGTTTCCTGCATTCTGTTGTCCTTACCATTTGTGTGGGGCCGGTAAACGACCCGGCAAAGAAGAGCAAGCGTCCTGCCGGACGCACCCAAGGTTGGCCTGTTTTTCCGTCCGTGAGGACGGCTGCATTTTCCTGCCGGGTCGTTTACCGGCCCGACACAAACAAATCAATGCCCGATCACATCACGACGACGTTTTTGAGAATCTGCCTGCCCTGCTCGGTCAGCACCGATTCCGGGTGGAACTGAACGCCCTCGACCGGAAGCGTTTTATGCCGCACACCCATGATCTCCCCCTCAGCGGTCTCTGCGGAGATTTCCAGACAGGAGGGCAGGGTGTCGCGCTCAATAAGCAACGAATGATAACGCGTCGCCGAGAAGGGGTTGGGCATACCGGCGAACACGCCGCGCCCGTCGTGGCGCACCGGGCTGGTCTTGCCGTGCATCAGGCGGCCCGCGCGAACGATATTGCCGCCGAAGGCGTGCCCTATGCTCTGATGGCCCAAACAGACGCCGAGCAGCGGAACCTCGCCCGCGAATCGCCGGATGGCCTCGATGGAGATGCCCGCGTGCGCGGGATCGCACGGACCCGGCGAGACGACGATCTTGTCCGGCTTCATGGCCGCGATCTCGTCCAGCGTGATCTTGTCATTACGACGGACGACCAGGTCCTGCCCCATCTCCCCCAGATACTGCACTAGGTTGTACGTAAACGAGTCGTAGTTATCGATAACGAGGATCATCCCTGCCCTCTTTCCTTGCGTCGCTAAAGTTCCAGATGTTCCCAGCGAGTGCCCTCCGGGTCGTCGTGGGCGTCCGCCGTGACAAAGCCGATAATGCGATGACAATAGGTGCAGTAGAATTGCAGGCGCGGGCGGCCCGGCTGATTCGGGTCAACGGCGGATAAATCCGGGCTGGAGCCGAAACGCAGGCTTCGCGCCTCCAGCGACAGCCGCTGCCAATTCCGGCACTTCCCACAGTGAATGGTAATGCGCCCGTCCATCTCGCGCGCCAATCGCTTCAGGTCGTCCGTATCCATGCCGCAGCCCGGTCAGTCCAGACCGGCCTCGGCCATCTCGATGGCACGCCGCACCGCGTTCGACTTATTGACAGTCTCCTCGTACTCGGCTTCCGGGTCCGAATCGGCGACGATGCCGCCGCCCGCCTGCACATAGGCCGTTCCGTCCTTCACCAGCAGGGTGCGGATGGTGATGCAGGTGTCCAGATTGCCGTTATAGGAAAAATAGCCGATGGCCCCGCCGTAGGCCCCGCGCCGCGTCGGCTCCAGTTCCTCGATAATCTGCATGGCCCGCACCTTGGGCGCACCGGACAGCGTGCCCGCCGGAAAGGTCGCCCGCAGCACATCGAAGGGCGTCTTCCCCTGCGAAAGCCGCCCGGTAACGTTGCTGACAATATGCATGACATGGGAGTATCGCTCCACCACCATCAGCTCATCCACGGTGACGCTGCCGTAGTCACACACCCGCCCGATGTCGTTGCGGCCCAGGTCCACCAGCATGATATGCTCGGCGCGCTCTTTTTCGTCGGCCAGAAGCTCTTCTTCCAGACGGGCGTCCTCTTCCGGGGACGCGCCGCGCCGTCGCGTCCCGGCAATGGGCCGTACCGTCACCTTGCCGCGCTCCTCCGTGACGAGAATCTCGGGCGATGCGCCGACCAGGGTCATCGCGCCCGCGCCGGAAACGGGCGCAAAGTTGAGATAAAACATATACGGCGACGGATTCAGCGAGCGCAGCGCGCGATACACATTGAAGGTGTCGGCATGGAGCGGGCGGGAAAAACGCTGCGAAAGTACGGTCTGGATGATGTCTCCGGCGGCGATATACTCCTTGCCCTGGAGCACCATCTTTTTGTACTCGGTCTGCGTCATGTTCGAAGCGAACCGTTCCGGAGGGTGCGACGCCTCGCCGCGCGGCGGGTCAAGGGGGCGAACGTCGCCTGCGGGGCGAACGTCGCCTGCGGGGCGGGGCTGCTGGAGCAAAGCCACCAGGTCGTCTACTTTCCCGATTGCGGTATCGTAGGCGGCGTCCGGGTCGGTGCCGCTGTCCACGCGGGCGTTGGCCAGGACTTTGATACGGTGCTGCACATGGT
Organism: Armatimonadaceae bacterium; assembly: GCA_030447685.1. Classification (GTDB taxonomy): domain Bacteria; phylum Armatimonadota; class Armatimonadia; order Armatimonadales; family Armatimonadaceae; genus JAUJOK01. The sequence continues at coordinate 53,685 of JAUJOK010000029.1, forward strand.
CGAAGATACACAGCGTATCGGTGAGCAGCAGACGACAATCATCAATTCCCAGGTCGTCGGCGGTGCCGTCGCCGATAGGCTCCAGAAACCGTACCCAGTCATAGCCGATATAGCCGACCGCGCCGCCGATAAAGCGCGGCAGGCCGGGTATCTCGACGCAGCGTATTGAGGCCAGCGTCTCTTCCAGCACATGCAGCGGGTCGCGCCCCTCGGCAAGAGCGATTTCGCGCGTCTGCCCGTTTTCGGTCACATAGGCCGTGCCGCCTTTGGAGCGGAAAACGAGATACGGATCGGAGCCGAGGAACGAATATCGGGCCAATCGCTCGCCGCCCTCCACCGATTCCAGCAGAAAGGCGTTGGGCCGGTGCGCGATGCGGCGGAAGGCCGAAACCGGCGTTTCCATGTCGGCGAGGATTTCACGATACACCGGAATCAGGTTGCCCTGACGGGCCAGGGTTCGGAACTCTTCTCGGGTAGGCGTGTGGGTGAACATTGGACGACGGCAGCGGCCCCTGGCGACGGGCGCAGCAGCGGCGGCGGACAAGGGAGCTATCGGTGACTCTATGGGAAGCGTCTCTGCGGCCACAAGCGGCCTCCTTTCCAATTATACCATTGGGTAGTTTTAGCAGACGCCGCCGGGGCAGATGCCCCCGCTGACAACGCAAAAGGGGCAGGCCCCGCCGGGCCTGCCCCTTTTTACAACTTTGCCTTACGATTTTTGCGCTCAGGCGTTCACGGGCGACGGCAGCGACGGGAAAGGTTCCCTTCGCGCCACCACCACATGCCAAAGCTCGCGCTTTTCAATCGCATCGTGCTTCGGAGTATAGCACAGGGTCGGCCCGCTCGTCAAATCAGACCGCAGCAATTTCCGCGCCGACAGGAGCAGCGGCATGGCGCAGCGTCAGCCAGGCGATTTCAGGACGGCATAAAAGGCGTGGATACAACGGGAAATTGCGAAACCGGGCGGTGCCGATGCCGCGCGAAACATACAGGACTATTTCACGTTCAGGATCGCGGTGAAGCGCGGATGTGAGCCGCGCCCGGTCGAACAGCCCGGCATCGAGGGCGCGGCCCAACGGATTTTGCGTCTTAAGCGGCCCGACCAGCGGGAGACGCACCTGGCCGCCGTGCGTGTGACCGGAAAGCATCACATCCACGCCTGCCCGCGCCGCCGCGTAGACGATCTGTGGCGAATGCGCCAGCAACAGACAGAAACGGTCCACATCTCTTCCGGCAAGGGTCGTGTCCAGATCGGCGTGGCCGTAATACGGGTCGTCCGTGCCCGCCACCGTAATCGTCGTCTGCCCGATGGTCAACGGCACGTTCTCGTTTACGAGCAGCGTCATGCCGGTGGCGGCGAAGCATTGACGAATGTTTCGGCGCGTGGCGCGCGGAGGCTTGTGCTCGGCATTGCCCAGAATAGCGTAGCGGGCGTGCCGCGCGCGCAAATGCCGCTCAATAAAGGTGACAACCGGAGTGATGCCCGCCGCGCCCTCCACGGTATCCCCTGCAAGCACAGCAATGTCAGGTGTCGGCAGTACATCCAGAAGTTCCGCCAGCCGCCGCTCGCGCCGTCCCCATTGTCGGGTGTGCATATCCGCCAGCAGAAGGAGGGAGAGACCGTCCAGAGCGGCGGGAAGCCGGGGCGACCACAATTCGGTTTGCGTGACTTCCAGGCGATACGGTTCGATGCCCAGGGAGTAGGCGGCGAGCGTGCCGATACCGACGGCAAGCGCCCCGGCTGCTATCGCCGGGGAGACAGCGGGGCTGCGCTGTGTCACGCCTGGTGAGGCGTCGGGCGCGTTCCGCCCGCCGGAGTTGCCAGGGGCCGCACCGCCCGATGAATCCATCGAATACGCAAAAGATCACCGAGCATCTTCAGACCACCGCGCAGCCATGCCGCCCGAGTGGGAAAGGCGCTCGATCCCTCCTGATGCGCCCAGCGTACGGGAACCTCGGCGATCCCATAGCCAAGCCGTCGCGCTAAAAACAAGGCTTCGATATCAAAGGAAAAGCCGTTCAATAGACAGCGTGAGAAAATCTCGCGTGCCGCCGTCCGCGTAAACAGCTTGAAGCCGCACTGCGTGTCGTGAATACCGGGCGTCGCGGCCATTTGAACGATCTGGTTAAAGGCGCGACCGGCTATCTCCCGATACCAGGGCTGACGCACAAGAAGCTGAGACTCGCGCAGGGGCCGCGAACCGATGGCGACGGTCGAGCCGGTATCGAGCGCCCTTTCCAGCTTGACCAGTTCCTCCACGGGCGTGGAAAGGTCCGCATCCATGAAAAGCACACGCTCGCAGACGGCATGCTCGATACCGTAACGAACAGCATATCCCTTGCCGCGATTGGTTTCGTAGCGCAGCACCCGGATTTGCGGGCGGCTGTCGGCCCACGAACCGGCGACGGCAGACGTGGCATCGGTCGAACCGTCGTCCACCACCAGCAGTTCATACGTGTCACCGCGACTATCGAGATAATCAGCGGCAGCCTGAAGCGTGGGAATCAGACGGGCGGATTCGTTATATGCCGGCACGACGACAGAAAGACTCGGCCTGTTTTCCGGGTGGGTTGTCACACTGTATTGTACGCGATTTCCTTATAAAAAATCACCCTGAAATTCGGGAACGAAACAGCCGAAATAGCTGTTAAGTGGTTTGATAGGCTCGATGCTGCGGTATAAACGTAGTGACAATTGAATACCGCCATAACTGAATAGCGACCACAACTGAATACGGACAATCTGGGTACACAACCGCATAGCGCGAACTGAATACGCAAAAACTGAATAGCGCCTAAAACCGAATAACGAAAACCGTACATCCATCGAACCAAATAGGCAGGAAGGGGCGGGGCACCAGTCATGGTGCCCCGCCCTTAATTTATGACAGCCCCAATTGGGCCTGCTGCCCGTTCAGAAACGGACCCCCTGAGCCTCTGGAACGAACCGCAGGATTATCTTCTCCCCCGGATCACCGGGGTGACATGATACCCGCATATCATAGCGTTTATCGTCGCATGTATTGTGGACAGGAGTAATGCCTTCCTGCGCCCGGTGTCGCTCATCGACGTTCAGACCGGCTCCGTCTTTGAGGCGCGCCGTTACCGGGTCATGCAGTGACTCCGGCAGCGTTATGAACTCCTCGGCCACGCCATTCATGACGAACTGGATGTTGACCTCGCCGCTCCCCGGCACCAGATGGATTTCGGATGCGCCGCGCGCCAAACCCGCCGTGACCAGCGACGTCGTGAACCGGTATACCGGGTGTGGGGCACGGTATCGTGCTCGGGTATGGAACCGGCGGATTTGCGTCTCATTTCCGTCTCCCCCAGCAATCTCCGCCAACGCTCTGACGATATCTTCCCGAACACGGGCAGCGAAGGCGTCATCCAGCGACGGGCGCGCGCGGCGGCGCAGGTGATCGTCTGCCATAGTTGTCATCCTTTCCTTGAGACGGCTGCGCGCACTGTGCAGACGGCTCTTGACCGTTGTCACGGGAATGCCCAGGAACATGTCCTGGTACCGCTGAACGAGCCGATCATACGCCAGCGTATCCCCGGCCTGAGATTTAACCACGAGCATCGTTAGGTAATCGGAATCAGTTCGCATCGCACCGTACCCCTATTATCTAAAAGCCCCTGGAACGAATGAAAAAGTTGATTGCCTTGCGGTATACCCGTTCCGCCGCTTTAATCCGCGTGCTTGACACGGGTGCGGGCGCTCAGTATACTGACCCTGTGGGGCGCATCCCACATCTTTGAACGTAAGAGGCATCTTTTTGGCTGTCGCACTTCGCCGCCTGCTTCTCGGGCGTCCGCTTCCCACGGCCCACGCCATCCACACCCGGCTGCCCAAGCGCCTCGCTCTTGCCGTCTTCTCGTCGGACGCCCTTTCGTCTACCGCCTACGCCACCGAGGAGATTCTGCGCGTCCTGATGCTCTACGGCCTCACCGCAGGCGCGGCCTTACCGGCCCTGCACTACGCCTGGCCCATCGCGCTGGGAATCGCGGTACTGCTGATAATCGTCTCGTTATCGTACCGGCAAACCATCTTCGCCTATCCCGGCGGCGCAAGCGCCTATCTGGTGTCCAAAGACAATCTGGGCGTAATTGCTTCGCTGGTGGCGGGGGCGGCCCTGTTATGGTCGTATATTCTTACGGTTTCGGTTTCCGTGTCCGCCGGGGCGGCAGCTATCGTCTCCGCATTTCCCGAGCTTCAGTCACAGAACGTAGCGCTTTGCCTGTTCTTCATCGCCTTTATTACGCTTGCAAATCTGCGGGGCGCGAAGGAGTCCGGGACGGTTTTCGCTATTCCAACCTATTCTTTTGTTTTTTCCATGATGTTCCTGCTCGCGCTGGGTCTTTTCAAGCTCGCTACAGGAGGGGTGGCCGATAGCCCACCCGACGCCTGGACAGTGGAAACGGCAAAAGAGGCGATGCTGCGCGAACACGGTGGGATAACGCAGCAACTGGAAGCGGTTAGCTTGTTCGTGATTTTGCGCGCTTTTGCCTCGGGCTGCGCCGCGCTTACCGGTATCGAAGCAATTTCCGATGGTATTCCTGCCTTCAAAAAGCCGGAACCCCGCAACGCCGCAACGACCCTGATGATCCTGGCCACTATTCTGACCACGATGTTCCTGGGAATGTCTTACCTGGCCACCCGTATGGCGATACCTGCCATTCCCGAAGACGCGCGCGGCTATGAAACGGTTATCTCGCAGCTCGGGCGTCGGGTGTTCACCGACGGACTCGGCTGGTACTACTATGTCCTCATGGCCTCTGCCACGGCCATTCTGGTTGTTGGCGCGAACACCGCGTATCAGGATTTTCCCCGTCTTGCCTCCCTGCTCGCGCGCGACAAATTTCTGCCGACACAGCTCGGTCATATGGGGGATCGCCTGGTCTTCGCGAACGGTATTCTGATTCTTGCCGCGTTCGCCGCGCTGCTGGTAATCGTTTTTCGTGGCTCGGTGACGGCGCTCCTGCCGCTTTACGCCATCGGCGTCTTCGCCGCATTCACCCTGTCGCAAGGCTCGATGGTGCGTAAATGGCTGCGCGACCGGGGGCAGGGCTGGCAGGTCTCCCTGGTAATGAATCTGGTCGGCGCTATCGTCACCGGAATCGTCATGGTGGTTATCGGCATCACCAAATTCAATGCGGGCGACCCCACCGGCATCGTGCTTCCCTTTGGTTCCCATGAAGGCAGGCCCGGTACGCCTATCCACTACGGGGCATGGCTGGTTATCGCGCTCGTGCCGCTGCTGGTAGCGATGTTCCGCAGGATCAACGCACATTATGCGGATGTCGCGCGCCATCTGGTGCCGGATACCTTTTCCTCGCTTTTGCAGGAAAACAATAGCGTACCGGTTCATCATACGGTGCTGGTTCTGGTGCCGGGAATCCACAAAGGCATTTTTCCCGCGCTGGAATATGCGCGCTCTTTATCCGATGATGCGCGGGCCGTTTACATCGAGATGGACCCGGCCAATACCCCCTCTCTGAAGGAGGACTGGGAACGGCATATTACGGGCGTACCGCTGATTATCCTGGAATCGCCGCTGCGGTCGCTGACCGAGCCGCTGGTCGAGTATGTGGAAGAGGTAAAGGATGAGCGGGCGGATGACGTGGTGACGGTTATCCTGCCCGAACTCGTTTCCGCCACCCGATGGTGGCACCGCCTGCTGCATAATACGTCGGGCAAAGCCATTCGCCAGGCGCTGGGCAGCCGGGAAGACATCGTGGTGACTAACTACCGGTATTTCGCGGAGGAACTGAATCAGCGTCAAAGCCGCGCCGAGACGGGCGTGGAGGCGGCATGATCGTTGAGATTCGGGATGAGGTAGTAACGCTGTCGGGGACGCTGCGCCGCAACCGCTGGGCCACTCTCCAGTCGGCAGTGAATGTGCGCCTGCGGCACCATCCTGCCGGAATCGTGGTAGATTGCGGCGGGCTGCAGCTACTGACCCCGGAAGGCGCGCGAACCTTTCGCGACGCCGCCCAGCATATCGTTGCGGGCGGAGGGCGCATAGTGCTCGCCAATGTTCCGCCGGAAGTTATGCAGGTGCTCCGCCAGACACCCAATCTGGGTTCTCAGCTTCCTATTGCGGCGACGGTCGCCGATGCTCGGGCAAGTTTAGGGCTGGAAATCTCCCGCCCGCGCTCGGTGGCAGGTGGGGGAACCGGGACTGCCGTGGCGGCAGGACTTCTGGGCACGGAAGCGGATTCTCATGCCGTTGCGATGGCCTGTCGGCTGGCGTACAGCATGCAGGCTACGGTTTATCTGATTTACCTGCTGGTCGTGCCGCGAAACAAGCCGCTTCTGGCGGCGCTGGGCGATCAGGAAGAGGCGGCGCGCGGCGCGCTGGAGCGATTGGAAGCAGCAGTGCGAACAGCGCGGCTGCGTCCCGCGCCGCGTGTGGAGCGGACGCGTGATCCGGCGGGTCGTCTGGTTGCCGTGGCCTCGGAAGTGCGCGCCGATGCCATCACTCTGGCGCTTCCACCCGGCAGTTCAGAAGAATTGAATGCGCTTGCCGAGGCCGTTCTGGCCCGCGCTGATTGCGATGTGGTTATCAATCGTCTGCCCGCGCCCCAGTCCGGTGCGGTTCCTGCTGCGCCCGTGCTTATTGCGGGGGGAGGCAGACACTGATGCCGGAATGGATCGCGCACCCGGAAGAATGGGGCGTGGCCGCACTTGTGGCGGCTGTCGCGATGATCGGCATCTTCGTCCTGCTGCGTCTCATTCTGGGCGGAGCGCGCTCGCTCCGGGGCACGGCGGCAGCGGCACTTCCGGCCAAGCAGTATCAGCGCGTCCTGCTGCCGGCCTCACCGGAGACGGGGTATTCGGAAGAGGTTGTTTCGCTTGCCTGCCGCCTGGCGGGCAGCGGGGGCCATGCCGCCGCCGCTATTGTGTTGACGTATGTGATCGAGGTGCCGCGTGCGCTGGCTCCCAATGCCGAAATGCCGGAAGAAGAGGCTGCCGCGCAGCGCGTGCTGGATGAGGCCGCAGCATCTGTGAAGCGGTGCGGCCTTCAGCCCATCATCCGGATTCGCAAGGCGCGCGGCGTACTGGAAGGGACCTTGCGCGCCATTGGTGAAGAAAAGGCGGACCTGCTCGTGCTGATGGTTCCGTCCGGCTCGATCAGCCCCAACAGTCCTTCCCCGGCGGCTTCCCTGACGCGCGAACTGGCCCGGCGCGCGCCCTGTGAGGTCGTGCTTGCTCGCACCGCCGCCGCCTTGGTGTAAAGATTCAGGAGACCTGAATGCGAAGCGATGTGAAAAACAAAAACAGGCTGCCCCCCGACACCGGAGAGCCATCGCTTCCGCGCATAGCTGCCACGGACACAGTGGCGCAGGCGTTAGAAACGCTGCGGCAGACCCCCAATGGTCGTGTTGGCGTAGCCGGCCCGGACGGTGAGATAGAAGCGGAACTGTGGCTTTCCGACCCCGGCCTGCACGACGATATTGTCGGGGCGAAAGAAGTGCAGCAACGCCTTTTGCCGCGCGTCGTTCCCACCGTTCCGGGATGGGAGTTCGCCGGACGCTACGCCGCAGCGGGCCATGTGGGCGGCGATTATTGGAGCGTCAAATATTACCGCGAAGAGGGCATTGTCACCTGCAAGCTTGCCGATGTGACCGGTCACGGCATCGCTGCCGCTATTTTAATGGCGGCTGTCAAGTTTGTTTCCGGCGTCTTATTCCGCCACTCGCCCTCACCGGCTGCCGTTATGGAGCGCACGAATCATTCGCTGCTGCGCGAAACCGCCCCAGACCGCATGGCGACTATGATCTATGCCTGGGTATATCCGCAGACACGGCGCGTACGTCTCGTGAACGCCGGTCACTCCCCTGCCTTCCTGGTGCGCGGCGTCGATGGCACCATAGAAGATATTGCCGCCACCGGGCCTTTGCTGGGCCTGATCGAGACGACCTATGAGGAGATGCAGATAACGCTCGGCCCTGGCGATCTGCTTTTCTTCTGCTCGGATGGCGTTGCCGAAGCGGGCAATCCGAAACAGTTCGGTGAAGCGCGCGTCAAGGAGATTGTGCGCGAACATCGACATAAAGGGGCGGATGCGGTGGCCGATGCCGTGTTCGAGACGGCCCAAACCTGCTGCGGAGCGCCTAAGGATGATATGTCGCTCCTGGTAATCAAGGCCACGGAAGTGCGAACATCCGGCGGCAGTTCCCCAAAGCCTCGCCTGCAGGCGGCATCAAAAAAAGCGCCCGCCGCGAAATAGTCTGCGACGGGCGGTACACAATCAAAGGTGGTAGAAAGGAGATGTTTTTATTATTGGAAGCCAGCAGCGTCTTCTTTAGGGCAAAATATAGACTATCTCAATCCCGGAAGCGGTATTTTATAAGCGCCCAGATAGCATCCACGCCATCAGTCCAGCGTATCTTCTTACCTTCCGCCGCCGTACGGGCACGGTAGCTAATCGGAACCTCGTAGATACGGTGGCCGCGCTTGCGCACTTTCGCCGTCACTTCGGGGCAAAAGTCAAAGCGGCGCGCGCGCAACGGCATCTCCAACAGCACGGAGCGCCGGAACATCTTGTAACAGGTCGCCTCATCCGAAATGCGCGCCCCAAACAGGACATTAGCCAAAAACGTCAATATCTTGTTGGCTAAAAGGTTGGGCAGCCGCATTCCCTGTAACGTCCCCCGGAACCGCGAGCCATAGACAACCGACGCGTTTTGCCGCTGCATCTCAGCCAGAAGCTCGGTAAGTTGGTTCGGCTCATACTCCAGGTCCGCATCCTGAATCACCACCACCTCGCTGGCGGCGTGCTTCAGCCCGGTAATTATGGCTGCGCCCTTGCCCTGATTGCGGTCATGGTACACCACCTTCAGGGCGGGGTCTTCCCGCGCCATCGCTCGAAGCAGGTCTGCTGTACCGTCCGTAGAGCAGTCGTCGACCACCACTATTTCCGTTACCACCGGCACGGCGCGCACCGTGTCCAGAATCTCACGCAGCGTTTTATGCTCATTATAGGCGGGGATGATGACAGCCAGCGTCGGCATCATCGGCGGCGCGGTGGTGGCCGCAGGCGTCGTCCGAAGCGGGTCTGACGTTTCTTTTATTTTTTGCGCGGGCAGCAGTTTCATTTCCCAGACTTCCTTGAAGGGACGCCAGTATGCGACGTAAGTTCCACGGCAGGAACCGGAACTCCTTAATGCACCTTGACCTCAGCCAATGCCTTCTGTATAATGTCAGTTGTAAATACGGTAAAATTAGGTGGTAGAGTTACCGCCAATTGCGTTTTGAGCCGCGTCACAGGCATGGAAGGACGTCGATTATCATGGCGGAAGAACAGGAAACGCGGGACTATCTGGGAATTCGCAAAGGGCTGAACGGACAGAGCCTGGGCGAATTGGAAGCCCAGATACTGGATATTGTTTGGGAACTGGATCGTCCCGTCACCACAACGGATGTTTTCCGCGTGATGTACGACCGGCGGACGCTTTCGTACTCCACGATCATGTTGACGATGGCTAAGCTGGCGAAAAAAGGTATCCTTGCCCAGACACGCACCGGCGAACGGAAAAAAGATGCGTTCATCTACACATCCGAAGTGGGTCGCGAGGAGATGGCGCAGCGACTGATGGAAGACATCGCGCAGAAGCTTCTCCACACATCGCTGGAAGACGCTCTCCCCAAAGTCATCGAAAAAAAATAGGCCCCCTGTGGGGTGGAAAATAAAAAGGGCCGTTTACCTGGCATGCTTAGCTGGGTAAAGGCCCTTTGTTATACCGGAACGCCTTTAAGCGTCCCGTGGCGGGAGATGTCGCGTGCAATTGAGTGAAACAGCATCCTGGCTTCTTGTGATCGGTTTTCTGGTTTCGTCCCTCATATCGGCCCTGGCTCTTGCCGGGTTGGCCGTTGGCTTGAAGTTGATAAACGCCAAGCTGGAGGCGCTCACGCCGAAGGTCGAACCTATCCTGGAAAAGGCCGATCATGTGCTGACAATCACGAACGACAAGATTACCTCCATCGGCGATAAGGCGGAAGATATCCTGACGCAGGGGGAGCAGGTGGCGGAAAACGTTCACCAGAAGGTGGACAAAACAGCCACAACGGTGCAGCGAACGGTTCATGCGCCTATT